>VHCJ01000035.1 GCA_016871755.1 Verrucomicrobiota bacterium | reverse complement strand
GGCCGGTCAGGCGGACTTGAGCGTTGGGGGACTATAGGGGTCCGACTCCGCTTTTACCCGGCACCCTCCCCTTAAACCCCTCCCGGATCCGATCCCCCTGAAGATCCAGTTTCCTAGCAGCAATCCAAGGCGATGAGATGGGAACAATTCTGGTTGATTTCAAGGCATGAGCGGGGGACGAGGTTGGCTTGGGATGCGCGTGGGGGAGGATCTGCGTTCAGGCTCCGCCAGCACGAGGCCACGATCTGGGAGGGTATAACAATCGCCCAGTGCCGACGCCGGTTTATCCGTCAAATACCCCGGCTTTTCCTACTGCGCGCGCGTTTTCGCCGCCCTCCGGCCGGGCCTTTCGGGAGATTTCACGCTTTTTCCTCCGAGGTGCATCCGCTTGCCACGCTCCGCGAGCGTGGGAAGGCGACTTTGTCGCGAGCCTGCCCCGACGAAGTCGGCCCGCAGCCCCGACCGGGTCGGGGCAAGGGTGCATGCCTCAACCCTCTGGGATGTGAGGCATGCAGGTTAACCAACACCGGGCGGCCGATGGCGCACCGTTTCCGCCGTGGAGAGGGCGCGAGGTGCCGCAGCAAGGCGGCAACCCGCCTGCTCGCCGCAAGTGGAAAGGCCACCGCGCCTCGCGGGGCGTCAGATCCCCGCCGAAGCCAGGAATCCGCCGTCGACCGCGATCGTCTGGCCGGTGACAAAACCCGCCTTCGCGTCATCCAGCAGCCAGCACACTGCGCCGAGGAGTTCGTGCGCCTCGCCGAAGCGCTTGAGTGGCGTGTGCCCCATCACGTTCTGGCCGCGGGCGCTCAGGCCGCCGTCGGGCGTCAGGAGAATCTTGCGGCTGCGGTCGTTCACGAAGAAGCCGGGCGCGACGCCGTTCACGCGGATGTTCGCCGGCGCGAGATAGCCGGCGAGCCACTGGGTGAAGTTCACGACGCCGGCCTTGGCCATGGCATAGGCCGGCACGCGGGTGAGCGGGCGGAAGCTGTTCATCGAGGCAAAATTCAGGATCGAGCCGCGACCAAGCGCAGCCATCTCGCGGCCGAACACCTGACAGGGAATCACGGTGCCCAGGGTGTTGATCCGAATCACGTCGTCGAACTTCGCGAGGCTCAGATCAAAAAAACCGCGCTGCCCGGCGGGTTTTTCAGCGGCGACCTCGGTGGGCGAAAACTCGGTGAGCGTGGTCACGGCATCCGGCTGGTTGCCACCGGCGCCGTTGATCAGGAAGTGGCAGGCCCCGAGTTCACGCGTGACGGTGGCGCGCGCACGCTCGACCGCCGCGGCGTCGATCACGTCGCAGGCGAGGGGCAGCGCCGCGCCGCCCGCCGCACGGATTTCGGCGGCGACGGCCTCGAGCGAAGCGAGCGTGCGCCCGAGCAGGGCGACACGCGCGCCCTGGCGGGCGAGTTCCTTGGCGACCGCGGAGCACAGCGTGCCGCCCGCGCCGGTGACCACGGCGGTTTTGCCGGTGAAGGGAGATGTGTTCATCTTAAAGAGCGAGCGCCTTGCGCGCATTGTCCGCGCACACGGCGCGCACCAGGCCACCGAGTTCATCGATATTGTCGGGCATCGCGCCCGCCGCCACCTGCTCGCCGAGCCAGTCACAGAGCACCCGGCGGAAGTACTCGTGTCGCACCATGGAGAGCAGGCTGCGCGAATCCGTGGTCATGCCGATGAAGGCGGAGAGCAGACCATAGTTCGAAATCGCCTCGAGCTGCGCCCGCATGCCAGCGGCATGGTCGTTGAACCACCACGCCGGCCCGAGCTGCAGCTTCCCCGGCACGCCATCCGCGACAAACGACCCGGCCAGCACCGCGAGCGGCGCGAAGTCGGCCGGATTCAACGGATACAGGAGCGTGCGCGGCAGCGCCCCGGCGCTCTCCAAGTCGTCGAGCCACGCGACGAGACTGGGGATGTCGCACCCCCGGCCGATGCCGGCGTAACCGCCCGCCGGTCCGGCGAGTCGGCGCAGCCGCGAACTTGTGCGGCGCTGGGCCCCGAGATGCAGTTGCAGAATCCAGCCGCGGCGGGCGTACTCCGCCCCGAGAAAACACAGGAGGCCGGAGCGCAGGCGCATCGCCTCGTTCCCAGGCAGCATCTCGCCCGCAAGTCGCCGGGCAAACAACCCCGCCGTGTCCGATTCGCTTACGCTCACGTAGGAAAAGTCGTCCAGCGCATGATCCGAGAGCCGGCAGTCGGCGCGCGCAAATACATCGAGGCGCTCGGCGACCGCGGCGCGGAAGGTGGCGTAGTCGCCGACCGGCATGCCGGTGGCCAAGCCGAGCTGCCGCGCCCACGCGACAAACTCCGGCGCATCGACCGCCGTAATATCGTCCGCCCGCAGCGACGGCAACACGCGCAACGCGCCACTCGACGCGGCCGCGTGGGGCGCAAGGTCGTCAAGGAGCCGGTCCGAGGTGCAGACGCACTCCACCCCGCGTTGGGCGAGCAGGCCACGCGCGGAAAACCCCGGCTCCCGCAACCGCGCGCTGCACGCGTCCCAAATGCGGCCGGCACTCGCGGCGTCGAGGGGTTCGTCGATGCCGAAGTACCGCTTCAACTCGAGCGCCGTCCAGTGATGCAGCGGATTCCCGAGAGTCTCTGGTACGGTCGCCGCCCAGGCCTCGAACTTCTCCCTCTCGCCGGCCTCACCCGTGATGAGCCGCTCCGGCACGCCGGCGATGCGCATCGCGCGATGCTTGTACGGATCGCCCGTGACCCACAGTTGCGCGAGATTCTCGAAGCGTCGATCAGTCGCCAGGTCGCGCGGATCGAGGTGGCAGTGGTAGTCGAGGATCGGCGCGCTCGCGGCAAGCTCATGGTAGAGCTGCCGGGCCGTCTTCGACCGGAGCAGGAAGTCGTCGGAAATGAAGGCGGTCATGCAGAAAGTTCAGTCATGGAGGCCATCGGAAACAGGGGAGTCGCGTCGCGGCAGTGAAGGGTGTGAATTTTTTGAGCTAAAACTCCCCTTTGAGGCCGAGCGTGAAGAAGGCGCCGGTGTCGGTCGTGCCGTAGTTGCGCGCGTAGTAGGGCGTGCCGGCGGCGTAGCGTTGCTCGTTTTGCACCTCGTTGGTGAGATTCCGCACGGTCGCATACACGCTCACGCCTTTGCGCACGCGATACTCGGCGCTGACATCGAGCAGGAGCCGGGCGGCCTGATAGCTGTAGGTGCCCGACGGCACATTGGTGCCAGTGATGAGCGAGCCGCGCTGCTTGCCGCGGAAATTCCAGTTCAGGTTGACCGTGTAACGTGGGCGGCTGAGCCCGACGCCCCAGTTGATGCTGCGCCGCAGCGTGCCACCAAAGTCCGCCGACCGTGAGCCGCGCGGCCGCGTGTCGGTGAAATTGGCGAACACGAGCACGCCCCGCGCCCACCGCGGCAGAAACGTGAGCGCCTGCCGGTAGTTCAATTCGTAACCGGTCATCCGCGCCTTGCCGGCGTTGTTCGTGGTGCTGACCTCATAAGCGAGGTAGTCGTCGGAGAGGCCGTAGTCCTCGAGCAACTCCGGGGTTGCCGGGAACCGCACCGAGCCGAAGAAATCTTCGACATCCTTCCGGAAATACCCGCCGGAGAGCTGGCCGTTGGCGCCGAAGTAATACTCGAAGGACAAGTCGTAGTTGTCGGCCGAATAGGGCTTCAACCCGGTGTTGTTGATCGTGATCAACGGCGCAGCGGCAGTGGGATCGGTGACGGTCACGCCAGGAATGATCCGGCCGAAACTGGGGCGGCCGATCGTGCGGGCGTAGGCGGCGCGGGCGACCAGGTTCTCCGTGAGGCGATAGGTGGTGTTCAGGCTCGGG
Organism: Verrucomicrobiota bacterium; assembly: GCA_016871755.1. Taxonomy (GTDB): domain Bacteria; phylum Verrucomicrobiota; class Verrucomicrobiia; order Opitutales; family Opitutaceae; genus UBA6669. The sequence goes on along the minus strand of VHCJ01000035.1, from coordinate 14,030 downwards.
TGGTGCGTGCGGTAGCCCTTGTCGGCTTTGACGCCACGATCTGTGTATTGCGCTCGGGCGATGACGAGCGGGTCGGTCGAGATGCGCTGCGGGCGGCCTGCGGCGTCGCGGATCAGGTTGCCCTCGGCGTCCTGCCGGTAGGTGGCGCGGATGTCGTTGCGCACCCCCTCGCCCTGGTCGTGGGTGTGTTCGACCCGCCAGCCGCCGGTCAGCGAGACCCGATTTTGGAGGAACTTCAGATCGAAACGCAGGTAGGGCGCGGCGATGGTCTCGGTGATCTTGCGGGAGTTGTTGGCGGGCGTGGCGACCATCGAGGCGACCGTCGGCGCGAAGTACTCGGGATTTTTTTTGTAGACGTCGAAGAGTGACCGCGGCGACGGCCAGACGATGCGCGGACGACCGAGCGGAGGCGGCTCATCGGAATAGGAGGTGTCGATGATGCCGTAGCGCGCGACCTCGTCGTCGGCGGTGTTGGCGAGGCCATCGGGGCCAACAAACGTGAAGCTCGGCGACGGGTTGCGGATGTCGCGATCCTGCCGGGTAAGATCGAATCCGGCTTTGAGGCGGAGCGGCACGCGCAGCAGGAAGTCGCGCTGGGCGGAGGCCTTGGCCGCGGCGACGACATCGAGCGAGCGGCGCGACTCCGGGAAGCCGGTGCTGATGAGACGGAAATTGTTGGCGTCGTTGCCGTCGATCGGCAGTCCGGCGCGGAGGACGGTGACGCGGCCGGGTTCGCGCGCGTTGATTTCGTCGTAGTTGACGGCGACGCCGGTGAGCCGCGCCACGAGGTTGCCGAAAAATCCCTCGGCCTCATCGCGGTAGACGACCGAGGAGCGCGAGTAGCTGGCGAGGGCATTCAAGCGCCAGACTGGGCCGTTGTGCTCGTAACGGAGGTTCGTGCCCGTGGTCTGGTCTTCCTTGTGCCGCGGATTGAGCGTAAAGGTGACGGTGCCGGCGGCGGGGCCGCCCCGGGTGAAATCGGGGCCGCCGCCGATGCCGGTGGTGCCAGTTTCGTAGGTGATGTTCTGGATCGCCTGATCGAACCAGCCGCTGAACCAATTCGCCTTGATCGCAAGCACGTCGCGTGGGGTGACTTTCCAATCGAGGCCGGCATTGAGCGCGGTGCGCACGACGCGCGACGGTTGCGTCTGGAAAAACGCCGTGCGCAACACGGGGTTCTCCGCGGTGGCCGCCGCGCCCGGCGAGCCAAAGGGAATCCACGCGGTGCGCAGGAACACGGATTCGGTGAAGCGATCATTGTGGGAGAGCCCGACGTTGTAGCCGAGGGTCTTGCTGAGCCGGGCCTCGTAGGAGGTGGTGAAGCTGGGCCGGACGCGATAGCCGGCCACCTTCGGCTGGGGCGCTCCGTGCCGCTTCAGATCGAGGTCGCTGTCCTTGCCGGTGAGAAAAACGCTGTACCGGAAGAGTGGCTTGCTCCGCTCGAACGCGTTGCGGCTGATCACGTTGACGGTGCCGCCCAGCATGTCAGCGCGGGTGTCGGGTGTGGGCGTCTTGATCACTTCGATGCGCGCGATGTTGTTGAGCGCAAGCGAGGAGGTCTCGACATTGCGGCCCGTGCCGACGGAGGCGCCGCTGGCGAGCTGCGCGCCGTCGGTGGTGATGGCGGTGAACTCGGTGCTCATGCCGCGGATCTGGATGCCGCGGGCGTCGTAGCCGGTGATGTCGGCGACGACGCCGGGCACGTACTTGAGGAACTCGGCGACGTTGCCCTCGGAGGATTCGCCGAAGGCGTCGGCGGCGACGACGTTCTTGATGTTGTCGGCGAACCGCTGCTCGTTGATCGCGATGGCGGCGGCGTTCATGTCGCGCTCGCTGGCCACGACGAAGGCGCTCAGTCGCACTACGCCGTCGGTGGCGGCGCGCGCACCGGCGCGCTCGAGCCGGAACTCGTGCTGGACGGCAGCACTCGGACTCACGTTCAGGCTGACGGTTTCCGAGGCAAGGCCGGTGAAAAACGCGGTGACACGGGCCGGGCCCGCCGGGAGACCCGCCAGCTGGAACTCGCCGAATTCGTTGGTGAACGCCTCGAGCGCGGTGCCCTCGACACTCACCCGGGCGTTGTTGAGATAGCTGCCGCTCGTGGCGTTGAAGACGCGGCCTTCGATCGAGCCGGCTGCCGCGGCCTGCGCCGAGGCGCAGGGTGCGATGATCGCAACCGCGACGGCGGCGAAGAGATTCCGCCAGAAGAGTGGCAAGCGGTGGTGGCTCCGGTGCATACGGAGAGGGTGCGATTGCTCCGGGGGGTTGGGGGTTACTGGAGCGCGAGGCGCAGCACCGCCTTCTCCGCGATGAGCACCGGCGAATCGTAGAGCGGCAACGCGCGAAAAACGGCACCGGCCGGGCTCTGCGTCCATCCATCCCTGGGCAGCGCGTAGACGGTGCTGGTGCGCACATCGACGAGCACGGGCTCGGTGAACTTGCCGGCCTTCAGAGTGACGTTGGCCGGGGAAACACCGTTGGCCTCCGCCGGCGGGGCGTCGTTGAACCACAACGCCGCCACCTGCGCCCCGTCGCTCGCCCGGCGATAGCCGGACACCGCGAGCCCGCGCAGGGCCGTCGACGTCGAGGGGAAGTCCGTGATGCGGGTGAGGGTGTCGTCGAAGATCGAAAACACGTTCTGCGCCGCGTAGTACGCGGGTTTGACGTGCGAGACGGTTTGATCGGGATTCGTGCCGAGCAGGCCCTTGTAGTTCATGCGCAGAAGTCCGTCCGGGCCGCCTTGGTTGCTCGCCTGCGTGTAGTGCATGTCGGAGAGCGTGAAGAGATTCATCGGCACATCCTTGGCCCGGTGGGCCAGCAACCGGCGCACGTTCCACTTCGCCTGGGTGGTTTCCGTCCAGGAAATGCGAGAGAGCGCGAAGTTCTCCTGGTACTTCGAGGGCGCGCCGGTCTCGCCCTGGCGCACCTGAATGGGACGGCCGTGCTTCGCGATCACCGCCCGCATGCGGTCGACGTTGGTCGTGTCGTCGGGATTGCGCGGGTACATGTGAATCGTGACCGCATCGACCAGGTCGAGCTTCCCCTTGGCCTTCAGGCCGGCGAGGAACTTGTCAGCGTAGTCGATGTTGGTGGCCAGGCCGAGTGCCCAGAGTTTTCCGGTGGGCTGCACTTCGCGCACCATCGTCGCCGTGCGGATGTAGAGGTCGACGTAGGCCTCCACTGTGGCGGTGCCGGCCTTGTTGATGTCGGGCTCGTTCCAGACCTCCCATTCGAAAACGCGGTCCTTGTAACGCTCGACCAGCGCGCGGCACCACCTGTCCCAGGCCGCCAGCGCCTCGGGCGACGACGGGAGGCCGCCGCCGAGTCCGGTGTCGCCACCGCCCGCATAGATCGTGTTGCCGTAATTAAACTCCAACCACGGGCGCACGCCCTGCGCCACAGCGTCGTTGACGATGGCGTCGAGCCACGCCCACGAGTAGACGCCCTTCACCTTTTCGCACTTCGCCCAGCCGGCCTGGAGGCGGACCCCCTTCGCGCCCAGCGGGCCGAGGTACTTTTTGAAGTGCTCGTAGACCGTGAAATCGCGGTCGATGGTCTCGGCACCGATGGACCACGGCGAGGAGGCGATGTCTTTCGCGTGCCGTGGGGCGACCTTGCCGAGCACGGGCAGGTTGATGCCCGTGGTGGGAGTGATCTCTTGGGCGGTGATCTCCACCGTGACGGCTAGCGCACTGGCCATGACGACTGAACGGAAGCTGGAGCGAGGATGCAGTTTCATAGGGGATGCGTTATGCGGGGGAGGAGTTCGAAGCGGGTGTCACAGGCGGCGTGCGCACGTAGAACCACCAGAGGATCGCCGCCGCCAGCGGGTAGAGCAGACCGAGAGCGGCGAAGATCACTCCGTAGCCGAAGGCATGGATGAGCGCGCCGATCACGAGGTTCATCACCGCGCCGACGACGCCGATGAGGAAGTTCAACACGCCGAAGGCCGTGCCGGTGAAGGTGCGCGGCAGGCTGTCGGCGATCAGCGCCGCGCCCAGGTTGTTCCACTGCGCATAGATCATGTGGATGCAGGCGAAGATCCCGATCGCGAGCGCCCAGTTCTTCGAGAACGGCAGCACCCAGAGCGCGAAGCCCAACAGCGCGAGTGCCTGCATCACCGTCGTGCGGCTGCGCGACGCCGAGTAGCCGCGCTTGAACAGCCGGTCCGAGGCCAGGCCACCAAGGATCGCGAGCACCGAGCTCGCCACCGGTGGAATCCACGCGTAGCGGCCGACGTCGGACAGGGTGAAACCGAGTCCTTCCTGCAAATAGCCCGGCTGCCAGTTGATGTAGAACACGTACACCGGCTCCGCCACCACGCGGGCCAGCAGAATGCCCCACAGCGCCCGATAGCCCAACAACTCGCGCCAGGGCACGGTACGACTCGGCTCCGGCGCCACGCCATAGTCGGGCGGGTTGCGGTCGAGCCACCACCAGACGGCTGGCACGAGCAGACCGAAACCGCCGGGAATGAAGAAGGCGTAGTGCCAGTCGTAATGCTGCGTGATGAGCGCGACCATCGGCGGCGCGATCACGAAGCCCATCAGCCCAAACGGCGTCTTGAACGATATCGCCGTCGCCCGGCGCTCGGGCGGAAACCAGCGGGCCACCGCGACCACCGCCGAGACCGTCACGCCGGCATCGGCGAAACCGAGCAGGACGCGGGCCGCCAGCATCTCGTAGAGGTTGCTCGCCGTCCCGCAAAGGATCGCGGCGAGCGACATCACCCCGATGGCGAGCGTGGCCGTGAGACGCGTGCCCATCCGATCGATGAACCGGCCCGCCACGATCGAGCCGACGGTGTAGGCCACGCTGAAACTCGTCATGAGCCACGAGTAATCCTGGTCGGTCCAGCCCATGCGCACCTTGAGCGTGGTCTTGAGCACCGACAGCACCTGCCGATCGAGGATGAACAACAACAGCGCGAGCGAGACGAGAACGACGATGCCCCACGCGCGGGCGGGAATCTTGTGGGCAGGGGCGGCGGGCACGGGAGGTGTCACGGTTTGGCGGCGCTGAGCCGCGACTGTTGCAACACGTCGCGCGTCCGCTTCAACGTCCCCTCGAGGTTGAGCTTGGTGGCACCGCGATACCAGTTATCCCACGGACCGCGGCAGTAGTCCGCGGACAGCACGAAAATCCGGGCGAAAGCCGCTTCGGCCCCTGCGAGGGCTTCGGTGCAAGCCGGCAGGTGGCCGAGGTCGAGCGCCTCGTGGGCGACCTCCACCTGCTCGAGCCAGAGACAAATCTGCCGCGCGACCGCGCTCTGATGAATCAGGTTGTCGCGCAGAAACGCCGCCTCGTTCTCCGGCAGCGCGGCGGCGGCAGCGCGGGCGTGGAGGAGAGCCAGGTCGAGCGCGGCGCGCTGCATCGCCACGCGTCGGATCAGCTCGCGCCGGGCGACCTTGGGGTGCATGTCGGAAAGCGACCGGTAGAAGGTATCGCCCACTTCGGTGCTGGACACCGTACTCGATGCCCGCGCTGGCTGCACCGGCGGCTCCGCCGCGACGCCGCCACCGATTTTCTTCGCGCCGAGTTTTTTCGCGATTTGCCCGACGGTGCCGTTGCCGAAGGCGGCCATCTGGCCATCCATCAGGAAGGGCACCTGCCGCTCGTCGTGGATCTGCCAGGCGTTGAAATACACCCGATAGGCCATCGCGACCTCCTCCCGTCGGGCGGAGAAACGCTCGCGCACCCAGCCGGCGAGCCAGGCCTCGGGGTCGAAGCCCGGCATCCGCCAGGTCATCTTCGCCGTGGCGTCGATCCCGAGCACGAACTCGCGCACGTTGGACACGTTGCAGATCGCATAGGTGCCGGCCCCGTGCGCAACGGCGGTGCGCAGGCACTCGAACGTCCGCTGCGGCGACGGCACCTGCACCAGGTGCGGGCCGGAACCCCACACGGCGTGGTGATAGTACACGCCGTAGCTGTTCTTCGGATTCCGCGGTGTCGAGTAAAAGTCCTGCTGCCACTTCCAGCCCGGCGAGTTGTCGGCAAAGACGATGATCGTGCCCTCGGGGATCGTGAGCAGCTTCTGCTGATTCAAGAGCGAGCCCTCGGCCCAAAGCGTCGTCGAGAGAAGGTGCGATCGTCCCGGCGCAACCTGGTGGCGAATCTTCACCTGCTCGGCCATCGCCTCGGAGATCAGCCGGCCGCGGTCGGCATCGGACTGCGGCGTGTTGGGATCGGCCATCCACATCGGCCGGTCGGCGATGCCGCGCAGGCCCAGCTGCCAGATCACATTGGGATAGGTGGCCCACTTCTTCGCGTAGGCGGTCCACACTTCGCGCACCTCGGCGGGGTGGCTGAAATAGGAGTACTTCAGGTCGCGGCCGCGCGCCTTCCAGTAATTGAAGTACGAGAACGCGCTCACGCCGAGCGGCTCGATGTGATGCTGCGACAAAAACACCCCGCGGCGGGCGCACTCCTGCACCAGCGCCTCCTCCGGCGGATTCATGAGGTCGATGAAGCTGGCCGGGATAATCAGGTTGTACCGGCTGCGCACCAAAGCCTCCGCGATGTGCCGCATCACTTCGCGCGGCACGACCTGGCCGTAATACGGATAGTCGATGTTCCGCTTGCCGCCGCTCTCCTTCCATTCCGTGAGCAGGTCCTCGTCGTTGATGAACCAGCCGCGGAACTTGAAAGTCGGTTCGCCCGAGCTGAGCTTCACGCTCCCCCACGCCAGCGTGTCGCGCTTCGCGGGGGCGCGCGACGCCCAGAAATGCAGCGGGTCGACGCCGAGCTTTTCTTCGATGAAGGCGTAGAGTCCGAACATCGTCCCGCGCTCGTCACTGCCGGCGATGATCAGGCGCGAGCCGACGGTCTCGACGCGATAGGCCTCCCACTTGCCCTTCAGGCCGTCGCCGAAACCGGGCGCGAGTTTTTCCAGCAGCGCGGCCGACGCCGGCTGGTTCAGCGAAACGAGCACGACGTCCGCCGTCCCTTCGCTGACCACGCCCGGGCGCTGGCCGGTGATGCGATGGACATCGTTGCTCAGATCCTGCGCGGCGAAGCGCACGCATTCGGGCTCGCTGGCCGGTACGAGCACGGAGGCGGTGCGGCCGGGGGCGGCGAGTTCGAAGGCCGGGGCGTCAGAGGCGCCAACGAAAAGAACGGCGAGTATGCAGCGCATGGCGTTCGTTTTCTTGTGGTTCGGCGTCCTTCGTTTGGTCGCAGCTCGTTGTGGGCTGGCTCGCGAAGCCCGGAGGAGCTGGGACGAGAATCGTAGTCGGGTTTCCCGGGGTCAGCGACCCCGGCTACAAGGTTCAGAACGAGAACTTCGTCGAGAGCGTGAACTTGCGACCCTCGGCGATCGACCAGACGGCGACGCGGCCGTCGGGGTTGATGCCGACGGGGATGAGTTGGTTGTGCGTGAAGAGGTTTCGCACGTTGAGCTGCGTCTTCCAGTCGACCTTCCCTTTCAGGATTTTCCGCTGGTACGAAATCCAGGCATCGAAACGCGTCTCGCTCGGTCCGTAGAACGGGCTCCGCACATCGGAAAGACGAAGGTCGGTGGGCTCGGCGACTCCGTCGGAGGGGCTGAGGTCAGACTCGAAGGTCGCCACCGGGAAGCCGATGGCGGGCTTGTCGAGCCAGCGGATGCCGGAGCCGACGCCGAAACCCTTCAGGCGTTCGCCTTGGAATTCATAGTTGCCGACGAAGTTGGCCCGATACTTCCGCAGCTCCTGCACGACGGCGCCATCGGCGGCGGCGGCGGTATTGAAACGGTCGAGGCCATTGATGCGGAAATTGTTGGCGAGGATGTTCACATCGGTGCGGCTGCCGATGTTGGGGATGGCGCCGACGTTGAGCGGAATCTGGTACGCCCAGTCCGCCTGCCACTCGGTGGCGAGCGGCTTGCCGCTCGAGGTCGGCGTGGTGAAGAGCAGCTCGCGGGTGGCGGCGCCGGTGTTGCTGCGCACGGATTCCTGCTCGGACACATTCAGGATGAAGGAGAGGCCGCGTTTCGGGCGGAAGAGGAACTCGATCTCCGCGCCCTTCGTCACGAAGTCGCTCGTGTCGCGCACGCCGGGGTTGGTGGACGACACCGTGCCGCCCTGCACCCGCCAGTTGAACAGGTCGAGCAGCGCCTGCGGCGGAGCGATGTAGCCGCGCGGCAGGCCGTTGCCCCCATCGGCAATCTGGCCGCTGCGCACCATGTTGGAGACACTCGTGTGGATGTTGACGAGGGCCGCGGCCACGTTCCCCACCGGGTCGTTGAAGCTGCCGGTCTGGGTCGTCTCGAAGAAGTTCACACGGGTCGTCAGCCGGCCGTCGAAGGCCTCGAAGTAGAAGCCTTTCTCCTTGGTGATGCCGCGCGGCGGCGCGATTTCCTTGCCGAAGGCATCGACCGTGCGGCCCGACGGGGGGCTGAAGTTCTCCGAGGAGCCGTAGTAGAAGTTAAGCGCGGAAAGCAGCGGCACGCGTTTCAACCAATTGGCGGGCAGCTTGGCGACGACACTGCCGGCGAAGAGCCGTTTGTCGAAGAGCTGCGGGACGATGGTGGGATTGCCGAGCGTGAAGCTCGGATCGTCGACCAGCACGTAGCCCTCGCCAGTCGCCTCAGGGGGGGCATTGATGCCCAGAATCTTCGACTTCTCCTCTCTCCAACCGACGGTCGACACCAGGTGGTCCGCCAGCCAATTGCTCTGCAAGGCGAAGGCCTGCGAGTCCAGCGTCCGCTCATTGATGCTCGCGCTCTGCGCCGTATTCGACGCGCGACGGTCTTCGCGCAGGACGGTCACCGGAGTGGTGGCAACGTTGTAGGCCGGCTGGGCGGCGACGGCGGCGCTCGGCGCCGGCACGCGGGAGATCACCACGCCCTTGCCGTTCACCTCGTTGTGGAAATGCATCAGGTTCTGTTGCAGCCCGGGCAGGTTGGCCCCACTGGGCGAAGCGGCGTTGGCGAGGGAGGAGCCGAGGTAAACCCAAGTGACGATCTGCTTGCTCTGAGAGGCGCCGCGGGCCTGGTTGTTGCCGTTGGTCCAGCGATCGGGGGTGTAGAACATCGAACCGCCGCCGTGCGACTGCGTCCGCAGCGTCTCCCGCTGCGCCAGGACGGAGAACGTGTGTTTGCCCAGGGCGGCGCCGAGGCGATTGCGGATCATCGCCTGCAGATCGAGTTCGTAGAAGACCTTCGCCCGGCTGGTCTCGATCTTCTGCGCGTTGTAGCTCACCGCGCCGGCCGTCGAAATGAACGGGCGGCCGAAGTTCGGATTCGGCTCACCGGTCCACATGCGGGTCTGCACGTCGATCGCGATGTAGGGGGTGGACTGCGACATCAGGCTGGCGAGGCCCTCGTCCCACGTCTGCCGGTTGAAGGCGACTTCGAGTCCGGCGGTGCGGTTGAGGAGGAGCTGCTGCAGCGAAAGGTCGAGCGAACTCAGGCGGGACGATCCCTCCGAGTTGGGCCCGGCCAGAAGGTGGTTGAAGAAGTCGAAGACGGATGGGTCGGCGAGATTCTCCGCCAGATAGAAGGTCTGATCGGGCATGCTGTAGTCGAGGCGCACCCGGCTCATCTCGCGGGAGTAGGCGCCCACCGCCGTGCCGGTGAGGCCCGAGGAAGGATAGAAGACGTTGTTCGAGACCAGCGGGCGGCCGAGCAAGGTCTGGCCCGAGGCGGTGCGCGGGATGTTGTCGCGCGGGGCAGTGGCGTTCACGTCCTGGAAGAAGAAGGTGGGCGAGCGATTGACGTTGTCGATCACGCCGATCGTGGCGTTGCGCAGCGTGGCGTTGAAGAGGTTGAAGGGCCCGGTGGTCGGGTCGTAGCTGACCTTGCCGCGCGCGCCGAGCGCCTTGAGGTTGTCGGGCAGGGTCGCGTCGAACCACGACGACAGGCGATCCGAGGGCGTGAGCACGCGGGGATTGTTCGAGGTAATCCTCCCGCTCTCGTAGGCCGCGCGGAGCGTGGTGGACACCAGGATACCTCGGTCGCGGAGGGGTTTGAGATCCCAGCCCCCGGCGACGTAGCGGCGATCGGCATCGTTGTAGGTGAACTTCTGCTGATAGCGCTCCCGGTTCTGCACGGCCGCGGCGCGCACCGCGAACTCACCTCGCACCGGGGCGGCGTTGTAGTTGAGCGCGGTCCGCCACGTGCCGTGGCTGCCACCGAGGAACTCGATGCTCCCGAAACCCCGGCCCAACTCCGCCATCGTGGTCGAGGTGTTGACGATGCCCGCAGGGCTGCCGACGCCGAAGAGCAGGGCATTCGCGCCGCGGTTCATCTCCACGCGATCGGTGTTGAAGCCCTCCGTGGGGATGATGCTGCGGAAGAAATTCCGCGCCAGCGTGGCGTCGGCCAGGCCGCGCACGCGCGTGCCCACCGGGCCGTTGCTCAGCGGCGACTCGCCGGTCACGCCGCCGAGGGCCGGGGTCACGCCGGAGATGGCGCCACCAAAGCCCTTCACGTCCATGTTGGCCTGGTAGACCAGCACGTCGCCCAGCTTGGTCGAGGCGGTGTCCTCGAGAAACTTGGACGTCACGACTGACACCGACGCACCGAGGTCCGTGAGTTTGGTGTTCAGCCCCATGCCGGCGAGGGTGCGGCTCGCCTCGTAGCCGATGTCCCTGCTCGTCTGCACGGTGAAGGGCGACATCACCAACACCTCCTCGTCCTGCGGCTTCTGCGCGGGAGCCTGCGCAGAAAGCGACGACGCGGCGAAGAACACGATTGGGGCGACGACGCGGCCCAGACGACGAACGGGGAACGAGGGGTGCAGGGTTTTCATTTGGGAGAGGATGGAAACGATGGCGAAGACGGGGTGTTGAGTTGACCGAACTGCTCGCATGCAGGCCCCGGGCGATGGGCCTACGCCGACCGCCGGCGGCCGGGGCGTCAATTCCGCTAATTGGCTTTTTTGTCCAATAGAGAATTGAGGATTGCCCGCCGGGTGCGCGCCCGCTGGAGTGCGCACCAGCCGGCCGCCCGCCGTTTCCCCCATGCCCTCGTACACGATTCCCGTTCTGCAAAAGTCGATCGCCGTGCTGCGTCTCATCGCCGAGGGCCGCGGCAACACGACGATGAAGGCGTTGGAGCAGACGCTCGGGGTCCCCCACTCCACCATGTACCGCCTGTTGCAGACACTCGCGCAGGAGGACTGGGTGCGGCAGGTCGAGGGCGGGCAGTACGAGCTCTCCTTCGGACTGCTGCCGCTCCTGCAGCCGCTGGTGCGGCACGAACTCCTGATCGAGACCGTGCGGGATCCGTTGCTCGCCCTCAGCCGGGAAACGGGGCTCACGGCGAAACTCTCGGTCCGCCGGGGCAACTTCGACATCACCATCTTCCGCGCCGAGTCGCCGCGCTCCGCCTCGGTCCACGTGAAGATGGGCGGGGCGTTTCCCCTGGTGATCGGCGCCTCGGGCGCCGTGCTTCTCAGCGCGCTGGACGAGGCGGCCCGGCAGCGGATCATCGACGCCGCGCCGCCGGACTGCTGGAGATTCCAAGCGCGGGTCAACGTCGCTCGTCGCGTCCGCCAGGTCCTCCGCACGGGTTTCTGCGCCGACGCCGGCAGCTACCGGCCAACGATCTTTGCCATTTCGGCCCCGCTGCGCGATCGCAGCGGCGGCGTGATCGCGGCGCTGACCGCCATCGGGTTTCGCGAGGACTTCGCCGGGGCCCAGCTCAAGGAGCACCAGCGCACCGTCGCCCAGACCGCCGCCCGCTGCAGCGCGTTGCTGCAAGGCACCGCGCCCGAGGTCGCCGGCGGCAGGAGCTGACCGGACCCTGCGTCCGACCTTGCCGTCCCCGTCCCCCCATGATCCTCGCCGACTTTCTCCCGCCCAAGCGTGATCGCTCCTGGGACTACGCCCGACAGGTGGGCGTCACCCACGCCATCGCCCGCTGCCACCCGCGCGACACCGGGCTCAATCCGCCCTGGGACCGGGACGCCCTGCGCACCGTGCAGCGGAACTTTGCTGACGCCGGCCTGCAGTTGATCGGCCTCGAAGGCGACGAGTTCGACATGCGCCGCATCAAGCTCGGCCGGCCCGGCCGCGACGAGGATCTCGCGCTCTACGGCCGCATGCTGGCGAATATGGGCGAGCTTGGCATCCCCCTGCTCTGCTACAATTTCATGGCGACGATCGGCTGGTGCCGCACGCACACCCACGTGCCGACCCGCGGCGGCGCTCTCACCAACCGCTTCCAACTCGCCGCCCTCGACCCCGCCCCCGTCGCGCCCGAGGATCAGGTGTCCGAGGAAAAACTCTGGGAGAACTACACCTACTTCATTCGCGCGGTGCTGCCGGCGGCGGAAAAGGCGGGTGTGGCGCTGGGCCTGCATCCGGACGATCCCCCGCTCTCTCCGCTGCGCGGCGTTGGCCGGATTTTTTCGCACCCCGAGGGCTTCGCGCGCGCGCTGGCGCTGAGCAATTCGCCGTCCCATCGCCTCACCTTCTGCCAGGCCAACTTCAAGGCGATGGGCTGCGATCTGCCCGCCACCGCGCGACGCTTCGCGGACAAAATCGCCTTTGTGCATTTCCGCGACATCGAGGGCACGGCTTCGGATTTTACCGAGACGTTTCACGACGCCGGCCCGACCGACATGCCCGCGATGCTGCGACTCTACCACGAGATCGGATTCCGCGGCCCGATCCGTGTCGACCACGTGCCATCGCTCGCCGGCGAGGAGGACCTGCCGCACGGCTACGCCTACCTCGGCCGCCTCTTCGCCCTCGGCTACATGAAAGGCATCCTCGATGCGTCGGGCATCCCGTACTCGTAGCGAGGCTGCGCCTCAGACCAAGGGACCAAAAGACCAAAGGACCAAGGGACAGAAACCTGACCGGCTCGCAATGTATTCGGTCCTGCAAGGGATCCAGTCCACATACGCCCAAACATGAACGACAGAGACACATTCGTTTCCATGAATCCAACCACCCAACCGGAAGGGCTTCTCCAGAAGGAAGCCAAGATGATGAAACTCGAGAAGCTCATCGCCGCCCGCGAGACCATCTCGACCCGGGAGTTCCCCGTGCCCGTGCCGGAACTGCTCGCGCGTTACGAGCAGCTCTACACCGGCGCGATCAGCGACGTGCTGCGCGAGCACGCGCTTCTCGACCAGGGCATCGGCCAGCTCATCCCACTCCGGCCCGAACGCACCGTGGCCGGCATCGCCTTCACCGTGAAGAGCGCGCCCAACGTGAAGATCACCGGCGAGATGTCGTTCCGCACCCAGATGCTCGACGAAATGAAGGCCGGCGCCTTTGTCGTCTGGGACACCAGCAACGACGAGAAGGCCACGCTCTGGGGCGGCGTCATGACCGCCACCGCGGTCGGCAAGGGCATCAAGGCCGCGCTGATCGTCGGTGGCATTCGCGACACCCACCAGATCCTCGAGAAGGATTTCCCGGTCTTCTACAAATACCGGATCCCCAACGGCAGTCTCGGCCGCTGCCTCATCACGCACTACCAGGTGCCCATCCTCATTCGCGGCGTCGTGATCAAACCCGGCGACGTAATCTTGGGCAACATCGACGGCGTCGTCGTCGTGCCCCGCGACATCGCTTACGAAGTGCTAGTCCGCGCGGAGGAGATTCGCGCCAACGAAAAGAAGATCTTCGGCTGGGTGGCCGAGGGGCAGAGCGTCCGACAGATCACGGACCAAGGCGGGTATTTCTAAGGCAGCGGCAACCGCGGTGGCACTGATCTTCCGTTTCAATCACATCTGCAGCGGCGGCGGGGCCGGCGGTGAATTGACGTGCACGAGCAGGCCCCCGCCGGCCGGAAGCGACACCACGATGCGTCCGCCGCGCGGCGGCGCGATGCGCTCATCCACCCGGCAACCCGCCGGCCGGTCCCACTCGCCATAAACCGTGATTTCATTCGTCGCCGCGGCCCCGGGCAGGAGCGACAGATTGATTGATACCTTCGCGGCAAGGCTGCGCCGGGATCTCCTGGGATAATCGACCTGCCCGAGGTCCTCGCGCGCCGGCCGGATCTGGCCGCACTGTTGGCCCAGGGGCCGGCGGCCGTGATCGGGTGTATCCGCTGCTAGGAAACTGGATTTTCAAGGGGATCGGATCCG
>VHCJ01000034.1 GCA_016871755.1 Verrucomicrobiota bacterium | reverse complement strand
GCTGCCCCGACTCCGGTCGGCCTCCGGCCTCCCTCCGTCGGGACAGCTTCAACGACAACCGATAGATCAACCCATAACTACATCCCGGACTAACACTCGGGGTGGCTCGAAAAGTTGAGGCCGGTCACTACCAACGCAGCGAGGAGGCCTTGGTGGCCGCCCTGATGGAGATGTATATGCAAGGCGTCTCGACCCGTCGGGTCAAGGCGATCACCGAGGAGCTCTGCGGCCACGAGTTCAGCGCCAGTGCCGTGAGTGAGATCAACAAGAAGCTCGATGCCGAGCTGACACGCTTCATGAACCGTCGGCTGGAAGAAGAGTATCCCTACGTGATCTTGGATGCCCGTTACGAACGGGTCCGGGAGGACGGCGTCGGGCACAGCCGGGCCGTCCTCATCACGCTGGGGATCGGCTGGGACGGCCGCCGGCACGTCCTGGCCGTGGAACTGGCCAACCGGGAGAGCACCACCAGTTGGAAGGACCACCTGCTGGGTCTGAAGACCCGTGGCCTGCACGGGGTCAGCTTCGTCGTTAGTGACGACCACCCCGGGCTGAAGCGCGCGATCCGCGAGGTGCTGCCCGAGGCCAGCTGGCAACGCTGTTACGTCCACTTCCTGCGCAACGCCTTGGACTATCTGCCGCGCAAGCACGCCGACGACTGTCTGCTGGAACTGCGCTGGCTCTACGACCTGCACGACCTGGCGGAGGCTCGCCGGCACCTCGCGCAGTGGCTCCAGCGCTGGCAGGCCACGCACCGCAAGCTCTGCGACTGGGTGGAGGCCAACATCGAAGAGACCTTCGCCTTCCACCGGCTGCCCCGTGCCCACCACAAGCACCTCAAGTCCACCAACCTGATCGAACGGCTCAATCAGGAGATCAAACGCCGGACCCTGCTGGTGCGAATCTTCCCCGATGAGGCCAGCTGCCTGCGGCTGGTCCGCGCCCTCGCCGTGGAGATCCACGAGGAGTGGGTCGATGAGAACCGCTACCTCAACATGGAGCCGCTCCACGAACAGCTCAAGAAGCCCACCCCTGCCACCAAGGCCGCCTGAACCCATCCACGGCGGGGAAGGGGCTGCGCCCCTTCCCCTGCACCCCATCCCAAAGATTCTCTTTAAACCTCCAAACCCTCAAACCACCGATCCCTTTTGCTGAACTTGACGGACACAACTCCCGGGCTCCCCATCCTCGCTCCCGAAGGGTTACGCCGAGGAAGCCGACGGCGGGCTCCGGCACGCTTCGGGGCGGTCGGAGGCCCCGGTGGCGGAGCGCGCGGGACGCCCGACCCATTCCCAGAGCAGGACGGCGGCGGCGGCGGAGACGTTGAGTGATTCGACGCGACCGCTGCCGGGGAGCGTGACGAGGCGGGAGCACGCGGCGGCGACTTCGGGAGCGAGACCCTGCTCCTCGTTGCCGAGGACGAGTGCGACCGGCGCGGGGCGGGCGGACGCGCCCTCCGGGCGACCGCCGCGGGCGGCGGCCCCGATCACCTCATAACCGGCGGAGACCAGGGCGCGGAGGAAGTCCGGGATTCGCGGCACGCGCCACACCGTGACCGCCTCCATGCCGCCCTCGGCGACGCGGAAGGCGGCCTCGCCCGGAAGCGCCGCCTCCGGGGAAAACGGGATCACGAGGTGCTGGACCCCGAAGAAGGCGGCGCTGCGGGCGATCGCGCCGAGATTGTGGGCATTGCCGATGCGGTCGAGCACGAGCACCGGCTCGCGTCCCGCCGCCCAGCGCTCCAGATCCGTCGGCAACGGCGCGCGCAGCACCGGGACGGTGACGACGGCGACAATGCCACCGTGGTGCACGGTGCCGGAGACCGCCACGAGCTCGTCGGGCGGCAGGCAGCGGTAAACCTTCCGCGCCGCCGCGAGCGCGCGGCACATGGCGCCGATCTGGCGAGCCGTCGGCTCATCGAAGAAGAGGCGACGGATCGAATCCGGGTCCCGGGCGAAGCGGGCGCGCACGGCCGCGAGGCCGCAGAGAACAACTTCATCGCTCCTCATGGCGCGACCTCCCCCACCACGGTGAATTCCTCGCGGTCATGAAACAGGTGCCGGATCCGGGCGCCCGGAGCGTGCTTCGCCAGCAGCCCGTCCGGCAGGCGCAACTCACCAAGGAACGCGACCGGATCGACCCGGCCGAACTTGAGGTTCACGACAAAGCGACGGCACCAGCGATTCACCAGCCACGGCCCGACCAGATTGGTCAGGACGTGATGGGGATCCTCGACGAGGTCGCAGAACAGCCAGTCGAACACCTCGCCAGCGGCCGGGCGGAAAGCGAAGGCGTCCTCACGGCGATGTTCGATCTGCGGATGACCGAGGGCCCCGCTCTTGAGCGGCCCGTTGTCGAGCGCCAGCACCCGGGCCCCGCGCTTCGCGGCGCTGAAGCTCCAGCCACCCGGGGCCGCGCCCAGATCGACGACCGTTTCGCCGGCGACCGGCTCGCGACCGGCGAGGAGGTAGGCCTCTTCAATCTTCAAGTAACTCCGCGAGGGCGCCCGCTCGTCGTCGGCCATGCGATGGGCACCATTGGTCCAGAACTCGCGGGCCGCAAAGGCGCGGCGGAAATCCACGAAATGCACCCGCCACCCCCGCTGCACCCCCAGCGAACGCGGCAGGTCCGGCTCGGCCAGTCGGGCGACCCGCGAGAGCCGGGCGCGAAGACGTTCGGTGAAGGCCTTCTCCACCGCCGACACCCGTCTGCCGAGCCCCACCACCTCCGCTGGAAAGGTGAAGACGCACGGCCACGGACCCTCGACGCGCTCGCCCCGCAGCTGCCCGAGAAATGCGTCAGCCAGCCCCTGGGCCAGGGCGTTGACCGACTCGCCCAGGAACTCCTGCGGCGCCGGCATCCAACCATGCGGAAACGCCAGATCCCAGCCGGGGCCACCGCCGGCCTGCGCCGGGGGCGGCTCGGCCCTCACCCAGTCGCCTCCCTGCTCGCCCACGGCGAAGCCTCGCGCGGCCAATTCGCCGGCCAGCAACTCCTGAAAGCCCGCCTGACAGGTGAAGAGCACCCTCTCAGATCACAAAAGCCCCGGGCCGGCGCAATCCGCAAGTGGCAAGCCCCGCGCTCCCGCCCCAGGGTCTTTTGTTTTGGGGAGGGGAGAAGCGGTGAAGGGGAGCGAGGCTGCGGCGGCGCCCAGAGGCGAACGGGCTCGGTGATGGCCAAACCCGGAGAACAGCCGGCCATCAAATCGCCCGTTCGCCCCTGGGAGCCGCCTCCGCCAAGGCAGGGTGCGTGAGAGAGCGACGCCGGCTGGAGGCAGGCCGAGCAGCGGTCAGATCAGATGGGGTTAAGCGGTGACCAAGGACAGGCAGAGCGCCGGTTTGGAGGCGAGGTGCTCGCGGACCACCGGCCAGGAGGCGGCCGGTTGGGAGGCAGCGATGAGGTGCAGGCAAACGCTGCGCAAGGCGGCAAGGTTGGCCAGGGCGTTGGGATTGCGGGTTCGGGATCGATCCTCGCCCATGAGGGCGTCGCGTTTCCAGTGGTTGCGGATTTCGACTCCGCCCCAGTGGCCGCGGATCAGTTCGAGCCATTGGGCCGGGGTGCGTTGATCGGGCGGATCGCTGCAGACGTACGCGCGTGTTTCGAAGGTGCTGGCTGCGGTCTTCTTGGCGAAGCGCTCGGATCGAACGATGATCACGGTGCGCGCGAAGGGGAAGTCGACGGCATCGGGTTCGATCGCGAAGGCCTTGATCTGCCAGCGCTGGATGCGACCGTGTCCGGGTTCACAAGGATAAGCAGGCGCTGATCGGCCACCCGCGAAAACGTGAGGCGCCGATCTGCGAGTCCGAGGGCGGTCGGCGCCTCAGCGCCACGACTTTGCGTGCAGCCCAATCGGTCCATCCGAAAATGAATGGGAGGCGATTGGGACGGGATGAATCGGCAGACATCGGGGAATGTAGGTTCTAACCCCTAGGAAACACCCCACTTTGACCCCACGTCCTACGAAAGCCGAGGGAATTCATGGGGTATATCGCCCATTCGGGTGGGTTCCGGAACGGGTTCGCAAGACAGCGGCCTGTCTCGGCGGCGCGCCTGACCGGCCCGGCTGCCTCGAGCGGCGGGACGGGGCGGGCTCGACTCGCCCCGAAAACCCGTCTGAGTTGCCACCATGCGTTCCCTGAAGTCGATCGTCCCGTTCATGACCGCCGCCACCCTCGCCTCCACCGCCCTCGCCGCGACGCCGTCAGGTCCGCGCCCCCGCGCGGAGATCCCGGCCGAGTACAAGTGGGACTTCTCCGCCATCTACCCGGATTGGACGGCGTGGGAGGCCGCGATGAAGGACATGGAGACAAAGATGGACGCCTATGCGGCGCGCAAGGGAACCCTCGCCTCCGGACCCCAGGCGTTGCTGGGAGCCTCCCTTGCCTCCGACGAAATCGGGAAGGAAGCCTACAAGCTCTACCGCTATCCGCAGCTCCAGCGCGACGTCGACATGCGCAATCAGGACATCGCGGGCCGTTTCCAGCGGGTCGGGGCTCTCTTCGCGAAGTTCGGCACCGCGACGGCGTGGTTCACCCCCGAACTCCTCGCCATCCCGCAGGCCACGGTCGAGCGCTGGATCGCGGAGACGCCCGCGCTGCAGCCGTACGCGTTCTCGCTGCTCGACAACTACCGCCAGCAGGCCCACGTGCTCGACGAAAAGGGTGAGCGCCTCCTTTCGCTCGGGTCGCGCTTCAACCAGTCCCCCGCCGCCATCTTCCAGGAACTGAGCACCTCGGACATCAAGTTCCCCAAGGTCACGCTTTCCGACGGCAAGGCGGTCACGCTCTCGCCCGGACCCTACCAGCAGATCCTGTCGACCAATCACCTCCAAGCCGACCGCGCCAAGGCGTTCGAGGCCCACATCGGGACGTACTCCGCCACCAGCAACACCTACGCCGCGATCTACAACAGCATCCTCCAGCGGGGCTGGTTCAGCGCCCAGGCCCGGAACTACCCGAGCACCCTCGACGCCGCCCTCGACGGCAACGCCATCCCGACCGCCGTCGTCGAGACGCTCATTGACACCGCCCGCAACGGCACCGGCCCGCTCCGCCGCTACTTCCGCCTGCGCCAGAAGCTCCTCGGTCTCGAATCCTACCACCTGTACGATGGGTTCATCCCGGTGTGCAAGTCGGACCAGACCTACCCCTACGACTCCATCCGCGAGCTCGTCGTGAGTTCCGTCGAACCGCTCGGCCCGGGCTACATCAGCCGCTTCCGCGAATTCGTCTCCGGGGGCCGCATCGACGTCTACGAAAGCCCGGGCAAGCGCAGCGGCGCCTACAGCGCCGGCGTCTACGGGGTCGGTCCGTATCTGCTGCTCAACTACAACGACACGCTCGACGCCGTGTTCACCTTCGCCCACGAGGCCGGCCACGCGCTGCACACCGTGCTCTCGAACGAGACCCAGCCCTTCGTCAACGCGTCGTACACGATCTTCGTCGCCGAGGTCGCCTCCACCACCAATGAGCGCTTCCTGCTCGAGCGCCTGCTCGCGTCGACCACCGACCCCAAGGAGCGCTTCCTGCTCCTGCAGCACGCGGTCGACTCGATCCGCGACACCTTCTTCACCCAGGTGCTCTTCGCCGACTTCGAGCTCCAGGCCCACCGGCGCGTCGAGCGGGGCGAGCCGATCACCGCCGAGATCCTCGGCGACCTCTACCTCAAGCTGCTGCAGGACTACTACGGCGACGCGGCGACGATCGATCCGCAGTACCGCTACACGTGGACGCGCATCCCGCACTTCTACAACACACCGTACTACGTCTACCAATACGCGACGTGCTTCGCGTCGTCGGCCCAGCTCTTCCGGGAGATGACCACGGGATCGGCCGAGTCCCGCGCGGCCGCGACGGAGCGCTACCTGACGCTGCTGCGCAGCGGCGGCAACGACCACCCGATGAACCAGCTCCGCAAGGCCGGCGTGGATCTCACGCAGCGCGCCACGGTGCAGGCGGTGGTCGACCAGCTCGACTCCTTGGTCACGCAGATGGAAGCCGAGGCCGCCCGGATCGCGCGCTGAGCCGGACCCGATCGACGATCATGAAGTTCATCGTGCTGGTGGTGCTGCTCGCGGGGCTCGTCCTGACGGGCCTCCTCCTGATCAAGGCCCGGCTGGAGGGCGGCGGCTCCGACGACGACGACCGGAAGCGCCGCTGAGCCGTCGCGGCCCGGGAGCCGCGTCAGAACCGGCCGAGAAGCAGCGCCGGGAACGCTCCCAGCACGAGGAGCAGTGCAGCCGCGAGCACGAGGCCGAGCGCGGCCGCCGGCGGCACGTCGACACGCCCGCGCGCCCGGGCGTCGTCAGCGATCCATGCCTGCTTGAGCAGGATCAAGTAATAGTAGAGCGCCAAGGCGCTCATCGCGATCGCCAGCAGGGCGACCCAGCCCGCCGGGTGGCCGAGGCCGTCGATCCGCAGCGCGGCCGCGAAGACGACGAATTTACCGAAGAAGCCCGCGAGCGGCGGAATGCCGGCGAGCGACAGCACGAAGACCGCGAGGCAGGCGGCGATCAGCGGGGACCGTCGGCGGAGGCCGGCGAGGTCCTCGATCCGGTCGCCATCGCCCGCCCGCTCCAGGAGCGCGAGGCAGGCGAACGCGCCGACGGAGGCGAGGCCGTACGTTGCGGCATAGTAGAACATCGGTCCCGGCCCAACCTCGCCCGCGGCGAGCAGGCCGAGTCCGAGAGCGCCGGCGTGCCCGATCGCCGAGTACGCGAGCAGTCGGCGGACGCTGACCTGCGCCAACGCCACAAGATTGCCCAGCAGCAGCGAGACCGCGCACATCGCGGCGAGCACCGGCACCCAGCCTCCCCCCGCGCCGCCGGTCAGCGACGACGTTGCCGAAAGCGAGCCAAGGCCGGACCAAAGGATGCGCCAGAAGAACGCGAGGCCCGCCAGCTTGGACGCCGACGCGATGAGCGCGGCGGACATCGGCGGCGCCCCTTGGTAGACATCCGGCGCCCAGGGATGGAACGGAGCGACCGCCGCCTTGAAGCCAAACGCGGCGAGGACCATCCCGACCGCCACCGCGCCGAGGGACGCGTCGGAGTGGGCGGCCAGTGCCACGGAGATGCCCGTCAGGTCAATCCGACCCGTGATGCCGTAAAGGAGGCTGAAGCCGAAAAGCAACAGCGCCGCCGACACGCCGCCCTGCAGGAAATACTTCAGGGCCGCCTCCGCCGACTCCGGCCGGCCACGGTCGTAACCCGCGAGCACGTAAAGTGAGAGACTCGCCAGCTCGAGGGCGAGGAAGGCGAGCAGGAGATTCTGGGCCACCGCCATCTGCAGGAAGCCCACCGTCGCCAGCAGCGCGAGGCCGACGTACTCCGCCGGCTGGTCGCTGGCGCGCGCGCCCGTGAGGCCGAGCAGGCTGAGCGCCGCGAGTCCCAGCACGCCGAGGCGCACCGCCACCGCCAGCAAATCCAGCCGCAGGTTGCCCGCCCAGACGGTGCCCTGCGAGCCGTCCTGCCACACCACCAAGGCCGCCGCCACGAGGCCAAGCAGGCCCGCGCCCACCGCCATCTGCAGGCGACTGCCCCGGGACCGACCCGGCCCCCAGGCGAGGTCCAGCCCGATCACGAGCAGCGCCGTCGCCGTCAGCAGGGCCTCCGGCAGGAGCGCGCGGAACAGGAGTGCGTAATCGGTGCTCATGGGACGGCCCTCGAAGCGGCGAAATGGAAGGCCGGTGACTGCAGCGCCGGCATGATCCAGTCGAGCAGGAGATCCGGCTTCAGCCCGATCAGGATCGTGGCCGCGAGCAGGAGCAACGCGCCCAGTCTTTCCGGCAGGGTCAGCCGCGTCGGAACCACGGCCTGATCCGGGGTTTCAGCCGCGGTCGCCGGCAC
The DNA here is from genome assembly GCA_016871755.1 of Verrucomicrobiota bacterium. Lineage (GTDB taxonomy): Bacteria > Verrucomicrobiota > Verrucomicrobiia > Opitutales > Opitutaceae > UBA6669. The sequence goes on along the minus strand of VHCJ01000034.1, from coordinate 10,668 downwards.
CGCGCTGAACCGGCCGAAGAAGGCGCGCTGGATGACGCGGAGCGTGAATGCGCCGGCCACGAGCACGCCGCCCGCCGCACCCACCGCCCAGAGCGGGTGGAAGGCCCATGCTCCGGTCAGGATCTTGAGCTCCGCCGGGAAGCCGCTGAAGCCGGGCAGGCCCATCGATGCGAGGCCGGCCAGCACGAAGACCGCCGCCGCCCCGGGCAGGCGGCGGTGCATCGGCAACGCCTCCAGTTCCACGAGGTCGCGGGTGTGCTCCCGCTCGTAGACCATGCGGCCGACGACCGCGAACAACAGGCCGGCGATCACGCCGTGGGAAAACATCTGCAGCGTCGCCCCGCCCAGCGCCTCCACCTCACCCGTCGCGAGGCCGAGCATGACGAACCCCATGTGGCTCACGCTGGAGTAGCCAATGACGAACTTGAAGTCACGCTGCACCAGCGCGACGAGCCCAGCGTAAACAATCCCGGCGACGGCGAGCCAGCCGATCACCATCTGCCACGCAGCGAAGCCCACCGGATAGAACGGCAGCGCGATCCGCAGGCAGCCGTACGCCCCCAGTTTCATCACCACGCCGGCCAGCAGCATCGAGGCCGCCGTGGGCGCGGCGACGTGACCCGTGGGCGCCCAGGTGTGCAGCGGAAACAGGCCCGCCAGCGTCGCGAAACCGAAGAACACCAGTCCGAACGCCGCGACGTTCTCGCCGTACGACATCCGGGCCGCCGCCTCCGTGAGCGCGCCGAAGGAGAAACCCTCCGCTCCACCCGCGCCATAAGTCCATACGAGGCCCGCCAGCACCAGCGCGCTCCCGGCAAACGAGTAAAGCACAAGCTTCATCGCCCCGTACTCGCGCCGGGTCGAGCCCCAGCCGGCCACGAGGAAGTACTTCGGCACGATCGCGATCTCGTAGAAAACAAAGAGGAGGAAGACATCCGCGCTCAGGAACACGCCGTAGACGCCCGCCACCAGCGTGAGGTACAGCGCAAAGAACTCCCCCACCCGCTCCGCCACCGTCCACGAGAAGAGCACGCCCGCCGTCGCGGCGATGGCGGTCAAAACCACGAGGCTCAGGCTGATGCCATCCACCGCGAGGTGGTAGCGGATGCCCAGCTGCGCGATCCAAGGCACGTCGACGAGCGTCACCAACTCGCTCGAGGGCGTGAACCGCGCCGCCGCCACGCCCGCCGCGAGCAGGCCGAAGAGCGCGGTGACCATCGCCACCGCACGGGCGGCCGCGGCGGACCGCGCCCCGGCCGCAAGGGCAAGGACGGCGCCGGCGAGGGTCGCCACCGGAATCCAGGGGAGCAGGCTCATGGCAAGGTCAGGGTGGCGGCCCACGCGGTGGCGAGCGGGTTGACCAGTCCGGCGAGGAGCTGCGGCGCCACGCCGAGGAGAATCATCAGGAACACCAGCGGTCCGAGCACGCGCCACTCCGCCGCATCAAGGTCGGCGAATGTCCCGGTCACCGCCCCGGACCGCGGGCCATGGAAGACCCGTTGCCAGAAGCCGAGCAGGAAGATCGCGGTCACGAGCAGCGCCACCGTGGCGAGCGCCGCGACCAACGGCTGGAGGGCGAAGACGCCCCGGAAGATGAGGAATTCCCCAACGAAGCCATTCAGCCCCGGAAGACCCAGTGAGGAGAACAACGCCACGCCCGCAAGGAGGGCGAACCGGGGCGCGGCCGCCCGCACGCCGCCGAAGCGGTCAAGGTCCGAGGTCCCGCCGGAGCGGTGCTCCAGCACCCCCGCAACGAAGAAGAGCGCCGCCGCAGAGAGGCCGTGGTTGAATGCTTGGATCAGGGCACCCGCCAGCGCGGACTCGACCGCCACGCCGTCCGCCCGCCCCGCGCCCGCGACCGCAAAGAGGGCGAGCAGGCAGTAGCTCACGTGGTTCAGCGACGAATACGCCAGCATCCGGCGGAGACTGCCGGAGCGCAGCGCCGCCAGCGCGCCAAGCAGCACGCCCGCCAGCGCCAGCACGAGGAGGGGCGCCGCATGCGCCCGCAGTTCCGCCGGGAAGATCGGCCACAGGATCCGGAAGAACCCATAGACGCCCATCTTGGACATCACGCCGGTGAGGAACATCGAGACCCCCACCGGAGCCTCCGCGTAGGTCGCCGGCATCCACGAGTGGAACGGGAAGAGCGGGGCCTTGACGCCGAGGCCGACGAGGACGCCCAGGAAGGCGAGCGCGGGGGCAAGGGTGCCGAGGCCGCCCAGCTTTCCCGCCAGTTCACCCGTCGCACGGAGCTGCGCGAGGTCCGCGAAGTTCATCGTCCCGGTCGCCGCGTACAGCGCCGCGAAGGCCAGGAGCAGGCCCGCGCTGCCGGCCAGCGTGAAGACCACGAAGCGGTAGGCGGCCGCCCCGCCGTTCGCACCACCCCAGCCGCGAATGAGGAAGAACGCCGGCACAAGGCTCAACTCCCAGCAGATGAACCAGGGAAAGAAATCGAGCGCGACGAACACGCCGAGCGCGCTGCCCTGCAGGAGAAGGAACCACGCCGCCGCCGCCCGCACCTTTGCCGCCCGCCGCAGGGTCGTCGCCAGCGCCAGTGGACCGAGCACACCCGTCAGCAGGACAAAGAGGAGCCCCATACCGTCGAGTCCGAGGTGGTAATCAATCCCGAGGCTGCGGATCCACGGTACGCGTGTCTCCACGAACAGGCCCGGCACCGCCGGATCGAAGCGCGCCAGCAGGAGCGCGCCGAAAACAAGGGTCGAGAGGCTGGCCAGCGCCGCCAGCGCGCGCACGGCGCGCGCCGGCAGCGCGCCCCCGGTCGCGAGCAGCAGCGCCCCGAGCCAGGGAACCGCGACCAGGGCAGTGAGGAGCGATGCGGCAGTCATCGGATCCCTCCCCAGACCAGCAGGAGGGCGAGAACCGCGAGGCCCACCACCACCGCCCGCAGGTAACCCTGCACCTCGCCGGTCTGCGCCCGCGAGTAGCGCTGCGCGGCGTCCCGCAACCCGTCGCTCGCCCGATCAAAGCCAGTATTGAGTCCGTCCTCGTCGATGGCCCGGTTCACCTCGCCGGTCGTCTCCGCGACGCGCCCGGTCAGGCTCACCAAGCCCCCCCACACCCATCGTTCCAGCCAAGCCGCCAGCGCCGCGGCGCCGCGCAGCAGGCGGCCGACGGTCGCGGCGTAGAACTCGTCGATCCAGAGCCGCGCCACGAGCGCCGCGAACACACCGGGAAACCGCCGGGCCAGCGGGTCCGGCGCACGGTCGTCCGCCCGCGGGGAATGGGCATACATCCAACCGCCGGCCGCAATGCCGGCTCCCACCAAGACCGTGGACAGAATCATCAAACCAAGGCCCTCGCCAAGGCCATGCGCCGCCACCGGGGCTCCGGTGAGTTGCGACTGGAGCCATGGCCAGGCAGGCGTTCCGATCCAACCGGCCGCCACCGAGGCCACCGCCAACACCGCCAACGAGAGCGTCATCGCCCGCGGCGACTCATGGGCATGCGCCGCCCCGTCGCCGCGCGCCCGGCCCAGGAAGGTCTCACTCACCAGCCGCGTCATGTAGAACGCCGTCAGCACCACGCCGGCAAGACCAGCGAGGAATGGAAGATGCGACACCGGCCAGAGCTCCGCGGCGTGCAGCACCGCCTCCTTGCTCCAGAAGCCCGAGAACACCAGCGGCAAGCCAATCAGCGCGCCTGTGCCGAGGAGGAAGGTGACGTAGGTGAACCGCATGCGCGTGGCCAGACCGCCGAGGCGGCGGGCGTCCTGCTCATGGTGCGCCGCGTGGATCACCGATCCGGACCCAAGGAAGAGCAGCGCCTTGAAGCAGGCATGGGTGATGAGGTGAAACACGGCCGCCTCCCACGCACCCACTCCAACCGCCAGCATCATGTAGCCAAGTTGGGACACCGTCGAATACGCCAGCACGCGCTTGATGTCCGTCTGCGCCACCGCCAGCAGTGCCCCGAGCAGCGCCGTGACCGAACCGATCACCGCCACCGCGGTCAGCGCATGCACCGGCACGCCACCGAGACCCTGGTCCGCCGCCATCAGCGGGAAGACCCGCGCCACGAGGAAGACACCCGCCGCCACCATCGTCGCCGCATGGATCAGCGCCGAGACCGGCGTCGGTCCCTCCATCGCATCCGGCAACCATACGTGGAGCGGGAACTGGCCGGACTTGCCGACAGCGCCGGCAAAGAGCAGCAGGCCGATGCCGGTCGCCGCCGTCCACCCGCCCGGCAGCGTCGTCGCCGCCAACCGTTCCAGCGCTCCGCCTTCGAGCACGCCCGCGCCGCCATCGTAGAACAGCGAACTGCCGGTGGCGTGAAACAGCCAAAGCAGCCCGAGCAGGAAGCCGAGGTCGCCGAGACGCGTCGTGATGAAGGCCTTCTTCGCCGCCGCCGCCGCCGCGGGTCGCTCAAACCAGAAGCCGATCAGCAGGTAGGACGCGAGGCCGACTAATTCCCAGCAGACGAGCAGGAGGAGCAGGCTGTTCGCGACCAGCAGCCCCAGCATCGCGGCGACGAAGAGGCTGAGGCAGGTGAAGAAGCGCCCGAGCCGCGGATCATCGCGGAGGTAGGCCGTGCTGAAGATGAACACGAGCACGCTCACGCCGCAGACGAGCACGCTCATCAGCGCGCCGAGCGGGTCGAGCAGCCAGCCGAGCCGCACCGCCGTCGAGCCCGCCCAGAACCAGGTGAAGTTGGCCGTGAGCTTGGCCGCGGGCGCAGCCAGCGCGCCGGCCAGGGCGGCAAGGGAGAGGAGAAACGAACCGATGATCGCCCCGAGCGCGAGCGCCACGGGCAGCCTACGCGCGGTCCGCGGCGCCGCGGCGCCGACCGCCGCCGCGAGCAGCGGCAGCGCCGGGATGAGCCAGAGGTGGGAGGCGTGAAGCATGGTCGTCAGCCCTTGAGTCGGTTGGCGTCAGCAATCCGAATGCTGCGCAGGTGCCGGTGGACGGCGATGACCAGCGCCATGCCGACGGCCGCCTCGGCGGCGGCGACCGCAATCGAGAACAGCACGAAGACCAGCCCCGCCTCGCCCCCGCCCGGGCCGAAGCGCCAGAAGGCGAGGAAATTCAGGTTCGCGGCGTTGAGCATGAGCTCGACCCCGAGCAGCACGAGGATCGCGTTGCCGCGGATCAGCACCGCCACCAGCCCCGTGCAGAACAGGGCCGCCGACAGGGCGAGGCAGAGATGGAGCGGACTCATGCGTCAGCTCCCTCCGCCGGCCGGCGCGGCGCAGCCAGCAGCAAGCCGCCGATCAGGGCCACGGTCAGGATCAGCCCGACAAGAAGCACCGCCACGAGGTAGGGACCGGCGAGGAGTTCGCCGAGGCGGCGGAGCGGGATGGGCGCGGTGGGCTCCATCGACGGCAGCCGCGACCAGAAGAGCGAGGAGGCGAGCATGGACGCGACCAGCGACACCGCGGCGAGTCCGCCCACCGCGCGGGCGGCGGACGGCGGCGGGAGCAGGTCCGTCCGGCCGGGCCGCGTGAGGAGCACGGCGAAGAGAGCCACCATCGACACCCCGCCGACGTAGACGAGGGCCTGCGCGAACGCGACGAACTCCGCACCCAAAGCCAGGTAGAACGCGGCGAGCCCCAGCCACGCGAGCACGAAGAGCAGCGCGCTGTGGATCAGGTTGCGCACAAGCACCGCCGCGACCGCGGGCGCGAGGCAGATCAGGGCGAGAACGGCGAGGAGCGTCGTCATGACGGAGCGTAGCGGTAGGTCCGCGGGCCGTAGCCCGCCGCGAGGGAGCGGGCCAGCGCGACGAACGGCACGACGACGAGCAGCGCCGAGACCAGCCAGCGCACGGCGGCCGCCGGCCCGGACCAGTCCGCCGTCGCCGCCCAGAAGCCGCCGTTGAGGAGGTTCACCAGCGCGAGCGGCACGAGGAACTTCCAAGAGAGACGCGTGAGCTGGTCGATGCGCAGGCGCGGGAAGGTCGCACGGATCCAGATGAAGCCGAGCAGCAGGAGCAGCAGCTTCACTCCGAACCACGCGTAGCTCGGCACGAACTCCAGCAGCCCGAGGGGAGCCTGCCAGCCGCCGAGGAAGAGCGTGACCGCCATGGCGCTGAGCGCCGCCATCCCGAGGTACTCGGCCATGAAGAAGAGTGCGTACTTGAATCCCGAATACTCCGTGAGGTGCCCGGCGATCAGTTCGCTCTCCGCCTCGGGCAGGTCAAAGGGGGAGCGGTTTGACTCCGCCAGCGCGGCGATCATGAAGACGGCGAACGCCGAGAAGCCCCACGGGGTCAGGGCATGCCAGTGCGGCCAGATCCCGGCAGCCCAGCCGCCCTGCGCGGCGACGATGCCCGTGGTCGAGAGCGAACCGGCCACCACGACGACGGGGACCACGGAGAGGAGCAGCGGAACCTCGTAGCTGATCAGCTGCGCGAGGGCGCGCATCGCCGCGAGGAGGGAGTATTTGTTGCGGCTCGCCCAGCCAGCCATGAAGATCGAAAGCTCGGTCGCCGCGCCGGCCGCGAAAAAGTAAAGCACGGCAGCCTCCAGTTCGACCGCGACGAGGTTCCGGCCAAAGGGGATCACGGCGAGGCCGAGAAGGGACAGGGCCACGAGGACGACCGGAGCGAGGAAGTGCAGCACCCGATCCGCCGCACGCGGCACGATGTCCTCCTTGGTCAGCGCCTTGATCGCGTCCGCGAACGGCTGGAGCAGGCCGAACGGCCCGGTGCGGTTCGGCCCGGGCCGATTCTGCATCCGCCCGAGGAGCTTGCGCTCCGCGAGGGTCATGTAGGCGAAGAGCAGCCCGAAGACGCCCAGGATCACGGCGATCGACAGCAGCGCCGAGACCCACGGCCGCAGCGCGTCCGGCAGCCAGCCCGTCAGCGCGTCACGCAGGAGCAGCGGCGCGCGTTCGAGCCAGGCATCAGCCGGCGAAGCAGGGGCGACGGCGAGGATCATGGGGACGAAGGAGGAGGCGCCGGCGGCGGGACCGCCGCCGTCGGCGCGGGAGCGGTCCGGGTCGGGCTCATCGCGGCGGATGCCGGCGCCGCGGCCTTCGGAGCGGCCTTGGCGGCGGCGGCGAGGCGGGCCTTCTCCTCAGCGGCCCGGCGCTCGGCGGCGAGCCGTGCGTCAACCTCCGCGGCCTCGGTCGGATGGATCTGGTGATAGTAGGCGTTCGGCTTCGCGAGTTGCTCGCGGTTCAGCAGCAGGCCGCCGAAGCGGTCCGTCGCCGCGATCGCGAATTCCTGGTCCATCTTGATCGCGTCGAACGGGCAGACCTCCACGCAGATCTGGCAACTCATGCAGACCGCCGTATCGATCGCGAACACGGCCGGGTAGATCTGCGGCTTGCCGGTGGCATCCGGCTTCTTGTCCTTGCTCTTCTCGATGTAGATGCACTGCGGCGGACACTCCTTCTCGCAGATCTGGCAGGCGACGCAGCGCAGCGTGCCCATCGGGTCATCGGCGGTTTCCGAGACGAGGAAGGGAAAGTTGCGGTAGGCCTCGGGCAGCTTCGGCGGCACCTCGGGGTATTCCTGGGTGACGTAACGCGCGGGGTCGTGGTAGCTCCCGACGAGGTTCTTCGCCGTGACCGCGAGTCCCTGGAGGAGTCCTTTTCCGAGCATGGGGGCGAAGGGGTTGAGGGTCAGCGGTCGACCTCGCCGAGCACGATGTCGATGCTCCCGAGGATGATCACCGCGTCGGCCACGGTGTGCCCGAGGCAGAGATCCTCGAGGACGGTGAGGTTGACGAACGAGGGGGCGCGGACGCGGTAGCGCGTGGGATTGCCGGTGCCGTCGCTGACGAGGAAGAAGCCGATCTCGCCCTTGGGCCCCTCGATGCGGCCGTAGGCCTCGCCGGCCTTCGGGCGCAGCCCGCGCTGCTTGGCCTTGGGATCGAGGATCGGACCGCCGGGCAGATCCCGCAGCGCCTGATCCAGGATCGCGATCGATTCCCGCATCTCGAGCATGCGCACCATGTAGCGGTCGTACACGTCGCCGTCGCGCCCGATCGGCACGCGGAAGTTGAAACGCGGATACACGCCGTAGCCGTCGACCTTGCGCAAGTCGTGCCCCACCCCGCTGGCGCGGAGCATGGGGCCGGTGATGCCGGCGTTGACCGCGAGCGCGGCGGGAAGCCGCCCGACTCCCTGCGTGCGGGCCATGACGATCTCGTTCCCGGAGAGCAGGGCCTCGAATTCATCGAGGAAAGCGCCGTAGCCGTCGACCAAACGGCGGGTGGCGGCGAGCCACTCGGCGGAGGGATCCACGCGGCAGCCGCCGAAGCGCTGGACGTTGCACATCATCCGCGAGCCGCTCAGCGATTCGAAGAGGTCGAGGATCTTCTCGCGCTCGCGGAACGCGTACATCAGCGGCGTGCCGCTGCAGCCGCAGTCCTGCATCAGGAAGCCGGCCAGACAGGTGTGATTGAGGAGGCGGCTGAGTTCGGCGAGGACCACGCGCACGTACTCGGCGCGCTCGGTCACGGGGATGCCCGCGAGCTTCTCGACCGCGAGGGCGTAGGCCCAGTTGTTCGTCATCGAGTTCAGGTAATCCAGCCGGTCGGTGTACGGCATGGAACCGAGGTAACTCGTCGCCTCGCCCAGTTTCTCGTGGTTGCGGTGCAGGTAGCCGAAGACCGGCTTGAGCCGCACAATCCGCTCGCCGTCGAGGACCACGTCCATGCGGAACACGCCGTGCGTGGACGGATGGTGGGGGCCGAGCGAAACTTCCAGCAGGTCGCCGGCGCCCTCCGTGGGCGCGAAGGCGGGGGTGCGCAGGCCGAGGGCGTCACCCTCGATCTTGCGCACGCGGGCGAGGCCGGTGGCGGCAGGATCGGGGAGCATCATGGCGAGGGCTGGACCGCTCCCGGGGCGGCGGCGGACGGGTAGTGGCGGCGGGCCTTGGCGAGGACGTCGCCGTGGGGCGTCGGCTCCCACTCGTAGTCGTCGGGCTCGACGTAGTCCTTGCGCATCGGGTGTCCGACGAACGCGTCCCACATCAGGATCCGCCGCAGGTCGGGATGCCCCTCGAAGACCACGCCGAAGAGATCGAAGACCTCCCGCTCCTGGAATTCGCAGCTGCGCCAGACCGGGGTCAGCGACGGCAGCGTCACCGCGTCGGTGCGGTTGCCGGTGCGGGCGCGGAGGATCACCGGGCCCTGGCGGCGGGCGACGGAGTAGAGATGGTAGACGACCTCAAGATGGCCCGGCTGGAGGCGCGTCTGCTTGCGCTCGGTGACGACCGGCGGGCCGCCCGGGGCGCCGGGCTGCGATTCCTTGACCGTCTCGACCACCTCGCGGTCGGGGACGTCGAGCCCGGTGACGTTGGAGCACTGGTCGAGCGCGAGTTCCGCGTCATCGCGAAGGAAGCAGGCGACCTCGCGGAGGGCGGCGGGACCGATGCGAAAGGAGACCTGCGCGCTGGGTGAGCCGTTGGGCACGAGCTCGATGGACGCCCCGGGAAAGCGGGCGAGCAGGCGATCGCGCAGGGCTTCGGGGGTTTCCATGCTCGTCGGCGGGCGGTTCAGGCCTTGTCCGGTCGCACAAGGGTCGGCGGCTTCCAGACGTCGGGTGAGAACGGCGGCTCGATGTCGGTCGCGCCCAGTTCGGGCACGGTGGCATCGCACGGCAGGTCGGAGCGCAGGTGCCGCGGGGCGTCGGGACCGCGGAGCGGTTGCTGGCGGATTTTCTCCTGCAACTCGACGAGCCCGTGGAGCAGCGCCTCGGGGCGCGGCGGGCAACCCGGGATGTAGATGTCGACCGGGATGTAGCGATCGATGCCCTTGAGGACGTTGTAGCCCTGCTTGAACGGGCCGCCGGAGATCGCGCACGCGCCCATTGCGATGCAGTACTTCGGCTCGGGCATTTGGTTCCAGAGCCGGACCACGTGGGGCGCCATCTTCTTGGTGACGGTGCCCGAGACGATGATGAGGTCGGCCTGGCGCGGCGAAGGGCGGAAGACCTCGGAGCCGAATCGGGCGATGTCGAACTTGGCCATCGACGCGGCGATCATCTCGATGGCGCAGCAGGCGAGACCGAAGTTGAGCGGCCAGACGGAGTGGCTGCGGCCCCAGTTGTAGAGTTCCTGCACGCTGGTGAGCAGGATGCCGTGGCGACGCAATTCATCGCGCTCCTCCGCGGAGATCGGACCGGGGACGGAGGCAGCGGTGGGGGCGTCGCTCATGTCAGGTCCATTCGAGGTGCCCGCGGTGCCAGGCCCACACGAGGCCCTCGGCGAGCAGGAAGAGGAAGACGAGGATCCCGACCCATGCTCCAACCGGCAGGCCGGTGAAGGCGACGGCGAGCGGAAGCAGAAAGAGGAGTTCGACGTCGAAGATCAGGAACACGATCGCGTAGAGGTAATAGTGCGCCTTGAACTGGATCCACGCATCGCCGCGCGGCGCGACGCCGCACTCGTAGGGATCCTGTTTCGAAACGCTCGGCTTGGGCGGCTGGAAAAACCGGAACCACAACTGCGCCACGGCAAGCAGCGCGAGGGGGAAAGCGATCGCGACCAACACGAACAGGGCGAGAAACGCGTAGGGGTGGAGGTCCACGGCAGGAAGGCCGCCAGCTTTGGAGGAAGCGGCAACGGATCAATCTCCAACCACTTCCATTCCTTGGCGTAGAACGCGCACTAATTGTCAGAAGCACGTCACGATCAGCCCGCGGCATGGTCGGCCCGGGACCTGCGGGGGGGGGGGGGGGAGCCCCCAACCCGGCCGGG
>VHCJ01000033.1 GCA_016871755.1 Verrucomicrobiota bacterium | reverse complement strand
CAGGGTCCGGATCTTTTCCTCAGTCGTGTGTCGTTTGCCTTTCATGATCTGGGTTCCTTTCTACACGCCCCAGACTGTCACCGCCAGCGGATCAATTATCGGCGGTCACCTCACCAGATCACCGCGCCCATGTGGTAGCGATCGTGGTTCTCCACGCGCTTGGCGTAATACACCGTCACGATCTTCCCGTCGGTGCGCTGCACGCTGCTGGGATAACCGCAATCCTGCTCCAGGCTCCTCGCCAGACGCACCGGCGCGCCCCAGGTGCGGCCCTCGTCGCCGCTGAACTTCGCCATCACGCCGAACTGCCCGGCCACGCGGTTGCCGTAGCTCAGCAGCAGGCGTCCGTCCCGCAGACGCGCAAGGTGGCCGTTGATCTCGTTGCGCTCCGTCACGCGCACCATTTCGCCCCACGTCTGACCATCGTCGGTGGAGCGGAAAATCTCCATCGCATCGGTGCGCGCCGCGGCGAGCCAATCGCGTCCCCCCAGGTGGAAGATCGCCGTCTCGTTGTGGGTAGGTCCGATCACCGAGGTCCGCTGCCAGGTGCGGCCGTCGTCATCGCTGCGGAAGTGCCAGGCGCGCCAGCCTTTCGTCTTCGTGCTCTTGGCGGGGTCGGCGAATTCGCCCGCGTAACAGGACACGTGCAGCGCGCCGTCAAGGCCGACGAGGATCGGTCCGAATGGAATGAAGGGCATCCAGCCGTCCTCGTTGGCGGGAAACTGCCTGTGCTGGGTCCATGTGCGGCCGCCGTCCGCCGAGCGGCAAACCCAGGTCGGAAGCACCGCGTCGCGAAACGCGGCCTGCTTCGGCCTTTCCGGCTGCTTCACGTCGGTCCAGCCGGAGCACAGCACCAGCAGGTCCCCGTTACGCGCGAGCCCCGCGGCGATGTTCATGCGCACCGTGTGCGGTTCATTGGGCGCGGGATGGCCGCGTTTTTCCCAGAGCGCGCCATCGCGGCTGACCCAGCACTCCACATCTCCCTCCATCTGGCCGTGGCTGGGACGGTTGAAGATGATCGCGGCGAAAGAGCCGTCGGGCAGGGTGGCGAGCATCGGCCAGGCGCAGACGTTGTCGATGGCGACATAGCGCGATTTCACGAGTGCGATTCCCGCCGGCGTGGAGGCGCCGGCGGCGGCGGAGAAACCGGCGGATACGCCGCCGGCGACGAGGGCCGAGGCAAAGAGCAGGTGGGGAAGCTTCATTGGAAAACGGGAAGTGGGCGGCTCAATAATCCCCCTTCACACCGAGGGTGAAGGCGGCCGACGGGTACTGGAGGAGATCCACGCGGGCATAGGCCGGGGTGTCGGGCGACCAAACCCCGCGGCGCTGCGCCACGCCCCCGAGGTTGCGCACGTCGAAGTACGCCGAGTAGCGCCGGCTGAACATGTACGAGAGGGTCGCGTCGACCTTCAGCTGCGGCGCAAAGTACGTGTAGCTGTTCGGTCGCACTGTCGCGCTCGCGGTGGCGGGCGCCTGGCGCCGCCACTTGTTCTGGTTCACGTTCACGCGGACGGAAAACCGGGGCCGCGCGTAGCTCAGGCCCCATTGCACGGTGCGCGGGGAAAACCCGACCAGGTCCGCCGCGTTCGGCCCCCCGAGGTCCATCAGTGTGACGTTCGTGTACGCCTGCCAGCCGCGCGCCCAGGGCGCCCAGGTCCCGAGCGCTTGCCGGAAGCTGAACTCCACGCCGCGGATCGTGGCGGCGCCGATGTTGCGCTTCGTGATGATGTCGTAGTCGAGGTAGTCCTCGTTGAGCCCGAACTCGGCCAGCGTCTCGAGCGTCGCGTCGGTGCGCGTCGAACCGAAGAAGTCCTTCAGGTTCTTCTGGAAGAGGCTGACCGAGGCGACCGCCCCCTGCAACTCGTAGGCCTCGAGGCTGAAATCGAAGTTGTGCGCGCTCCAGGGCTTCAGGCCGCTGTTGATCACGGTGATGGTCTTGTTGATTGTCGTGGCGTCCGGGTCCGTGATCGTCATTCCCGGGATGATCTCGGGGAAGTTGGGCCGCCCGATCGTCCGCGCGTAGGCGGCGCGGGCGACGAGGTGGGGCGTGAGGGAGAAGCTTGTGTTCACGCTGGGGTAGAAGCCGCCGTAGTTTCGCTTCGTGTACGCACCCTTGAGCGTGTACTGGAGCCGGGTGCGCACGAGGGAATCCGTCGTGACCGGGATCAGCCGGTCGTTGGCGTCGCGCAGGAGGCGCCCGTTCGCGTCCTGCCGGTAGGTGGCGCGGATGTCGTTGAGCGGCCCCCACCCTTCGTCGTCGGTGCGTTCGTAGCGCACGCCGGCAACGAGCCAGAGCCTGTTGTCGAGGAACTTCCAGTCGCTCCGCAGGTAGCCGGCGGAAATCGTCTCCTCGATCGTCTTGGTGAGGTTAACCCGGCTGGTGTGGGCCGCGGCCTCGTTGAGCACGAACCACGTCGGCTGCGCCGCATACAGGTCGTGAACCCGAGCGAGGCTGATCCACTGCACCGGCACGTTTTGGCCGTTCGGGTCCCGGAACCAGGGCTGGGCCGAGAAGTTCCGCGCAATTAGGTCGAAATTGCGCGCGAGGGCCGAGGTGCCGGCCGGCGGCGTGAAGGTCCAGCTCTTCGACCCGGCGACAGTCTCGTTCGTGCGGCGACTGAACAGGGCGCCGAACTTCAGGCTGAGCCCGAAACCGGGATCGAACTCCCGGGTCACGTTGAAGGAGGCGCGCTGCACCTCGTCGGTGATGTCCTGCGCGGAAGAACCGGTGCTGACGAGCGAGAGGTTGTTGCCGTCGTTGGCGTCGATCCCCACGCCCGCCCGGTCCGTGACCCGCATGAACGGCACGCGCCGGTCGACCACGGACTCGATGCCGTCGTGGCGGATGATGACGTTGGAGATACGCGCCGTCAGGGAGTTGAAGAACCCGTCCTCGGTGTCGGTGAACCTTGTGCCGGCGGTGGAGAAGGCGGCATTGGCGTCCACCCGCCAGCGGGCGCCGGTGAACCGGTAGGTGAGCGTAGCGAGGCGGAGATCCTTGTACTGGTTGTTCCAGACGTTCGACTGCGCCACGTTGCCGACGGCGGTGGGCGCACCCGCGGCGAAGGTCGGCCCCCCGGTCGAGCCGGTGCCGAAAGTCGAGATCACCCGGTTCTGGCGGACGAAGATCTCCTGGTTGGAGAGCGAGTAGCCCAGGCTGAACGCGTGCCGGGCCCCCGGTTTCCAGTCGAGGGTGATCGCGGCGAGCTCCTTGTCCTCCCCGAGGGGCAGCGCGTTGATCGTGTTCGAGGTCAGCTTGAGGCCGATCTTGTCCCACGCGGGGTTCGGAAAATCCCAGTCGTTGTAGCGACTGGAGCGGCTCAGCGACAGCGCCAACGCAAACGAGCGGTTGAGCGGCAGGAGATAATTGAGGTTGAAGGAGGGATTGATGCGCCGGACGTCGGACCGTCCGTCGGGGCCTTCGCTGCGCCCCGTGATCCGACCGGGCCCGCCTTCCAGGCCGTCGAGCGTGCTGAGGGTGGTGTAGACGTTGTAGCTGAGCAGGGCGGTCTTCCGGCTGAAGCCGCTCTTGGTGATCATGTTGATGCCGCCGCCGACCGCGTTGGCCGGCATGTCGGGGGTCGGCACCTTCGTGACCTCGATGCGATCGATGTTGCCGGTGGCGGCGAGCCCAAGGTCCGTCGCTCGGCCGGTGACGCCGTTGGCCGCGACCTCCATGCCGTTGGTCGTGACCAGCGTGCCGCTGGAGGGCATGCCCCGGATCGAGGCGAACTGGGGCGTCTGCGGGTTCTGGTCCATCACAAGACCGGGGATGTATTTCAGGAACTCCCCGACGTTGCCCTCGCCGGTATCCACATCGATGGCCACGACGTTCTTGATGTTCGGGGCCGTGCGCTGCTCATGGAGCGCGACCGCCTTGCCGGTGAGTTCGCGTTCCTGCACGGTGAAGGCCTCGAGCTTCACGATCTCCCGGTTCGCCTCCGGCCCGCGACGCGGGAGCGCGAGCTCGAAATCCGCGCGGACGGCGCCGCCGGTCGCCACCGCGACGGAAACCGTCTGCGCCTCGAATCCGGTGAACGACGCGGTCACCCGCGCCGCCCCGGCCGGCACCTGGACCAGGAGATAATCGCCGTTCTCATCGGTGTAGGTCTCGAGACTCGTGCCGGCGACGGCGACCCGCGCGTTGTTGAGATAACTGCCGCTGGTGGCGTTGAGCACGCGGCCGGAAATCGTGCCCGTCGCGGACAATTCGGCGGCCGGCGCCGCCAGGGCGGACAGCGCCGCCGCGAGGATCAGCAGGCCGGGGCGGAGAGATGAGGTCGGCGGGGTGAACTTCATGGGAAGAGCAACGGGAACGCGGCGCGGCGGTCCGCGCGGCGATTAATGGGGCGGAACCAGTGGGACGCAGAGCGCCGTGGAGATCAAGCCGTGATCCGGCCGCCCCACCCCGGGCAAGCGCCGCCACCGGCGGCTCCCTGCAATGGAGGCGCAGGATCGCCGGCGCGCGTTCGAAAACCTCCAGTTGCCCCGGCGCGGAGCCAATCATGGGCGTAACCACCCGACTCCAGCCGGACGCGAGGGCCAGCGGAACCGCGGTTGATGGCCTGCCCGCGCCGCCCGAGATCGGGGATGTTGATGTTCGCATCGCCGAAAGAGCCGCACTCTTCGCCACCAGGATTCTGCCGCCCTACGAACCCGCCACCCTGCGGGAGAAGATCCACGCCAGCCTCCAGCGCCCCGGCCTCGCGCGGGTCGACGTGCTCTACCTGCACCAGTGGAATAAATCGGCACTCCGGCCGGACACCGTCGCCGCGCTGCGGGGCGTCGTCGCCGACGGGCTGTTCGGCGCGTCGGCTACAGCCCGCTCGGCGCCGGGTTCCTCACCGGCAAGTACCGCGATGGCGTCCCGGCGGGCACGCGGTTCGATCTCATCCCGGGCCACCAGGCGATCTACTTCACCCCGACCGCACAAGAGCGCTTGGCGCGGTTGACGGCGGTCGCCGAGCGGACCGGATTCACCTTCAGCGAACTCGCCCTCGCCTGGGCCGCGCGTCACCTCGCAGTTACCCTCGTGCTCGTCAGCGGCCGCTCGGTCGCGCAGATCGCCCACGGCGCCGCGGCCCTAGCCAAGGTGCCGCCCACCGCGCTCGACCGGCTCGACGACGACCGCGCGTGAATCGTGCGGCCGGCCCTGCCTAGTCCGGCGGGATTCGCGTTGCTTCGCGTCCATTCGCGGGCCTCAACTGAAACGTTCCGTATCGCAGTGGAAATCCCGGGTGCCTTCCGCACCGAGGTGGTGACCTGCCCCGTCCCCCCGATCATGACTCCCCTCCCCGCGCTGACGCGCGTCTTCCCCGCTCTCCTCGCTGCCGGAATCGTCCTCGGCTCGACCGCGATCCCCGCCCGGGCCGCCGACCGCGCCCCCGTCGAGACCGGTGTGGTGCAGTACAAGGTCCTGCTCGATACCGTGACGCGCGGCTATGACGGCCAATACTGCTGGGTGCACCCGCGCGCCGGAATTGTGCCGCGCGGCGAGCACCGCTCGCCCGCCTTCGTGCTCACGATGCAGAAGCTCTGGCTCAAGGGCAGCGACGTCTTTTTCGCGCTGACCGAAACGCGCACGAACGACCTCGGGCGCACGTGGCTGGGCCCCTACGAACATACCGACACGCTCGGCCGCCGCGAGGAGCCGGGCGGCGTCATCGTCGCCGCGAGCGACTTCTGGCCCAAGTGGCATGCGAAGAGCGGCAAGCTCCTCGGCATCGGCCACACCGTCCGCTACACCAAGAATCGTGTCGACGGCACGCTCGCGCGCCAGACGGTCTACTCGGTGTACGACCCGATCCAGCGCACCTGGACCCCGTGGCGGACGCTCGACCTTCCGGCGGACGACCCCGCCTCCTTCAATTCCGGCGCCGGATCGGTGCAGCGGGTCGACCTGCCCAACGGGGAAATCCTGCTGCCGGTGTACGGCAAGCGGAAGGGCGAAGCCGACAACCGCTCGCGCGTGCTGCGCTGCGGCTTCGATGGCACCACGCTGACGGTGATCGAGCAGGGCGCCGAACTCGCCGTGAAGGGCGGACGCGGCCTCGTCGAGCCGTCGCTCGCCCGGTTCGGCGGCAAGTTCTACCTGACGCTGCGCAACGACACGGCCGGTTACGTGGCCACCAGCTCCGACGGTCTCAACTTCGACGCCCCGCGGCTCTGGCGCTGGGATGACGGCACGGACCTGGGCAACTATAACACGCAGCAGCACTGGGTGACCCACCGCGACGGGCTCTTCCTCGTCTACACCCGCCGCGGCGCCAGTAACGACCACGTCATCCGCCACCGCGCGCCGCTGTTCATCGGCCAGATCGACCCGGAGAAAATCGTCGTCCGGCGCGCCACCGAGCGCATCCTCGTGCCCGACCGCGGCGCGCGCCTGGGAAATTTCGGTGTGACCGAGGTGAGCCCGGACGAGACGTGGGTGACCGTGGCGGAGTGGATGCAGACCTTCAGCCCGCAACTGATTATTCCGGTCGATAATCCGCGTGGAGCCGACAATAGCGTTTATGCCGCACGGATCCAGTGGCAGAAGCCGAACGACTTCGATTTTCGCTAGGCCTTGTCAGCTCGTCCCCTCCGACTCGCCCCCTCTCCCTGAAACACCTCCGTCTACTGCTCCTGGCAACCAGCTTGGCCGTCGCCCTGGTCGCCGCGGCCGGCCCCCGGTCCATCAAGCTCTTCAACGGCCGTAATCTCGACGGCTGGTACACCTACACCGTCCAGACCCAGTACGAAACCCCCGGCATCTTCACCGTGGTCGACGGGATGCTGAAGGTCTCCGGCGGGGCCGGCGACACCGCCTACTACGGCGGCATCATCTCGAAGCAGGCCTACTCCAACTACAAGCTGACCTTCGACTACAAGTGGGGCGGCCCGACCTACGGCAACCGCAAGGACAAGTCGCGCGACTCCGGCGTCCTGCTCCATTGCATCGGCCCGAACGAGAAGAGCCCGTGGATGACCTCGTATGAATTCCAGATCATCGAGGGCGGCACGGGCGACATCCTCGTCGTCAACGCCACCAAGAAGGACGACGCCGGCCAGCCAGCGACGCTCCTGTTGACGAGCGAGGGCGTGATCGACGGCAAGCAGAAGTACTACCAGGCCGGCGGGGAAAAGATCTCCTACAAGGACGGCGGCCGGCACAACTGGTGGGGGCGCGATCCCAAATGGACGGATACGCTCGGCGTGCGCGGGCCGGCGGACGTCGAGTCGCCGCTGGGCGAGTGGACGCGCTGCGAGATCATCTGCCGGGGCGACACGCTCGAGTATCACGTCAACGGCCGGCTCGTGAACAAGGCCTGGGGGCTGAACGTCACCAAGGGGAAGATCTTCTTCCAGACCGAGGGCGCCGAAATCTGGTACTGCCTCATCGAGCTGACGCCGCTGGAGTAACGAACGGAGCCGGTTGTTCGCCGACTTCACCTGGCTATCGGCCGCATTCGCCGCCCTTCCCCATCGCCACCTTCTCTCATGACTCCCCGGCTTGCTCTAACCGACCAGCTCATCCTTGTCACCGGCGGAGCCGGCTACCTCGGCCGGCCGATCGTGGCGGCGCTCGACGACGCCAGCGCCACCGTCGTCTGCTGTGATCTGCCGGGCCGGAGCGAGGCCTTCGTGCGCGAGGCCGGACTCCGCCGCACGACACCGGTGAGCGCCAACGTCGACTCCGCCGCGGCGGCCGAGGCCCTTGTCGCCGAAGTCGTGGGCCGTCACGGCGTGCCCGACGGCGTCGTGCACCTCGCCTACGCCTCCTCGTCCGGGGAGACACTCGAGTCGCTGCCGGCGGCGACCTTCGACGCCACGCTGACGCGCGGCCTCACGCCCGCCTTCGCGCTGGGCCGCGCCGCCGCCGAGTCCATGAAGGCGCGGGGACGCGGCAGCCTGGTGTTTTTCGCCAGCATGTACGGGGTGGTCGCGCCCGACCCCCGCATCTACCGCGAACCGCTCAAGCCCAACCCGATCGACTACGGCGTGGGCAAGGCCGGCTTGCTGCAGCTCGCGCGCTACTTCGCGGTGCACTACGGCCCGCACGGCCTCCGCTGTAACTGCGTCACGCCCGGACCGTTTCCCAACCCGGAAGTGCGGGAGCGGCACCCGGATTTCATCGCCGAGCTAAACCGCAAGACCGCGCTCCAACGCGTCGGGCGCAACGAGGAGATCGTCGGACCGACCCTGTTCCTGCTCTCGGACGCCGCCAGCTACGTCACCGGCCACAGTCTCGTGGTCGACGGCGGCTGGACCTCCCAGTAAACCCAAGGCCGCGTACCCGATCCGTCCGGTGGCGCCCGACCGCCCCTATCGTTCGCGTCACCTCCCACGTTACTCGTCGTCATCAGCTGCGGCGGCATAGGCGATCGCCAACGGGGACCTGGCGGCGGTATAGTTTCGGTGTTTTCAGAGTGTTCCGTGGCAAAGGATGGTTCGCCCCCAGTCGCCGTGCCTCCGTGGTGAAGCGGTTGGGATCCTAACTGCGTTCCACGCCCTCTGATGACTTCACCGCTGCGTCTCGCCATGCCCGGAATGATCCCGAGCAACGGAAACCCCTGCTCGTGTTCCGCCATCGTGAACGGTTTCAATCCAGGGGCGATGGCCGTCTGCCAGGCCCGGTAGCAGTCCCGCTTCGGCCGGCAGCGCAGGCGAGCCATCAGGAGCTCGACAATCGGAAAGGCAGCCGGCGCCGACGCGTCGAGGCGAGGTTTACCCCGCTCGCGACGCGACGTTCCTTGTAGCGGTCTTCGTTTCCGACCAGACGGCCTTCCTCAACCGGCGGAATGAGGCCGCCTTCGGTTGGTAGATCTCGGCCAAAACCGCCACCGCAAGGCGCCATCCTTCACCGGGTTGAAGGTCCGCGGCTCGTCGGTCCTTTCGATCCTCACCGGAATCCACGTGTTGCCGAAGCGCACGCGCTGATCCCCGGGCTAAGGAGCATGCACCAGCTTGCGCACCTCCGCTGCACTCAGCGCCCGACGCGCCACCAGGAGGTCATCGACGGTTCCAACCAGCTGCTCGGTCGGTGCATTAAGCGCCTCATCCCGGAAGGTGATGAAGCGCGTGCCCGGGTCCTCCCCCACCCGCAGATCCCCGGAGAGCGTGGCTCCGGTGAGCGGCCGGCCTGCGCCCAGGTGCTCGATGATGCTGCGATCACTGAACAAATGCGCGCTGCCCTGGCGGATCCGTCCCTCGCCCGCCCGGGCCCCATCGACGTACAGCACCACCTCGCCATCGGCGTAGGTCGCCGCGTAATGGTGGTTCTGCTTGTCGCCGAGATAACGCGGCCGCGACTGCACCCGCTGGCCGTTGACCACGAGCCGCAGCACCCCGCTGCGGGGATTGAAATCAAAGATCAGTTCACCCGTGGCGGGTTCGCCGGTTCCACGATGGGCGCTGAAGATTCGCGCCCACGACGTGGCGGCCGTACGCACCCGCGCCGCGAGCGTGAATTCCCGTCCGAGCTCCGCCGTACCCGGCAGGTCCGCCGCATCGCCCGCCTTCTTCAGGACCAACGCAGGATTGCCGCCCTCCCCCGCCTGCACCACCGCCCCGCCGACCAAAGCCAGCCGCGCAGGATCAACTCTTTCCGAGAAATTGATCGCCCGATCCGACACCGCCGCCAGCTCCTCCCAGACGACACCTGGCCCCACGTGGAAGGAGTAGAGCGATCCACCGGCGACCTGAAATCGAAGCTGCCGCCTCTGCGCACTGGACGGCAGCACGGAGTGCTCGCGCCACCGCACCGGCAGGTCGACGCCGTCCGCCGTCACCGCGACACACTCTTCCATCCCGTAGCCTGGCACCACGCGTCCCTCCGCATCGAGCACTTCGGCCCGCAGGGCGCCGCCGCGAAAGTCGCCGTTCACCCGCAGCGGCCCGCCGCCGCCCCGCCAACGGCGGGTTGTGACCAGTCCGGGCAACGCCGCCGGGGCGTCCAAGGAGGCAAACCCGTCCTTGCGCAGCGTCGCGACACCGATCGCCGACTCCGCGTTCTTCGTGCCGCTGTGGGTGTGGCGGGCCCCGCCGTAGAAGAGTCTGATGCGGTCACCTTCCACCAACGGCTGATTGACCGTGGTGATCATGCCGCTGTCCCATGCACCCGGCGCGCCGACATCGAGGAGCGGGGGCCGCTCGCCTTCCTGTCGGTGCCATTTCACGCCATCGCGGCTGGAGACGAGTTCGACAAAAATAGGCCCGTCGTTGTTGCCGTCGGTGATCCGGAAGATCCACAGCAGCCCGATATAACCCGACTCGTAGGGGAAGGCGCAAAGTCCGTAGAAATCCGTGTGCTGCTTGTCCTGGGTAACCCAGCGGTCGTCGACTTGGTCAGGCACGAGGATGAGCTCCGCCGGCGGCCATTGCTCGAATCGGTCTGTCGCCGTGTAGCCCACGGCTCGGCGTCTAAACCCGCGCACCGGCGCGAAAACCTTGGGGTAGCCGAGGTACCGACGCGCACGCACATCCCGCACGAAGTTCCCAACGTCACCCGGGTCCGCAAGAACCGGGTTGGAGGGCAGATCCCGCCAGTGGATCCCGTCGGCCGAAGTCGCGCCCCAGAAGCCGCTGACGAGGTTGGCGGGCTTGGTGCGGCCGTAGTCGTAGTTGATCAATTTGTACCGCCGCGCCGGATCCGGGTCATCGGGCGTCCAGAGGACCACCGGCAGATGATCCTCTCTGGTGCGGCGAAACAGCAGGTTGTTGTCTTTGCTGCCCTGGAACTCCACCAGCCCGAGGGCGGGTTTCTCCCACCGCACCCCGTCGGGGCTGGTGGCGTAGAGGTTGCGGTATTCGCCGCCTTGCCAAGCATGGTACCAGAGCCGATAGCCGCGCCCGTCCTCACCCGGCAGCGCGGAACCGTACACATAGATGACTTTGCCCTCCCAAGGCCGGTCGGCGACCAGCACGGGGTTGCGCGGGTCCTTGGCAAAGGCGTGGTACCGGCGCGTGACGCCGTGTTTCTCCGCGACGAGCGAATCGTCCACCAACAGGTGCCAGTCGCCGCTGAGATCAGCCGGGGATCGGGGCGGCGGCGTCACGCCGGCGACGGCGGCCGCGATCAGGATGAACAGCAACGGTGACGCGCGATGGAGGCCGGGCATGGGGGGGGTCTTGATCTTGGCGGCAGTCGGGTGTCAGCCGGTCCGGCGAGACTAAAACTCACCCTTGATCCCGAGCGTCACGGTGATGCCCCATTCCTGGATACGCTGGTACTTGGCGTAGTCGGGCGTGGCAGGGTCGGCGTAGCGGCGCTGCACGGGATTGAAGCCCTTGGTGTCGAAATCGCCGAAGGAGCCGAAGAGGCCGAGTCTGCGCGTGAACCGGTATTCCCCGCTCAGCGTGTAGCGGCGGTAGTCACCCTGCCAGAGGTAGGTGCCCGCCGGAATGCCGGAGGCGGCATTGGCGGCCACCGGCGTGCGGCGCGTCTCGCCCATGATGGAGCAGTTCAGCTTCACCACATACCGCGGGCGGGTCAGCTGCACGCCCCAGCTCGTGTTCTTGGGGTTGAAGCCGCTGAAGTCCGAGGCGTTCGAGCCACCCAGGTTCATCTTCGTGTAATTGAGGAAGACCTGCACGCCACTGGCCCACTTCGGCAGGAAGGTGAGCGCCTGCTTGTAGCCGAATTCAAAGCCCGTGATCTTCGCCTCGCCGACGTTCATCGTGGTCGCGACGTCGTAATCGAGAAACTCCTGCTCCACCGGCAGGTCGAGCGCGGTCAGGATCTCCG
The DNA here is from genome assembly GCA_016871755.1 of Verrucomicrobiota bacterium. Lineage (GTDB taxonomy): Bacteria > Verrucomicrobiota > Verrucomicrobiia > Opitutales > Opitutaceae > UBA6669. Next base: position 7,838 of record VHCJ01000033.1, on the reverse strand, counting down.
GGGTGGCCCGGTAGCGTGTGGCGCCGAAGAAATTCTTGATGTTCTTCTGGAACACCCCGACGGAGGCGATGGCGCCCTTGATCGCATACGACTCCAGGGAGAGGTCGGAGTTGCTCGACGTCCACGGCGTAAGCCCAGTGTTGACGACGGTGATGAGGCGGTTGCCCGGCGTCGCCGTGACATCCGTGATCGTGATTCCCGGGAGGATGAAGTTGAAATCCGGACGCCCGATGGTCTCCGCATAAGCCGCCCGCAGGACGAGATCCTGCCGCAGGCTGAAGCTGGCGTTCACACTCGGGTAAAAGCCGTGGTAGGACTTCTCCACCCGGGTCCCGCGACGCTGGTACCGCAGCTTCGCGCGTTCCAGCGCATCGGTCGTGATCAGGATCGGACTGCCGGCCGCGTTGCGCACCACATTGCCGCGCGCGTCCTTCTGATATTGCGCCGTGGGATCCTGCAAGGGACCCCATCCCTCGTCGGCGGTGTCCTCGAACCGCACGCCCGCTACCACCAGGAGCCGATTGCTGAAGGCTCGCACATCACCGCGCAGGTAACCCGCGGTGACGGTCTCGACGATCCGTTTGTCGTTATTGGCCTGAGTCGTGTGCTCCGCGGCGCGATCCAGCACGAAAAGCTCGGGCCGCTGCCGGTAGAGGTCGTGGGTGCGCTTGGGGCTGATCCATTGGATCACGCGGTTGCCCGGATAGGGTTTCAGCGCCGCGGAAAAGGCCTCGTCCACCAATCCCCATTTTCCGGCCGTGCGCTCGGTGACGGCCGTGCCGGGTTGGAAGGCGTAGGTCTGGTCCGATTGGTTCCGTGACCAATCCTGCCGGTTGATCGCGACGCCGGTCTTGAGGGAAAACGGGATCCGGGTGGCGAAGGTTCGCGTCAGGTCGATCCGGCCGGTGAGGCGCTCGTTCTGCCAGTTGCGGTCGAACACCGAGGCGGTGGAGATCGCGTAGGCATTCCCGTTCAGGGTGTCCACGGAGACCCCGGTCCGGTCGACGACGGTGTGACGGGTGGGCATCAGCTTCTCCTTGCGGTCGGCCGAGCCGATGCCGTCACCACGGATCAAGAGATTGGTGATCGTGCCGGAGGAGTTTTGGAAATACCCCTTGTCCGCGGAGCCTTCATGCGTCTTGGCCGAGGAGAGGCCGACACTGGCGTCGATCCGCCACACCTCGCCCCGGTGGGCGTAACGCACCAGGCCGCTGATGCTGTTCTGGATCCGGTAGCGGTAGTCGAAGCTCTGCGAGACCGAGCCGACGGCGGTCGGCGCGCCCTGCGTGAACGACGGACCTCCGGTCGCACCGGCACCAAAGTTGGTCGTGAACGTTGACGTCGCCCAGTAGCCGTCCCGCCGGGTCTGCTGCACACTCGCGTTGAGCGTGTGGTTGCGCCCGAACTTCCAGTCGACGCCGAGTTGCCCGGAGGTCTGGAGGATGAACTGGGAGTCGGGCGTCCAGCCGTTGCTGGTCTGCACCAGGGTGTTGAGATCGTAGTTCGCGCTCGTCGCGTCGCTGCGGGTGCGCGGATAAATGCGGGAGAAAGCCATCGTCAACGCGAGCGCGTCGTTGATCGGGCGCAGGTAGCTGAGATCGATATCAGGGTTGAGATTGCGGGCGCGGATCCGGTCGGTGGGGCCGGGCAACCGGTCGAGGTTGAAAGCCCGGGAACCGTTGAACGAGCTGCTGAGGCCGTAGTTGAACCGCGGGGCCTTGTGCTGGAATCCCTCGCGGGCGATGATGTTGACGGACCCACCGAGCCCGGAAGCCGGCATGTCGGGGGTCGGCACCTTGTTCACCTCGATGCGCGAGACGTTGTTCAGCGGCACGGCATAGATCTGCACGTTGCGGCTCTCGCCCAAGGAGGCGGCCGCCACCTCGCCGCCGTTGATGCTCACGCCGGTGGTGAAACCGGGGAAGCCCCGCACGGAGATGTCCGTGGCCAGATTGCCGGAGTAGATCGCCGACACCCCGGGGATGAACTTGAGGAAGTCGCCCAGCTGTCCCGCGGCCGCCCCGTTGTACTCGTCGGCCGCCACGACATTCTTGATGTTGGCGGCATGCCGCTGCTCGTTCAGCGCCAGCGCCTGCGCGCTGAACTCGCGCGCCGCCACCACCGTCACCTGATCAAGCTTCACCAGCTCTCCGGGCGCCGTCGCCACCGGTGCCCCCGCCAGGCTGAGTTCCAAGTCACGACGCGTCACCTGACCCGCAGAGACCTGCACGGGCAGAGTCATCTCCGTCAGGCCGATGTAGGAGGCTGTCACCACGGCGCGTCCCGCGGAAACGCCATCCAGCCGGTAAGATCCTTCCCGGTCGGTTATGGTCTCGAGCTCGGTTCCGGCGATTCGAATGCGGACGTTTTCGAGGTAGGTTCCGGTGGCCGCGTTGAGCACGCGGCCCTCGAGAATTCCGCGGGCGGCCGACGGCTCTCCGAAAGACTCGGCGGCCGAAACGGAAACGCAGGTCAAAAGGGCGACAACGAGTGCCAAGCGGGATCGGCGGGGATGCATGAGGGGCAGGTGGGGTATAGGTTGGGGTTGAGTTTCGAAAAAGAAGCCTGTCGCGATCTCAGGAAAACTCGGCGGCAAGGTCTCGGTCCGTCGTCGCTACAACTCCAGCGGGGGACGGAGGCGCTCGGTGAACCACGCTCGAGGATCCGGGGTAAAACGGGTGGATCATTCCGCAAACCGGAGCGCGAACAGGTCCGCATCCTTCAGCAGCACGCGCAGCTGAACGGTCCTGCCACGCAAGGCGGAAAGGTCGACGCCCTGCTTCCAACGCACCGTGGCGTCGAGCTCGTCGCCGTACAGAACCGGGGCATCGGCGGCGCCGAACCCCGGCAGAGGCCGGCCCGCGGTGTCCTGGATTTCCACCTGGACCGACCCGGCCGCGGAGGTCGCGTAGTTGAGCACCAAGCGGCCGCCACTGACGACCAGCGGACGCGTCGTGAATTCCCCGCCGCGCGCGCCCGCCTGCATCGCGGCGATCCGGTGGCGCGGCAGCACGAGCCGACGGATCCGACAGTCCGTCCAACGGTAATGCTCTGAAATGTACATGGACCATTCGCCCGGCGCGCTCTCGACGATCCCCCACGCGGGCATGTTGTTGCGATCAGTCCAGTTCTTCTGGTCCGGACCCGGCCGAACCCAGGCCTCCAGAAAGGTACGATCCCAAGTAACACCATCACGGCTCGACATGAAGACGGCATCGGACACGCCGGGACCTTTGTGCTCGGCCACTTTCTTGCGGTCCGTCACGAAGCGCATGGGAAAAGCCACCAGCAGGTGTTCGGCCTCCGGACAGGGCAGCGTGGCGCTGGTGTAGAAGTGCTCGCGCGGCACGCCCGAATCGTAGCGATTCGCGACCGGGCTGCTCCACGCGACGAAGTCGGCCGAATGGAGGCTTTGCACGGCACGCACCTTGTTTTCGAAAATGCGGCTGTAACACGTGTAGCGGTTGCGTGCCTGATCCCAGAAGGCGAGGTTGAGCGAGTCGAAGGCCCCTTGGGTCATGACGGGTTCAGACCGGAGCTTGCGCCAATTGACCCCGTCGGCGGAGGCGAAAGCGTACAGGCCGCCCGGGGTCTGCCCCAGGTGCCAGTTGCGCCCCGGCTGTTTCAAGCCGGCGAGCGCCTTGTAGCGGGCGTCCGGCGCGCAGTTCGGGTTGAGATCCAGGAAAGAGGCGAAGTTGTGCGACTCCACGCCCCGCCACACGACGTTGTTTTCCTTGGAGCCATTGACCTCGACGAGACCGAGCTTGGGACGGGTGAAATGGATGCCGTCGCGGCTCTCCGCCACGCAGGTGACCTGGTTGTCCGAGTGGTCCGATCCCGCGACCGACCCCCGGTAATACAGCCGGATCACGTCGCCGTCGCGGAGGACGGAGAAATACGCGCTGGTCGGACCCTCCCAGGGAGCGTCGAGCACGAGCACGACCTCGGCCTTCCGCGGTTCGTGCAAACGCAACGCTGCTCCGCGGGTCGAGGCTACAAGGTAGGAATCGACGAATAGCTCCCACCGGGACCCCAGGTCCAAGGGAGCGTCCTTCGGTGTTGTCGCCGCCGAACGCACGGTCGCACTCGTCAAGGCGGCCAAGCACCAGGCCAGCAGGAGGGCGGAAACGCGGCGGCACGGCGGCACCGCGACCAGACGGGAGGAAGGCGATTTCATGGGGCGGGGCTCATTGTATATGAGAGGGACGCCGGAACTGCTCCACCTTTGATGTCAGTCTGAGGCGTTGGTTGATGTGGTGGTTTCGGGTGTCGTTGGCAATCTCAGGCGGAGGGACGGACCGGCTTGGCGGTCCGGCCCGGAGCCTGAGATTGGTAAGACGTTCTACACGCCCCAGACTGTCACCGCCAGCGGATCAATTATCGGCGGTCACCTCAGTTCAATCCTTTTCGGTCTGGTTTGTATGGTTGGTTACGGCATAGCCGCGAGAACTGTTCGGCGACGGCTACGCCCAGCCCGATGCCAACGATGGCGAGCCGGTGTTCTGGAGCGCGGGGAACGCGCAGGCCTCGCCAGACGACGACTTCGTTCAAGCCGACGCCGCGGAATCACTTTGAAGCCTCGCTGCTTGACAGCGAGCGACCGGAGGCGTGTCCCTTAACATCATAGTGAAGACGACGGCCATCCGAACATTCGCCGGCGCGGCGCCGGAATCGGACGAGTCGCTGAGTTTCCGTCGGGATATCTTTGTTGACCGGCTCTTCGCGCCGCTGGCTGGTCAGGCGGACTCGAGGGTTGGGGGACTACAGGGGTCCGACTCCGTTTTTAACCGGCACCCTCCCCTTAAACCCCTCCCGGATCCGATCCCCTTGAAAATCCAGTTTCCTTTCAGTAAAGCAAAGCATCCGCTCGCGACCTTCGGCGCCTGGCTGGCGTTGATCGTCGCTCCGCTCTCCACGCCGGACGCCGCCGCCGCGGCCGGTCAGGGTTCGTCCGCCACGGGCAGCATCGTCGGCCGCGTCGATCATCCCGCCACGGGTCAGTACCTCAACAATGCGCGGGTCGCCGTCGCCGGCACCGCACTGGTCGCTTTCACCGATCAGACGGGCCTGTATCATCTCACGAACGTTCCCGCGGGTGCGGCGGTCCTGCGCGTCTTCTACACCGGACTGCCGCCGCGTGACCTGGGGGTGAACGTGCCGGCGGGCGGCAGCGTGACGCAGGACGTGAGCCTGGGCGAGGGTACCGACGGCGCCGGCGGCGTCGTGCGCCTCGGCCGTTTCGTCGTGGCGGCGGAGGAGATGGATGCCGAGGCGATCGCGACGAACGAGCAGCGATTCTCGCCCAACATCAAGAACGTCGTCGCCGCCGGATCCTTCGGCGACATCGCCGAGGGCAATCTCGGCGAGTTCATGAAGTATCTCCCGGGTGTGACCGCGGATTTCGCCGACCCGACCATCCTCTCGATCTCCGTGCGCGGTTTGAACAGCCACCTCACCAGCGTGACTTCGGACGGGGCGCAGATGGCCAACGCGCACTACGGCGGTTCGACCCGTGTCTTCCAGTTCGAGCAGGTCTCGATCAACAACATTGCGCGCGTGGAACTCACCAAGGTGCCCACGCCCTCGCAGCCGGCCGACACGCTGGGCGGCACGGTGAACATGGTCGGCAAGAGCGCATTCGAGCGGAAGAAAGCCCATCTCACCTACCGGCTTTTTCTCTCGGCCAACCAGGGCGACGTCGCCCTGGGGCGCGAACCGCATTCGTTCGAGATGAACAAGCACCGCATCCAGCCGAATGCGGACTTCAACTACACGCTGCCGCTCAACGACCGGATCGGAATCGTGGTCTCGGGCCTCACCTCGAACCAGTTCAACGACGCGTTCGTCTCCGCCCGGGTGTACAACGCGACGGCGGCGGGCTCCGGGGCCAGCTTCGCCCGGCCCTACCTGCAGCAGCACATCCTGCAGGACTCGCCCCGCTACACGAATCGCGACTCGATGAGCCTGAAGACCGACTGGCGAGCGACGCGCGACGGGGTGCTGTCCGTCACCGGCCAGGTGAACAGGTTCTGGACCTACTACGGCATGCACCAGCTGACCTCCAACGCGGGCACGCTGGCCACACCGAGCATCGCCACCGGAGTGCCGCTGACGTTCGGACCTGATTTCACGGATGGCGCGACGGGACGCGGCGGGCTCACACTCAACGGCCAGTTCTTCAACATTCGCGGCGCGACCAGGGCGCTCAACGGTCGCTACCGCCACGACAACGGCACGTGGAAGATCGACGCAGGGGCGAGTGCCTCGGTCTCGAAGACGGTCTTTCGTGACACCGATGCCGGTCATTTCTTCAGCACGACGTCGACCCTGGTGGCGCCCGTGCGCATCCGTTACTCCGCGATCGACAACGTGGGTCCGGGCCGGATGGACGCGTTCAACAACGCCAGCCAGCCGGTCGACTGGCAACGGATCGAGAATTACCGGCTGACGGGTGCCCAGTCATCGCTGCGCGACGTGCAGGACAAGGTTGCGACGGCCGACCTCAGCGTGCGCCGTCAGTTCTCGCTGTTCGCGGTGCCGGTGGCGGTCCAGGCCGGCGGCGCGCACCGCTGGCAGCAGCGCGACACGCGGCGGGCCGACATCAACTGGACCTACGCCGGCACCGACGGCAACACGGCGACGGCCGAGGTGCCGACACCCTATGCGGCGCAGGTCTACGCGGGGCGTCCGGCCGTGTTCGGTTTCACGGACATCCCCTGGGTGTCACCGCACCGGGCGTGGCAGGCGTTCCAGGCGGACCCGCGGCTCTTCACCCAGACCGTCGCCCAGCAGGTGGCGGAAGCGACGTTCCGGATCAACAACTCCGAGGTCTTCGACGAAATGGTCGATGCGCTGTTCGTCCAGGGGGAGGCGCGCCTCCTGCGGAACCGGTTGCAGGTCGTCACCGGCGTCCGTTACGAGCAGACGCAGGGCAAGGGCCGCGGGGCTCTCTACGAACCGGGCAACGTCTTCCAGCGCCTTGCGGACGGGAGCTTCGCCCGCAATGCCGCGGGCCAGCGTATCCGGCGTCCGGATGCGGGGGGCGCCGGTTCGCTCGAGGAACTGCGGCTCACGCGCTTCGAGCGCGGCTCGCGGGCGCAGCGCACGTACGACGGCTTCTACCCGAGCGTTCACCTCAACTTCAATCTGACCGAGAACCTGGTGGCGCGCTTCGCCTACGCCCGGACCTACGGCCGGCCCAATTTCAACCAGATCATTCCCAACGCGACGGTGAACGAACTCGACGTCGACGAGGCGTCGGATCCGAATGCGATCCCCGGTACGATCAGCCTGCGCAATCCCGGGCTGAAGCCATGGACCGCGGACAATTTCGATCTCACGCTCGAGTACTACGCGCCGTCCGGAGGGCTGCTGAGTGTCGGCGCCTTCCGGAAGGACGTGCGGGACTTCTTCGGCAACTCGGTTCGCCTGGCCACCGAAGCGGACCTGGCGGAGCTCAGTCTCGATCCCCGGTATCTCGGCTGGCAGATCACCACGCAGGCGAATTTCGGCTCGGCGCGGATGTCGGGCCTCGAGGTGAACGTGAAGCATTCGCTGGGCTTCCTCGGCCGCTGGGGCCGGATGTTCGAACTGTTCGCCAATGGCACCAAGCTCGATCTCGATGCGGAGACGCAGCCCAGTTTCGGCAATATCATTTCCGGCAGCGCCAACTGGGGCTTCACCTTCACGCGGCGCCCCGTCACGCTCATGGCGAAATGGAACTATCGCGGCCTCACACGCGGCACCCGCATCCCCGGCGTTGGTGCGCTCGACGGCTACCAATGGGATGGCCGGCGCGCGACGCTGGACCTGAACCTCGACTACCGCCTGACGGCGCG
>VHCJ01000032.1 GCA_016871755.1 Verrucomicrobiota bacterium | reverse complement strand
GAAGCGGATGCGCACGGGTTTGCCAACCAGGGCGGAGAGATCGGTCTTGAGCTCCCACGTGACCGCCTGAGCCACGCTGTCACCGACGATGGGGGCGCCATCCAGCAAGGAGTACCCGGGAATGGGTTCCCCGTCGGGTTCCTGCAGTTCCACCCGAATCTCGCCGGGGGCGGACGTGGCGTAGTTCAAGACCAGATCGCGACCTCCCACAATGATCGGCTTCGTCACCACTTCGCCTCCCGCGTAGGGGGCGTGCCAGGACGCGAATCCGTCAAGGCGCAAGGCAAAGCGCCCGATGTACGCCGTGGGCTGCATGTAATGCTGACCGACGTAGAGCGACATTTCTGCCGGGCCGGTTACCACGGTGCCCGTCGCTGCAATGCCATTGCGCGACACCCAGTTTGCCGCATCGCTGCCCGGGCGCAGGAACGCCTCCATGAACGTGCGGTCGTAGCGGTAACCGCCGCGGCTGGTCATGAGCACCGTGTCCGATACCTCATTGGGGATGTTATGCGTGTGGCCCTTGATGTTGAGGTACGACGGCAGGACCTTCAGGGCGGCAAGCTTCTCATCGGAAAGGAAACGCCGTCCCGGGACGAAACGCATCGGGTAGGAAATGTAGAGGTGCGGAGCGCGCGGGTACGGGTGCGTGCGATTCTCGTACAAGTGCTCGAGCGGAGTGTCGCCGAAGCTCATGCGCTGGGGCTCGCTCCAGTTCACGAGATCGGGCGAGGTGGTCTTCGCAATTGTCCGGTAGCCATCCATCTCCCACTTCGCGATCTTGGTGTGGTCGGTCCCGCTGAAGACGCGGAAGAAGAGCACGTAGCACCGCTCCGACTCGGACCAGAAAGCGACATTCTGACTGTCGAAGGCGCCTGCGCTGAAGACAGGCTGCTCACGCCACTTGCGCCAGCGAATGCCATCGGAGGAGGCAAGCACGAACACACCCTTCGGCCACACCCCGCCTACGGCCTTGAGACGCTCCTCAGGGGGCACACCCGGGCGGCGGTCGACGAACGGTGCAAAATTGGCCGTGAATCGATCCTCCGTGTTTCCGGGCATGAGGATGTTGTTGTCCCGCGAACCGCGGAAATCGACGAGCCCGAGGTTGGGCTTGACCCACGTGATGCCGTCGCGGCTCTCCGCGTAGCAGAGATTGGACTCCGCCGACTCACTCTTGTAATCGACCGGCAGCGCCGTGTAGTAGAGGCGATAGAGACCACCGTCCTCCACGATGGTCGCTGTGCCCGTGGGCACCGCCTCCCATGCCTTCTCATACCGCAGGGCGACGCCCGCCGGTCGCGGTTCCGCGAGCTTCAGCGAGACACCGTCTATGCGCTCGACGAGGAATCGATCCACCAGCGGTTCGAGCCGGGATCCCAGATCAATCGCGCCGGCAGCGTACGCTGAGCAGGCGACGAGGAGAAGAAGCATTAGACGTACGATCATCGGAGGGTGTTTAGGATTGGATCGACAGATGTTGGTGCGTGGCACTCGGGAATTTGATTTCCAAACGAGTGTCGCTGCATGGTCGACGGGTCACTGCACCCAGAAGGAAAACAGGTCCGCCTCGCGTAGGTGGAAACGGAGCCGGACGCGTTTCCCGGCCAACTCCGCCAGATTGCGACCGCGCCACCGGAGTTCCGTCCGGGTATGGTCGCCGGTCACCTGGACGCAACTCGCCCGGTCCCAGCCCTCCAAGATCTTGCGACCATCTGGTTCGGTGACTTCTGCGGCGACGGCACCGGCCGCGACGGCATTGATCCAGAGCGATGCTCCCTCGATGAGCATCGGAAGGGTGTCAACAAAGCCCTCCACCACCGCGCCGCGCAACGAAACGAAGCCATCAATACGTAGCTTCGCGAGATAGATCGCACTCTCATACTCATCAATCACGCGCGCGACGTTGGGGCGGTACCGGACGTTGATGCCCGAATAGTAGAACCACAACTCCTCGCCGCGGCGGACCGGATGGGAGGACACCATGATCTGCCCCGTATCCAGCGCCCCAGGACTCAGCGGCGAGATTGGAATGAAGTGATCGCGATCGCCGACCCGGGTCCACGACTGCAGATCCCGACTCACTGCGAGTTTCGGGGAGTTGATCCCATCTTGATTTCCGCGCGGCGGCGGGATGCGACCACTCGACTCAAAGTAGTTCGGCAAGCCGATGTAAACGCCCTCGTACCGAAACACGGGCATGTTGTAGATATCGACGTTGTACTCCGCCGGGACGTTGATCGTGGGTCGCCAGTAGCGCGCGTCGGCCGCGATCCGCTGCAGGTACTGAGCCCCCAGTTCCTGATCGCGCCAGTCAGCGTGATAGATGAGCGAGGGTTCCGACCAGCGTTCGAAATCGCGGCTTAGACTGAGGTATACGGCTCGTCCGAATGGTCCGTTATGCTTGACGGTCAGCAGGTATTGCCGCGTGACCGGATCCCAGTTCACCTGGGACTCGTCCTGACTCGCGATCGGCGCGACCGGAAGCCTGCGAAACGTGAGACCGTCTGAGGAGATGATCGGATGACGATCCCTCGACCCGATGAAACCCTTAAAGCGGCGATCCTCGGGCGCGGCGGGGTCAAGAAACACATGCTGAATGAACGCCGCCGGCTCACCCGCCACGGTGACGAGGTTGTTGTTCCGGTCGCCGTTCACCGCGACCAAGCCCAGCGTGGGTTTCTCCCACGCGACCCCGTCCCTGGACCGAGCGTAACCGGCACCCCCGACCCCGCTCGCGTCCTCGACGGTCCGGAAGTACCACATCTTCCAAACTTGCTCGCGCTCATCCCAGACCGGGGCGTCCCGGCTCTCGATCGCCACGCCATCCGTCGGGCGATCAGCCCGGACGAGGGGGTTTCCTGAATACTTCACCGGCTGGTGCATCACCCGCTGCACGCCGGATACATCCGCGAGCATGAAGTCATCGAGGAACAGGTGACGCTCGCCCGGTCGCAGGATCAACACGCCGGGCGAGGGCGAGGATGCGCCGCCAGGCGCACCCTCGCTCCGCATTCCGCTCCCGATGACCGCGAGGAGAAGTGTAGCAGTCCCGAGCCGGCGGCCAAAGAGCAGCCGGTCGTTCATCCGAGCGTGCCGGGCCATGGGACCTCGCGAGGAGCAGTGGCGAGCGTCAGAAGCGGTACGTGACCGAGAACTTCGTCATCAGGCCCGGGTCCGTGAAGATCCAGAAGGGAATTTCCGCTCCCTGGACGAACTTCTGGTCGGTCAGATTGTCGACGGTCAGACGGTACGTGGTGCGACCGCGGGTGTAGCTCCCGAACAGATTGTAGACCGTGTACTTAGGCAGCTGGACGAAACGACTATTGGGGATCTGCGAGATGCGGCTGGCGAGGCGCTCGCCGATGAAGTTGGTGCCGGCACCGAGGGACAGCCCCTTGAGGGAGCCCTTCGAGAATCCGTACTTCAGCAGCAGGCTGGTCGTGTTGTTGGTCGGGCCGACGGGCTTGATCTTAAACTCATTCAGGACGTTACCCGCATAGAACGTGGCGATCGCGTTCACTTCTCCATCGCCCAGCGGCTGGTTGACCGAAGCGGTCAATTCATACCCCTTGTTAGTTTGGGTGCCGCCCTGATAGACTCCTTGGGCTCCAGGTTGCGGATCGTTTGGCCCCTGCACGAAAAGCAGCCGCACGTTCGTCAGCTCAATGTCGAAGTAGGCGGCTGTGATCGAGAAACGCCCTTCCGCAAGTTCGGCTTTGACGCCGATCTCATTGTGATTGCCGACCGACGGCACGAGCGGACGCTGGCGGAAGTCCACACCTGAGTTGAAGATAAAGGCTTCCGAGTGGTTGGCATAGATGGAAGTCCCCTGCGTCACCTTGAAGAGCGCGCCGTAGCGGAAAACGGTCGTTTTGAAGGTCGCCGGAGCTGCCGCGGCGTACTTGTTCTCGCTCTGCGAGGCGTTGAAACGCAGGCCGGCGATGACATACCCGCGGCCGTCGAGGAAGCTGATAGTGTCTTGGAGGAACGCGCTGGAGGTACGGCTGCGACGCGCACCGTAGGCGCCGTAGGAGGGTTCTCCCGTACGCGGGGTCGAAGAGACCGAACCACCGTCACCGGGGTTGCGGACATCCAAGGATGTCGTGGCAAATGACTCGTTCAGATCGGAGCTTCGGCTGAAGGTATTTGCCACGCCCCACACCAGTGCGTGTTTGAGCGAGCCCGTGGTGAAGTCATTTGAAAAGTCTAGATTCGTGATGAACGAACTGTTTCTATGCAGGTAGCTCTCGCTCACCCGCTTGAGGATGCCCGTGGTCGGGTCGTAGGCCGTCGCGTACGGACGATACCAGTCGTTGTGGAAATTGATGTAACCCACGAACAACTGAAAGTTGAAGCCGGGGCTCAAGTTAGTCGCTAAAGCAGCGGTGGCTCGGAAGTTTTCGGTGGGGTACTCCGACTGCTTCGTGTCATAGGAGAATGAATCGGGCGCGTTGAAAACCTTGAAGGTCGAGGGATCGATGAAGGTCAGGGCGCGGTTGTAGTTGATTTTCGAGAATGCGGTGTCGACGGTCAGCTTGGTCCGATCACTGATGTCCCAAACCGCTCCGCCGCCCACGAACTGATCCTTATAGTAACTGTAGCGACGGTCGCTGTAGTCGGAGTCCGTGGCTCCCAGGTCCAGTCGGTACCGGAAGCTCTCCGTCACCGGGCGCGAAAGGTGCACCTCGCCGCGGAAGTAGTTGAAGTTGCCGACCGTGCCGGTGACTTCCGTGGTCGGCTTCTTGCCGGGCTTGCGGGTGACGTAGTTGATGGCGCCACCGACAAAGGAAGCACTTCCGAAGGTCATGGCGACCGGCCCCTTGAGAACCTCGACGCGATCAACGTCATACATCGGGCCGGTGGCATTGCTGCCCAGCCCGATGCCATCCTTCAGGGATGAAAACGCCCGGAAGCCAGAGATGAACTGGTCGTCGCCGGGGTTGAAACTGCGGCGGGCGATGCCGGGCGAGACCATTTGGACCGCCCCCAGCATCTGGTCAGCATTTAGATCCGTGATCAGTTCCTGATTCAGAATTTGGATCGTCTGCGGGGTGTCGAGGAGGCGGGTCGAAATGCGTCCCGCCGTCGAGAGCGTGTTCTTCGACCGGTATCCCCGGTCGAGTGACGTATCCACGACGTAGCGCTCCAATTCGACGGCCTTTTCGTCCTTCTCCGGTTCGGACTTGGGGGCGGTTGACTGGGCGAACACAGATACGGGCAGCAGCAAGGTCAGCACCGAGGCGCCGACTGCGAGGAAGCGTGGGCAGGCTAGCTTGTGGTTCATGGTTGAGGGGAATTGGGTTCCTCCAACACGCGGAGACGGAGGGTCGGCATCGTGGATGCCGAAACCGAATGCGTTCCCAGAGTTTGTTGCACTCTGATACGTGGAGTTGTGTCTTGATGTATGGAGCTGCATGCCGAATTTCCGGGATCACGTCACCCCTTTTTCACTTCATACCTTTACGAACCCCCAGCGCCGCGCTAAGCTGTTTATTAGTAGGGGTAAGCATGCGCCATTTCTTCTTCCAGTCGTTCATCGTCCTCGCCGGTCAGCTGCTTTCCGGAAGTCCCGGCTTCGGCTCATCCGCTCCCGCAGGCACCCCTGCTCCCATCATCCGCCTCCCCGATGGTCAACGCTGCCTGATCATCGGCCGTCGGGAGGGCGGGGCTCAGCCGCTCCTCTTCGTCTTCCAGGGAAGCATCGACACCGCCCTTACGGAGCCGCTCTACACCGAGGTCGCTCGGTTACTCGCACCTGCCGGCGTCCTAAGCGTGGTGCTCGACGCCCCCGCCCACGGCGGGGACGCCCGCCCCGGCGAGCCGCCCGAACTCAGCGGCTGGGCGCACCGCGTCGCGCACGGAAAGCCTTTGCTCGACCCGTTCCTCACCCGCGTCTCGGCCGCGCTCGACCACTTCATCGCCATCGGCTGGGCTGATCCAACCCGGATCGCCGCCTGCGGGACGTCGCGCGGCGGCTTCCTCGCGTTCCACGTCGCCGCCCACGACCGCCGCATCCGCGCTGCCGCCGGCATCGCCCCGGTGACCGACCTTGCCGCCCTGCGCGAATTCTCGTCGTTGTCACCACCGCCCGACGCTTCCGCACTCGCGCTCGCCACGCTGGCACCGCGCCTGGCCGGACTGCCGGTCTGGCTGTGTATCGGAAACGACGATACGCGGGTCGACACCGATCGCGCCATCGCCTTCGCGCGCGCCGTCGTCACCGCCAACCGCGCCCTCCCGTCGCCGCCGTCTCCGATTCCCGTCGATCTGCTAGTCCAGTCCACTCCCGGCCACCGCAGCTTCGCCGCCGACCATCGCCGGCTCAGCACCTGGCTGCGGCCGCATCTGGGACTTCCGGTCGGACCTGAGTGACGCGGGGGACCCCTCGCGGGCAGCCCCGCCCGAGTCGGATCCTCCCGACGGTCCCGTCGGTGCCCGCCCTGCGGCGGGTTCCCAGAGGTGCCGGGGCCGCTGCCTCCTCGGCGCCGCCCCGGGACCTCTGCCCGCGCGGGCTACCGGAAGCGCAGCGAGAACAGGTCGGCGTCCTTCATCACGAAGCGCAGCCGCACCGCCCGGCCCTGCAACCGCGAGACGTCGTCCGTGGTCGCCCACCGAACCGTGCGCTCAATCGAGTCACCGACCAGCACCGGACACTCCTCCAGCGTGAATCCGGGAATCGGCTCGCCGGTCTCCGTTTGCACTTCCACCCGGATGCCGCCCACCGCCGAGGTGGAGCAATTCAGGATAAGCTGCCGTCCGGTGAACCGGAAGGGCTTGGTCAGCATTTCGCCCTCGTCGTAGTCCGCGTGCACCGCCGCAAAGCCGTCCAGCCGCAGGGTGTAGCGTCCGAGGTGCGCGGTGGGCTGACAGTAGTCCTGCCCGACATAGACCGACATCTCCGCCGGTCCGGTCTGGATGAAGCCGGTGGCCGGGACACCGTTGCGCGAGACCCAGTTGCCCTTGTTCAGTCCGGGACGCACGAACGCCTGCATGAACGTGCGGTCGTAGCGGGTGCCGCCGCGGCTGGTCATGAGCACGGTGTCAGAGACTTGGTTCGGGATGTTGTGGTCGGCTCCCTTGATCGCGAGAAACCCCTTCCCCACTTGCTGCTGCTCCAGTTCCTCGTCCGAAAGGAAGCGGCGGCCCTGGACCAGCCGCATGGGGGTCGCCACGTAGAGATGCGGGGCGCGGAAATAGGGCCGGGTGCCGTTCGTGTACAGCTGCTCGAGCGGCGTCTGGCCGAACGTCATGCGTTCCGCCGGGGTCCACGTGATCAAATCCTTCGAGGTGGTGCGCGAGATCGAGCGGAATCCACCCAGGTTGAAGCTCTTCGAGGAATAGTCCGTCCAGCTGGTGAAGGTCCGGAAATAGAGAACGTAGCATTGCTCCAGCTCCGACCAGAACGCGACGTTCAGCGAGTCGAACGCGCCGTCGCGGAAGACCGGCTGCTCGCGCCACTTCCGCCAGCGCAGTCCATCCTCCGACACCAGCACGTAAAGTCCCTGCGGCCATTGGCCGCCGACGGCCTTGTAACGCTCGTTCGCGGGCACGCCCGGACGGCTGTCGATGAAGGGACTGATGCTCTGCGTGTACGGATCCTCCCGGGGCGCCGGGGCGAGAAGAATGTTGTTCTCCTTGGATCCCGCAAACTCGACCAGCCCGAGCTTGGGCTTGACCCAAGTGACGCCGTCCGCGCTCTCCGCGTAGCAGAAGTAGGAGGTCGCACCTTCGTTCTTCTGCGGCGAGGAGAGCGAGGGTCCGCCCCGATAGTACAGGCGGTACCTGCCGCCATCCTCAATGATCGTCGCGTAGCCCGAGGCGTCGCGATCCCAGGGATCGGCGTACGGCAGGGCCACGCCCGCCTTTTGCGGCACCTGCAGGCGCAGTGAAACGCCTTCCATGCGATCGATGAGATGGCGGTCGACCATCAATTCAAGGCGGGAGCCGAGGTCAATGGGCGCCGCCGGAGCGACGAGCGGCAACGCCGCAAGTACGGAAAGGAACGCGAGGGAACGAAGTTTCATCAGAGGAGCCGGAGTTGGGGGTTCAGCAGCAGAGGAATGGTTGCCGGACTGAAAGAGGCGACCACGGGACGACGGACTCCCGCGCGGATCGATCGTGTCCGACCTCGGTGCAGGATCGATTCGAGGCCGGACCGCGAGGCACGGGAGACGGCTCGGGTCAACCGGCCCTCATTCGAGCCAGAAGGAATAGAGGTCGGCGTCGCGGAGGTGGAAGCGGACGCGCACGCGCTTGCCGGCCAGTTCGGAGAGATCCCGCCCGCGCCAGCGGATCTCGGTGCGGGTGTGGTCCCCCGAGATCGGCTCGACCGAACCGCGATCCCAGCCTGACACCACCGTTCGGCCGTCCGGCTCGGTGATTTCGACCACCAAGGAGCCCTTCACGGCCGCGTTCACCCAGAGTCGGGATCCGTCGAGCACCAGCGGTCGGGTGTCCAAAAAACCCTCTTCGGCTCCGCCGCGCAACGACACGAAGCCATCGACGCGCAGCTTCGCGAGGAAGATGGCCCCGCGGTACTCGTCGATCGGGCGGGGACGGTTCGGACGGTGCCGCACATCAATGCCCGAGTAGTAGAACCACAGCTCCTCCCCGCGGCGCACGGGATGTGACGACGCCATGATCTGCCCAGTATCGAGGGCGTCCTTGCCCAGCGGCGAAATGGGGATGAAGTGCTGCCGGTCCCCCACCCGCACCCAGGAGCGCAGGTCGCGGCTCACCGCCAGCTTCGGCGAGTTGATTCCATCCTGATTGCCGCGCGGGAGCGGAATCCGGCCGCTCGACTCGAAGTAATTCGGCAGGCCGATGTACACGCCTTCATAGCGGAAAACCGCCATGTTGTAGATCTCGGCGTTGTACTCGCGGGGGACGTTGATCGTCGGACGCCAGTAGCGCGCGTCCCCAGCGATCCGCTGCAGGTACTCGGCCGCCAACTCCTGGTCCCGCCAGTCCGCGTGGTAAATCAGCACCGGGGGCGTCCACCGCTCAAAGTCGGAACTCAGGCTGAGGTAGACCGAACGCCCGAAGGGGCCCCCGTGCTTGACCGTGAAGATCCACTGCTGGGTCACCGGGTCCCAGTTGAGGTGGGACTCATCCTGGCTGGGAATCGGCTCCACGGGAAGGCGGCGGAAGGTAAACCCGTCCGCCGAGACGAGGGGCTGTCGTCCGTGGGGTCCGATCATCCCCTTGAAACGGCGATCCGCCGGAGCGTTCGGGTCGAGGACCACGTGCTGGACGAACGCCTGCGGTGCCCCCTCTACCGTGACGAGGTTATTCGCCCGGTTGCCCCCGGCCTCGACCAAGCCGAGTGCGGGTTTCTCCCAGACCACGCCGTCCTTCGAGCGCGCGTAGGCGGATTCACCCGCGCCGTTGCCGTCGTCGCCAAAGCGGATGTACCACATCTTCCACACCTGCTCCTTCTCGTCCCAGACCGGCGCATCCCGGGTCTGGATGGCCACGCCGTCCGTCGGGATGTCGGGACGGATCACCGGATTGCCGGCGTACTTGACGGGGGAATGGGTCACGCGCTGCAGTCCTGCGATGTCCGCGAGCAGGAAGTCGTCGAGGAACAGCTGCCTCTCTCCCGGCTTGAGAATCAGGGGTCGCGCGGACAGCGCCTGTTCGGCGAGGTCGGGCTGAGCGGCCAGGGTGGACAGGCAGGCGAGGAACGCGAGCGACCAAGCCGCCGCGCCCCGGCGCCACGAGGATCCGCTGACGGCGGTCAGACGGTGGTGGGGATGTGGGGTGGGTTTCATGAAAGCAACAAGACCCGCTATCGGGCGGCAACCGCGCCGCCCGTCGCCGCGTCGCGGACCGACATCGCGTACAGCTTCGGCGTGTGATCTGCGGTGTTCTCGAGATGGATCCGGAAGCGGACGGTGCGTCCGGCGAGGCTGGCGAGCGAAGTGCCGCGCCATTCGACTGGGCAGTCGAGGCCGCCGGTACCGCGGACCGCGCCCTTGGCCGCACCCGAGAATTCCGGGAGCAAGGCAAAGCGCTCGTCCGCGACCTCGACGCTGAGGCCGCCGACCCCCTCGGCGTTCAGCACCAACTCCGCTGCGCGCTCCGGGAGCGTGATGGCCGCCGACCAGACCGAGCCGCGGGAGTTTGACGCACCGCCATGGGAGGGAGCCTTCTGTACCGCAAGGTGCCCCCAGCGGTCGCGCGGCAGCGTCGCCAACGCCACCTCGCCGAGGTAGCCCTCGCCGTAGTCGGCGTTGAGCCAGCGGCCGAAGTAGATGCGGGTCTCGTCGCCTACGTTAAGGATGCCGTTGCCCGACTGGCACAGGATGGTCGGGAACGACTTGCCGGGCACGGGTGTCGCGGGCGCGTCGTGACGCGAGATGAACGGCCGGCCGGCCACCGGCTCCCGGAAGTGCATCCCGTCGTTGCTGATCACCAGACCCAGGTCACACGAAATCTTTCCGTAACCGAACCAGCCCCAACGCTTCTGCGAGCTTTCGTCGCCGGGCTGGTTGTGCCAGATCCCGTAGAAGCCCACGCAGACCGTTCCGAAATTCGCGGCGCCGACGCCGAGATGGACCTGATCGTAGGGCTTGGTCGTTCCGCGCAGAGCGGGATCCGCCGGCTCCGGCAGGCGGAACCCGCGCCCCACGCCTCGCACCCACGTGACGAAGTCCAGCGAAACCACCCCCGCACCCTGACGGCCGCTGGGCTGATCACCCTCACTGCGCGCCAGCACCTGGCCGTGAACGAAATACTGGTCGTTGAAACGGTAGAGGCCAGCCGTCTCAAGGAAGTGCGGGATTGCGAAGTCCGGCGCCGGCGTCCAACGCACGCCGTCGGCGCTGGTCGCGGTTCGGAACACCCACGTCGTCCCGTTGTGCGCGTTGTAGGCCATCTTGTAGCGTCGGCGGGGATCGGGATCCTCGTCGTCGCGGATGACGTGCACGCCCGAAATCAACTCCTCCGGCAGGTCAATCGCGTTGTTGGCGCGGCGCCCCTTGTACTCCTTCTGGTTCAGGACCGGCTTGCGCCATACGATCCCGTCATCGCTTTCCGCGTAACACACCGGACCAATCGTCATCTTGCTCACATCCGCCCGGTAGGCATCGCCCTGATCCTTCAGGCCGACGGAATAATACCACATCCGGAACTTTCCGCCGTCGTGGAGAACCGCACCGTAAAAGTGCGCGGCGACCTGATCGGGCGCGAACGAATCATCGCGGCTCGGCGAGAGCACCGGCTGATCCCTCACTCGGGGACGCGACAGGTGCTCGACGACGTTCTCGCGCAGCGGCAGGAGCTGATCGTCAATCGCAAGGAACAACGCCTGCCCCGTGGCCGAGACGCCCGTGGTGGGAAGGCGGTAGCGCCCGGGCGCGCCAGACGCTGCCGCTCCAACGAGGGTGGGAAGCAAACCAACGATCACCGCGCACCAAGCCAGCGCGCGAAACGGGGAACGGACAAGGGGTCGGGGGTTCATGGAGAAAGCGGGGTCGGGTCAGCGAATGCCGGCCGGCAGGAGTTGCGGCGCGTTCTTCCGCGTCCACGCCAGCAGGCGCTTGACGTGGGCCTCGGTGCCGCTGCGGTACGGTGATTGGCAGCGCAGGCCCACCACGCCACCGCCCGCGACGCGCTGCACGCGGTCCACGGCGGAGTCCCAGAGTCCGTCTTCCTTCACCATGGGCAGGAGCCCCTCGTGCAGGAAGCGATGGAACAAGTCAGCGAGTGGCTTGGCCTCGTCGAGCCGCCCCTCCGCACACAGACGGTAGAGTTCGACGACCTTCGGGGCGTTGAAGCCGGTGATCGAGCAGTATCCGCCGCGGCCGCCGGCGGGAATCTTGGTGAAGAAGTCCTCGCCGCCGAAGATCGCGAGATCCGGCACCTCCTGCAAAATCGTCTTGATGTCGTCCGGGGTGGCGCCGGTGTCCTTGGTGCCGATGAAGGTCGGTACCTCACGGGCGATTTCCCCGAGCATCGCGGGGGTGAGCTTCCGCTTCGAACGCATCGTGAGGTAGAGAATGATCGGCGTCTTGCCGGCCTCCTCCGCGACCTCCCGCACGTAACGCTTCACTTCGTCATCCTTGAGTTCGAGCCAGAAAGGCAGCGCGAGTTGCACGGCGTCCGCGCCCGCACGAATCGCGGTCCGGATGCGCATCCGCGTGGTGCGCGTGCTCAGCGCCGAAGCGCCGATTTGGATGGGCAGTCCGAGGGCATGCGCCTCCGCACAGGCAATCTCGGTCACCTGCTCGAAGGTGGCGTCATCCTGGGCGTAGAACTCTCCCGTCGTGCCGCCCGTGTAGACGCCGCTCACGCCGGTGCCGCCATAGCCGCGAATTTCGCGCGCGAAGCGGCGGGCGTCGAGCCGATCGCGATCGGTCCAGGGAAGGATCAGGGCGCACCAGACGCCACTGAGGGTTTTACGAGTCAAACGGGTACGTCTTGCTTTCATGGTCGGGGTTCGAGAGGGAGAAAGAATGAGACGTGAGAGAGCGAGGGTCGCTTCACGCGAAGCGGCCGGAGGCCGGAAGCGTCTGCAGCCCGAAGAGGCGGACGGCGTTGTCGCGCAGGATCAGCTGCTTCGCGGGATCGGAGATCTCCGCGCATTCGATCCGCTCGCGCTGCAGCGCAACGTGGTACAGCGGCGTGTCGCTGCCGAAGAGGAGGCGCTCTGCCCCAACCTCGTCCACCGCCCACTCGACGAGGCGCGGCACGATGCTGCGCGCGCTCGACGTGTCGATCCACAGGTTGCCGTGGCACGCGGCCTGCACGGCCCGCACCTGCAGGTCGAGAGCCCCGTTTGCTCCGTTGCCGTTGCCGAGGTGCGCGAGCATCACGCGGGCGCGGGGGAATCGATTGGCGAAGGGCACGAAGTCGGCCGGAAGGCTGTTCGGACAGCCGCTGTGCGCCTTGACCGGCACGCCGGTCTCCTCGAAGAAGGCGAAGAGGGCGTCGCCGTGATCGGAGATCCGATAGGAGTGCTCCTCCGGGTGCACCTTGATGCCGACGCACCACGGCGCCTGCAGCATGCGGCGGGCCTGATCGTAGGTCTCCGGTTGCAGGGGGTTGACGATCACGTACTGCAACAGGCCCGGCGTCGCCGGAACGTCCCGATAGGCGGCCTCGTTCGCGGCGAGCACCGGCTGACCCAGCCCGCGCGGGAGCAGTCCGGCGAGCGGCGAAACGATCGTCCATGCGACGCCGCAGGCGCGGGCTCGGTCCACGACCTCCGTCGGCGTGCCGCTGGAGAAGCGGCGCAGCAGGGCGTTCGCGTGGACGTAGTCGCCGTAGTGGGCGTGCACGTCAATGGCGGCGATCGGCGTCTTCACGGGGATGGTCAGCGGGAGCGGATCACTTGAACTGGATCGAAAAGAGGTCGGCGTCGCGCATCACGAAGCGGAACCGGACCGGCTTGCCGGAGAGGCGCGAGAAGGGCGAGCGATCGGTCCGTCCCTGCGGGTGCTTCCACGGCACGACCTGCGCGATCTTGTCGCCGTAAAGAACGGGCGATTCCTCAAGGAGGAAGCCGGGGAGTGGGTAGCCGGCTTCGTCGAGGATTTCGATGCGGATGCTGCCCATCGCCGAAGTCGAATAGTTCAGCACGAGCGTCTTCCCGGTGAAGACGAGGGGCTTGGTCACGAGTTCGCCGCCCGGATAACCGGCGCGCACCGACACGAAGCCGTCCGGACGCACCGTGTAGCGCTCAAGGCGGTTGCTCGGGAACGTGTACTCGCGCTCGAGGTAGAACGAGAGCTCCTCCGGCCCGGTCGCGAACAGTCCGTGCGCCGGCGTGTTCGCGCGGTGTCCCCAGTTGCGCTCCTGCAGGCCGGGTCGGATCAGCGCCTCCTCAAACCGGCGCCACCGGACGCCGTCGCGACTCGACATGAAGACCACGTCCGATGAGCCCGGGCTCTTGGACTCCATCTCCGCGAAGTACGTCTTCCACGGCATGAAACGCCGGGGCAGCGCGAAGTACAGGTGCGGCGCCCGCTCGTACGCGGTGGTCGCGTTGGTGTAGAGATTCGCCGCGGGGGCATCGCCGAAGTCCGCCCAAGCCCCGGGGGTCCAATTCACGAAATCCTTGGACGTGGCGTACTTGATCGTGCGCACCCCGTGCCGGAAGTCCCGGTAGATCGCCGTGTACTGCCCGCGCGCCGGCTCCCAGAAGGCGACGTTCAGCGAGTCGAACGCGCCGTCGGTGATGATCGGCTTTTCCTGCAGGCGCCGCCAGCGCTTTCCGTCGGCCGAGACGAAGGCGACCAGCACCGGCTTCTTCTGGTGGAAGTCGTCGTCGTAGCTGCTGCTCGCCACTGCCTTGTAGCGCTGGTCCGCGGGCGCCGCCGGATTGTCGTCGCGGAAGGCGAAGAAGTTGTGCGAGCCCCGCTCGACCCAGATGATGTTGTTGTCCTTCGACCCATTGAACTCATGCAGGCCTAGATTCGGGCGAACCCACGTGATGCCGTCCTTGCTCTCCGCATAGCAGGCAAACTGCGGGTGACCGGGCACCGTCACTTCGTCGGGCCGCACCGTCTCCTTGATCGAATAGGTCGGATCGCTGCTGCCGCGGTAGTACATGCGGTAAAGATCGCCGTCCTTGAAGACCGACGAGTAGCCGCTGGTTCCTCCCTCCCAGGGTCGGTCGAACACCATCACCGTGCCGGCCGCGCGGGGTTCATGGAGCCGGAACTGGACGCCCTCCATCCGTTCGATCAGAAAGTCGTCGACCAGTGGCTCAAGCCGGGAACCGACGTCCACCGGGGCGGCTGCTGGCGCGGCGCTCGCCGGGCCGGCGACGAGGAGAAACGCAAGGGGCGCGAGCAGGGAACGGAGGCGGATCGGACGATGGGGGGCGACTGACGCACGGGGGGAATGCAGGGGTTTCATGAAGGGGAAGTGTTGGCAGGGGCGACGATTGCGAGTTCGACCATGATCACGCGGAGATCCTCCGCGCCGTCGTTGTGCAGCGTGATCTCATTCCACCCGTCGCGCACCTCGTCGACGGGCAGTTCGTAGTTCCGCGCCGCGTGCTCGTCGACGTGACGGGAGTACGGGCCCGACGGAAAGAGCAGTTCCGGCGTCGCCTGTGCGGCGTGGCTGGGCCATCCGCCATTCAGGGAGACACCACAGGGAATGGACGCCCCCTCCCGCCCGGTCACCACTTGGACGATCAGGCGCAGGCCGCGGCCCGTCGGCTCGGCGCACATCGGCAGCCGGAGGCTGCGCCGCAGTCCTGGCGGAATGGATACGGGCAGCTGCTCCGGCACGTCCCAGATGCGCTTCGCCTGCTTCGTGGCGGAATTGAACGCGTAGTGCTTCGGCAGACCCCACAACCGGCCGAGGTCACTCAGGTCCCGCAGCGCGGCGTAGTCGGCGCGCTGGCCCGGCACGCGGACCTGATCGGTGACGAAGAAGTTGAACGTCGCGACGCCGTCCGCCCCGAGTGCGAGTTTGCCCCCCGCGTTGGCGCGAAGGAACGGAGCGCTGGCTGAGAGATACCGCGTGCCCCGCACGCGCGGCGAGGAGGCCGCCTTCTCGGAGCGGTAGGCATTGTCCCCCGCCAATTGCAGTTCCTGCCCGAGGGGACGCGTCGTCAGACTCGGCGCCAGCGCCTCCAGCCAGTTCGGCGCGTCCTCAATGCCGCCGTAGATCACGACGTCCGGACCCAACTCCCGTCGCAGGACGTCGAGCGGCGTCTCCCACGAGGTCTGCCAGTAATTGCTGAAGGTGACGAAGTCGACGAAGCCCTGCCGGACCATCTCGCGCACGTCGAGCCCGACGCTGCGCAGGTACCCGAGGTTCGCCGGCAGTCGCAGGCCGAGCGGTACATCCGCCCGGCGCGCCCGGGCCAACGCCTTGAGTTCACCCGTCCAGTCCGTGAGCGCCGTGGTGGTGGAGGGTGACGCCGGTGCCTCGACGCACACGGGATGCCGCAGCCAATCCAGTTCGATCCCCTCGTAATCGTAGGCCTGAATGCCCTCGCGGATCATATCGAGCATGTAGGCGCGAACCGCGGGCTGGGCGAAGTTCAGGCCGATCCACGAGGGGTGCGTGGCACCCGCGGGCCCGGGCACGCGGCCGGAGAGGCGGTTCGCGGGGTCGCGGAAGACGGGCGCGTTCACCGGGCTTTCGGGCCGCAGCGAGAAGTGCGTCGCGTTCATCCGATAGCTCAGCCACGGGCTGATCCCCGCCGCCCGGCAGGCCCGCGCGGCCTCCGCGAGCCAGTCGACGCCGCCCTCGTGCAGGTCGAGGTAAAGGTCGAGCATGGTCACGAGGTTCCGCGTGAAGAGGTCAATCTGCGCCTCCGTCAGGTCGGCCGCACCCGCGGCGATCGAGCGCGCGAAGGCCGCGTCGCCCCGCCGGTACCCGTCAAGAATGTGCGGCAGCGTGCGGGAGGGATACCACGCGACCTGCGTGTTCGGGTTGACCAGGAGCGCATCGACGCCGCTCGCCGCGATGGCGCGCACGTAGCGGTGAATCGCCTCGGCCCGGTACGGCCCCCCTTCCGGCTGCCAGAGCTCCGGGTTGTAGAAGAAAAAGTTGCAGTCGCCGTTGAACAGGTTCCTCCGCCGCGCCGCTGCGGCCGGTCCCAACGGTCGAGCGGTCATCGCTGCCGTCGAGGCGCCCGTTGCGGCCAACGGGACGCCAGCCGCGGCGACCGCGAGGGCGGTGCCGCGGCGCAGGAAACGCCGCCGACTGAGGTCCGAATCCGGAGCGGGCGGGGACGTCTCCATGGTCAGGGCGCGCCGCTCAGACCCGCACCTTGACGACGACCTTGCCCACCTCGGCCGGGACGTCCCACGCGCAGGCGGGGATGTGCCCATCCTCCGGGAAGAAGACCGTGTACTGCCCCGTCGAGACGTGCAGTGCCAGCCGGTGAGGACTCAGCGCGTACAGCGCGGCGTCCTGCTTGTCGTCGTAGGGCATCGTCACCACGGGCAGCAACGGCAGCGGGGCCCAGCACATCACCTCGCGACCCTGCAGCACGTATTGGATGTCGATGTACTTGCGATGTGACTCGAAAACGCGCTCCTCGATCGGCTTCGTCGTGTAGCGTTGCACGAGCGCAAACACGTCATCGCCATCGATCTCGTGACGGCCCAGCGCGGCGGACGGCGTGACCGTCTCAAGAAAGGCGAAGCCTTTGGCGAGGCGCGGGGAAAGAGCGGCGTAGGTGCGCCATTGAGCGAGGGTATCGATGATCATGGAGGAGAAGGCGTGAGGAAACCGGTCCGCCGGGACATTTCAAGGCGCGGACGGGTGAGCGTGCGGAAGGGCAACGGAGAGGACCTGCGGGCTGCGAGCGGACGGGCGCAGTTCGCCGCCCACCACGATCGCGCGACCCCGCCACGCGACGGCCGGCGAGCCCACCATGGGCGAAGGCCCCGCATCGGTCGGCGAGTCCCGGTCCGCGAACGGGGTCATCGGCAGGACCGGACCCGCGCTCCATGCGTCCGTTGCAAGGTCGTAGACGAGGGTCTGCGCGGGAAAGCCCGGGTGCTCGCGCGGGGCCCCGGTGAAGACGGTCGGATAACCGCCGACCAAGAGAAACTGTTCACCGCCCGGGGTGAAGCAAGGGGGCGACGCTCCCACCCTGCCCTCCGGGAGCGACGCGGCGGCGCGCCACGTGCGGTCCGAGGTGGAAAAGACAGTCAGCGCCCGCGAGGGTACGTAGGCACCACCGGTGTCAAAGCCCATGCCGCTGACGACGAACAGGCGCTTGCCGCGGCCTCCGACCGCCGCGACAAACAGGCCGCCCGTGGGCAGGTCCGGCTCGCGCCGCCAACCCTCGCGACCCGCAGCGGCAAGGTCACACGCGAGAGACCATACCTCCGCGCTCGCGGTGCGATCCTCCGGGCGGAGCAGCCCGCCCACGATGAACAACCGGCCGCCCGCCACGCCGGCGGAGGCGTAGACCACGCCGCGGGGCAGGTCCGGGAGGGCGGACCAACGCAGCGCGCCGTCCTCAAGACGTCCGACCCACGCGTCTCGAACCACACCCTCCGGGCCGATGCCGCCACACACGTACACTCGCTCCCCATCGACGGCCGACCCGAAGTGTCCGACCGGACGCGGCAGGCGCGACTCGCTCTCCCGCCAGGCGCCCGCGGGATCCGCGAGGACGAAGATGCGATCTGAGAGGCGGCGCTGTCCGCCGAGCCAGAAGGGCTTGTTCCACTGGGATCCGCCCCCGGCATACAGATTGCCGTCGAGCACCGCCGCGAACATGCCGGCGAATCCGGTGGCGTCCGGCAGGGGCGCAAGAGAAGTCACGGAGGCAGGGGTGCCTGTCGACGGCGATGCGGGCGAATGGGGGGAGAGCATGGCGAAAGCGAGCGCAGCCAGACCGGCGATCCCACGGCGGCGCCTGCGGTGCGAGGTCACTTCCATGCCCCCTCCACGCCATGGCTGCGACCGTACCAGTAGGCCAGAGGATAGAACGCCAGCGAATCGCCCTGCAGGACGTTCAGCATCCAACGCAGGGGTTCGGGCGTGGCGTTCTCGGGGTCCGCCATCCAGCGGAAATGGTCGCGATCGAGTCCGGCGAAACAGGCCTCCCGCCTCGCGCCCGCCTCGGTCGTCAGTGTCGGCAGGCGTCGCGCGACGATCGCGCTGCTCAGGGCCTGCCGCTCGCGGTTAGCAAGGAAGCAGATCGGGAAGATGGCGTGGTGGAAGAGGTAGTTGGTGCGCCACTGGGAGCGGGGCGTGACGGAGGGCGGGGCCTCGCGCCAGGCGCCGGTGGCCGCGTCGACCTCGATGAAGTAGTAGCTCATCAGGTCCTCACGCTGCCCAATCTGCGAGTAGCGCCACCACTGTTCGATGCCGCGACGGTAGCGATCCGCTCCGGCGGGTTCGAGATCCAGCAATTGATCGGCGCCGAACACCAGCTGGATGTGGAAATGGCGGTCCTCGGTGCTGATGTACGAACTGCGCCCGAGGCCCCAATAGGTCTCCCGCGGGGTCGGCATGGCTCCGTAGATCGAGTCGAGCCGCCGGAATTCCGCGAGGGCGTCGGAATCGCCGGTGACCTCGTAGGCCAGTCGGTGAATGACCGCCCAGGAAAACATGTGTCGCTGCGCGCGCGGATACGACTGTTCCAAATCCCAATTCTCGCCGAAGAAATTAATCCGGTATCCCCGCCGCCACCGCTCGGAGACCTCGCGCAGCATCTGCGCGATGCGCGGCCGGACCTCCGCGGGTGCATGCTTCCAGTAGCGGTAGAGACCCATGACCGGCCAGAAGTGTTGCTCGGTGCTGGTGTGGTCGGTTCCCTGACCGTAGTAGGGCTTGCAGAAGAAACCGGCCTCGCGCCGCTGTCCCGCCACGGGTTGCTCGACGATCCCGGCCTTCTGCCGCACCGAGGTCGCGCCGACCGGGCGCTTCTCGGTCAGCGCATAGTTTGCATCGATCGCCGCGAACGCGCGGCGCGCCAGATCAAGCGCGGCGGCCTCGCCCGTGGCTTCGTAGCGGTAGCACTGCGCGGCGAGGAACAGACCGGCGACCATCACACTGTTCTCGTGGCTGAGCCAGGCGTGTGGCTCCGGTCCCGCGATGGTCGAATCCTGCGGCTTGAAATCTCCGGCCACGAAGGGCCGCTCCTCGCGCCAGTTCGAATGCGAATACATCATGCCCGCCGCATCGTAGTAGCGACGGTCCACGAAGGTCTCGATCGCGCGAATGCGCCCCTCGAGGCTCGGGATCCGTTCCAGACCATGCAGCGTCGGCCCCTCAACCGCCGCCGCAGGGGCGGCGGCGAGGAGACCGAGCA
>VHCJ01000031.1 GCA_016871755.1 Verrucomicrobiota bacterium | reverse complement strand
GTGACGAGGTTGCCGAATCCGATCACCACGAACGTGGCGGCGATCATCTGAAAAACCGCATAGAATGAGGCCAGCTTCCGACTCCCTAGTCGGTCCTCGAACATGTCCGCCGTGGTGACGAGCCGAACCCGACGGAACCACATGTTCATGAACCAGTAATACGGATTCAAGAAGATGAGTTGGAAGCCCAGCCAGATGCCGGAAACGCCCTGCTGGTAGACGACGCTGACGGCGCTGACGGCTCCATTGGCGTCCGTGGCATTGCCGAAGTTCAGGAAGAACTGGTAAAGCTTGCCGAGTTTCCGACCGGCGAGGAAGTAGCTCTCCTGCCCCGACCCCGCGCCCCGGGAGGCCCGCTGGCCGAGGAAGATCACGAGAACGAGGTAGGCAGCGATAACCGCCAGATCGAGGGGGTGGATGCCGAACATGGGGGTAAACAGCGCCCCGGAGCGGGCCAAGGGGCGCCAGCGGAGGAGCGGTCCCAGTTGATCTTCGATGGGAGGGAAGAGGCAACGGCAAATGCCCGTCGTAGCCCGATCCCGGCCCTCGACTCCCCGATCTTGCGCAGAAACCGGCATTTCGGCGAATGTTAACGATATAACGGTCGTCGGGATGTCCCAATCGAGGGAGTTGGGCTTACTGGTGATCTTCTACCCTGGGGGGTGGTCGTGCCGCGGCGACGCGGTGCCCGCCACTTTTCCCGATTCAACCTGGATCCGTTCCGACCTCACCATGAAGACCCTCCGTTCCCGGAGCCTGCGATCGCTCGCCCTGCTCGCCGCTGCCTCCTGCGCCAGTCCGCTCCTCTGGGCCCAGACCGCGCCCGCCGCCAAACCGGATGCGCCTCCTTCCGAGGAGGCAGTCCGTCTCTCCGAGTTCTCCGTCACCGCCTCCGACGATCGGGGCTACGTTCCCTCGGAGACGATGACCGGTTCGCGCGTCGCGACGAAGATCATCGACCTGCCGTACACGGTGAACGTGCTGACGAGCGAGTTCTTCGAGGACTTCGGCGTCTTCGAGTTCATGGACAACATCGTCCATGTCGGCAGCTTCACCGGCCTGGATATTGGCGGTAACTTCAACCTCCGCGGCTTTGGTTCAACCTACCAGCTGCGCGATGGCTTCTTCCGCCTCGGCCGTTACGGTTCCAGCAACATCGACCGCATGGAGATCATCAAGGGCTCGAATGCGGCGATCTACGGCCGCACGTCGCCTGGCGGCATGGTGAACATGATCTCGAAGCAGCCCAAGAGCCGCCCGAGCCAGAAGCTCTCGTTCAACTACGGCTCCTACGGCACCCAGCGCGCCACCTACGAGCGCACCGGTCCGCTGTACTCCGGCTCCCTCGGCAAGACGTCCTACATCATGACGGCGAGTCATTTTCAGCGCGAGTTCGACCAAGAGTACGCGCGCAATCGCAACCAAGAGTACTACCTCGCTTTCTCCCACGAGTTCCCGGATGGCTCGAGGCTCTTCCTGTCGGGCGAGTACTTTCTCCAGATGCGCCATGCGCCGAACAATGCGGCCCCGCTCGTCATTGACCAGAAGGGCACGACGTCGAACACCGACGACGAAGCCGTCGGCTACGCCAAGAATCTCGCGGGCTACAATCCGTTTGGACCGAACAGCGAGCTGAACCGCGGCTACAGCGGTCTCACCACCAATTACGACAAGCGCCTCAACGAGGTCTGGAGCGTCCGCGCCTCGGCGAACTATTACGGCGCCCGCCGCTGGGACTACAACCAGAACACCGGCTGGGGCAGCATCAACATCAACCCGCCGGTCGCCACGACGCCGATCACCAGCGCCCGCGGCGCGACCCCGTCGAAGACGCTGATCATCGAGGATGGCGGTGGCTTCCAGGGCGACTTGCTGGCGCACTACTGGACCGGCAATCGCTCGGTCGAGCACCGCACGCTCGCGACCATCGACTATAACGATTACCACCGCTGGGATCCGACCCGCAGCTTCGCGGGCGCGACCAACCCCGACATCGTGGCGTGGAACGCGGTCCGCACCGTGCGCCTCGATTCGGAGTTCCGTCCGATCGGTGACATCGCCTACTTCCCGCGCTGGTTCCAAGCCGGCCAGGAAATCTCCACCCGCATCCGCAAGATCCGCGCCACCGTGCTCGGCGGCCTGATCCGCCAGCAGTCCGCGTTCATGAACGGGCGCCTGCTCGCCTTCGCCGGCGGTCGCTACGACTCCGTGCGCTACCGCGATCGCGACTACATCACCGTGATTCCGGGCTACAACAAGGGCGACCTGATCAAGCGCACCATCACGGCCTTCAAGCCGAACGTCGGTGTGAACTACAAGCTCACCCCGAGTCTCCGCGTCTTCGCCAACTACAGCGAGAGCTACTTCGTCGGCCAGGCCGATGCTCCGGCGACCATCGCCGAGAAGGACTTCGAACCGGAGACCGCCGCCGGCTACGATTACGGCTTCAAGGGTTCGTACTTCGACGATCGCCTGACCTTCACCGTCAGCGGCTTCTACGCGGTCCGCAACAACGTCACCGTCACCGACATCGAGGAAACCCCGGTGGGTTCCGGCAACTACGTGCAGGTGCAGCGGCGCGATGGCGACCAACTCGTGCGCGGCTGGGAGGCGGATGCCAACTGGAAGGTGTCCGACGAGATCTTCACGGGCCTGAGCTTTGGCAGTGTGAATTCGACCTACACGGACTTCGGCACCGCGTTCCCGCTGGCCATTGGCCGCAAGGTTGCGGGCATCTCGCCGCGCAACGGCAGTGTGTACCTGAAGTGGAGCCCGGCCCGCGGCGCCCTCAAGGGCTTCTCCGCCAACCTCGGCGTCACCCATGTGGCCGAGACTCCGACCGAGCAGCCGAACGCCGGTGACACCTACACCACCGGTCCCGGCGGCGTGCGGGTGCTCTCGCGCACGACCTACCAGTGGCGCCTGACCGTCCCGGCCGCGACGCTGCTCAATCTCGGCCTGCGCTACACGATCGTGCAGCCGAAGGTCAGCCACACGCTGGCGGTCAACTTGAACAACCTGACCGACGAAGATTACCTGCGCGCCAACCGCCTCCTCAGCGAGCGTCGCTCGGTGTACTTCACGTACACCCTCGCCAGCGGCGGCAAGCGCCGCTGAGTCCGTCGCGTTCCGACCGGCCCGGTAAATTCGCGTGCCGCCGGCGCGGTCCTGCCGGACCGCGAACGTGAAACAGGGGGCGACCGCTCACGCGGTCGCCCCCTTTTCGCTTGCGCCCGGCGCGGTCTCGTTCCGCCTTGCCAGCCATGGAAGCGTGGCAGCAGCCCACCCTCGCAGGATTTCTGGAGCGTCTCGGTCGCTGGAACCTGCCGTTCCGCACCGTCATCGACGTGGGAGCGTCGAACGGGCTCTGGACGCGCGACGTCATCGCCCGTTTTCCCGACCGGGATTACTTCCTCGTGGAGGCGCGTCCGGAGCACGAGCCGGGACTCAAGGACCTGGTCGCCTCCCATCCCCAGGTGCGCTACGCGCTGTGTGCCGCCGCCGATCGTCCCGGTGAGGTGCATTTCCATGGAGGGGACCTCTTTGGTGGACTTGCCGCCCACACCCCGTTCTCCGAACACAACCTCGTGGTTCCCGCCCGCACGCTCGACGAACTGGCGACCGCGTACGGCCTGAGCGGGCCGTTCCTGCTCAAGCTCGATACCCACGGCTTCGAGGAGCAGATCCTCGCCGGGGCTCCATCGCTGCTCGCCCGGACGGAGGTTCTGGTCATCGAGGCCTACAACCACCGCATGGGCTACGGCAACCTGCTCTTCCCCGAACTGATCGCGCTGCTGGGTCGGCAGGGGTTCCGCTGCCTCGATTTCTTCGATCCGCTGTACCGGCCGCACGATGGAGCCTTCTGGCAGGCGGACTTTGCCTTCGTCCGCGAAACGTGGGCGGGATTTCAACACCCGTCCTACCTTTGAGCGCGACCGCTGGCCTTTGACCGCGCCCGCCTGTCCATGAACCCCTTTTCTTCCTCCGTGCGCCGCGGCGTGTTCCCACGCGCCGCCCTGGGCCGGGTTTTCTTCGTCCTTGCGTGAAGGAACTGCTCCGCGATTCCCGCGTCGTCCGCCTGCTCGTGGCCAACAGCCTCGGGTCGATCGGTTCCGGCATCACGATCTTCTCGGTGCCGTGGCTGCTGGTCAACCAGCCGGGCGGCTCGGAGGCCTTCCGGCACATCACGATCGCGACCACGATCCTGCTCTTCCTGATCATGCCGTGGTACGGCGCCAAGATCGACCGTTCCTCGCGTCGCGCGATGGTGCTCTTCAGCGAGCTCTTCGGCGCAGCGGCGACGCTATCGATGGCGCTGCTGGGCCTCGCGCTCGGAGGCTTCGGCACCGCGCAGCTGATGGCGATCTACCTGCTCGGCATGCTCTACTATACGCTGCACTACCCCGCGAAGTGGGCGATGGTGCAGCAGATCTTCGACCGCTCGCAGTACCAGTCACTCACGGGCCTCATGGAGGTTCAGGGTCAGGCCGCGATGCTCCTGGCCGGCGCCCTCGGGGGAGTGGCGGTGTCGCACTTGCCGCTCTGGGTGATCCTGCTGATCGACTGCGGCACGTACCTAGCGGCGTTCGTCATCGAACGGGGAATTCCCCATGAGGCGACGCACCTGAAGCCTGCGGCCCCGAGCGCCGCCGCTGCGGGTCCCGACCCGCAGCGGGGCGGCGTCCTGGGGGGCGTGGCGGAGGGCTGGCGCTGGCTCGCTGAGCGGCCGGCGTTGGGGGTCTTCCTCACCGCCTCGTTGCTGCCGTTCATCGTCGTGATGGCCGGCAACTACCTGGTGCCCGTGTACGTCTCCGAGACGCTGCGGGCGGGGCCGGGCACGTTTGCGTTGAGCGAGGTGGCGTTCGCCGTTGGGGCCCTGGGGGCCGGTCTCCTGCTCCCCCGTCTCCTCGCGCGGCAGACGGTCGGCACGCTCCTGCCGCTCATCATGGCGATCTTTCTCGTGGGGTTGATCCTCCAAGCCACCCTCCCGTTCACCGCGGTCTTCGTCGGGGCGATGGTGCTGCTCGGCTTCGGCAACGCGGGAACCCGGGTCGGGCGCTCGGCGCTGATGCTCCATGTCGTGCCCAACGCGGTGATGGGTCGCGTCACCGTCTTCTTCAGCGTGCTGGATCGGGTGATGCGGACGTTGCTGGTGTCCTCAATGGTGGTCGTCGATGTCTGGGGGGCTCAGGCGGGCTTCATCGTGCTTCTCGCCGTCGTGGCGGTCGGTCTGGCCGCCGCATGGCTCAGCCGGAGCCGACTCCCGGCGGTCCCGGCGTGATCCGGGGTTGGCCTTGTCATCGCGGCCAAATGCGACGACGGTGGGGCATGCGTGGGCGCGGTGCGTTTCGACCATGGTTGCGGAGGTGCGTGCCGCTGGCACTTGCCGTGAGCGCGTTGCTGGTTGAACCGCGGTGGGCCGCGGCGGCTCCACCGATCGCGGTGTCGGGCGGATCACCGGTTCCCGCCGCGGCGCTGGCGGGCTATGCGACGGGCGAGGCGACGGCGGGTGGCACGGGCCGCCTCTATTTCGGGCGCGAGATCGCATCGTTCATGTCGCACCTCGGAGCGCCGTGGCTGGAGCGGCCCGAGCGGGAACGGGAGGAGCGACCGGACCAATTGCTGGAGGCCCTGGCCCTGCGCCCGGGGGACATCGTGGCGGACATCGGCTGCGGCACGGGTTACCATGCCCGTCGCTTTGCCGAGAAGGTGTGTCCGACCGGCCGGGTTTACGGGGTGGAAATCCAGCCGGAGATGCTCGCCCTGTTCGAGCGCGAGATGCAGCGACGCGGCGTCACGAACACGGTGGGCGTCCTTGGCACGCCGGAGGATCCGGCGCTGCCGGAGCCCGTGGACGTCGCGATCCTGATCGACGTGTACCACGAGTGCAGCCACCCGGCGGAGATGATCGCGGCGATCTGCCGCCGGCTCAAGCCGGGCGGCCGACTCGTCCTCGTGGAATTCCGCGGGGAGGATCCGCGCGTCCCGATCCGGCCGCTGCACAAGATGACCGAGGCGCAGATCCGGCGGGAGATGGCCGTGCATCCCTTGGATCACGTGGAGACGGTGCGGACGCTGCCTTGGCAGCATCTTGTCGTCTTCCGCCTCCGGGAGTCCTGACGCGCCTGGGTGCACCGCAGGGGTGGCGCGACCCGGCGCTCCGCGTGCATCGCGCGGCGCGCCCGACTCCGTACGACGAGGGCGGGCGGGACGGTGCCCCCGCCGCGCCGGGCGGCGGGGTCGCGGGTCCTCAGCCGTGCAGGTAGCGGGTCAGGAGGTTCTCGAGGTACTCCTGCTGACCGGAGCGGGGCGTCGGTTCTCCGAGGCGGGACAGAACGAGCTTCTCGAGGGCGGCGAAGGACGTCTTGCCCTGCTCGATGTCGCGGCCGAACCCGGAATCGAACGAGCGGTAGCGGTCCGCGACGAAGGCTGCGAAGGCACCGTCGGCGAGGATGCGGCGGGCAATCTTGAAGGCGAGGGCGTACGCGTCCATCCCGCCGATGTGGGCGTGGAAGAGGTCCGCGGGGTCGATGCTCTGGCGCCGCAGCTTGGCGTCGAAGTTGAACCCGCCGGAGCCGAGTCCACCCGCGCGGAGGATGGACACCATCGCGAGGGTCAACTCGCGCACGTCCGTGTTGAACTGGTCCGTGTCCCAACCGAGGAGCAGGTCGCCGGCATTGGCGTCGATGGAACCGAGCATCCCGGCGGCGGCGGCGACCTCGATCTCGTGCTGGAAGGTGTGGCCGGCGAGGGTCGCGTGGTTGGTCTCGATGTTGAACTTGAAGTGTTTCTCGAGCCCGTAGGTGCGGAGGAAGGCGATGCCGCTGGCGACGTCGAAGTCGTACTGGTGCTTGGTCGGCTCCTTCGGCTTGGGCTCGATGAGGAACTGGCCCTTGAATCCGATCGCCTCGGCGTGGGCGACGGCGAGGTGGAGGAAGCGGGCGAGGTGGTCCTGCTCCCGCTTGAGGTCGGTGTTGAGCAGCGTCTCGTAGCCTTCGCGACCGCCCCAGAAGACGTAGTTCTCGCCGCCGAGTTCCTGCGTGACCTCAAGCGCCTTCTTCACCTGCGCGGCCGCGTAGGCGAAGACGTGGGCGTCGGGGTTCGTGGCCGCCCCGGCCATGTAGCGCGGGTTGGAGAACAGGTTGGCGGTGCCCCACAGCAGGCGCACGCCGGTGGCCTTCTGGAGTTGCTTCGCGTGCGCCACGATCTGGTCGAGGATCCGGTTGGTCTGCGCCAGCGAGGCGCCCTCGGGAGCGATGTCACGGTCGTGGAAACACCAGAACGGGGCCTCGATCTTCTGGAAGAACTCAAAGGCCGCATCCATGCGGATCTTCGCGACGCTGACGGCATCCTTGCCGGTCTCCCACGACCGCTGGATGGTGCCGGGGCCGAAGGGGTCGCCGCCGGTGCCGCGGAACGAGTGCCAGTAGGCAATCGAGAAGCGCAGGTGCTCCTTCATCGTCTTGCCGTCGACCACCTCGGCCGGATCGTAGTGCCGGAAGGCCAGGGCCCGGTCGGAGTCGGTGCCTTCGTAGGCGATCCGGTCGATGCCGGGAAAGTGCTGCTTGCGGGGCTTGAAGACGGATTTCTTGGGCATGGCGGTAGGTAATCCTTGGCCGCGGAATTGCCAACGGAAACCAAAAAAGAGGGTCGCCCGGAGCAGCTGGACGGCCACCATGGCGGCTTTGTCATGCACGCCGCCCTGATGATTCTCGATGAGCGCTCCACCGGCCTGATCTACGGCGAGGAGTTGCGCGAGGAAATCGGCCGCCAGGTCCGCTGGCTGGCCGGTCCGCTGACCCGCGAGGAGGCGGCGCGGCGACCGGACCTGCTGGCGCAGGCCGACGTGATCTTTTCGGGCTGGGGCGGGCCGGTGCTGGATGCCGCGTTCCTCGCGCACGCCCCTCGCCTGAAGGCCTTCTTCTATGGGGCCGGCACGATCCGGAGCCTCACCACCGATGCCTTCTGGGAGCGGAACATCCCGATCTTCAGCGCCTACGCGATGAACGCGATCCCGGTGGCGGAGTACACGCTCGCGACCGTGTTCTTCTCCCTGAAGCGCGGGTGGTATCACATTCTTGAGACGAAGCGCCTTGGTGCCTTCCCGCCGCGTCCCGCGATGGCGGGTGGCTACGGCAGCACGGTGGGATTGATCTCGCTCGGGATGATCGGGCGTCTTGTGCGGGAGAGGCTCCGCGCGTTCGATCTCTGCATCCTCGCCTACGACCCCTTCCTCTCCGCGACCGAGGCCGCGGCCCTGGGCGTCGAGAAGGTCACGCTGGAGGACCTTTTCGCGCGCAGCGACGTCGTCAGCCTGCACACGCCGTGGCTGAAGGAGACGGAGGGAATGATCCGCGGGGAGCATTTTCGCCTGATGCGCCCGGGGACGACCTTCATCAACACGGCCCGCGGAGCGATCGTGGACGAGCCGGGCCTGATCGCGGCGTTGACGGAGCGACCGGACCTGACGGCGGTGTTGGATGTGACCTGGCCGGAGTCGCCGGTGGCGGGGTCGCCGCTCTATGCGCTGCCCAACGTCATCCTGACTCCGCACATCGCCGGGTCGCAGGGCAACGAGTGCCGCCGCATGGGCCGCTGCATGCTGGAGGAATTCGAACGCTGGTCGCGGGGGGAGCCGGTACGCTGGCAGATCTCGCGCGAGAAGGCGAAACTGCTGGCCTGAGGCTGGCGTGCGGGACGCGGGAAAGAACGCCATGGATGCCTACGCACGGGCGCGGGAGAGGATTGATGCGGCGCACGCGGCCGATCCTGAATGGACGTCCGACGGGCGGGCGGCCGAGGCGGTTTATGCGGATCGCATGGAGGCCTGGGTGGCGCGCCTCGTGCCGGGGGCGCCGCCCATCCTGCGGCTGGCGGCCCGTTGCCAGCACCTTGAGCGCTGGAGCGTGCCCCGCGCCTCATTCCCGCTCGACAAGCCTGGCTATCACGCGTGGCGGAGGTTGCTCTACACCCGCCAAGCGGAGCGCGCCCGCGAGTGCCTGCTGGCCGCCGGGGTGGCCGCGGAGGAGGCGGAGAACGCCGCCGTGTGGGTGTCAAAGACCGGCCTCAAGACCAACCCCGGCACGCAGGCTCTCGAAGACGCCGCCTGCCTCGTCTTCCTCGAGCACGAAATCCTTGGCTTCGTGGAGCGCCATGCGGACTATCCCCGGGAGAAGCTCGTCGACATCCTCCGGAAGACCACGCGGAAAATGAGCCCCGCCGCAGTGGCGGCGGCGCGTTCCCTGTCGCTCCCGGGCGCAGTGGCGGAGTTGCTGGCTGAGGCGATGACCCCGCCCGACGCGCGTCCGGGGTCTGGCGCCGCCTGAGCGGCGCGGAGCACCACGGTCGGGCCGATCCGGCGAACCCGCCGAACCGGCGCTGAATCAGGCGGCCGGTGCGGCCGCGGCGGTGGCCGCCTGAGGCGCCCGGCGCACAAACAAGCCGAGGATCAGCGAGATCAGCGCCCCCATGAGCGGCGACATGACCACGGCCATCCCGGCGGTCCAGATCGGGCCGGTGAAGAAGCGCATCATCCCGCCGGCCGCATCCACCTGCTCCTGCGTCATTTCGGCGGTGGTTTGACGGTAGATCAACTCGTGGAACTCGGGATTGATCACGAATCCGTAGAGCAGCATGTACGGGGCCGAGAGCAGGCCGGAGAAGGTCGCGACCAGCGTGCCGACGCCGATGGCGCGGCCGTAGGAGAGGCTGCCGTCGGCGGATGCCGCCCGCGTGGCCCGCATCGCGAGCAGCATGCAGGTGACCAGAAGCGCGAAGCTGACGACTTGGGTGATCGTGTTGATCGTCTTGAACCCGTCGAGGTCATCGTGCAGGCCAAGGAGGTAGCTGACCAGGCCGATGACGATTCCGATGATGGCGAGCGTGGCGCCATACTTGAAGGGGATCTTCATGCTCCGAGGTTTGAACGCGTTCCCGAGGGGAGTCGATCCGATAGTGTCTCCGCGCCGTCGTTACGAACCGCCCGGGGCCGGGGGCTCGGCGCCCCCGCCCTCGCCGGCTTCCTCGTCGGTCTCAACGATGCGGGCGATGCTGAGGAGGCGGTCACCCTCGGCCAGCGTGAGAAGCTTCACGCCCTTGGCACCGCGGTTGGTCTCGCGGATGTCCCGGACCGGGCAGCGGACGCTCTGGCCGCGGGCGGTGAGGAGCATGATCTCGTCGTGGTCGCGGACGCTGAGCGCCCCGGCCAGCTTGACCGAGCCGTCCTCCGGAAGGTCGATGGCCCAGACGCCGCTGCCGCCGCGGTTGATCAGCCGGTAATCCTCGAAGCGCGTGCGCACGCCGAGTCCGGCCTCGCTGGCGACAAGGAACTTGGCGTCGTGATCGACGACCTCGAGGCACTGCAGGTAATCGCTCTCCAGCTTGAAGCGCATGCCGGTGACGCCGGCGGTCGCGCGCCCGGTCGGGCGCAGCAGATCGTCCCCCGACTCCGGATCGCGCTCGCGGAAGCGCACGGCGAGACCCTGATGGGAGACGAGGATCAACTCGTCGCTGCCGCTGGTCAGGACCGTGCCGACCACGGTGTCGCCTTCGGCGAGGTTGATGCCGATGAGCCCGGATTCGCGGGTGGCGTGGGTGAACTCGGAGAGGACGGTCTTCTTGATCATGCCGCTCTTCGTCGCGGTCACGAGGTAGCGATCCGCCGCGAAGTCCTGCACGCAGAGCATGGAGGCGATCTTCTCGCCCTCGGAAAGGCGGAGGAAGGACGAGACCGACTTGCCCTTCGACGTGCGGTTGCCCTCCGGAATGTCGTAGACCTTGTTCGCGAGGCACTGGCCGTGCGACGTGAAGAAGAGGATGTAGTCGTGCGTGCTGGCGGTGAAGAGCCGCTCGACGAAGTCGTCCTCGTAGGTCTCGGTGCCGATCACGCCCTTGCCGCCGCGCTTCTGCGAGCGGTATTCGGCGACCGGCGTGCGTTTGATGAAGCCGAGGTGGGAGACGGTGATGACGCAGCCCTCGTTCGGGATGACGTCCTCCATGCGGAAGTCGCCGAGGGCGCCGACGATCTCGGTGCGGCGCGGGGAGAGGTACTTCGCGCGCAGTTCCAGCAGCTCGGACTTCACGAGGGCGTTGAGCTTCTCGGAGGAATCGAGGATCCCGCGCAGCTCCTCGATCAGCTTGATGAGTTCGAGGTACTCGGCCTCGATTTTGTCGCGCTCGAGGCCGGTCAGCTGGTAGAGGCGCAGTTCGAGGATCGCGAGCGTCTGTCGCTCGGACAGCGGGTACTTCGCCATCAGGCGTTCCTTGGCCTCGTCGCGGCTGGACGACGAGCGGATGATCCGGACGAAGTCGTCGAGGTTGTCGAGCGCGACCTTGTAGCCCTCGAGGATGTGGGCGCGGTCCTCGGCCTCGCGCAGCCGGAAGCGCGTGCGGCGGGTGATGACATCGCGGCGGTGCTCGATGTAGCAATCGATCAGCTCGCGGATGTTCATCTGCTTCGGCCGCTTCTTGTCGAGGGCGAGCAGGTTGACGCCGAAGGAAGACTCGAGGGCGGTCTTCTGGAAGAGCTGGTTGATGACGACGCGGGACTGCTCGCCGCGCTTCAGCTCGATGACGATGCGCGTATTCTCGTCGGACTCGTCGCGGAGATCGCGGATGCCCTCGAGCTGCTTCTCGCCGACGAGCTCGGCGATGCGGGAGACGAGGTTGGAGCGGTTGACGTTGTAGGGGATCTCGGTGATGACGATCTGCTCCATCCCGCCCTTGAGTTCCTCGGTGTGGGCGAGCCCGCGGATGCGGACGATGCCGCGGCCGGTGCGGAGGTAGGAATCGATGCCCTCGCGGCCGGCGATCACGCCGCCGGTGGGGAAGTCGGGGCCGCGGACGATGGTGACCAGTTCGTCCATGGCGATGGACGGCCGGTCGATGATGGCGCAGGTGGCGTCGATGATCTCGCCCAGGTTGTGGGGCGGGATGTTGGTCGCCATGCCGACGGCGATGCCGGTGGAGCCGTTGAGGAGGAGGTTCGGCAGCGCGGCCGGGAGGACGGCGGGCTCGGTGGTTTCCTCGTTGTAGTTCGGAACGAAGTCGACGGTGTCCTCGTCGATGTCGCGGAGCAGTTCCTCGGCAATGGCGGCGAGGCGGGACTCCGTGTAGCGGTAGGCGGCGGGCATGTCGCCGTCGACCGAGCCGAAGTTGCCCTGCGGATCGATCAGCGGGTAGCGGACGACCCAGGTCTGGGCGAGGCGGACGAGCGTGTCGTAGACCGAGGCGTCGCCGTGCGGGTGGTAGTTGCCGAGCACTTCACCGACGACCTTGGCGCACTTGTTGAAGGCGCGGTTGTGCAGCAGACCGAGGCGGAGCATCGCGTAGAGGATGCGGCGCTGGACGGGCTTGAGACCGTCGCGCGCGTCCGGAAGGGCGCGGGCGACGATGACCGACATCGAGTAATCGATGTAGGCCGTCTGCATGATGTCGGTGATGTTCGCCGTGAAAAGTTTCTCGTTGGCCGTGTACATGGTGGCGGGGGCGGTGGGGCGGTCGGGTGGGGGCGGCCGGGGCTCAGACGTCGAGGTACTGGACGTTCAGGGCGTTGTCCTCGATGAACTGGCGCCGGGGTGGCACCTCGTCGCCCATGAGCAGGGTGAAGAGGGCGTCGGCCTTGGCGGCGTCGCTGATGGAGACCTTGAGCAGGCGGCGGTTCTCCGGGTCCATGGTGGTCTCGAAGAGCTGCTTCGGGTTCATTTCGCCGAGGCCCTTGTACCGCTGGATGGAGAGCCCCTTGCGTCCGTTGGCGCGGATCTGGGCGATGACCTCGAGCGGGGAATGGAGCTCGATGCGGTTCTCGGATTTCTGGCCGGGGTTCTCGGTGATGATGAAGCGGGCTTCCTCCGAGGTGGAGAAGCGTTCGCCCTCGAAGCCGGCGGCGGCGATGGCGTGGAGGAGCTTGGACATTTCGCTCGCCTCGAAGATCTCGTGCAGCGTGATCCGGCGGGCGGGGACGGCGGCCTTGCGGTCGGCGGCGGACTCCGGTTGCTCGAAGAGATCGGCGTCGAGCCCGTGGCGCTGCACGAAGGCGGCGCGGGCGGACTCGTCGAGGAGGAACTCGTGCGACTCGCGATTGCCCTCGCGGATGCGGGCGATGTAGCGCGGCAGCGCGTGGGTCTGCGCGTCGCGGCAGTCGAGGTAGGCGCCGAGGCTGGCGCCGTAGCGCGAGACGCCGACGCCGAGCCGCTCGAGGGCGGCGAGGGCTTCGACCAGGCGGTCGATCTGGGCCGGGGCGAAGAGGTGCTGGTCGCGGCTGCGGGTGAGGGTGACGTCCTCGGAGCCGAGTTCGAGGAGGATGCGGTTCAGCTGCTCGTCGTTGTCGACGTACTGCTCGCGCTTCTTGCGCTTGATTTTGTAGAGGGGCGGCTGGGCGATGTAGATGTAGCCGCGCTCGATCAGCCCGCGCATCTGGCGGTAGAGGAACGTGAGCAGCAGCGTGCGGATGTGGGAGCCGTCCACGTCCGCATCGGTCATGATGATGATCTTGTGGTAGCGGGCGCGGTCGGCGTTGAAGCCCCCGACGGCCTCGTCGCCCTCGCCGATGCCGGTGCCGCAGGCGGTGATCAGCGTGCGGATTTCCTCGTTGGCGAGCACCTTGTCGATGCGGGCCTTCTCGGTGTTGATCAGCTTGCCGCGCAGCGGGAGGATGGCTTGGAAGCGGCGGTCGCGGCCCTGCTTGGCGGAGCCGCCGGCGGAGTCGCCCTCGACGATGTAGAGCTCGGTCAGCGCCGGGTCGCGCTCGGAGCAGTCGGCGAGCTTGCCGGGCAGGCCGCCGCCGGAGAGGGCGCCCTTGCGGACCGTTTCGCGGGCCTTGCGGGCGGCCTCGCGGGCGCGCGCGGCGTTCAGCGTCTTGTCGATAACCCGCTTGGCGATCGCGGGATTCGACTCGAGGAAGAACTTGAGCTTTTCGCCGACGATCCGCTGCACGATGCCATCGACCTCGCCGTTGGAGAGCTTGGTCTTCGTCTGGCCCTCGAAGCGCGGCTCGGGGACCTTGACGCTGATGACGGCGGTGAGCCCCTCGCGGACGTCGTCGCCGGTGATCGATGGGTCCTTCTCCTTGATGAGGTTGTTGCCGCGGGCGTAGGTGTTGATGACGCGCGTGAGGGCGGTGCGGAAACCGCTCAGGTGCGTGCCGCCCTCGATGTTGAAGATGGAGTTGGCGTACGCGAAGACCTGGTCGTTGTAGCTGTCGTTGTACTGCATCGCCACGTCGACGACGATGTTCGGCAGGGTCGGGTTCGTCTCGTTCGCGACGCTGTCGCTGAAGGTGATCGGCTTCTCGTGCACGACGTTCTTGTTCGTGTTGAGGAAGCGCACGAACTCCGTGATGCCGTCCTTGAAGAAGAAGAGATCCGTCTTCTGCGACCGCTCGTCGTGCAGCTCGATGCGGATGCCCGGGTTCAGGAACGCCAGTTCCCGCAGGCGCTTCGCGAGGATCTCGTACTGGAATTCCCGCGTCGTCTTGAAGATCTCCGGATCCGGCTTGAAGCTGATCTTCGTGCCGGTCTTCTTCGTGTCTCCAATCACCTGCATCTTTTGCGTGGTGTTACCTTGCGCAAAGCGCATCTGGTAGACCTTGCCGCCGCGGCGGACCTCGGCCTCGAACCATTCCGACACCGCGTTGACGCACTTCGCGCCGACGCCGTGCAGACCGCCGGAGACTTGATACGCTCCCTTGCCGAATTTGCCGCCGGCGTGGAGGTTCGTCAGCACGAGCTCAAGCGCGGGAATCTTGTAGGTCGGATGGATGTCGACCGGGATGCCGCGGCCGTCGTCCTCGACGGAGCAGGAGCCATCGAGGTGCACGCTGACCCGGACGAGGCTCGCGAAGCCGGCGAGGGCTTCGTCGATGGAGTTGTCGACCACCTCGAACACGCAGTGGTGCAGCCCGCGCTCATTCGTGTCGCCGATGTACATGTCGGGCCGCTTCCGCACACCCTCCAGCCCCTCGAGCTTCTGGATTTTCGACGCATCATAATCGTCGGCTCCGGGCTTGGTTTTTGGCAGATCCTGCGGGTCGGTGGGGTCGGACATGTGGGCGGAAAAATCGCGGTTTTCTTAAGGCTGAAACCCCATCCGAAAAGGCCCGGAGTCACAACGGAAAAGTCGGGCAATGAGGGGGTCCAAACCGCGCCTACCCGAACCCCGTAAATGGGCTTCTTTTCAGAGCCTTGGGGCTAATTTTAGGTTGCTGACCCAAGATTCTC
This sequence comes from Verrucomicrobiota bacterium, assembly GCA_016871755.1. Lineage (GTDB taxonomy): Bacteria > Verrucomicrobiota > Verrucomicrobiia > Opitutales > Opitutaceae > UBA6669. The sequence continues at coordinate 5,370 of VHCJ01000031.1, read as the reverse complement.
CACCACCCTGCGGAGGCGTGAAGCTTTCGGTCAAGGTCGACTACTCCTGCCGCGTGCTGGCGCGGATGGCCCGGATGTACGGAACCGACGTCTTGGCGCACATCGAGGAACTGGCGCGGATCGAGGCGGTGCCGTCGAATTACCTGGTGCAGATCCTGACCGAGCTCCGCAATGGCGGCCTGATCGTCAGCCGGCGTGGCAAGCAGGGGGGCTACGCCCTGGCTCGTCCGCCGGAGGAGATTTCCCTCTACGACATCGTGCGGGTGATCGAGGGCGACCTGCTGGAGACGAACATGGCCGGCGAGGGCGTGTCGGGGCGCCGGGTGGCGCAGGTCTGGGGCGAGGTCCGGCGGGAATTCGAGGGGGTGGCGCGCGGCTGGACGCTCGACAAGATTGCCTCGAAGAGCGGCGAGGAAATGTACTACATCTGACCCCGCCTGGCGCGTTCCTTCCCATGCTTCCTCCCGTCCTCGAAAAACTGCTCATCCTGCAAGGACGGGACCGTCGCCGCCTCGACTTGGAGTCGCAGCTGCGCGGGGTTCCGGCCGACGTCGCGATCGTCGACCGCAAGATCGCCGCCGAGCGTGCGGCCATCGAGTCGGCCAAGACGGAATGGCAGCAGCTCGAGACCCGCAAAAAGTTGCTCGAGACCGAGATCGGTAGCGTGCAGCAGAAGTGCGCCCGCTACAAGATCCAGCAGCTGGAGGTCCGGAAGAACGACGAGTACCGCGCCCTGGGCCACGAGATCGAGTTGGCCGAGGCTGAGATCAGCCGCCTCGAGGAGGAGGAACTGGGCGTGATGTACGCGATTGAGGGGGCGAAGCAGAGGTTCGCCGCCGCCGAGGCCGAACTGAAGGCCAACATTTCCATGCACGAGGCCCGGCTGCGGACGCTGCGCGACCGCGAGGCCGTGCTGTCCGCCGAGCTGCAGACCGCCAAGGCGGAGGTGGCCGACGCGCGCAAGCCGCTCGATGAGCCCGTCATCCGCGTCTACGATCGCATCGCCGCCCGCCACCAGCCCGTCTGTGCCCCGCTGCGCGGGAGCAAGTGCGGCGGCTGCCATCTGAAGGTCTCTTCCGAGGTGGAATCCGCCGCCCGCGGGCGCTTCGACCCGACCCAGCCGCTCCCGACCTGCGATCAATGCGGTCGCATCGTGTGGTGGGAGTCCGCGGTCTGACCCTGCGGCCCGGCTTGCGTCCGGGCGCGTTCCCGGCGACACTCCTCGTCCGCCCCTGCTTTCGGGTGGAGGCGGACTTGGTTCTGGGGCCAGATTGTCGCTCCAGGTTCTTTGAATCCCGCGACCGGCGCAAGCCGGTGGCGGAGTTCCTCCTTGGAGAGGAAAGTCCGGACACCACAGGGCACGGGGCCGCACGAGGTTAACCCCAAGTGCGGGCGTTGCGCGTCAAGGCGCGGCGACGGACAGTGTCACAGAAAACAAACCGCCGGAATCCGGGGGCGAGCGATCGTCCACGGCGACCGGTAAGGGTGAAAAGGTGGGGTAAGAGCCCACCGCGCCGTCCGTGAGGACGGCGGCACGAAAAACCCCCTTGGGTGCAAGGCAAAATAGGCGACTGGACGGCCCGTCCGATAGTCGCGGGTATGCCGCATCCCGCTTCGGCGGGACGGTGACGCAAGTCAGCGAGAGAAATGACAATCGAAGCGCTTCGGCGCGGAACGGAATCCGGCTTATCGGCCCCAGAACCAAGTCCTTCCGCCCCGGGTCCCGGCCCGGTCGGGTGGGACTTTCCCCTTGACTCTGCCGCCCGGGTCTGGGTTTTTGACCGGCTCCCAAGATCATCTTACGCCATGGCCAACACCAAATCCGCCATCAAGGCCGCCCGCAAAGCCGCCCGCCTCACCACCCGCAACCGGGCCACGCAGACGCGCCTGAAGACCCTGCACAAGAAGTTTGAGCAGGCGGTGACCGGCGGCGACGCGGCCGCGATCAAGGCGGCCGGCAGCGAATACGCCTCCGCGATGGACAAGGCCACCAAGTCCGGCGTCGTTCACCGCAACGCCGCTTCCCGCGCCAAGAGCCACGTCGCGAAGCACTCGCGCCCGAAGGCCAGCTAAGCGGTCCCGGGCCAGGCAGCCCTCCGCCCCTGCGGGCTTCCCCCCGCCGTTCTCCGCCCCGCGGTTCTCCGCGGGGCTTTTTCGTGTGCCCGTCCGCCGCCTACGGCGGTCAGGCGGTCCGGCTCTGGTCGGGCGGCGCCAACAGGCGGTCGCACAGGGCGGCCAGCCGGGCGCGCAGCGGCTCGCTGCGCGCCGCGAACTCCCGTTGCCGGACTTCATACTCGGCCCGTCCTTCCGGAGTCTCGATCGGGATCGGCTCAAAGCCAAGGTCGCGGAGGTCGTAGGGACTCGCCCGCATGTCGACTTCCCGGATGTCCCGCGCGAGGGCGAAGGCGTCGGCGATCAGTTCCGACGGCGCAGAGGGGGCAAGTTTGAAGGCCCACTTGTAGAGGTCCATGTTCGCGTGCAGGCAGCCGCGTTGCTCGTAGCGCAGCGCGGCGGTGCGGTCGAGGGCATGGCGGTTCCGGGGGCGGGCGTCCGGGGTGAAGAAGCGGAAGGCGTCGAAGTGCGTGCAGCAGAGGGGCAGGGATTCGACGATGGCGGCGAGTTGCGCCGGTCCGTGACGGAGGGGCCACGCCGCATGGCGGACGTCCCCCGGGGCCTGCCGGTAGACCATCGCCCACTCGTGGAGGCCGTGACAGCCGAAGAAGGGCGCGCGCTGCTGGGTTGCCTGCAGGAGTTCGCGCAGCCAGAGCACGAACGTCCGGCGTTTTTCCGGAAGGGCCTGCGTCGCCAGGGTCACGCCGCCCGCCGTGCGCTCGTACTCGGGCCAGCGGAGAAAGGCCTCCGCGTCCTCGCCAGCGAGGATCAGGTCGGGCCCGGGGTGCCACTGCCGGAGCCACGCGGGTCGGAAGGCGTAGTACGAAAACAGGAAGTCCCACACTGGGTGGGGTTCGCCGCGCGAGGCGCGGTCCTGATGGGGATCGGTCCACGCCCGCACCCGGAGTTCGTGGGTCCGCCGCCGGGACTGCCACGCCGCTGGGTCCAGCGTGCTGCGGCCGGCCGGGGAGTCGTTCCGCGTGGCCGCGCCGCCTGATGCAGGCGGCGCGGTCATTGTGCCGGAGGCGTGACCGTCGTTCGGCATGCGGGTCGCGGCGGGAGAACGAGGGGGGCCTGGCCGCAGAGCGGGGGCGTTTCCCGCGGGGATCAGGCCCCGGAGGCCGCGTCAGTCGCGCGCGGACGGAAGAACAGGGCCGTACCGCCGACGGCGCCGACGAGGCAGCTATCGGTGGTTTCGGCCAAGCGGGCGTTGAGCGCCTCGCGCTCGTCGCGGTCGGCGGCCGTGTACCGCACTTTCACGAGTTCCTGGGTGGCGAGGAGGGTGCGGAGCGCCGAGACCACGCTGGGGGAGGCGCCTTCCCGGCCCACTTTGAGCGTCGCCTCCAACGTCTGGCCACGACCACGCAGGCGGCTCTTCTCGGCTCCCGTCAGGGCAGGGGTGCTCATCGGAAGTCAATCAGCTCCACCTGGAAGATGAGCCCCGCCTTGGGCGGAATCTTGCTGCCGACTCCCTTCTCGCCGTACGCGAGCCAGTAGGGAATGGCGAGGGTGCGCTTCTCGCCGCGCTTCATGCCGAGGATCGCCTCGTCCCAGCCCGGGATGACGCGGCCGAGGCCGACTTGGAAGTTGAACGGGCCTTGGCCGCGGTCGTAGCTGCTGTCGAACTTGGTGCCGTCGAAGAAGCGGCCCTCGTAGTGGACCGACGCCCATTGTCCGACTTTCGGGGTTTCCTCCCCGGTGCCGAGGGCGCGGACGAAGTAGCGCATGCCCGTCTTGGTTTCGCGGGCGTTGGAGAAGTCGCGGGCGAGGACGGCCGCCTCCGCCTGGCTCCACTGCGGCGCCCGGGCCGCGAGGGCCTCCCGCATGGCGCTGTTGATGGGCTTGCCGGGATCGTCGCGGCTGATGATCCCGGAGCGGGCAATGAAGGCGATGCCGCCAAGGACGACGGCGAGGGCGAGCAGGACGAAGAGGCTGCGCATGGTGAACGGGTCCCCGTAAGGAAGCGCGGCGGCGGGCGGAACGCAACCCCGGGGACCGCTCGTCGGCCTTCGGCTCAGGGCTGCGGGTGTACGAGCAGGAGGGTGATCGCTCCGTCGATGACTTCGTCGGTGACGAGCTTGAGTTTCTGCGCGTCATCGATCGCGCCCCCGGGAGGCGCTCCGCGGTTGAAGTCGGCGATGAGCGCATCCGCCCGTGCGCGGGCGGACGCGATGAAGGCGTCCTTGGCGTCGTGCAGCGGGCCGCCGCTCGGGTTGAATCTCGGCAGGAGCCGGTCTCCGATCCAGAGCGCCCACTCGTCGCGATCCGCGAAGTACGCCGCCACCATGCCGTCGGTCTCGACGCCGAACTGCCGGGCGAGGCGCTTGGCAATCACGCCGGGCTTGGCCTCCTGGTCCTCCACGTCGCGTCGTGCGAAGATGCGGACATAGAGGCGGAGGCCGGTGAAGCGCTCCAGATTTGCCAGTTTCGCCGCGAAGGCGCGGGCCCGCGGGGGCGAGCCGGGCAGGAGGCTCGAGGGATCGTCGAACAGCGGGGCCTTGGCCTTGGGCGTGGCCGCGATCTGCTCGGTGAAGCGCGCGTCGTCCGCCCGGAACGCCTCCGCCGCCGCACCGATCCGGCGGATGCGGACGTTCATGGTGTCACCCTGCTGGATCTTCGTCAGCACGTCGCGCCCCGCCACCACCCGACCGAACACGCTGTGCAGGAAATCCAGTCTCCGCACCGGACGCAGCGTGAAGAAGAACTGCGAGCCATTCGTGTCGGGCCCGATGTTCGCCATCGAAAGCACGCCCGCATCGTCGTGACTGAGTCCGGGCCGGAATTCGTCCGGGAATTCGTAGCCGGGTCCGCCCTGACCGGTGCCAAGCGGGTCCCCGCCCTGCACCACGAAGTCGGGCACGACGCGGTGGAACGTGAGGCCGTCGAAGAAGGGTCGCCGCGGCGCGGGCCCGAGGGTGCCCTCCGCGAGGCCGACGAAGCTCATGACCGTGAGCGGGGTGCGCTCGAAGAACAGTTCCGCGACGATCACGCCCCGAGGGGTGGTGAACTCCGCGTAAAGGCCGGGCCGCTCAAGCGGCCCGGGAGCGCTGGGCGACGCCGCAGGGGGTTCCGTTGTCGTCGCCGCAGCGGCGGCGGCGGGCGCGGTGCTGGCCGCGAGGGGCGGGATCGACGCCGCCCAACCCGCCGCGAGGGCGAGCACGGCGAAAGCAAGCGGATGGAACCGGGTGAGGCGGGGCGGGCAGTGACCGGGGAGGGACATGGGAGAAATTAGTTCGCGGATCGCGGTTTGCGGACGCG
>VHCJ01000030.1 GCA_016871755.1 Verrucomicrobiota bacterium | reverse complement strand
ACGCCCCGCCGCTGGCTTCAAAATGGAGCCGATTCGTCAGCGCCCGCCGGTCAAAGCCTGACCCGTCAGAAAGTCCTCAGTCGTAAGATACGCCCGCGCGAACGGCACCGGAGCCGCGGGATTACCGTTCGTGTAATCGACGATGACGACGGTTCCGTCCGGCCTCTCCGTCCAGCTGCTGTAGCCGCTGTCGCCGGGGGAACGGCTGCCGGTGCGGTCAAGCCGCACGATGCGATCGCGCCGGAACTGATCGGGAAAGCCGTCGCGCGCCGACCACTGCCAGTCAATCGAGTGATCGTTCTTGTTCTCGACTTTGACCGCGAGCGAGCGCCAGTGGCTCACCGAAGCGTTGCCGAACGTGACGTTCGCCGGGGCGCCTAGCGGTTCACCAGTCGCGGAGACCGGCCGCTGGCTCACTGACGCTTCGCCCAACGTGACGTTCGCGCGTTCTCCGATGATGCGCTTCAAGCCGTCAGGTCGATGGAGTGAAGTGCTCCACCCGCTGGTCTGCCGATTGCCGAAGCGCACCAGCCGCGTCTCCAGGCCGGTCGTCGGCTTCTTCAGCTTCAGTTCCCCGTCGACGTAGATCTCGATCATCCCGGATTCGCGCACGATGCGGTACTTTCGCCACTGCGTCGCATCGATCTCGAAGCCGTCGGAGGCGCGTCCATGCAGGCTGATCCGGCGCGGCTCGATCTTTACGTCGCAACCCGCGCTGATGTGGACGCCATTCACATCCGCGCTTTCGACCCGCAGTTCAGCCTCAAACTCAACCCGCGAATCTGGCGCCTGCGCCGGATAAAGGCCGAAGATGACTCCGCTCTCCGGACCCTCCGCTGTGTTGATGGTCATCGCGCCGTCCTTGATCGTGGTTCGTCCTTCGTCCCAGATGAACGAGGTTGGCTGGTACGGCAGCTTCTCCCCGGCATCGAAGACCAGCGCGTAACTGCCCGGCGTGCCCCACCAATTGCGATACGTGACGAGCAACTTGCCGGACCGCAGCTTATGCACCGCCGTGCGCTGCCCATAAATGGGCGAAAGGGTGTGCCGTCCCCACGTGTGGCCGCCGTCGTCGCTGTAAATGAACCGGCTTGGCTGCCCAAACTGGGCGTTGCCGAAGCCGATGCGCGTGACGGCCAGCAGTTTGCCCGGCGCGAGTTCGACGAGTCCCACTTCGCAGTCGCCCTGGAGCGGATCGTCCGAGATCGAGGACCGGCGCTCCCACGTCCTGCCGCCATCGGTGGACACAACCGCCCCGTTGCGGTAGTAATTCCCCCCCCACGGCAGCGGAGGATTCCAGATTTTGTCCGTCTCGCGCGACTCGGTTCGCGTGTACATCAGCGTCCCATCCGAGAGTTCGATGATGTAGCCCGGCTCGCCACCCACGTCGTCAATCTTGTGCGGACCGTCCCAGGTCTTGCCGTTGTCGCGGCTCCAGAAGAGGTGATTCGACATGCCGCGATCGGGCTTCTGCCACTGCGAGAGCATCGGATGATCTTCCTTCGCTGTGCGCCGCCCGAAGTCGCAGATGATCACCAGCCGCCCATCCTTTAGGCGCGACAACTGCGGCGCGACCCAAATGCCGCCCTCGTTCCACACGTCGGCGTAAGCAACCGACTTGTGATCCGTCCAGGTGCGCCCTCCGTCGGTTGAGCGCGCGACCATGATGTCGCCGAGGATGGAGGTGTGTGCGTCGGTGCGGCGGTAGACACAAACCAGACCCTCGGGCGTATCGACCACGTTGACGACGTGATGGTACCAGCCCTTCTTATTGGGAGCGCCCGTGGTCGCGTTGGAGATGGTGAACTTGCTGGCGTCGGGAATCTCACGCATGGCCGAGCGCCGACCGGGCTCCGACGTGCGGCCCGTTTGGGCAGCGGAAGCAGACGCGTAAATGGCGACGGCGGCGACGGCAAGGGGGAGGTATTTCATGGCAGGGGGGGCCGGGGGCAGATCCAAGGGGTTAACTGAGGCTGAAGACCCGATGCGATCCCCATCGCGCAACCAGGCAACTCGCTGGGTGGATCCCCCGCAACGCCCCGCCGCTGGCTTCAAAATGGAGCCGATTCGTCAGCGCCCGCCGGTCAAAGCCTGACCCGTCAGAAAGTCCTCAGTCGTAAGATACGCCCGCGCGAACGGCACCGGAGCCGCGGGATTACCGGTCGTGTAATCGACGATGACGACGGTTCCGTCCGGCCTCTCCGTCCAGCTGCTGTAGCCGCTGTCACCGGGGGAACGGCTGCCGGTGCGGCCCCCGGGCTGACCACGAATTCATGCGCCCCTCCCGGCAGAGCCGTCCCCCAAGAATCATGGGGCAGCGCAACTTTGACCAGGCATTGTCGTGCGTCGCGACGTGACCCCGTCGGATCCCCCGAACGTGTGCCGCGCCGGCGCGTGCCTGCCTCGCGCGCTTTGCCGTAGCAATCAGCGGGCTGGCCCGCTTGGCGCCACGGGCGCCTTCTCCTTGCCGCCGAAAGGAAAGCCGATCACTCATTCTCCATGACAGACTCCGACCTGCTGCAGCGGATAACCGTCGATCCGCAGATTTGCCACGGCAAGCCGTGTGTTCGCGGGCTGCCTTATCCGGTCGAGTTTCTCCTCGAATTGTTGAGCGGGGGCATGACGGCCGAACAGCTGCTCGCCGACTATCCGGACCTCGAGGCTGACGATTTGCGGGCGGTGTATGCTTATGCGGCGCGTTTGAGCCGCGTGCAGCGATTTGAGCCGCTCGCGGTGTGAAGCTGCTGGTCGACGCACAGCTGCCCTGCCGGCTGGCGCAGGAACTCGGCCGCGCCGGGCACGATGCCATCCACGTTGCGGTCCTGCCGCTGGCGAATCGAACCCCCGACGATGCCATCACGCAGTGGGCGATTCGCGAGGCACGGATTGTGATCACCAAGGACGCCGACTTCGTCGCCTCGTTTTGGCTGCACCGTAAACCGCCGAAGCTGCTGTTGGTATCCACCGGGAACATCTCCAACGACGAAATCTGGCGACTCTATTCGGCCAACCTCGCGCGACTCGAAACGGACTTCGCCCAGCACGACTTTGTCGAACTGAGTCGAGGCGCAGTTACGATCCACGTCTAGGATGGCTGACAGCGTGAACCACGCGGGAGGCGCGGCGGTGTCTCCCGGCCTCTCCAACAGATGGCGTGGCGCACCGAATGAAGCCCTCCCGCATCCGATCCCCCTGAAAATCCAGTTTCCTGTCGGTGGACCTTGGTCCGGCCTCGCCCACGAGGCGCGACCAAGGTCGCGCCCGCCAGGAAACGTGACGAACACTCGGCACCTGTTCGGAAATCTCCCGGCTCGACCGCCCGCTCTCCGCCGGCCGGCCCGGGTTCAGGCCTCGTCCTGCTCCACGCTGTAGAGCCGGGTATTCTTGAGGCGCAACCGGAGGACGACGGGGCGATCCCGCGGGAGCGCGGTCCCGTGCTTCCAACCCAGCCGCGCGGCGACCTCGTCAGCCCGGAGCGGCGTGCAATTGGCGAAGTCGAAACCGGGAATCGCCCGTCCATCCGTCTCCGTCAGCGCATAGGCGACCTCGCCGCGCGCGGCGTCGGCATTCAGGCGCAGCGCACCGGCGCCGAGTTGGAGCGGGCGCGTGGCGATTTCGCCGCCGTCGGGGCCGGCATCGAGCGAGACAAACCCGTGCCGGCGCCATTCGGCCCGGCCGATCGTGATGCGCTTGGCCGGCAGCGGACCGCCGTGGCCGGTGGAAATCGCCGTGTAATAGAGCCAGGTTTCCTTGTCCGTGTGAACCAGCGTGCTGGAGCAGCCCAGCAGGGCGCCGGCGTCGAAGGTGCCGGGCGCGCCGCGGGGCACCATGGCCGTGCGCGGATTCGAACGGTGCCAGGTGCGGCCGTCCGGACTCGTGGCGAGTTGCAGATCGATCGGTCCGTCGACGGGGCTTTGGCCGGGCGAAAGCGTTTCGCGGGCACGCTCGGCCTGCACGCGGAACATCGCCGGAAACCCGATGAACCCCGCGGCGTGCGGGTAGACGGACAGGTTGTAGATCTCCGTCCGTTCCTGAGCCTGCGTCACCCACTGGTCGTCGAAGGCGTCCGGCACGAGGACCAACTCGGGCGCGCTCCACGTGGCAAAGTCGGCGCTGCGCGACAGCCAGACGACGCGACGCTGGAATCCACGCACCTCGGCCGGCCGCTTGTGGTACGCCAAGTAGTCGCCGGTGCGGGGGTCGCGCGCGAGTGTGATCGTATCAACGTGCTCGAGCACGGGCATATCCACTGGCTCGCGCCAGACAATCCCGTCCGCCGACACGGCAGCACGATAACCCTCGGGGAGGGAGCCGAGCATCTTGTAACGCGAGGCGGGGTCGGTCGCGTCGCGGTCCCACAGCACGCTGGGGCTGGTGACGTCGAAGATGATGTTGTTGTTCCGCGATCCCCGATAGTCGTAGCGGCCGAGGTCGGGCTTTTCCCAATTCAGGCCGTCGGCGGACGTAGCGTACAACGTCAGATCGAAGCCGTCGTGACGCAGCCCGGCGATGCTGCCGCGCCCGGATAAACTGCCTAGGAGTTCAAGACCGGGGCGCGTGAAGTACCACATGACGTAGCGCCGCTGCCGTGAGTCGAAATACACGCTCCCGTAGATGTAGACGCGGTCACCTTCCCAAGGCCGATCCGGTTGGATGACCGGCTCGGCCCGCGTCCGGGCGGGATGCAGGGTGCGCACCACGCCCTCGCGCGCGGCGATGCCGCTGTCATCAGCGAACAGAAGGGGTAGGCCGGCGAGCTTGATCATGGAATCCAAGTGCGCAGCGGACCGGTTGAAGGCTGCGCCGAGGGTCGGGAGGAGCAGATCGAAACGAGGGAGCGAACGTCGGGCAGTGGTCTTTGGCCGCCCACCTACTCCCACAATTCCGGGAGCGCCGCGCGCGCGGCTCGACCGAGTCGTGCAACGGCAGCAGCATCGGCGGACTGATACGGCCAGCGCAGGCGGGGCGGGATCGGCGCCCAGCCACCCGCCGCGGCGAGCGCCTTGTCCAGCGCCGCGGAGCAGAGGCCGTGGGCCGCGAGCGGTGCGACCTGTTCCTGAAAGAACGCGAGGAGACGCTGTTCGAAAGCGAGTCCTGCCGCCGGATCCTTCACACAGCGTTCAAACCAACGCTGCGCGCCCCGCGGGCTGAGGCACGCGATGTTGGAGTAGCTGCCACTCGCTCCTGACCGCAGTCCCGTGGCGAGGTGGTGACCGGGCACAAAGACGGAGAATCCCGGCAGCAGACGCCGCATGGAGGCATACCACGACGCGTTGCCGTCCGGAGTCTTGACCCCGACCAAACCAGGCACCGCCGCCCGGAGTCGCGCGATCGCGGCGAGGTCGAGCGGGCGCTTCGCGTGGCCGGGCGTGTACAGGACGAGAGCGACCGGAGCAGCCAGCTCCGCCATCGTCAGCAGGAAGTGCTCGGCTTCGGCCGGAGCGATCGGAACCCAGTCAGGCAAGATGACCTGGACCGCGCCGGGCGCGAGGGCCACGACGCGACGCAGACGCTCCCGGGCGACGCGGGCACTCATGTGCCCGACGCCGATCTGGAAGGGAACGCTACGCCGGGTGCAGGCCTCCGCCACGAGGGTGCTCAGGCGATCAAACTCGGCTTCTTCCTGCTCGTGCAACTCACCCGCGGTGCCGTTGGTGTAGACGCCAGCGAGGCCTGCATCCAGCATCGTCTGCACCTGCTCGGCGAGCGCAACGAAGTCGATCGAGTCATCCGCGTTCAGGGGCAGCAGGACGGCGCCCCACGTGCCGGAAATGCCGTCGCTGCACAGAGGCTTCATCAGAGCGGGGAGAGCGTCGCACGCGCCGCGATGCGCCGTCCTAGTAGCGGTAGCTGAAGCTGAGACGGTAGGTCCGGGGGCGCTGCGGCTCGATGATCGTCGCCGAAACCGAGCCAAGAATTCCCTCCCGGTCCGTGACGTTGAGGACATTCAGCTGCACGTCCCACGCCTTGCCGGGAGGCGCATAGGACAGGTTCAGGTCCGCCTGATCGATCTCGCCGAGGGTGAACGAATTGGTCGCGTCACCCGGGCGCTTGCCGGTGCTGCGGTAGCCGAGGCCGCCGCCGAAGCCCTTCAGCGATCCACCTTGGAGCACGTACTTGCCAAAGATCGAGTAGGTGGGGGTCTGGGAGACGTTGCGGAACGGCAGCTTGGCCTCGTTGACGGACGTGAGGTCGGAGTAACCAAAGAAGAGATTGAGCCCGGCGAGGGGCTGCCACGCCGCGTCGAACTCCCAGCCCTTGGTCTTCTGCACACCGACAGCCTGGGGACGGGTGCCGCCCCCGAGTTCCGGCGGGTTCACCACCTGAATGATGATGTTCGTCAGCGACATGTCGAAGATCGAGGCGGTCGCGACAAGTCGCCCATCCAGCAACTCCAGCTTTCCACCGACCTCGTCGATCTTTCCCTGCTGATTGGGGAAGGTGGATCCCGTGGCGGGATTGACCGTCGACACGCCGTTGAACGTGGTGGAGTGGTGCGCGAAGACACTCACGCCACGCACGGGCTCGCAGACGACACCGTACTTGTACGTCCACTCCGCGGCGGACGTCTCGCGCGTCGTCAGCCGACTCAGGGTGTTGCTGAGCGTGTACGCGGTGGTTTCGCCGCGGTCGTAACGCGCGCCCACCACGGCAATGAGGCGCCGGTCGAGGATGGCGATGCTGTCCTGCACGCCGAACGCCCGTCCGCTGCCCTCGCTCTCGTTCTGGAAGGCGTTGAACTTGGTCGTGTCGTTGGCCCGGATGCTCGCATAGTTCACGCCTTGGAGATCGGTCGCGGATTTTGACGGCAAGAGGGAGTAGGTGTTGGGCAGCGCGGTCGGAGCTCCGGGGAACTTGGCGCTCCAAAAGTAGAAGACCCGCCGCTGATCGCCCCGAGTAGCCGAGCCGTTCACGATCAACGTGTGGTTGGTGGGGCCGAGGTCGAACCGGCCAACGAGATCGAGATAACCGCCTGACTGATTGATGAAGCCCTGAAAATCGCGGACGGTCAGTGTCGTGCGCCAATCGGCCACCCGCGGGTCCAGCCACGAAATCTGGCGACTGGTGCCCAGCACCTGACCCGCAGAGTTGAGCGCCGTGACCGTGCCACCCGCGTAGCTCGGAGTCTTGTCGCCATCGGAGTTGGAGAGGCGCCCCAGCAGACGGACGGACCACGCGGCACCGATCGCGTTGAAGCTCGTTTCGGCGCCCGCCTCGTAGGCCCGGGTGCGTTGGAGGGAGTTCGCATCGAGCGGGAAGTTCACGTAGTCGCGCCCGCCACCGAGATAGAATCCAGGCAACGCCGCATCCCGATCGATGAAGTTCCAGCCTTGGTCGCGATTCGTCTCCGTCTCGTAACCGTAGAACCGACCCCAGACGCGCGTCTGCTTCTCCGCTCCGAAGGCGTGGCGGAGCACGGCGAGCAGGGTGGAACGATTATCCACCCCGCCCCACGAGCGCTCGCCCTCGCGCTTCGCGAGCACAACCCGATAGGCCGTGCGACCTTCCGCATCGACCGGACCCGTCGTGTCCACCATCCCGCGGACGAACTCGTCCCAGCCGCTGCTGGCGCTGACGTCCACCGTGGTCTGGCGCGTCGACTTGGGCATCTTGCTCACCCGGTTGACGATTCCCCCCAGATTGTGGGAGCCGTACAGCACCCCCGCAGGCCCCTTGAGAATCTCAATGCGCTCATAGGAGGCGCTGTCGTTCGGACTCACGTCCACGGAACTGTCGCGGTCGGGCAATCCGTCGCGGTAGACCGTGCCATTGCCGGACTGCGCGTATCCACGAAGCGAGTACTGCGTGTCGCCCTGGCCCTGACCGGCGGTGCGGACACCGGAGACGTAGTTGATGGCATCGAGCATGTCCACCGTACCGACGTCCTTCAGAAACTGCTCGTTGAGCGAGATCGTGTAGCTCGGGATCTCGCGGAGCGGAACGTTGATGCGGGAGCCGCCGATCGAGTTGGTCGCGCCGTACCCCTTGTCCTTGTCCGCCTTGACCGCGAAGACCGAGAGTTCGACCACGTCCGCGCGTTCCGCCTCCGCCTGGCGGGGCGCTGGTGCAACCGCCTGAGCAAAGGCGGCGAGGGGAGCGAGCAGCAGGGCGGCGCGGCCGTGGCGCAACCGGAGGCCGGCGGGAAGGGATGGGGAGATCCGTGTGTTCATCGATGGGGTTGAGGTTGGGAGGCGGCCGTCCCGGCCTTGGGCAGGGGGAGAGGACGGAGCGACCGCTCCCGAGACAGATCGGATCTGGCCCGCCCGCGCCATGCCGACCTTCTGGCTACTTTTTGAGTCCGGTTTGGTCCTCCCGCTCCGATCCCGGGGGCTCCGGTCGGCCGGCCGCGGACGCGGTCAGGCGCCTCTCCTAGCTCATTCGCTCCCCGCGGGTGCGGTCATCGATCCAATCGAGGTCCAGTTCGACCCCCAGACCCGGTCCCTCCGGCAGGCGGGCGCAGCCCTCCGCGTCGATCTCCAAGGGATGCCGCTTCAGCCCGAAGCGGAACACCGGGTGATGGTTCTCCACGAACTCGGTGTTCGCGGCGGCACAGGCGACGTGGAGGTTCGCGACGTCCAGGAGCGGGGTGTTCGCCGTGTGAATCTCCAGCGGAAGCCCGAAGAGCTCCGCCGTCGCCATCGCCTTCCGCAAGCCGGTGATGCCTCCCTTCATGAGGGTGTCACCCCGGAGCATGGAGCCCACGCACTCCCGGAGATAGACGGTGAGTTCCGTCAGCCTGACCGTTTCGCCCACCAGCAGGGGCGTACGCACCCTCGCCGCAAGCTGGCGCAGGGCGTTCACGTGCTGGTCCGGCAGGGGCTCCTCATACCAGTGGTAGTCAAGTTCATCCAACACCCGGCCCACGGCGAACGCCTCCGCCAGCGTATACGACGCGTTGGGGTCCTGCATGAGGGGAAAGCGCGCCCCCACGGCCTCCCGCGCCGCTCGCAACCGCGGGATGTCCGCCTCCGGTCCGGCGCGGAGCTGCAGCTTGTAGCCACGGAAGCCCTCCGCCTTCAGGCGCGCCGCCTCCTCAAACACGCCTTCCGCCGTCAGGGCCTCGCTGCGGGACGAGGCGTAGCAGGGCATCCGATCCCGACACCGTCCGAGGAGGCAGGCGATCGGCAGACCAGCCACCTTGCCCTTGATGTCCCAGAGAGCCACATCGACCACGCCGAGCAGGGTGTCGCGCTGGTTGTAGAGATGCCGCTGTTTGCGCCAAAGCGTCTGCCAAATCCCCTCCGTATCAAGCGGGTCCCGACCGATGATCTCCGGCGCGTAGGCGGCGTGCAGCACGTCGACCAGGGCGGCACCGTCGCCGTGGGGGCCGTAGGCCATGCTGTGACCGTCGATCCCCGCATCGGTGTGCACCGTCAACAGCGGGTACAGCCAGCGGGTGGGTCGGCCGGGCGGGATGACGCCGCCCAAGTAGCGGGGGCGCGGATCGACCTCGATGAGGCGGGTGGTGATTCCGGTGATCTTCATGGCGGGCGGCCCGGAGGGGCCGATCAACTCGCGCGACGCGAGGGGGTTTCGGGAGGGTAAGGTGGTCAAGTGACCCACCGCGTCCGCGGCGGGAAACCGGGGTCGGGCGACAGCGGATCAGTAGCCTCTTCCAAAGTCGGCGACATTGCACAGCGGTCGACCCGTGACGAATCGATTCAGATTGTCGGCGAAGACCTCGAAGACATCCGCCGCGAGATCGCGGTGGTGACCGGCAATGTGCGGCGTGAGGATCGCCCGGGGCGCGCTCCACCAGGGACTCTCCGGAGGGAGCGGTTCGTCCGCGAAAACATCCATCGCCGCACCCCCCAGCGAGCCGTCCTCAAGCCGCGCCCGCAGCGCCGCCTCATCCACGATTCCACCCCGCCCAACGTTGTAGACGTACGCACCCGGCTTCACCCGCCGGATCCGCCCGGCATCCAGCAAGCCGCGCGTGGCGGGCGTCAGGGGCAGCGTCACGACCAGATGGTCGCTCGAGGTCAGGAGTTCATCCAGGCCCCCGAGGTCGGAGACCGAGGCCAGTGCGGGCGGGCACTCCCCGGCATGGCGCCGCACCGCCGCGATCCTCATCCCAAGCAGGGTGGCGGGCGCAACCAAGTGTTGTCCCACCGCCCCATAACCGACCAGTCCAAGCGTCTGCCCCTTCAGGAGAAAGGGGATCGCGGGATTGCGATCCCAGCGGCGCTGGCGCTGGCATTCGCCGAAGTGCAGCTGGCCCCGGGCGAACATGAGCATCGCCATCAGCACCTGCTGGGCAATCGCCGCAGCGTGCACGCCGTGCGCGGTCGTGACCGTCACCGGTCCACCCGCGAGCGCAGCATAGTCATCGAAGCCGGAGGAGACGATCTGCAGCCAGCGCAGCCGGGGTCGCCCGGCCAGCGCCCGCGCCGGGAGGTTTCCGTACACCACGTCCGCCCAGTCGAGCAGAGGCATGATCGCGTCCGCGCTCGTCTCGTGTCGGAAGGTGGCCGCCGGCGCGATCCGCTGCAGACGCTCAAGGCCACCGGGTGGCAGGGGACGGTTCAGCAGAACGTGCATGGGGCGGTGGACGGGAAGGCGACAGGGCGGACCCAGCGTGGGACGTGCCGCGGGAAGGCCGTAAGCGCGTTCTACTGGCGTCATTTTGAATCCGGCTGTGCAGGATTGTCTTGGGTCATGCCGGAGGGCTTGCTCCCCGGCTTCCACGACCCGCCCTCCGTCACCCATGTCCACGCCCCGACCCAGTCTTCTGAACCGCATGCGCTCCGGCAACGTCGAGCACGCCTACGTGTGTGGCAATCACGCCACGCCGAGGCATGTCGACTTCATTGGATCGACCGGGCTCTTTCAGACGATCTGGATCGATCTTGAGCACTTCGACATCCCGACCGAGACGCTCGCCGTGCTGGGCATGGCGGCGAGGCTGCATGGGGTCACGTGCCTTGCCCGGCTGAAGGCCCGCGACTACGAGCGGGTGCAACAGGTGCTCGAGACCGGCGTCGGAGGCATCATGTGCGCGATGGTGGAGAGCCCGGAGGAGGCTCGCGACATCGTGCGCTGGGCGAAGTTCAACAACCCCAACCCGGGGCCCGGTGAGGTCGTCGGGACGCGCGGCTGGAACGGAGGCGGCGTCGATGCCGGCTATGGCCGGGTGCCGGGCCTCGAGTACGTCCGCCAGCAGAACAACGAAGTCGCCATCCTCTGCCAGATCGAGACGGAGGAAGCGCTGGCGGAAGTGGATGGGATCATCGGCACCCCGGGGATCGATGCGATCTTCTTCGGACCCGGTGACTTCGCCCACCGAATCGGAGCCCTCGGGCAACTCTCCCACCCCCGCGTGATCGACGCCATGCGCACCGTCGCGGCATCCTGCCGGCGCCATGGCAAGTGGTGGGGGACGCTCGGCATCGGCCGGGAGCACTACCGGATGGTCAAGGAGTTGGGGGCCCAGCTGATTTGCCCGGGCGGCGACGTGCGCGTGATGCTGAACGGCGTGCGCGAACTCGCCAAGACCTTCCAGGAGCCGGTGTGAGGCGGCCGCGCGGATGAGCCCGCCCGCCGCCACCCGAGAGACGGGACCGCCGCTGCGCCGACCGGCGGGGAACCCAAGGCGCTCACGCCCGATCGCGGCGTCCGCCCGGGGCCGCGAGGGACTGCCCGCGGATGAACTCGGGCATGATTCGCGCATGCGGCTGCGGCAGCGGCCGACCCTCGATCAGCGGCAGGAGAAACCGGCAAATCCGCCGCGCGAGGGTGTGCGGACTGGCACGGTAACGCGTGGGCTCGGGCAGCAAGGCCATCATGAAGGCGTCGTCCGTCCGCGAGACCACCGAGACGTCCTCGGGGACCCGGAGTCCCATCCGGGTGAGGAAGCTGATCGTGGTCAGGTAGTCGAGGGAGTTGATCACCACCACGGCCGTCGGAAAGTCGCGCGCCGCAAACAGCCGCCGCAGCGTGCGCAGCAGGCCGTCGCGATCGCGTGGGTGATACACCGCGAGCGACTCGCCCCCCGCCCGCTCGAGGACCGCGCGGAACCCCCGCTCGCACTCCGATTCGCTCGCGATGTAGCCTGCCGAATTGCTCAGCATGATTGCCGCCCGGCGGTGCCCGGACGACACCAGCCGACCGGCCACGTGCCGCCCCATCGCAAGGAAGTCGACGTCGACATCCGGCAAAGCCACATCGCCGTGACGGGTGCCGACGACCAGCGCCGGCACCTTCTTCTGGGCGAACCACCGTTGCGTCGGCTCAGTCGAGGCGGCCAACACCCAGCAGGCATGCGGGTGATCCGCGAGGAGCCTCGTCAGCGCCCGGTCGGGGCGGGATCCCATGTACTTGCTCCCATGGAACAGATCCAGACGGAACCCGGCGTCGCCCAGCAGGGACTGGAGGCTGTTGACCCAAACCGTCGCACCCGGCCGCATCAGGTCCAGCGGCTTTTCCGTCAGGAGCCCGATCCGCCGCGGTTCGGCTGCCCCGCCGGACGAGGGTCCCGCCACGATCCGGTGCCCCCGGGCCGGCTCCGCCCGAATCACACCCGAACCCTGCAGCCGGCCCAGCGCCGCCGTGAGCGTGCGCCGGCTGACCCCGAGCGACGACGCCAGCGAACGCTCCCCGGGAAGGAATTCGCTCCATCGACCCCGCCGGATTTCCTCCTCAAGGTGGGCCGCAACTTGGGACGGTAAGGACTGAAACTGCATCGTGGCCCCAAAAAGGGGCCACTACCCTCGCTCAACCATGCAAACATTCAACGCTGATCTTCTCATCGTGGGCGGCGGCGTCGGCGGCTGCGCCGCCGCCCTCGCCGCGGCCCGCTCCGGCCGCCGGGTCATCCTGACCGAGGAGTGCGACTGGATCGGCGGCCAGCTGACCGCGCAGGCCGTCCCGCCGGATGAACATGGCTGGATCGAACGCTTCGGCTGCACCGCCTCCTACCGGCTTTACCGCGATCAGGTCCGGGCCTTCTACCGTGCCTTCTATCCGCTGCTTCCCGGACCACGCGCCCACCCCCACTTGAACCCGGGCAATGGCTGGGTCTCGCCGCTCTGCCACGAACCGCGCGTCGGTCTTGCAGTGCTGCACGCCATGCTCGCACCCCATGTCACCGCCGGTCGCATCACGCTCTGGACCGAACACGTGCCGATCGCCACGGAAGCCGACGGGGCCGACCGTCTCGCCGCCGTGATCGTGCGCAACCTGCGGACCGGGTGCGACGCGCGCGTCACCGCACCTTACTTCGTGGATGCCACGGAGAACGGCGACCTGCTGCCGCTCGCCGGCATCGAGCACGTGAGGGGCGCCGAGTCCCGGGACGAGACCGGCGAGCCGGACGCCAAGGCGGAGGCCCAGCCGGACAACCTTCAGGCGTTCTCCTTCTGCTTCGTGATGGACCACGATCCCGGCGCGAACCACGTCGGTCCGGAGCCCGCCAGCTACCGGTACTGGCGATCCTACGTGCCGCCCCTCTCCCCTCCCTGGCCCGGCCCGTGGCTGAACTGGGATGGCTTGAACCCGCGCACGATGCAGGTCTTCCCCTACCGCTTCGACCCCGCCGGCGAGCCGACCGGACCGTTCGGTGGTCTGTGGGGCTTCCGCCGGATCCTCGACCGCCGGCTCTTCGAGGAAGGCGCCTTCGCCAGCGATCTCTGCCTCGTGAACTGGCCCATGATCGACTACGTGGGCGGCCACCTGCTCGGCGACGACCCTTCATCCCGCGCCCAGTACCTCGCCCGGGCCCGCGAACAGAGCCTCGCCATGTTCCACTGGCTGCAAACGGAAGCTCCCCGCCCCGACGGCGGTCTCGGCTGGCCCGGCCTTCGACTCCGCGGCGATGTCACCGGGACGACCGACGGTCTCGCCAAGATGCCCTACATCCGCGAGTCACGGCGCATCCGGGCCGAGTTCACCGTCCGCCAGCAGCATGTCGCCCAGTCCTGCCGTCCGGGCGAGACCGCGGCGGAGCCTTTCGAGGACAGTGTCGGAATCGGGTACTACCGCATCGACCTTCATCCGACTTCCGGGGGCGACAACTACCTCGACGTCGGGAATCTGCCCTTCCAGATCCCGCTGGGCGCCCTGATTCCCACCCGGTTCGAAAACGTGCTCCCCGCAGCGAAGAACATCGGCACCACCCACATCACCAACGGTTGCTATCGGCTCCATCCCGTGGAGTGGAACATCGGGGAGGCCGTGGGCGAATTGCTCGCGCATTGCAGCGAGCACGGGTTGACGCCGCGCCAGGTCTACCGCGACTCCGACCGGCGCAAGTCCTTCCAGAGCCGGCTCACGGCGCGGGGTTTCGAATTGGCATGGCCGAGCGGCCTCGATCTCGAAGCCGGCGATCCGCACGCCCACGCCAGCTATCTGTACTACTAGCCAGAGAACCCGGCGGCGAGCGTCCCAGACCCTCGACATCGATCCTCCGCAGGGCAATCGTCGCCGCAGTCAACCGGCCCTGCCCCGCCTGATCCGCCCGATCCGCAGGCGCGGTCCGATCGGACTGACCCGACTGACCCGCCCGATCATTCAGCTCAACCCACGCCGCTCGGTTTCACCTCCGCCCCTCGCTTCGTCCACCGCCATGCGCCGCTCCGTTGCCCTGCTGCTCTTTCCCGAGGTTGAGGTCCTCGACTTCGCGGGTCCGTTCGAGGTGTTCTCGGTCACGGACGAACTCTCGGATCACACCGCGTTCGCCGTCTCGATCGTTGCGGCCACGCCCACCGTCAAGGCCCGCAACGGTCTCCGCGTCGTCGCTGACCAGACGCTGGAGTCCTGCCCGCCGGCGGACATTCTCATCGTGCCGGGCGGCTTCGGCACCCGCGCCCTGCTCCATCAGCCCGAAATCCTCGCGTGGGTCCGCGCCCGCGCCGCCGCCGCAGAGCGGGTGATGAGCGTCTGCACCGGTTCGCTCGTGCTCGCCAAGGCCGGGTTGCTCGACGGGCTGCGCGTCACCACCCACCACCAGGTGCTGCCCATGCTCACCGAGTTGGCGCCGCACTCCACGGTGGATCCAAGCCGGCGCTTCCACGACAACGGCCACATCCTCACCGCCGCCGGCATCAGCGCCGGGATCGACTGCGCACTGCATCTCGTCGGCCAGTTGCTCGGCGAGGCTACGGCCGCGCGGACCGCCGATTACATGGAGTACGAGGTCAGGGGCCCGTCCGCGTCGCTGAGCAGCGACGAGAGAGCGCGCCGGACGCGGCCCCACTCCCCCCCCGCGAGCTGAAGTCCGGACCGGCGCGACGAGGCGCGGGCCGCCGGAGTCGCCGCGAATCCGCGCGCGCGGGATGTGGCTGCGGGCTCAGGGCGCCCCTTTGCCCGCGGGCGCCGTCCACCGCACGAGCGTCGCGGCGTCGCGCTGCAGGTCATCGAGAGTCTCCCGCGGCAGGAACTCCAGCGAGGCGAAGCGCACGCCAGGGGCGCAGGCGCGAATTTCGGCAAGGTAAGCGCGCCACGGCGTTTCCCCCTCGGCGAGCGGGCGCCGGTCCTGCGCCGTCCGCCAGTGAAAGACATGCACCGCCCCGAGCCACGGCGCGATCGCGCGGATGTCCGCGACTCCCGCTTCGACGCTGTCACCGATGCGCGGCTGCCAGAAGGTGCCAAGGTTCGGGTGATCCACCTCGCGCAGGAGCGCCAGCGCGGACGCCGTCGTGTCGGTCAACGTGCCCGCATGCCACTCCGTCGCCACGCGCACCCCGGCGTCCGCCGCCAGCCGGGCCGCAGACCGCAGGTCCGCGACGATCTCGGCGCGGAGCCGCGCGTCCGTCTCGGCCGAGCCCGCCGTACCGGCCCAGACCCGGATGATCGGAGCCCCCAGCCACCGCGCCGTGGCCAGCACGTCCACAAACGGCGGTCCGGCCTTCGCCGCCGGTCCGGCCCGGTAGTAGCTCCCGAGCGCCGACACCGCCAGCCCCGCGCCCTCGGTGAGCGCCCGCACGTCGCGCGCCCGGGCCTCGTCGCCCGGCGGCACATGGATGTCGCTCCCCCACTCAATGCCCGCCAGCCCGGTCTGCGCGGCCCACGCCACGATCTCTTGCGGGGAACGGCTGCGGAACGTGACGGAGAGCAGACCCGGAAGCATGCGGGGTCAGAATGCGCAGTCGCGTGCGGCAGGCCAGCCCGATTCGGACCACCGGTCGGCGCCGCAGCCCACAGGGCCCGCGGATAAAGGAGTCGTCACGCCGCCGTTCCCGGGTCAGGCTTCCGCCCATGAAAGCCGTCGGACTCGTCCTCGCGGTCCTCGCGACCGTGCTCGTCCTCGTCGTGGTCGGCGTCACCGTCTTCCTCGGTTCCTTCACCACAGAGGCCTTCAACCGCGTGGCCCCAGGCATCACTGGCACGCCGACGAAGCTCGGCTCCGCCCGCCTGCAGCCGTGGAACGGCGTCGGCACGCTCGACCACCTGCGCGTCGGCAATCCACCGGGCTGGCAGTCGGAGACGCTGGCCTCCATCGAGCGCATCCACGTGGAGGTCGATCCCCGCAGCCTGCTCCGCGACACGGTGGTGATCCGCGACGTGGTGATCGAGGGGGCGGTCTTCAATTTCGAGACGAAGATCGTCAGCACCAACCTCGGCGAACTGCTCAAGCAGATCGAACGCAACGTGGGTCCGCGGCCCGACCGCGCGCCCAGCGACTCCGCCGCCGGGGAGCGGCGTTTCGCGGTGCAGCGCGCCGTGCTCCGGGGCGCCAAGGTCACACTCGGCGTGGGCACGTCGGCGGTCGAGGTGAAGATGCCCGACCTTGAGTTGGTCGATCTCGGCACGCCGGAGAAGGGATTGACGGCCGGGCAACTGGCCACCGCCGCCACGCGGCAGATCCTCTCGGCGGTGGTCTCGGCCGTGGCCCGCTCCCCCGGCACGCTCAGCGCGAGCGGCGGCGTGGCCGCCGAGGCGGCCAAGGAGGCGGCGAAGCAACTCGGCGAGGGACTCCGCAGCCTGATCGGTCGCGAGAAACCAAAGTCTCCCTGACCGTCCCCACCCACCCCACCCCACCCCACCGAACCGATCAACTCCTTCCGCCCCGACCACCCCCTTCCGCCCTCCTTCCCATGAAATCCGCTTTCCTCAACCTGCTCTCCCTGGCGCCGACCGCGGCGTGGCTGCTCCCGCTCGCACTGGCGACCGTCGCGCTGGCCAACGATCGTTCGCGCTCCGACCCGCGCTGCTACGAACTGCGCATCTACCAGGTGGCGCCCGGCAAGCGGGATGCGCTGATCGCGCGCTTCCGCGACCACACCGACCGCCTGTTCGCGCGCCATGGCATCGAGCGGCTCGGTTACTGGGTGCCGGTCGACGCCACCGACCACTCGCTGGTGTTCCTGCTCGCCTACCCGAGCCGCGCCGAACGCGAAACCCGCTGGGAAGCGTTCCGCAATGATCCCGAGTGGCAGGCCGCCCGGAAGGAGTCCGAAGCCGGCGGTCCGCTGCTCACCGGGAGCGAGTCGATCCTCCTGAGCGCAACGGACTACTCGCCCGCCATCGCGGCGGCGGCCAAGAGCCCCGAACGCGTCTTCGAACTGCGCACCTACAAGGCCCAGCCCGGCCGCCTCGCCGCGCTCAACGCCCGCTTCCGCGATCGCACCGTCGCCCTCTTCAGCAAGCACGGCATGACGCACCTCGGCTACTGGATGCCGCTGGATGCGGCCAAGGGCTCCGATGACACCCTGATCTACCTGCTCGCCCACGCGAGTCAGGAAGCGGCGGCGGAGTCCTTCAAGGCCTTCCGCGTGGATCCGGACTGGATCGCCGCGCGGGAGGCCTCGGAGAAGGCCGCCGGTGGATCGCTCACGGTCCAGCCGGGCGGCGTGCGCTCGCAGTTCCTCCGTCCGCTGCCGTTCTCGCCGACGCGCTGAACGGCACGGCTCGGGCGATCCGCCCCGCGCCGCTCAGGGCGCGAGGCGGCCGTTCTCGATTTCCGCGACCAAGGCCGACGCACCATAGATCGCCCGCAGCGACTCCAGCATGATCGGGGCCGCGACGTGCACCGCGCGCGCCGTCGTGTCGTCGTAGGCGAAGCTGATCGCGAGTGAGGCGAGGTTGCCGTCGAAGACGAGGCCAACGAGCTCGCCGCGACGGTTCAGCACCGGGCTGCCGGAGTTTCCGCCGACGATGTCGGTGGTGGCCACGAAGTTGAACGGCGTATCCGGCGCGAGACGGTCGCGGCCCCGCACCCAGCGATCCGGGAGCGTGAAGGGAACCCGGTTCTTCTGCAGCGCGTGCCGCTCGTAGAGTCCGGCGGTGACCGTCTGGAACGGCACCTCGACTCCGTCCTCCCGATAGCCGCTCACCGTCCCGTAGCTCAGCCGCAGCGTCCCGGTCGCATCGGGGTACTGCGCGCTCCCCATCAGCCGGAAGCGCGCGGCGGCGAGGTCGGAGTGCGCCTGCGCGGAGGCTTCGGCCCGCGCCTCGGCGGCCGTGCGCAGCGTGCGCGCCTCGGCGTCGACCAGCCTTGCCAGCGCGAGCATCGCGTCCGCATCGGCACCATCGCCCTGGCCGGAGTAAACCGCCCGGCGGAACGCCGGGTCCGCCAGCCGCGTCCCGGCGACCAACTCGGCCGCCCGCGCGCGGGGAGAACGGCCCGCGAGCACCCGCACCACCGTGGGATCCTCGGCGCCGAGCAACTCCACCATGCGTCCAAGCGAATCCGCGAGCAACACGCGCTCCAGATCCTCGTACACCGGCGAGACCGAGAGCAGGCCCAGCTCGAAGGACTGCCGACGCGCGTCGGAATACTCCCGCAGGCGCTGCCCATCGGGCTTGGCCCGCTCCGTCGCGACCCGCACGAGGTCGCGCGCGTAGCCGAAGAGCTGCCCGCGAAACGCGCCGCCCTGCTCCAACAGGGAGGTCCGCACCCACGCGGTCCGGCGCTCCGCCTCGCCCGCTGCGATGCGATCCAGCGCCCGCAACCCCCGCTCCTCGCCCGCCGCCCGCAGGCGCGCCTTCAGGTCCGCCTCGCGACTCGTCAGGCCCGCGAAGAACGCCGGGTCCTGCAGCGCGCCCAGTTGGCCGATCGTGCGCTTGCGATTGTTCAACACCCCGGCGAGCACGCGCGCCGCGCGCCGCTGGTTCTCCGCGGCCCGGCCACCCCAGGCGGTCAGCACCACCTCCGTCCGCTGGAGGCTTTCCAGCGACTGCGGGAGCGTGACGTCGCGCAGAGTCATCAGCTCCGCCAGCGTCAGCTGCCGGTCGGTGCGGCCGGGGTGGCCGGACACGAGCACGAGTTCGCCCGCGCGCGCCGGTTCCTTGGCCCACCGGAGGAAGTGTTCCACCCGCGCCGGACGACCTCCCTCGTAGACCCGGAAGAGGCACATATCGAGGCAGTAGCGGGGGTACTCGAAGTTGTCGGCATCGCCGCCGAACGCCGCAATCTCGTCCTCGGGCGCGAACACGAGGCGCACATCGGTGTAGTTCTTGTAGCGATAAAGATGATACCAGCCGCCTTGGTAGAGCGTGACGACGCGGCTGAGGAGCCCGGTCTGGCGCAGCGACTCGGCTTCGATTTCTGCGAGGACCGCCCGGCGGGCATCCGCCGCCGCGGCCGACGTGGCCGCCCCGCCGACCGCGGCGGAGACGCGGGCGGTCACGTCCTCGATCGACTGCAGCACCGACAGTTCCATGCCCGGCACGGGGAGTTCGTCGGCGGGAGCGTTCGCCAGGAAGCCATCGGCCTGGAGGTTGCGGGTCGCCGTGCTCAGGCGCTGGATCGCGGAGCGGCCGACGTGGTGGTTGGTCAGTACCAGTCCGTCGGCGCTGACGAACGATCCGGACGCGCCGCCGAAGCGGACCGAGGCCTTCATGACCTGGTCCAGCCACGCGTCGGTGAGCGCGAAGCCGTGCGTCTGGCGCAGGGCCTCGCGCGGCGGATGGCTGAAGAGCCAGAGGCCCTCGTCCGCGCGAGCCGAAACCAGCGCGAGTCCGCAGAGGATGGCAACGCCCGCACGGCGGTGGAGCGCTTGAATCAGGGTAAGCATGATCCATCCGTTACCCCGCTTGGCCGGGCGGCGCAAGCACCCGCGCCATCGTCCTCAGGCACCTCCCGCCGCCTGCCGGGCAAGGTCAGGCGGCGCTGGTCAACCGCCGTCCGCTGGCGCGGTCGGCGTCGCCGACGGCGACCGGGCCGCCAGCCAGCGGGCGAGGGTCAGGCGGTGAATCTTGGCGTTATGGCGCACGTCCACCGGGAAGCCGGGATGGAACACAATGCCCGCCAGCACAGCGGTCCGCGGGTGACGCCGCGCCTGCGCCAGCAAGTCGGTGCGCAAGGCATCGTCGCCCCGCACGCCGTCGGCGAGTTCGACCACCAGCCACGGTTGCTGACGGCCGGCCGGACCGAGGCCCACGAGCGCGGAGCGCCGCACCGCCGGGTGCTGGTTCATCAGGGGCTCGATCTGTTCGGTGAAAACCGGCCCGCCCGCGGTCCGCACCCGCTCCACCTTCCGACCGCAAAACCACAGGCGGCCCGCCGCATCGAGGTACCCGCAGTCGCCCATGCGATGCCAGACCGGCCCGGCGGGACCATCGCTCACCTTCGCCTGCTGCGTGGCCTCCGGGAGCGCGTCGTAGTCGAGCGTGACGTTGGGACCGCTGACGAGGATTTCGCCGATTTCCCCGGGCGCGCACTCCGGTGCCGGAGCGGTCCGCGCGGCGTCGTCATCGCCCAGCCGCTCGATCCGCACGCGCACGCCATCGAGCGGTCGTCCGACGCACGTGCCGGCGCCGTCGAGCGTGGCGGCGGCCGTCTCCCGCAGCACCTCGTCGGCTGCGATCGTCGACACCGGCAGCGCCTCGGTCGCACCGTACGGGCTGTGCAGCCGCCCCCGCGGGAGCAACCGCACCGACTGCTCCCAGAGCGCGGGCGGCACGGGTGCGCCGGCGCAGAGGACGCGGCGCAGCGTCGGGAGCGTGATCCCCTCGGCGGCGGCGTGGGCGGCGAGTTTGCGCCAGAGCGTGGGCGAGCCGAAGGAATTGGTCACCCCTTCCTGCCGGATGGCGCGGAGGATGCGGGCGGGATCGACCGCGGCGGGTTTCCGCGGATCGATCTCGGGCACGATGGTGGTCATCCCGAGGGCGGGATTGAACAGGGCGAAGACCGGCAGCAGCGGCAGGTCGACCTCCCCCGGCTGGATTTCGTAGGCGCGGCGGATCAAGCCCACCTGCGCGTCGAACATGCCGTGGGTGTAGCGCACGCCCTTCGGGGCGCCGGTCGATCCCGACGTGAAGAGCACCGCCGCGAGTTCATCCGGGCGCGTCGCCGCCGGCGCGCACGGCTCCGGGGCCGTCCCCGCCGCACCCGGGCAGCGGGCCGTCAGCGACGACGGCACGGCAACGCGGACCTCGACGCTGCGGAAGCTGCCGAAGGCGAGGCGGCCGATGACCCGGGCGACCGGGATCCCGAGCAGCACGCGGGGCCGGGAGCGGGCGACGCAGCGCAGGAAGGACCGCAGCCCCATGCCGGGGTCGATCACGACCGGCACGGCGCCGAGCTTGAAGAGCGCGAAGACGGAGGCGATGAGCGGCAGCCCCTGCCGCACCATCACGAGCGCGCGGTCCCCGCGGCGCACACCCGCCCCGGCGAGACGGGCGCACCAGCGATCGACCTCCGCGTCGAGCTCACGGAACGAAAGCGTGAGGTACTCGATCGAGCCGTCCGCGAGCCGCCCCCGGGGAACCTTGAGCGCCGGGGTCGCCGGCTGCCGCCCGGCCATCGCCGGCAGGTGTCGGGCGATGTTCGCCGATGAGTCCACGCCGCACGCCCCCGGGGAGATCGGAGCCTAGGCGAGATGCCCGCCGTCGAGCAATTCAGCCTGCCACGGGAGGAGGATCGTTCCGATCTGGTCCGGGGCGCGCGCGATCTGCGCGAGCTGGCTGCGGTTGGCGATCAAGGTGGCCTCGATCCCGAGTTCCGCCGCCACCCGGTCGCGCACGAGCTTGATGCGATCCTGACGGGAAATCTCCTCGGCGGTGAGCGGGGTGTGCTCCGGATCGCGCCCCCGGCGGCACGGCAGCGTGCGCGGATCGCGGTCCAGCCCGGAGCGCACGGCGGCGGTGAGCGAGGCGTTGAGGCGCTCCTGCCGCTTTCCGAGGTGCGCAGCCTGTACGATGGCCGCCTCGGAGCCGCCGTCCTCCGCGCACTGGGCGTAGCGCAGTAGGAGGTCGTTCGAGCAAACCTTGAAGGGCGGCGCGTCGAGGCGCTGCGCCGTCTGCTCGCGCCAGTGCCACACCGCATGCAGCACGGAGAGACCCTTGCCCCGGAGCCGCTCGGACCGACCGATCCGCCAGTCGTTCTCGTCGGGCGTCGCGAATCCTTCCGCACCCACCTCGATCTGCCGCTCGCATTGCTGCTGGAACCACGCGTAACGCCCCCGCTTGCGGAGTTCCCGGGTCAGCAGGTCGCGCAATTCCGGCAGGTGCGCGACGTCGCGCGCGGCGTAATCCTTCAGCTTGGGCGAGATGGGCCGCTTGGACCAGTTGGCCTTCTGGCCCTCCTTGTCGAGCTGAACGCCGAAGTGCTCCTCCAGCAGCGAGGCCAGACCGATCCGTTTCCGCCCGAGCAATTGGGCCGCCAGCATCGTGTCGAAGAGGCTCCGCGCCCGAAAACCGCACTCCGCGTGCAGGAGGCGCAGGTCGAAATCACTGCCATGCATCACAAGGTGCTTCGTCGCCAGCCGCGGCCAGAGCTGCTTCGACTCGATGCCGGGCGCAAGGACATCGACGAGGAAGATACGGTCGCCGACGAAGAACTGCAGGAGGCAGACCCGCGTCTTGTAGTGGTACATGTTGTCCGCCTCGGTATCGAGCGTCACTTCGTCAACCTTTTCCAGCGCAGCCAACAGCGGACCCAGCGATCCCGGCAAGTCCAGCAGGTCGTACGTCGGCTGCGGCGAGGGCACCTTGACGCCCAGCAGGCGCCGCAGCGGCGACGGAATGAAATGCAAATTCATCGGGAACAGGTGCGCCGAGGCGCACCGTGAACGTCACGCACCCCCGCTTCCCCTTCAACGCTCAATTCCGGTCGGCCCGCAGCGGATCATCTAACGATGCTGGTTTGCGTCAGCTCCCCGTTACTTTGGACCTGCTCAACCCTTCGATTTGCTCAACCCCTCAACCCGCTCAACCCCTCAACCTGCTCAACGCCTCGATCCGCTCACCCTCCCCAACTCAGGCGAGGCCTCAACCTTCCCACGCGGACAGGAACGCCTCGATCAACTGGGGCAAGTCGGGGCTGTAGCCCCCCTCGAGGATGGCCGCGGACGGGAAGTCGGCCTGCGCGACCCAGCGGCCCAGTTCGGCGAAGTGTTCCCGCTCGAGGCTCATGGCAGTGATCGGATCCTTGGCGTAGGCGTCGAACCCGGCGGAGATGAGGACGAGGTCGGGCCGGAAGGCGAGGACGGCGTCCCAGGACTTGGCCAAGGCCTCCATGTGTTCGGCCGGAGGGGTGTGGGGAGGCACGGGCCAGTTGCGGCAGGTCGCGGTCTGGCGGGTGCCGGTGCCGGGATACCCCGGGAACTGGTGCACGGAGCAGAAGCGAAAACCGTCGCGGCCCTCGAGGATGGCCTCGGTGCCATTGCCGTGGTGGGCGTCGAAATCCCACACCGCCACCCGCGTGGCGCCGCGCTGGCGGGCCTCCAAGGCGGCGACCGCGATCTGGTTCAGGTAGCAGAAACCCATCGCCTGCCCGGCGGTGGCGTGGTGACCCGGTGGGCGCATCAGCGCGAACGCCTTGCGCTCCTGCGTGAGCGCGAGGTCCATCGCCTCCAGCGCCGCCGAGACCGCGCGTCGCGCATGGTCGACGATCCCCGGGAAATACGGCGTATCCTCATCCAAGTCCGGCGGACCCTGCAGTCGCCGCAGCAGCGCAGGCGTGTGTGCCCGCAGCAACGTGGCATCGGCCACCGCGCCCGAAGGCACGCGCCATTCCCAGCCGGGCTGGGCCGCCTGCAGGAAGGGCACGGATTTGAGTACCCGGGCCGGTTGCTCCGGCCGGAGGTACGACCCGTACTCCGCACACTGGGAATCGTGGAAGATGACCATGCGCCAGACGCAGATAGAAGGGGTCCGCGGGAAAAAACGAGCCGGATTTCCGGTGGTCGGACGGGGCGGCAGCGCAATCGCGCTTTCCCTTCCGGATTCCCCCGGACATACTCCGCTTCTCCTCGCATGAAGGTCGTCGTTCTCTGCTCGGGCGGGATGGACTCGGTGACCGCGCTCCACTGGGCGCGGGCGCACCACGTCGTGGTGGCCGCACTGAGTTTCGACTACGGGGCCAAGCACAACCGATGCGAAATCCCCTTTGCGGCGGCCCACGCGGCGCAGCTCCACGTCCCCCACCTCGAGATCCCGCTGCCGTTCGTGAACGCGTTCTTCTCGTCGCACCTCCTGCGGTCCGGCGGCGAGATCCCGGAAGGGCACTACGCGGACGCCAGCATGCGCCAGACGGTCGTCCCGTTCCGCAACGCGATCCTGCTCAGCATCGCCTGCGGGATCGCGGAGAGCCGCGGGGCGGAGGGGCTCGTCATCGCCGCCCACGGGGGTGACCACGCGATCTACCCGGACTGCCGCGAGGACTTCATGCGGGCCATGGCGGACGCGATGCGGCTCGGCACCTATGCCGGGGTGCAGTTGCTGCGACCGTTCATTGCGCTGACCAAGGGAGAAATCGCTGCGGAAGGTGCGAGGCTCGGCGTGGATTTCCGCCAGACGTGGTCCTGCTACAAGGGCGGCGCCCGCCATTGCGGCCGCTGCGGCACCTGCGTCGAGCGCCGCGAGGCGTTCCTCACCGCCGGACTCTCCGACCCGACCGACTACGAGCACCTTGACCCGCTGCCCGCGGCCCCGCGCCCCTGAGCCTCCCGACCCCGCGCCGACGCCATGCTCATCGCCGAGATCTTTCAGTCCGTGCAGGGCGAGGGTGAACTCACCGGAGTTCCCTCCCTGTTCATCCGCACCAGCGGGTGCAACCTGCGCTGCGCCTGGTGCGACACGCCGTACGCGTCGTGGACCCCTGAAGGCTCGCCGCGGAGCATCCCGGACATCGTCCGGGAACTCGAAGCGCACCCGACCACCCGTCACGTCGTGCTGACGGGCGGCGAGCCGATGATCGCGCCCGGCATCCACGCGCTGGCCGCGGAACTGCGGGGGCTCGGCCTCCACCTCACGATCGAGACCGCCGGCACGATCGCCCCGGCGGGGATTGCCTGCGACCTCGCTTCACTCTCCCCCAAGCTGCTCAATTCCGCGCCCGACGCCACCCGGCACCCCACGTGGCGCCGTCGGCACGAGTCCACCCGCTGGCAGCCCGACGTGATCCGCGCCTGGCTCGACCGCGGCGAGGGCACCTACCAGTTCAAGTTCGTCGTCACCGCGCCCGCCGACGTCGCCGAACTGGAGGAAATGCTCGCCTCGCTCGGCCGCGAGATCCCGCGGCACAAGGTCCTGCTGATGCCGGAGGGCGTGACCCCCGAGGCCCTGCGCGCCCGCGCCGCCTGGTTGAGCGAACTCTGCAAGGCCCGCGGCTACCGCTACGCCCACCGCCTGCACGTCGAACTCTACGGCAACCGCCGCGGGACCTGACGCGACGCCACGCCGGCAAACGGGGCGTCGCGGGTCGGGGGGTCAGTTCTGGTCCTCCGACGCGGAAGCCGACCCGGAAAACGTCCGCACGCCGCGGATCGCCTTGCCGTAGAACACTGCGTTCAGGAACAGCTTCGTGCCGCCCAGCCAGTAGCCGCGGAAGTTCGGACTCTCCGTCATCGCCACCACCACGCCCTGACCGACCGGCTGCGCCACCACGGCTGCCGTCCCGGACAGCGCGCGGAGGTTCGGTTCGGAGACATAGCCCGCGAGCAGCGGATCCTTCGCGTACATCGCCGCCGTCTCGTAGGGGGAGCGCGAAGGCTTCAAACGCAGCATGTTCGTCCGGAAGACCGGCCACGCGGTTTCCGTCGCGCCCGGATCGGCGCGGTAGCCATAGCCCAGCGGATGGGTCACATCCAACTGGGTGGTGAAGATCGCACCCGAGACGATCTTGAGCGCCTCGAGGTCATCCATGCGACCGTACGGCAGGCGCCGGACCGGCTTCGCTGTGGACGAAGCGCCGTCTCCGCCGTCGCGCGACGCCACGCTGGACGGGGCCCCGGCGGAGGCCTTCGCCGGTGCCTTGGCCGCCTCCGCCACCGGCACGTGGACTCCCTCGGGCGCGGAGCGCTCGTACTCCGCCTTGAAGAGCTCCTTCTTGGCCGCCCACTCCCCGGCCCGGCCCTGGACGATGAGCGTGCCGCCGGCGCGCACCCAGCGCCGCAGCGAGTCCACCGCCGCATCGCTGACCGCGTCGTACACACCATCGACCATCACGATCGCGGTGTAACGCGCGAGGCTGGCGCGGGAGAGAAGCGGGATTTCCAGCATGCTGACCGACACCCCGGCCTGCACGTCGAGCGCATGCCACGCCTCGCCGGCCTCGTAGACATCCACGCCCTCGCCGGTGACCAGCGCGACCGCTGCCCGCGGCAGCGTGATGAACGACGGGCTGCCGAGGTCGACGCCCTTCGGGGTGAGTCCGGTGCCCAGCGCGTGGACCGTGACGGCGTCCTCGCGGGCGATGGTCGCGACGACGGCCGCGATCTTGTCCGCGCGCTCCGGCTGCTGGCCCACCGGGATCAGGATCGCGCCGGGCCCGAACGTCCGTCGCGTGCCGTCGGCCAGCACCACGTCGATCGGCGACGTCAGTCCCTTGACCCGGATGTCCTCGCGCTGCAGCCGGTGCAGGGCGCGCGGCGCGAAGAACGGTTCCCACGCGAACAGATACGCGTAGGCGCTGGTGCCACCGTCCACGCGACCCGCCGGCACGGGTGCCGACGCCAGCGCCGGCCCGGCGGCGGGCAGCGCCTCGACCTCCACCGCCGGCACGTTGAAGGCCAGCGGCACCGACCATGCCGAGACATCGTAGAACGTCGAATCGGTGAAGGACGTGCGCCGCCCGAAGATTTCGGTGATGAGACGGTACTGTGCCTGTTCGACCGGGACGACCCAGGCGGAGCCGGCGCGGAAGGCGTGCTCGCCCACCGCGAGATCCTGCGTCAGCGGCCGGACCTCGATGCGGTGGCGGAGAAGCAGGTCGACCAGCGCCGCGCCGCGCACCGGATCGCCGCCGTCGGAGAACACGTGGGCCTTGATGCGGGACTGGCGGGCGAGCGCGAGCGTGGCGGGCGTGAAGGCGCGCTGGAGTTCGAGCAGTTCGAGCCGGAGCGCCCGCGCGGCGGCGAGCGTGCTGAACGACGTGAGCACTTGGTTCCGGATCGTGAACGCAAACGTCAGCGTCCCGTTTTCGCTCTCCTGCACATGGCCGCGGGAACTTCCCTGCTCGAACAGGATGCCGACCGAGCCATGCAGGTCGGGGTAGGTCGAGCCCTTGCCGGGGTAGAAGTCGTCAAATCCCTGCTCGCTGTAATAGAACGACCCGCGGGCATCGAGGGCGCGGGCGTGAAACGCAGCGATTCGGCCCGTCAGCGCCGTGACCTCCGGCGGCACCAGCGGGTTGTTTCGGGACGGGACGCCGGGCTGGAAGAAGAACGTGTTGTTGGTGCCCATCTCATGATGGTCGGTGAGCACGTTCGGGCGCCAGCGGTGGAAGACCTCCGCGCGGGCCTGGGCCTCGGGATGGACCAGCGGCAGCCAGTCCCGGTTGGGATCGAACCAGTAATGATTGACGCGGCTCCGCGGCCACGCCTCGAGATGCTCGCGGGTGGAGGGATCCGCCGACGGGTTGCGGCCGCGGTGCATGTTCGCCCACTGCGCGAAGCGGTCGGAACCATCCGGGTTGCGCACCGGTTCGATCAGGATGACGAGTTGGGACAGCAACGCCTCGATCTCCGCGCCCTGTGCGGCTGCCAAGTGGTACAGCACCACCGGCACGGCGTTCACGGCACTCGGCTCGTTGCCGTGGATCGAGTAGCCAAGGTTCACCACCGCCGGCATCGACCCAAGGTCGAGCTTTCCCGCCTTGGCCGGATCCAGCAGTTCCAGATGCTGCCGACGGACGCCCTCGAAGTCGCGCAGGCGGGCGGCGGAGGCCACGGTCACGAGGACCAAGGGGCGCTGCTCGTGCGACCGGCCCATGTCCTCGACCCGCAAACGCTCCGGCACCGCGGCCGCCAGCGCCCGTGCGTAGGCGACAATCTGGTCGTTGCGCAGGTGCCACTCGCCGACCTTGAAGCCGAAAAACTGCTCCGGCGTGGGCACGCGGGAATCGTACGTCGTCCCCGGCGGGAGAAAGTAACTCAGGGGTTCCCCGACCGCGAGGAGACGACCCCCCGTCGCGAGACCCATGAGCAAGGCCAGCAGGAGACGGAAAACACCGGGCTGAAGGAGGAAGCGTGACATGAGGAGGTCCAGCAAAGCCAAATTCCCGCCGACGGGAAGCCCGCAGCACGGATTGCCCCGGACGGCGCTTGCCTTGACCTGCCCGAACTGGCATCCGGACCCTCATGTCCCACCCACTTCCCTCCCAATTCGGCGGCGTCACGGTTCACACGAAGGCCAACGTCTACTTCGACGGTCGCGTCGTCAGCCACACGGTCCTCCTGCCGGACGGCGTCCGGAAGACCCTCGGCCTGATCTACCCGGGCTCCTACCACTTCGGGACGGCCGCTCCGGAGCGCATGGAAATCGTGGACGGCGCGTGCGAGGTCGTCCTTGATGGCCAGTCCGCTCGCTCGGCGTACGCGGCCGGTCAGGCCTTCGAGGTGGCAGGCCAGAGCGGCTTCACCATCGAGGTCAAATCCGGCATCTGCCAGTACATCTGCACGTTCCTCTGATCGACTCCGGCGCCCCCAGAGCCGCGCCCCCCAGAGCCGGTCCGGAGGTCCGGCGCCGCTTGGGCGAACCGCGTCCGCAAACCGCGATCCGCGAACTAATTTCTCCCATGTCCCTCCCCGGTCACTGCCCGCCCCGCCTCACCCGGTTCCATCCGCTTGCTTTCGCCGCGCTCGCCCTCGTGGCGGGTTGGGCGGCGTCGATCCCGCCCCTCGCGGCCAGCACCGCGCCCGCCGCCGCCGCTGCGGCGACGCCAGCGCCAGCGGCCCGGGCACCCTCGGCTCCGGCGACCGTCCCACCCACTGCGGCAGCGGCGACCGCTCCGGCGTCCTCGACCCCGGTCGCAGTTCCAGCGACCGGGACTCCGGCGAGGACGCCGGCGGCGGGCGCGGCGACGACAACGGAAACCCCTGCGGCGTCGCCCAGCGCTCCCGGGCCGCTTGAGCGGCCCGGCCTTTACGCGGAGTTCACCACCCCTCGGGGCGTGATCGTCGCGGAACTGTTGTTCGAGCGCACCCCGCTCACGGTCATGAGCTTCGTCGGCCTCGCGGAGGGCACCCTCGGGCCCGCGCCGCGGCGACCCTTCTTCGACGGCCTCACGTTCCACCGCGTCGT
>VHCJ01000029.1 GCA_016871755.1 Verrucomicrobiota bacterium | reverse complement strand
GTCTCGGAGACCTTGGTCCCAACATCCGCGAAAGGCTTACTTTCCGGGGACGAAGCCCGGTAAAAAGTCCCGACCATCGGAGACTTGATGTAAGCAATCCCCGCCTCGTCGGCTCCGGGGTTGCCCAGCAACGCCGGAGCGGCGGCGGCCGGCGCGGCCTGCGGCCGGGGGGCGGCCACGGCCTCGATCAACGGGGCATCGGCGTAGGTCGTGCTCGCGAGCCGGTTCGTGTGGACCAGCGGAACCGAATCGGCGCCGCGCTTGATCTTGATCTTGAAACCCTCCTCCTCGAGCTCGAAAGCCGTAAGGTCGGAACGTTTCATCAGGTCGATGACTTGCTTGATCTGTTTGAGGTCCAAGATGAGCCTGGGTTGAAGGTGCGGGAGGAGTTAGTGTCCCCGCGCGAAGGACCGTTCAAAAACATTCCGGAAGATTGTGCAATCCCGGATTTTCGGGCCGATTTTCGCTAAAAAAGCCCCAAAACAGGCAAAAAACGCCGCATTCGGGGCTATTTGACGCGGTTTTCCACCCCCGATTTTCGACGCGCAATCGGCGGGTCGGGTGGCGCGTCGGTGCCGTGAGTGTTTTCCCACGAAAAGGCCCCGTTTCCCGCCCGCCACCGCGGAAATCGGCGGGAAACGGCCGATTTCGACCCGATTTTCGGCCGATGCGCGGTCGACGCTGGCGCTCGGTTGCGAAACCCGCGAGGCTGGGCAGCGTCCTATCTCGGATGCTTTCACCCATGATCTCCCTCCGCTGCGCGTTGGTTTGGTTTCTCGGAATCGTCGGAGTTGGAGGCGGTGTCGTCCGGCAGGCGACGGCCGCGGAGGCGGTCCGCCCTCCCAACATCATCTTCATCCTCGCCGACGATTACGGGGTCGGTGAGGTCAGCGCGTATGGCGCGGATCACTTCCGCACCCCGAATCTGGACCGACTCGCTCGGGAAGGCGTCCGGTTCACGCGGGCCTACACCGCC
This sequence comes from Verrucomicrobiota bacterium, assembly GCA_016871755.1. Lineage (GTDB taxonomy): Bacteria > Verrucomicrobiota > Verrucomicrobiia > Opitutales > Opitutaceae > UBA6669. Next base: position 30,869 of record VHCJ01000029.1, on the reverse strand, counting down.
CCCCTCTGCGGGCCGTCGCGGGCGTTGATCCTGACGGGTCGCTATGCCTTTCGCACGGGCGCGACCAACCAGGATGCGACGGGCGACTTCACCCCGCAGGCGGAAATCATGACCCCGCAGGTCCTGAAGGCGGCCGGGTACGTGACCTCTTCGGTGGGCAAGTGGGGTCAGCTTCCCCGGGATCCGGCGGCCTTCGGATTCGACGATTCCTTCAAGTTTCGGGGCTCCGGGGCCTATTGGAATACCCAGGAACGAGCGAAATCCTACGAGGTGAACGGCAAGACCATTCCGCTCGCTGACGGCGAATACCTCCCGGACCTCATGCACCGTCATGTGATCGACTTCATCCGGAAGAACCGGGCGCGCCCCTTCTACGTCTACTACTCCCTGTCGCACGTCCACTCGGAGATCCTGCGGACGCCGGATAGCCGGGCGGGCCTGCGGGACCTGTACGCGGACAACGTTGCCTACATGGACAAACTGGTCGGCCAACTCCTTGATGAATTGCAGACCCTCGGACTGCGGGAGCGGACCGTGGTGGTGTTCATGGGGGACAATGGCACCGCGAAGGCGCGGGCAGACCGGGCGACGATCGGCGGCCGTCGGCTTCTGGGCGAGAAAGGTTCGATGCAGGAAGGCGGCGGGCTGGTTCCGCTGATCGCCAGTTGGCCGGGAACGACCCCGGCTGGACAGGTGACGGACGCCCTGATGGACGCCAGCGACCTCCTGCCGACCTTTGCCGAGCTCGCGGGCGCTCCCCTGCCGACCGGTCGGGTGATCGACGGCCGGAGCTTCGCGGCGCGCCTGCGCGGTTCGGACGTCCCGCATCGCACGTGGGTTTTCAACCAACTGGCGCGCAACTGGTGGGTGCGGAACGCCGGGTTCAAGCTCAACCAATCGGGTGAACTCTTCGACCTCAGCCGGGCGCCCTTTGCGGAGCGGTTGGTCCCGGCCGGAGCCGGCGGCCCCGCCGCGGAGGCGGCCCGGCGCGAGTTGCAGGCGATTCTCGACCAGCTCAACCCGGCCGGCGGCATCCAAGACCAGGGCGACCCATCCGGTCGGCACAAGCGGAACCTCGAGCGGGAACGCAAAGCCCGGTCGAGCGGTTCCGAAGCCCCGGCCTCCTGAGCCCGGCCTCCTGAGCCCCGGGCCCCGGCGGCTCCCGCCCGCGGCCCGCCGCGCGCCCCGACCGGCCGACCGGCCGGGCCTGCGATGCGTGAGCCTCACGTCGTGACGGGCCGGGCATGGCGACCGCCGGGCCGACCAGCCGGCCGACGCCGTCCACCTCGCCACGAGCGGGGTTCCTCCGGACCCTGTTCCGGGTTGTCCCCGACGCGTCGAGGGATTGACGGATTCATTCAATGTGACACAGTTTTGTATCACAAATGAAGACCGCTAACATTCGCACCGTGCGTCACGACCTCTCCACCGTGCTGGGTCACGTCCGGAACGGTGAAACGGTGGCGATCACCTACCGCAAGCGCACGGTTGCCCTGCTTACGCCGCCTCCGCTCGCGGAGGCCGAGCGGGATCGGCCGTGGTCCGGACTGAGCGCGCGGCTGGAACGCCTGCAGGCGCAGCCGATGCCGCGGGAGACGGCTGCGGACATGCTGGCGGCGGATCGCGAACGTTACTGAGGCGCGTTTCCGCCACGGGCCCATGGCGCAATCCTCCCCGTCCCTCGCGGCGGTCTACGCCGACACCTCCTTCCTCTGCTCGCTGTACCTGAGGGATGCGAACACCGCGGCGGCCACGGGCTACGTTTTGCGAAGGAAGCCGGCGTTCGTCTTCACGCTCTGGCAGCGCTGCGAGTTGCGCAACGCCGTTCGCCTAGCGGTGGTGCGTGGGAATACGACACCCGATGCCGCGCGGCAGGCCTGGGCCGACATGGAGCAGGACGCGCGTGCCGGGGACTTGCTCGAAACCCACCTTGTGTGGCCGGATGTCTTCGCGATCGCGGAATCCCTGAGCGCCGCGCACACGGCGGATCTGGCGGTTCGCACCCTCGATCTGTTGCACGTGGCGGCGGCGCTTTCCCTTGGCCTCAAGGAATTCGTGACCTGCGACGCCCGCCAAGAGACCCTGGCGAAAGCGGCGGGCCTGCGGCGGGTGAGCCTCACGTCGTGACGGACCAGGCATGACGACCGCCGGGCCCACCGGCCCGAGTGGTTTCCCGCCCCGGCGCGTGGCTCTGCAGCGTGGCCCCGCAGCGAGGCGAGCGGTCAATCGAGCCGCGCATCGCCGCGCACTTCAGGGTCGACTGCCGGCTTCCGCACCCCTACGGCGGAGGAGCGTCGGTTCAGCCCCGCTCCCTCCCGGGAGCATCCCCTCATGAAACTTTGCACGGTGCGGATTCACTTGGCGTGGCGCGGTGTGATGGCACTCGGGCTTTCGGGCCTCGGCCTCGTGGCGGGCCTCCCGGCCCACGTACAGGCCGGCGACAGCGCCGTCACCGACATCGGCTCGCGGCGGGAGCTCTTCGTGGACGAGCAACTGATCGAGCGTCTCACCGGCGACGCCCGCTTGCGGCTCCATGAGCCGAAGCCGGAGCCGGAGACGTTCGTGACCGACGCCCCCTGGGAGGGCAGCGGGAGCGGCTATTTCAACATCTTCCAGGACGGCGACCTCTACCGCATGTACTACAAGGGCGTGCAGATCGATCCCTTCAGCGAGTACGACAAGAAGCGGAACAAATCGTACCTCGCGGCGGTGCCGCTGTGCTACGCGGAGAGCGACGACGGCATTCACTGGCGGCGACCCAACCTCGGGCTGCACGCCTTCGACGGTTCCAAGGAGAACAACATCGTCATCCTCAACGGCATGATTCCTGGCATCGACCTCGACGCCGGGGCGGCGGCGGTGTTCAAGGACGGCAATCCCGCGGCGCCGGCGGACGCGCGCTACAAGGCCATCGTGCATTCCCGTTCGCCGAGGCGCGGCCTGCTCGTGCTCAAGTCGCCGGACGGCATCCGCTGGTCGCTCCTGCACCCGGAAGTGGTGATCACCGAGGGCGCGTTCGACTCGCAGAACCTCGCGTTCTGGGATCCCACGATCGGCAAGTACCGTGCCTACTGGCGGTACTTCTCCCGCGATCCACGGGAAGCGACCCTCGCGCTGAACTCCGGAGGGGGCCCGGCCCGGGCGGCTACGGCGACGGCGACCGCGCCCGGCTACGGCCAACCGGTTGAGGGCGGCGCGGTGCACCTCGGCGTGCGGGCGATCCGCACGGCAACGTCGAAGGACCTGATTCACTGGGAAGACATGGCGAACCTCCGCTACGGCGACGTGCCCGAGGAGCACCTCTATACCAACCAAGTCCACCCGTACCACCGGGCGCCGCACATCCTGATTGGATTTCCGACCCGTTACGCGGAGCCTGAGTTGCCGGAAGGCGTGCTCGATGACGCCCGCCGCCCGGCCGGACCGGAGCGGACCCGCCAGTGGTCGCCCTCGATGCGGGCGCTGCCGGAGCTTGAGCACCGCGAAATGCGCGCCAGTGCGAGCGAACGCTACGGATCGGCGCTGACGGACACCGTGCTGATGAGCAGCCGCGATGGCGTGAACTTCCGGCGTTGGATGGAGGCCTTCCTGCGGCCTGGCATCGAGCGCCCCGGCTCCTGGAATTACGGCCAGCTTTACATGGTCTGGCACGCGATCGAGACGCGGTCCCGCCTGCCCGGTGCGCCGAACGAACTCTCGCTTTATGCGGGCGAGGATTACTGGACCGGCAACAGCATGGTCCTGCGGCGGTACACGCTTCGCCTCGACGGCTTTGCCTCCGCCTCGGCGCCCTATTCCGGCGGCGAACTCGTGACCAAGCCCATCCGGTTTTCCGGTTCCCATCTCCGGCTGAACTTCGCCACCTCGATCGCCGGCCGCGTGCGCGTGGAAATTCAGGAGCCCGACGGGCGGCCGATCGCGGGATTTTCGCTGGCGGAGTCGGATGCGATGTTTGGTGACACCCTCGAACGTGCGGTCACGTGGCGGCGCTCCGCCGATGTGAGCCACCTCGCCGACCGCCCGGTGCGCCTGCGCTTCGTGCTCAAGGACGCGGACGTGTACGCCTTCCGGTTCACCGAGTGAGGGCGAGCGGCGGCGGCGCGATCCCGCGTTGGTCTGCCTTGGACGGAGGGCGCGAGTGACGGGTGGCTGACGGAACGGAGACGAATGGCACACTGGGGAACCGGCCGTGCTCTGTGAGTGGCTGGACGGCCCCCCGTTCAGCGCGACGTGGCACAGCGCGCTGGCCCAGGAACCTCATCCGAGCACCGGCACCCCCGCCGACCTCGCGGCCTTGCAAAGCGCAGAATCGGTGGAAGCGAGAGACGCTCCACGACGCATCGCCAGCTCAAGGTAGGCGGCGTCGTAAAGGGTGAGGCCGTACTGGCGTGCGAGCGCGGCGGTGTCACGAAACGCCCGCGCCATCGTTTCGTCGTCACACTCCACGGGGAGCTCCGCCACCAGCGTGAAGGCTTCGGTGATGTCCGCCTGCGACGCCCGACGGCGTCGTTCCGCGACGATCAGCCCGTTGGCCACTTCGACGCTCCAATGGGCTGGGACGAACGTCGGAGTGCCGTCTTCGATTGCTTGCAGCGCGTTTAGAGCTTCGGCTCCCCGCTCATCCCTGAGCAAGAAACCGATTGTGGCCGAGCCATCGATCACCAGCGCTTTCATGGCTCAAATGCGTCGTCCCTCATTGATCAACTCCTTTGCCGTTTCTCCCTTCGCCAGGGAGAGGCGAGCACGCAGCGCGCGCATCCGGGCAAAGACCGTGCGGTCCCGGGAAACGGGTGTTTCCACAGGCACGAGACGCGCGATTGGGCGCGCATGCTTGGTGATCACGATCTCGCGCCCGCGGCTCACCTGCGCGAGCAGCGCAGGGAGTGTGGTCTTGGCCTCGTAGGCCCCGACTTGCTTGGTTACAGGCATGGTGTTTAGACTGGTCTAACGACTAGTCTAAATAACGTTGAGGGCAAGCGCTTCCGGACGGCTGGCCTCGTGAGGTCTGTTGGGAGGCGCTGGCGCCCCCCTGAGAGCCCGGTCAGACGCCAAGGTCAGAGGATGGGGCAACCGTCTCTCCTGTGCGTTCTTATCCCTTTGCGTCGCCCGATTTTTTCCGCGATGACCGCAGCGGGCGTATCACTCCAATGAAACCCAACGAATCCGTTACCATCACGCGCGCCCGCTTGCAGGCCGCCGCCACTCATGCCGGCGTTTCTCCCGAACAGGCGGAGCGCGTGTGGCAGAATCTGCAGCCGGGTGCGAATGACGCGCCGACTCCGCGATTCGATGCGGAGCATGTCGCCTACTATCTGGGGGCGCTCGTGATCATCGGAGCGATGGGATGGTTCATGACCACCGCATGGGACGTTCTCGACGGATGGGGACTGGCGGTGATCGCGACGTGCTACGGCTTGCTGTTCGGTTTGATCGGACGACGCTTTTGGAACACGCCCGCGCGTCGTACTCCGGGCGGACTGCTCTTGACGGCTGCTGTCTGCATGACGCCGCTGGCGATTTTTGGAGTGCAGAAGGCGACCGGGTTCTGGCCGGTGGCCGACCCCGACAGCTATACGAAGTTCCATCCTTACATCAGCGGCAGCTGGGTCGTGATGGAGCTGGGAACCATTCTGGTCGGCCTGCTCATGCTCCGGAAGTGGCGCTTCCCGTTTCTGACGGCCCCCATTGCCTACGCGCTCTGGTTCGCGTCCATGGATCTACCGGGGCTCTTGTTCTATTCGAGCCCCTTGACCTCGGACCAGAAGAAGTGGTTTTCGATCGCCTTTGGGCTCGTGATGCTGGGTCTCACCTACGCGGCCGATCTGCGGCGAAAGCAGACGGACTTGGCCTTTTGGGGCTACCTGTTCGGGTTGATGGCCTTCTGGGGTGGGCTTACCGCCATGAACAGTGACAGTGAACTCGGTAAGTTCATCTATTGCCTGATCAACCTAGGGCTGATCGGTGTGTCGCTCATCCTCCGGCGCCAGACCTTCGTTGTTTTTGGCGGCATGGGCGCATTCATCTATCTGGTGCACTTGTCCAGCGAGGTCTTTGCCGACTCGTTGGCCTTTCCCTTTGTGCTCAGCTTCCTCGGCTTGGGGATCATCTACCTCGGCGTCCTGTATCGCCGCCAAGGCCCTCTACTGGAGAAGTGGACCCGCGCTCGCATCCTTCCGCTGATCGGAAACTGGATCCCCCCGCCGGCCGGCGACGATCGTGGCTGATCCCAGTGGGGGTTTCTTCATCGCCCCGTCACTACGCTTTGTGCGACTTAGGCGCTCCGCCGTAGCGATCACGAAAAAGAGGGCACCGATCGGTGCCCTCTTTTGACGAACAGAGGCGGCTGCTGTGGCCGGTTTGGGGATCGGGTCCCTCCGCCTACCGGTACTCCTCGCCGGTGGCCGCGTTCGCGATCTTGAAGTTCTCGACGTGGTAGTTCGGGTCGGCGCGGAAGGCGAGCTTCACGCCGTAGAGCTTCTCCACGCGCACGAGCAGGTCGGCGTCCTCGCTGCGGAGGCGCTCGAGGATGCCGGGGTGCACGAGCACGCGCAGGCTGTACTCCTTGCCGTCGTTGCGCAGCTGGATGCGGCGGGCGACGGAGCCGAGGCGGCGCTGGAGCTCGACCGACATGGTCGTCGCGCTCTTCACGATGCCGCGGCCGCGGCAGTACGGGCAGTCCGTGTACAGGTTGCTCGAGAGCGACTCCTGCTGGCGCTGGCGCGTCATCTGGAGGATGCCGAGCTGCGAAATCGGGAGGATGTGGTTCTTCGCCTTATCCTCCGCCATCGACTCAACCATCTTCTCGTAGACGCCGTTGCGGTGGCGGCGCTCCTTCATGTCGATGAAGTCGCAGATGATCAGGCCGCCGAGGTTGCGCAGGCGGATCTGGCGCGCGATCTCCACCGCGGCCTCGAGGTTCACCGAGTAGATCGTGTTCTTCTCGTTGCCGGAGCGGTTCTTGTGCGAACCGGTGTTCACGTCGATCGCGATCAGGGCCTCCGTCTCGTCGATGATGATTTCACCGCCACTCGGCAGCGTCACCTTGCGGTGGAAGGTCTGCTCGATCTGGCGCTCGATGTTGAAGCGCTCAAAGATCGGGATGCTGTCCTTGTAGAACGCGATCTTCGAGCTGGAGCGCTTCGAGATCAGGCCAACCAGGTTCGCTGTGCGCTCAAAGTCGTCGCGGTTGTCGATCAGCACGCGGTCGACCTCCTCGGTGAGGAAGTCGCGCACGGTGCGTTCAACGAGGTCCGGCTCCTGGTACAGGTTGGCCGGGGGACGCTCCGACTGCATCTTGGCGCTGATCTCCTCCCACTTCTTGAGCAGGATGTGGAGGTCGCGCACGAAGTACCGGGCCTTCTTGCCTTCGCCGGCGGTGCGGACGATCACGCCCATGCCCTCGGGAATGGTCAGTTCGTTGATCAGCTGCTTGAGGCGCTTCCGCTCGTGGATGTCCTCAATCTTGCGGGAAATGCCGCAGCCGTCGGAGAACGGGGTGAGGATCAGGTAGCGGCCCGGGATCGACAGGTTGGTCGTGGTCCGGGGGCCCTTGGTGCCGATGGGGCCCTTGGTGACCTGGATGACGATTTCGCTGCCGGGCGGGTAGAGGTTGGGGATGTCCTTGACGGTCGGCTCGGCCGTCCGGGGACCGGCGTCCTTCTTCTTGTTGACGCGGACGACCTCGACGGACGAGTCGGCGGCGGCCGGGAGCATGTCCCAGTAGTGCAGGAACGCGTTCTTCGAATACCCGATGTCGACGAACGTGGCCTTGAGGCCCGGATCGAGGTTCTTGATCCGGCCCTTGTAGATGCCGCCGACCATGCGGTCGTCGGAATGGCGTTCGATCTCGAACTTCTCGAGGCGGCCGTCGACGAGCAGCGCCACGCGCTTCTCGAGGGGCTCGGAATTGATGATCAGCTCGCGGTAGGAAGTCTTTTGCTTCTGGAAGACGCTGAGGATCTTTTGGAGCAGCGGGCGTTGTTTGGAGCGTTCGAGGGCGCCGGTCTTGAGATCGGCGGAATTGACCTGCGGGGGTTCGGTGACGGGCGGAGGATTCGTCAGTTCGGCGTCGAACTGGGCGGGATCATTCGGATCGCCGTTGCCGGCGTTGGGTGCGGGGGAGTGCGATGACTCGCTCATGGTGGTGGTTGTCCTGGTTACGGACGGGGCACCTCCGCTCGGCAGTCGCAGTGCAGGAAATTCCGGCAAAGCGGTCGGTATCGATGCAGGCGTTCACACTCATGTGAAGTCCTTGCGGAATCGATAGACGCTTTGGACCAGTCCTTGCAACAAGCAGCAACTGAGAACGAAGGAGCCGCCGTAGCTGATGAAGGGAAGTGGTATGCCCGTGATGGGCACCAGTCCGATGGTCATGGCGATGTTCACGAACACGTGCACCGCGAACAGCACGGTCACCCCGAGAGCGAGGAGTGTGCCGAAGCGGTCCCGGGAGAGACCGGCGATGCGGAGTCCATTGAACATCATTAGCCCAAACAGGCCGAGAACCGTAAGGCTTCCCAGAAATCCTGATTCCTCGGCAATGACCGAGAAGATGAAGTCGTTGTGCGCCACGGCGGGGGGCAGGTACCCCAACTGGGCCTGCGTGCCGCGCGTCCAACCCTTGCCTGACAGGCCGCCACTCCCCACGGAGATGAGCGACTGGTTCAGGTTCCACGCATCCTTCGTCCCCGAGGGATCGATGGTTTCCGGGGCCGCAAACGTGAGGATGCGGTTACGTTGGTAGTCCTTGAGTGGGAACCACGTACGATCCTCGTAAGCCCCTTTTTCGCGATGGAAATCCAGCTTGTTTTCCTGCATGTACCGCACGTACGCGTGGCTGTCCCACGCCACCAGGCCCACGAGCAGCAGGAAGGCTCCCAAGGCACCCGCGAAAAAGCGGGTGGAGAGCTTCGAGACGTAGAGCATGGAGAACGCCATCGGCGGCAACACGATCACCGACTTCAAGTCGGGTTGTAGCATTATAAGCAATACCGGCAAACCCACCGCAAGGGCCAATTTGCCGAGAACTCCCAGGGACTGCTGCACGGAACCGATCGGCGAGCGGACGAGGATGCTGGCCCCGAAGAGCAGGACGCCGACCTTGGCGATTTCGGAGGGCTGGACGGCGAAGAACCCAAAGTCCAGCCAGCGCTGCGCCCCGAATCGCTCCGATCCGATCCCGGGGATCAGCACCAGCAGCAGCGGCACGAGGCACCCAAAATAGAAGAGGTGGGCCACGTTCAGCCAGAAGCGGTAGTCGATGAGTGACACGGCGATGTACAATCCGGCCCCGGCCGCGAGCCAGACCAGTTGCGAGACCCAGTTGTTCTGCGGGGTCGAGAACTGCGCGCTGTAGATGAAGGCCACCCCGATGGCGCTGAGCAGCAGCATCGCGAGCGGCGAAAGCCAGTCCCAGCGACCGCGCGTCGTGGTCCGGAACAGGCGCGTCAGGGCAAGCGGGGTGGAGGTGATCACGACTGGCGAAGAGGCAAACCCACCGGGTCCGTTCCGGCAATCCCCAACCCGCCGACCGGGTCGCCGACCGGGTCGCCGGCCGGGTCGCCCGCGGGCGATCGCGCGTCGCGGGACCGGTGTGGCGTCCGGGCGGAGGAAGCCGGCGCCGCCGCCAAGCGTGGCTCCGGGGTAAATTCTTGTGATTTTCCACCTGCCGCACAGGGTTGTGCGTTCCGTGAGTGCCCGAGCCTCCGAGTTCGCAGTCCTGCTGGCGGTCCAAGACGAGGGTTGGCCCGTGCACTTCGGGGTGGCCGCCGCCGTGGGACTGGTGGTGGGTCTCGGGGTCTCGTGGGTGCTCACCCGCAGCGCCCGAAGGATCGCGGCGTCGAAGGCGGACCAGTTGCTCGACGTTGCCCGCCGCGAGGCCGCCGTCGCCGCCGAGGAGGCCAAGCAGCGCGCGGAAGCCGAAATTCAGCTGCGTCGCGCCGAGTCCAACCGCGAATTCGACCGGCGCGAGATCGAGGTCGACCTCAAGCTCCGTGAACTGCGCTCCCACGAGGAGTCGCTGGTCATCCTCGACCGCCAGATGGAGCAGCGCGAGGAGCGGCTGTCCCGCGAGACCGCCGCCGTCCGCCAGGCCCGCGACGCCATGCGCACGCTGTCGAAGTCGCTCCGGCGGCGGCTGGAGGGTCTGGCCTGCATGGACGGCGAGGACATCCGGCGCCAGCTGCGCGCCGAGGTGCTTTCCGAATGCGAGGATGAGCTGCGGGCGCTCCGCCGCGAGGTGCTGGAGCGTTCCGATCAGGAGGTCGCGAGCGAGGCGAAGCGGATCCTCATCGCCGCAATGCAGCGGCTGGCGTCCCGGCCCAACAACGATCTCACGGCCACGATCGTCCAGCTGCCCAGCGAGGACATGAAGGGCCGGATCATCGGTCGCGAGGGCCGCAACATCAAGGTGTTCGAGGCCGCCACCGGGGTCACGCTGCTGATCGATGAATCGCCGCAGATGGTGTTGATTTCGTCGTTCGACCCGGTGCGCCGCGAGATCGCCCGGATCGCGCTGGAGGGTCTCGTCCTGGACGGCCGCATCCACCCGGCCAGCATCGAGGAATTCGTGAAGCGCGCCCAGGAGGACGTCGGGCTGCAGGCCCAGCGTTCCGGCGACGAGGCGGTGCAGCGGCTCGGGATCAACGGGCTGCACCCCGAGGTGGTGAAGCTGCTTGGTCGGCTCAAGTTCCGGTTCAGCTACACCCAGAACGTCCTCGATCACTCCGTCGAGGTCGGCTTCCTCTGCTCGATCATCGCCAGCGAGGTGGGCCTCGACCCGAACGTCGCCAAGCGCGCCGGGCTCCTGCATGACGTCGGCAAGGCGGTGGACGGCGAGTACGAGGGCAGCCACGCGCACATCGGGGCGGAATTCATCAAGCGGCACGGCGAGAACGCGATCGTGGTCAACGCCGTCGCCGCCCACCACGAGGAGGTGCCGCCCGAGTCCGTCTACGCCGGGCTCGTGATCCTCGCCGACACCGTGTCCGCGGCCCGCCCGGGCGCGCGGGCCGAGTCGATGACCAATTACCTTCAACGACTGGAGCGGCTCGAGCGGCTCGCGCTGTCGCTCGACGGCGTGCAGCAGGCGTTCGCAATCCAGGCCGGCCGCGAGATCCGCGTCGTCGTGGCCCCACAGGTCGTGTCCGACGAGCGAGCGCGGGAACTCGCCAAGACGCTGCGCAACCGCATCGAGGACGAACTCCAGTACCCCAGCACGATCAAGGTCACGGTGATCCGCGAGTCGCGCTTCACCGAGACGGCGACCTGACGTCCGGAGGCGGCGACGCGGCACCGGGGCCGGACGCTGCCCCGGCCCCGGCGCGGAAACGGACACGATCGCGAAAACGGGCGCGGACGAGGGCGCCGCCTCCCGCCGGGTCGCCGATGTGTCGGGGAGAGCGGCGCCTTCGGGATGCACCTTCGCGCTTCCCGTCCGCCCGCCCTTGCGCCACGTTTCCTTCACCATGCCTGATCCGAAGATCCTCGAGTTCTTCCCCAATCCCGCCCCGGCGCGGGAATTCGTCATCGAACACACGCACCACGAGTTCACCTCGGTGTGCCCGATGACGGGGCATCCCGACTTCGCCACGATCACGCTGCGGTACGTCGCCGACGCGCGCTGCGTTGAGTTGAAGTCGCTCAAGCTCTACTTCCACGCCTTCCGCAACGAGGGCATCTTCTTCGAGGCAGTGACGAACCGGATCTGCGACGACCTCGGGCGTGCGCTGGAGCCGCGGCAACTCACCGTCATCTCGCACTGGAAGGCCCGCGGTGGGTTCACGTCGGTCGTGACCGCCGAGTGGTCGCCGGCGGTCAGCAAGCCCCCGCGACGGAAAGCGAAGGCTCGACGCAAGCCCCGCGCCTAGGCGTGTCGCCAAGGCCGAAGGCTGCCGAACGCTCACCGACCGGGACTTGTGAGACCGTCGCGCGCCTAGGAGGCGGGGCGGGGGTTGAGTGCCACGACGATGGCGGCGTGCAGTTCGGGGCCGGCGGCGATCGTGGACGCGGCTGGGTAGGCGGGGCCGCCCTGCCAGTCCGAGATCACGCCGCCGGCGCCGCGGATCACCGGGACCAACGCGGCGATGTCCCACGGATTCATGATTGGATCGAGCATCACGTCGGCCCAGCCCGAAGCGACGAGCAGGTAGCCGTAGCAATCGCCCCACGTGCGGCTGAGCCGCACGCGCTGCTGCAAGGCGGCGAAGGCCGCGCCGTCCTGGTACCGCGCCGGATTGAGCGGATCGCTGGTCAGCAGCGTGGCCTCGTCGAGGCGAGCGCACGGACGCATCTGCACCGCGCGGCCGTTGAGTTCGGTGCGCTGGCCGTCGCCGATCATCAGTTGGCGCAGGATCGGCTGGTGGATCACGCCGAGGACCGGTTGGCCCTGGTGGAGCAGAGCGATGAGCGTCCCGAAGAGCGGGCACGCGGTGGTGAACGACTTCGTGCCGTCGATCGGATCGAGGACCCAGACCCACTCGGCGTCCGGACGCTCGCTGCCGAATTCCTCGCCGATGATGCCGTGGGACGGGAAGGCCTTCTGGATCTGCGCACGCATCCGTTCCTCGGCGCCGCGGTCGGCGGCGGTGACCGGGGACTGGTCGGACTTGAGCTCGACCGCGAGATCGCTCGCGCCGAAGAACGGGCGGATGAAGTCGCCGCTGGACTCCGCCAGGTCGAGCGCCAGACGTCGGTAGGCCTCCGGGATCATGCGTCGAGGAAGGCATTGCTTTCGCCGGGAATCGACTCTCATTTTCGGCGTCCCCCGGACCCTGATGTCGTGGACCGAACATCCCATTCACTTCCTCGACTTCGAGGGCAGCCGCGCTTCCGGCGTGCTGGAGTACGGCGTGGCGGTGTTGCGCGGCGGGATCATCGTCGAGACGCAGACTCGGATCTGCGGGGCGACGGGACGCGTGACCGAGGCGGATGCCGCGGTGCACGGCTTGCGGGAACCGGACGTGGCGGCGGCTCCGCCCTTCGCGGATGAGTGGGACCGGTTCGCAGATTTGCGGGAGCGCGGACCCTTCGCGGCGCACTACGCCGGAGTGGAGAACGCGTTGCTCAAGGCGGCGTGGCCGTACCCACGGACCTCGCCCGACTTCGCGCGGCCCGGCGAGACGGTGATTGAGTGGGGACCGTGGATCGACACGGCAGCCCTCTACCGCCAGCTTTACCCGACGGTGGGGACCGGACGCCTGGACGCGCTCGTGGCTGCGGCCGGGGCGCAGGAGGAACTGGACGCGCTGGCGGCGCGGCACTGTCCACCCGCGCGACGGCGCTACCATGCTGCGCTTTACGATGCGCTGGCCGGCGCGCTGCTCCTCGCCGTGCTCGGCCGTGATCCCGCGGTGGCGGTCCTCTCGCTGCCCCAACTCCTCGCGCTCAGCGCGATGGATCCGGAACGCCGCGACGACCTCCTGCAGCGGGAATTGTTCTGAACCGGGTCGGCCAAGGCAACCGTGGTCAGCCCGGCGTCGGGCCTTGCGGTGCGGCTGCCTGGATGGCGGCGTGCGGTGCGAAGCGGCGGAGCAGCGTGTCCACGGAGACCTCGGCGAGCGAGCGGACGCGCCAGTCGACGTGATCGAACACGTGGTGGGCGGTGGACGGGTTGGGCGCGACGACGCACCACAGCCCGGCGCGCTTGGCGGCGAGGGAGCCGGTGTGGGAATCCTCCAGCGCGACCGCCTCGTGGGCGCGCAGCCCGAGGTGGCGGAGGGCGAGGCGGTAGAGATCGGGCTCCGGCTTGGGCGCCTTCACGTCATCGCGGCAGGCGAGGGCCTTGAACCGCGGCAGCAGGCCGAGACGGCCCAGATGCTTCTCGCAGTGCTCGTGATCGGAATTGGAGGCGAGAGCGATCGGCCAGCCCGCGGCGGCGGCGGCGTCCATCAAGTCGAGCACCCCCGGCAGGATCGGCTGGGCCAGCGTGCGCCGTCGACGGTGGTGGGTGAGCTGATGTTCCAGTTCGACGCGATCGGCGTCGGCGCCGAAGGCGCGCCACGGATCGAAGGCGTAGTTGGCGTGGCCGACGCTGCGGATGAAGAGATCGCGCTCGAACGGCAGGCCGTGCGCCGCGTGGACATCGGCGAAGGCGTCGATCAACGGCGTTTCCGTGTCGAGGATCAGACCATCTAAGTCGAAGACGAGGGCGCGCGGCATGGCGGGGAGGGGAGCGAATCAGAAAGACGGGGGGAAGCAACGGCGGCGGTGAGCGACTTTTCTGGCGACAACGCCGGCGGCCCGCGGCAGCGTGGCGGGCGGTGCACTCCCTCGTCCCGCCCGCTGATCCGCCGCCCTCCCGCCGCATCGGCGCGCGGGGTGCCGGCGTGGCGCCGCGCGCCGCGGTGCCGCGTGGCCGGACGGCCCGGTGGGCGGTGCGGGTTTGGGCGGCGGGCCTAGCGGGTGCGCTCGGACTCGGGGCGGAGGTGATGGCGGCGTCCCCGGCGGCGGAGCGCGCGACGGTGGCGGCGGAGGGCGGACTCGAGGGCTGGCCGCGGCGGGTGGAGGATGCGCTGGGCCGCCGGGTGGAGGTCGCCTCGCGGCCGGCGCGCATCGTGTCGCTGACGCCCGGCAACACGGAGATCCTGTTTGCGATCGGTGCGGGCGGGCGGGTCGTTGGCGTGACGGCGTGGTGCAACGCGCCGGAGGCGGCCCGCGCGCTGCCGAAGGTCGGAGGGTTTGCGGCGACGACGGTGAACCTTGAGGCGATCGTCGCGCTGCGGCCCGATCTGGTGGTGGCCGGGGATGAGGCGCACCGCCTCGTGGTGGAGACGCTGGGCGGGCTCGGTGTTCCGGCCCTCGCGGTGAAGGTCCGGAGCTTCGCGGACCTGTTCGCGCTGATGCGGCGGCTGGGGACGCTCACGGGCGAATCGGAACCGGCGGAGCGCGTGGTGCAGGGCCTTGAACGCCGCGTGGCGGCGGTGGCCGCGCGCACGGCGGCGATTCCGGCGGAGCGCCGCCCGCGTGTTTACTGGGAGGTCTTTGACGCTCCCCTGATGACGGCGGGACGCGCCAGCATGCTCGGTCAGCTGATTGAACTGGCGGGAGGGCGGAACCTCTTTGCGGACCTGCGCGAGGAGTATCCACAAATTGGAGCCGAGGCGGTGGTGGCGCGGGATCCGGAGGTGATCCTTGGCGCGGACATGGCGTCGACGGGCGCCGGGGCGCTGACGGCGGCGGGCCTCCGGGCGCGGCCGGGGTGGGCGGGGCTGGCGGCGGTGCGGAGCGGTCGGGTGATCGCGCTGCCGGCGGATCCCGTGTCGCGGCCGGGGCCGCGGCTGGTGGATGCGTTGGAACAGGTGGAGGCGCTGCTGCACGGCGCCGAAGCGAGCCGGCGGTCGGCGGAGGACGGACGATGACGCCGCCGCAGCAGACGGATCGCGAGCGGGTTCGCCGCGGGGCGCGGCCACCGTGGCGCGGCTTGCTGATCCTGACCGGCATCCTCGGCGTGAGCGTGTGGGCGAGCCTGAGCGTTGGCTCGCGCTGGCTGGGTCCCTTGGACGTCTGGCGGGCGCTCGTCGGGGATGCGGAGAGCGATGCCCTCGTGCGGGTGATCGTCTGGGAGCTGCGCTTTCCCCGCACCCTGCTGGCGGTGCTGGTGGGGGCGGCGCTGGCGATGGCGGGGGCCTCGTTTCAAGCGCTCTTCCGGAATGCGCTGGCGGATCCCTACGTGATCGGTGCCTCGAGCGGAGCCGCGTTGGGCGCGACGCTGGCGATGACCCTCGGATGGTCGGTGGGGCTGGCCGGGTTCGGACCCCTGCCGCTGGCGGCATTCCTCGGGGCGCTGGGGGCGGTGTTGATCACGCTGCTCCTGGCAGAAAGCGCGGGGGCGGAGTCGGGCTCGGTGACCTCGCTGCTCCTTGCGGGCACGGCGCTCGGGGCGATGCTCTCGGCGGCGGTGTCGTTCCTCCTCGTCTGGCGGGATCAGCCCTGGTTTCAGGTCTTCAACTGGCTGCTTGGCAGCTTTTCGGGTCGTACCTGGGTGCAGGTGGCGGTTGGCTGGCCCTACCTCGCGGTGAGTGCGTTGGCGCTTTGGTTCGCGTCGCGTCCGCTGGATGCGCTGGCGGGTGGGGATGCGGTGGCGCGGAGCCTTGGGCTGGCGGTGCGCCCGGCGCGGCTCGCGGTGATTGCGGCGGCGACGCTGGCGGTGGCGGTGGCGGTGGCGGTGAGCGGCATCATTGGCTTCGTCGGACTGATTGCCCCGCATGCGGCGCGGCGGCTCTTTGGGGCGGGGCACCGGCGCCTCCTGCCGGCGAGCGGACTCCTTGGGGCAATCCTGCTCGTCTGGGCGGATGTGGGTGCCCGGACCGTGCTGGCGCCGGTGGAGATCCCGGTGGGCATCGTCACGGCGCTGATTGGCGGCCCCTTCTTTCTGGTGCTGCTGCGGCGGCGGGGAGGACGCATCGCATGAACGCCGCCCTCAGCGTGCGCGGGCTGGCGTGTGGGTACGCGGACCGACGCGTCCTGACGGATGTTTCGCTCGACCTGCGGGCCGGTGAAGTGCTGGCGCTGATTGGCCCCAACGGCTCGGGCAAGACGACGCTCCTGCACACCCTGGCGGGCCTGCTGCCTCCGCAGGCGGGGGAGATGGCGTGGGACGGCCGTTCGCTCGATGGACTCGGGCGACGGGAGCGGGCGTGCGTCCTTGCGCTCTCGCCGCAGCGCGCGGAGGAAGCGGCGTGGCCGCTGACGGTGGCGGAGGCGGTGGCGCTGGGGCGGGCGCCGCACCGCGGATGGTTCCGGCCGCTGACGGCGGAGGACGAGGACGTGGTGGGGCGGTCGATGCGGCGCCTTGGAGTGGCGACGCTGGCGGAGCGCCTCCTGCCCGGTCTTTCCGGCGGTGAACTCCGCCGCGTGCTGCTCGCCCGCGCCCTGGCGCAGGAACCACGGGTGCTCCTGCTGGACGAACCGGCGAGCTATCTTGACCTGCATTACCAGGCGGAACTGCTGGGCATCGTGCGGAGCCTCGCGGTGGAGGACGGCGTGGCGGTGGTGTTGACGCTGCACGACCTTGCGCTGGTCGCGGCGGTGGCGGACCGCGTGGCGCTGCTCGCGGACGGACGATTGCGGGCGGTGGGTGAGCCCGGCGCGATCCTCTCGGCCGAGCACCTCGTGCCCGTGTTCGGGCCGCACCTCGAAGTCCTTCCGCATCCCCGCGGCGGCGGCCCCCTGGTGCTCCCGCGCCTGCCCGGATCGCCGTGAACGGCGGCTAAATCCAGTTTCGCCGCCGCAGGTAGAACAGGATCGCGACGGTGCCGGTGAGCGTGAGCGCCCACGCCGCGACGTAGCCGAAGCGGGAGGCGAGTTCGGGCATCCGCTCGAAGTTCATGCCCCACCAACTGCTGACCAGCGTGACCGGGATGGTGAGGGCGGTGATGGCCGTGATGACCCGGATGCCGGTGTTGGCCTCGTGATTGGATTTGTTGAGGTAGACCCGGAACGACAGGATCAACTGGTCGGCCCACGCGCTGGCCTGCGCCTCGATGCGACTCAGGTCCTCGGTCAGGTCGCGCAAGTAAGGCACGATGACGGGACGGATGAGCCGATTCGCGCCGCTGGAGAGGACGCTGGCGATTTCGCGTTGCGGGCGCACGATCTGGCGGAGGGCGGAGAAGCGCTTGCGCAGGCTGGCCACCCGCGGAAACAGCTTGGAGGCTGGCATGTCGCGCAGCACGCCCTCCTCGATGGCCTCCAACTCACGGCGCAGTTCGTTGAGGACCGGTTGGTAGGCCTCGACCATCAGGTCGAGCAGCGTGTGGGCGAAACGGTCGGGGCCGCGGACCGGGGTGGACGGGTTGCGCAGGCAGCGGTCGATGGCGGCTTGGATCGGTCGGAGCGGCTTGCGGTGGAAGCTGACGAGGAAGTTCCGTCCGAGGAACAGATCGATCTCGGTCGTGTTGAACTGCGGCACCTGCACGTCCTCGACGGCGTGCATCACGAGGTACAGGTAGTCCTCGTAGTCCTCGAGTTTCGGGAAAGGTGAATCGGTGACGCAGTCCTCGATGGCCAGCGGGTGGAAGGCGAATGTCGTCTCGAGCACGAGCTTGATTTCCTCCTCGGTGGGTGCGCAGAGATCGACCCAGAGCATGATCCCGGGCTCGTGGCGCAGGGTGGCCAGCGTCTCGGGCGACGGATTCTGTGCGGCGAGGCGCGTGTCGCGGTAGACGAGGGTGGTGATCATGGCCGGAGGGCGGGCCGGAGCGACGGGAAGCGCGGGAGCGGGTTCAGATCCAGCGCCGCCGCTTGCACCACCGCCACATCACGAACGTGAGGCACGCGGTGACGGCGGCGACGATCGGGTAGGCGTAAGGTGAGCGCAGCTCGGGGATGCTGGTGAAGTTCATCCCGTACCACGACGAGATGATGCTGGCGGGCAGGCTGATGGCGGTGAGAGCGGTGAGGACCTTGATGCCTTCGTTGGCCTGGAAGCCGGATTTATTGAGGAACAACTCGAACGAGATGAGCAGCCGATCGGCGAAGGATGCCGCGGTCTCGTCGATCCGGATCAGATTGTCGCGCAGATCGCGGAAGTACGGCAGCATGACGGCGCGGATCATCTTGGACTCCCCGCGCGCGAGCCGGGAGATCATCTCGCGCTGCGGGCGGATGATCTCGCGCAAGTGAGAAATCTCGCCCCGCACCTCGATGAGCTGATTGGTCAGCTTGATGTTGCGCGGGGAGAGCACTTGCTCCTCGAGTTCCTCCAATTCGCCCCGCAACTCGTCGGTCACCGGGATGAACAAGTCGACCACCGCGTCCATCAGCAAGTGCGCCAGCCGGTCGGGACCGCGGGCGAAGACCCCGGTGGACTTGATGCAGCGCTCCTTGGTGGCGGCGATGGATTTGAGCGGGGCGATGTGGTAGGTGACGAGGAAGTCCTTGCCAAGGAACAGGTCCAACTCGGTCGTGTTGAACTTCTCGGTGCGCGTGAAGTCGACGGCGTGGGTGACGAGGAAGAGGTAGTCGTCGTAGTCCTCGGACTTCGGCAACGAGTTGGGCGTCCGGCAGTCCTCGATGGCGAGGGGGTGGAACTGGAAGACGCCCTCAAGGATTTGCTTCACCTCGTCGGCGGTGGGGTTTTCGAGGTCGACCCACAGCGTCAGCCCCTTGTCAGCCCGGACGAGGCGCAGGGCCTCGAGCTCGAGGTCGCGGCCGACGAGCTTGCCGTCGCTGAAGACGAACGAGTGGATCATGCGCGGGGGGATGGTTGGGGGGCCGTGGAGCCGAGGCAAGCGCGCGGCGGCGAGGGGGGCGCTCCGTAATGACCGTGGAGTTGCCGCCCGGGAACACGATCGGCGGGGCAGGAAGGAAGGATGGCGGCGGAAAGTGGGAAAACCGTTTGACCGCCGCGGCTTGCCTCACTACCCGTTGTGGCCTTGTTTTTTGAGTCCCACTAGGGGTTGTGGTTGGCAAGGTGTGGATAACTTCCAACATCTTTTCATGGCCGGACCCGTTCCGGTCGCTGAAATGACTCTTCGCGGGGCTCGTTTCAGACCCATCCCCGTTCTGCCCCGTTTCCCTTCCTCGCTCTCCATCCTCTCCCCCGGTTCCCACGATGCAAAAGTCATTCTCAGTCGGATCGAAGACCTTCCTCCTCGATCAGGCGAAGGCCGAGGAGGCCTTCGCGGCGAAGCGCGTCATCAACGGTCGCGAGACCATGACCTTCAACCTGTTGCCGCTGAAGTACCAGTGGGCGTACGACCTCTACCGGAAGATGAAGGCGAATCATTGGGAGCCGGAGGACATCCCGATGGGCAAGGACATCGAGCAGTGGCGGGATCAGAAGCACGTCTCGGATGTGGAACGCTGGATCATCCGGATGGGCATTGGATATTTTTCCGCGGCCGAGGGCATTGTCGGGGACAACATCCAGCACGTCGTGCGTGAACTGGTGACGGCGCCGGAGCTGAAGCTCGTGCTGGGTCGGCATGCGCATGAGGAGAACATCCATGCCGACTCGCTGCTCTACATGATCTCCTCGCTCGGGATCAACCCGCACGAGTGCGAGGCGATGTTTGAGGACGTGCAGACGATCGTGCGGAAGAATGAATTCGTGACGCGCATCTCGCGCGACCTGCGCCGCGATCTGGACCTCACGCAGCCCGAGAACAAGCGCCTGCTGGCCAAGAACATCTTCGTCTTCGGGCAGTGCATGGAAGGCACGCAGTTCTACGGCCTCTTCGGCATGGTGCTGTCGCTGTACCGGCAGAACAAGTTCCCGGGCATCGGGCAGATGTTCCGCTACACCCTGCGAGACGAGAGCAACCACATCGAAGTGTTCCGCAACCTCTTCATGGACCTCGTGGAGGAGAACCGGGAGGTCTGGACGGCGGAGTTCAAGGAGGAGCTGCGCGCCACGATGGCGGAGGCGGTGCAGTTGGAGAAGGAGTTCATCCGCGACTGCCTGCCCGTGAACGCGGTCGGCCTCGCGGTGGACGAATTCCTGCTCTACATTGATTACATCGCGGACCGCCGCCTCGAGGGCGTCGGCCTCGCGCCGCTCAGCCCCGGGGTCAAGAACCCGCTGCCCTGGCTGGCCGAGATGATGGACATCAAGAAAGAGCAGAACTTCTTCGAAGGCCGGGTCACCGAGTACCAGAAGGCATCGGCCCTGGAGGTCGCCCACGACGACGAACTCTGATCGCCATTGGCTGGCGAAATGCTCGATTGGCCGCCTGAAAACGGCAGGATTTGCCGACTCCGGATGACGGGTTGAACCACAACCCGTTGTGGCAAGTTGGTAAAGCGAGCGCAACCGATGGTGAATTTTTAAGATTCTGTCAGCCTTCGGCTTGACGCCCGATTCGTGGCGCGGCTGAGTTTGGAGCCTTCTCCGAAAGAACGACGAATGGTTCCCTGAAGCCGCGTTTTTCCTCCTCCCGCCCTTTCCATTCGTGCTCCTTCACCCGCCGGGGTT
Organism: Verrucomicrobiota bacterium; assembly: GCA_016871755.1. Taxonomy (GTDB): domain Bacteria; phylum Verrucomicrobiota; class Verrucomicrobiia; order Opitutales; family Opitutaceae; genus UBA6669. The sequence goes on along the minus strand of VHCJ01000029.1, from coordinate 9,955 downwards.
GTTCCCCGGCTTTTGCCTCGCTTAGTACCCCCGTCGCCTCTGACCCGCCTCTTCGGCTGAGCTTCCTGAAACCCCTGCAGGAAACCCTCTGGCCGATGCTTCTGCCTCGTCGCCGCTCCGTCCCTTTTCCCGTTCCACCTTTACCGCCCGTTTCGACCCTTCCCGGATGAATCCCTCCCTTTCGCACGACCTCGCGCTCAAGCGCACCGTTCACACGCCCGTCGAGAAGAAGCCGCACTTTGCGTGGCGCGACCTCATGGCGGGCGAGTCGCTGACGGTGCCGGCGATCACGCTGCTTTGTCCGCATGGCGAGGAGCGTTTCGACGTCAGCGAGGTCGCTGACACCCTCGGCAAGGCGTTGACGAATGTCCTGCTGGCGAAGGGTGAGCGCGACATCTTCACGACCGAGCACCGGGCGTGGGTGGTGAACATCGTGCGCGAGCTCGTGGCGACGCTCTCGGATCAGGCCCGCCGGCAGTCGCCGCTGCGTCTGTCGCTGAACGGACTGTACGAGCTGATCGAGAAGACGCTGGTCGACAACAACGCCTACGACGTCGCGAAGAGCCTTCTCCTCAACCGCAGCCACAAGCTGGCCGTGGAGCGTCCGTCGTCGGCGACGAGCCACATCCGCGTCATCCGGCGCAACCATCAGGTGGTGCCGTTCGTCGAGCAGAAGATCGAGATCGCGGTCCGCAAGTCGTTCCTGTCGCTGCGCCGCGATTCCGCTCCGGCGGTCGCGATCACGCAGGCGGTCGCGGCGCGTGTGCATGCGTCCAAGCAGACCTTCGTCCACATCGAGGAAATCCAGGACATGGTCCAGGAGGAGTTGATGAAGGCCGGCCACTACAAGGTGGCGGAGGCCTACATCCTGTACCGGGCCGAGCGTGCGGTGACCCGCGATGCGGGGCTCGTGCCGGCGGGTGCGGCCGAGGCCGGGGCGACGGCCGCGCCAGCGGCGCCGGGTCAGGAAACGATGGTGGTGGTGAAGCGCGCCAACCGGGAGACGTACTTCTGGGACGCGATCGACCTGCGCAAGCGGATCGAGTTCGCCCGCATCGGACTTGATCTCTGCCTGACGAACGAGCAGATCGAGGCTGAGCTGCGGCGCTCCGTCTTCGATCAGATCTCGCAGCGCGACCTCGACGCGACGATCATCCTCAATTCCAAGACGCTGATCGAGCGCGACGCCGACTTCGCGAAGTTTGCGGGCCGCATCCAGCTGACGTACATCTACGAGGAAGTGCTGGGTTGGGACATCGTGCGCGACGGCATCGGCGCCCTCCGCGCGGCGCACCAGCGGGCGTTCCGCAAGTACCTCGAACACGGCGTCGCGATCAAGCGCCTCAACGCGCGCCTCCTTGAGCTCGACCTCGACACGCTCGCGGCGGCGCTCGATCCGTCGGCCGACCTTGAGTTCGACTTCCTCGGCATCCAGACCCTCTACGACCGGTACCTGATCATCGACAAGACCCGCAAGCCCTCGCGCCGCATCGAGACGCCGCAGTTCTTCTGGATGCGGGTGGCGATGGGGCTCTTCATGGACGAGACGCCCGGCGCCCGCGAGGAGCGGATCAGCGGCCTGTACGATCTCTACAAGAACCGCCGCTTCTGCAGCTCGACCCCGACGCTCTTCAACTCGGGCACGCTGCATTCCCAGCTTTCCTCCTGCTACCTCTACTACGTCGACGACTCGCTCGAGGGCATCATGTACCGCGGCATCGCGGAAAACGCCCAACTTTCGAAGTGGGCCGGCGGCCTTGGCGGTTCCTGGACCGCGGTGCGCGGCACCGGCGCCTACATCGGTGGCACCAATGGCGAATCGCAGGGCGTGATTCCCTTCCTCAAGCTGCACAACGACCAACTCGTCGCCGTCAACCAGGGCGGCAAGCGCAAGGGTTCCGGCTGCGCGTACCTCGAGACGTGGCACAACGACATCTTTGAGTTCCTCGAGCTGCGCAAGAACACCGGCGATGACCGCCGGCGCACGCACGACATGAACACGGCGAACTGGATTCCCGACCTGTTCATGAAGCGCATGGAGGCCCGCGGCTCCTGGACGCTCTTCCGCTCAAACGAGGTCAAGGATCTCCACGACCTCTACGGCCGCCGCTTTGAGGAGGCCTATCTCCGCTACGAGAAGCTCGCCGAGGAAGGAAAGATCTTCGGTCAGAAGATCGAGGCGCTGGAGCTGTGGAAGCGGATGCTCTCGATGCTGTTCGAGACCGGCCATCCTTGGATCACGTTCAAGGACGCGTGCAACATCCGCTCGCCGCAGGACCATGTGGGCGTGATCCATTCATCGAATCTCTGCACCGAGATCACGCTGAACACCTCGAACGACGAGACCGCCGTGTGCAATCTGGGCTCGGTCATCCTCGAGACCCACCTGCTGCCGGACGGCTCGCTCGACCATGCGAAGCTGCGCGAGACGATCCGCCTCGCGGTGCGCGCGCTCGACAACGTCATCGACATCAACTTCTACCCGACCAAGGCCGCCGAGACGTCGAATCGCCGCCACCGGCCGATCGGCCTCGGCGTCATGGGCCTCGCCCATGCGCTGTACCTGCGCGGACACGCCTTCGCGTCTGACGAAGCCGTCGCGTTCAACGACGAGGCGATGGAGGCGATCGCCTACTACGCCTACGAAGCGTCGTCCGATCTCGCCGCGGAGCGCGGCACGTACTCGTCCTACAAGGGCTCGAAGTGGGACCGGGGCCTGCTGCCGCAGGACACCATTGATCTGCTCGAGCAGGAACGCGGCGTCGCCGTCGAGGTCCCGCGTGGCGGCCGTCTCGACTGGACCCCGCTCCGCACCAAGATCGCGGCCCAGGGCATGCGCAACAGCAACGTGCTCGCGATCGCCCCGACGGCCACGATCTCGAACATCACCGCGACGTCGCCGTGCATCGAGCCGACGTACAAGAACCTGTTCGTCAAATCGAACCTCTCCGGAGAGTTCATCGTCCTGAATCCGTTCCTCGTGAAGGACCTCAAGTCGCGCGGGCTCTGGAACCAAGAGATGATCGACAACCTGAAGTACTTCGACGGCGAGTTGAAGGACATCGAGGCGGTCCCGGCGGACCTCAAGGCGAAGTACCTGACCGCGTTCGACATCGATCCGAAGTGGGTCGTCGACGCGGCGGCGCGCCGCCAGAAGTGGATTGATCAGGCGCAGAGCGTGAATCTGTGGCTGCGGACCCCGGACCTGAAGAGCCTGAGCCACATGTACCGCCACGCGTGGCATGCCGGTCTCAAAACGACGTATTATCTCCGCACCCTCGGTGCCTCGAACATCGAGAAGGCCACGGTCGCGGCGAAGAAGGAGGTCCGCATCGGTGCCGGCACGTCCGCCTCGGCCGAACCCGCCGCTGCGTCGGTGGCCGCGGTGTCTGCGGCCCCGACGGTGCCCGCTCCCGCCGCTGCCGACTCCTCCGGCGCCAAACGCACCTTTACCGCCGAGCAGAAGCTCGCGTGCAGCATCGAAGCGATGCGCAACGGCGGCGAGTGCGAGGCCTGTCAGTAGGCGGCCGCTTCGGACCGCCCCCGTTTCCCGGCCGACCTTCCCGGCCCGGAGCCCCACTTCCGGCGCCGGAGCCGTCGCGGAGGGATTGACCGGGCGCGTTTCCCGGCCAACCCTCGCGGCATGGAGTGGAAACCGTTTCTTGTTTCGGGCCTGTTCCTTCTCGGGGGCGGCGTAGCGTGGGCGGGCTCGGGCTGGACGGCGACGGAGTCCCGTCCCAACGTGCTCGGCCAGCGGAAAACGGTGGTTCGCGACACGGCCGGCCGGGAAGTGGGCGCAATCGTGTCCCGCCCCGTCAACGCGCTTGGGGAGATCCGCGCGGAGGTCCGTGACGCCTCGGGCCGGCGCGTCGGCGAAATGGTCACGCGCCAGCCGAACGCCTTGGGTGAGACCCGCACGGAGGTGCGCGACCTCCGGGGGCGCCGCGTCGGCGAGGCGGTGTCCCGTCCGCCGAACGCGCTCGGAGAGACGAAGACCGTGTTTCGCGATCTGGCGGGCCGTGAGACGGGCCGGGCCACGACCCGCGTGCCGAATGTTCTCGGGCAGCGTCAGACCCGGATCGAGGGGCAGGTCCCCCTGCTTTCCGGATCGCCAGCCGCACCGCGGCGCTGACTAGGCGCGCGCAGCTGGGTCGGTGGCGGCGCGCCCGGCCGTGGCGCGCGGTTCGCGGACGACGAACAGGTAGCCGGCGGCGGCGACGAGGGAGAGGACGAGATTCGCGGTGAACACGGCCGGGTAGCTCCCGGTGGCGTCGATCACGACGCCGGAGAGCGTGGAACCGAGGACGACGAACCCGACGACCATGACGTTGCCCACGGCGATCAAACGGCCGGCGGGGATGCCGGGGCACAATTCAGCGCTCAAATTGGCGAGCACCGCGGCGGCGGCGAACGGACAGGCGGCGTAGAGCGTGAAGGCCACGTACCAGACCGGGAGACTCCGGCTGACGAGGCAGAGCAGGAAGGCGGTGGCGAGCAGCAGGCCGCAAATCGCGCCGATGATCCGGAAGCCGTGACGGTCGGCGAGCCTTCCCAGCAACGGCCCGGCGACGGTGAGGGCGACGAGGTAGAGCGGGACGAACAGGCCGAGTTCCCGTGCGGACGCGCCCAGTTCGGAGCGGGCGGCGGCGACCATGAACGGCGCGTTGGTCGCGGCGACCACCAGCAGCGTGTGGAAGAACATGAAGCTCCGGTAGTGCGCATCCCACCACCGCTCCCGCACCAGCGCGACGACGTGCGCTGCGAGCGACCCACGGGTCCGGTGCTCGTCGCGCAGGTGGACCGGGTGCACGTGGTCGCGCGTCCGGAGCAGGACCAGGCACGAGAGGAAGTAGATCACGCAGCCCACCGTGAAGCTGACGCGGAAGTTGAGCGGCGTGCTCCAGCGGGCGAGCAGCCAGGCGGCGAGTCCGCTGACCGCGAGCCCGGAGATCCCGGCGCCGACGGCCCGCCATCCCAGCAACTCCCCGCGCCGGTGGCCCGGCGTGTTGTCGGTGATGATTTCCCAGTAGAGAGAGTTGAGCGCGCACGGCACGGCGATTGAGATCAGCACCGTGACGGAGTAGAGCAGCGCGTGCGTGCCGGTGGACCACGCCTCGCCCCAGACGATGGCGGCGGCGGAGTAGGCGAGCAGCGGCAGCATGCTCACCGTGATCGGCAGCACGACGGCCCGCAGACGGTCGGCGGGACGCACGAAGTAGCCCACGAGGAGCTGGACGGCCGAGAAGGTGGGCGTGCTCGCGAGGATCAGCCCCACCAGCAGTTGCGGGGCGCCGAGCGTGGCGAGGTAGGCGGGGGCGAACGTGGTGTAGAGCGCGAACGGCGCGCCCAGGCCCCAGAGGAATTCCCAGCCCGCGAAGACCGTGCGGTTGCGCGGGTAGTCGGCCCGGATGGAAGCCTCGTGCGCGGCGGCATCCGCCGGGATCCGGCTGGCGAGCCCCGGGAGGAGCCGCGGGCGACGTGCGGATCCCGACTCAGCTCCCGAGGGCTGCACGGTCCGCCTCCGTCATGTCCTGAGGCCGCGGCTGCGGGCGCCACGGCAGTTTCAGGACGACCATCGCGGTGGTCGCAATCAGGAGCACGAGGGCGGCGACGAAACTCGCGCGCAGCCCCCAGTTGTCGGAGATGAAGCCATACCCCACGGGGGCGAGGGCGACGAAGGCGGAGATGAGCATCAGGACGGAAATGTTCCGGCGCACCTGGGAGCGCGGGGAGCACTGGGCGGGATAATTGAGGTAGTAGACGCCGAAGAGCTCGCCGGCGCCGTTGATCCCGAAGGCGAGCAGGAACCAGTAGCCCGGCACGAACATCACCCACAGCACCCCGAGCATGAGCAGTCCTGCCGTGACCAGCAACGGGACCTTGGGGTTGGTCCGGACCAGCAGCCACCCGAGGAGGAAACCGGCGAGGATCTTGAACGTGAACCGCAGGGTGAGTTGGTACCCGGCGAGGTTTTCGGCCGGCTGCCCGACGGCCTCCTGGGTGAAGATGCTCATGTTGATCTGCACCATGTTGCCGGAGTACATCAACAGGTACGCGAGGCACGCGATGAGCAGGATCGGGTAACCGAGCACGGCCCGGAACCCACCGACGATGCCGTCCGGGAACGACTGCCGCGGCGGTTCGTGGGCCGGGATGGGGAACGTGTAACGGGAGGCGAGCCAAGCGGAGATGATCGTGCAGCCCGCGCTGATGGTGAAGAGCAGCGCATAGCTGTACGGGTAGACGGGGGCCCACGCCTCGGGAAGGCGGAAGTCGAAGAGCTTGCCGTTCATCAGCAGCTGGGCACTGAGGGAACCGAGGGCGGCGAAGGCTGGACCCACGCCGAAGGCCAGGCCCAGGGCGCGGCCGCGGAGCTTTCGCGAGACGCCTCGATCCAGCACTTCCCAGCCCAGCGCGCCGATCAGCGGCACCGAGATGCCCACCAAGGCGGCGTGGATCATCAGTGCCGTGACGATCGCGGTCGTGCCGGGCTGGGCGACGAGGACCGTCGCGACCATCAGCCCCGCCGCAGCCATCAGCAGATACGCGCCGGAGAGCAATCGCTTGAGCAAACGCGCCTGCGGAAAAAGCCAGGCGATCACCACCGTTGTCCAAGCCATGCCGAGGAAAACGGCGCTCGGGAGATTCGCGATCGTGTCCGAAGTTTGCAGCCGCTTGCAGAGACTCGCCTGCATGAACCCGATGTAGAGCGCGGGTGCGGCGAAGTACGTGATTGAAATCTGCGCGGCGTAGAGCAGGGCGTTGCGGCGCTGGTCGCGCTCGGACGGCAGGCCAAAGTCGCCGGCTCCGGTCGGGGTGGGGGTAGCCGGATTCGAACTCGACATGACGGAGTGGGGTGGGGTGGAGCCGGCGGAGTCGGACTCCACGAATCCGTGATCACTCTGCCGTTGTATACACGGTGCGACTCCCGCATACTGCTCGTCAACCGCGAATCGGCATGATCATCGACAGTCACGCCTATTGTTTCACGGCGCCGGACACGCCGGCGGGCCATCCCTCGGCGGAGGCGCATCTTGCACTCTGGCAGGTGCAGACGGCGTTGCATCACCAACCGGCGTTCCGGACGCGGGACCGGCGGCGGGGCGACTCCCGGCGACTGCTGGCGCCCACGCCGGAGGATCCGCTCCGGCTGGCGTCCGGGATGAACTTCCGGGTGGACCCGGTGCTGAACCGACTGACGTGGACGATGGACGGGGAGGACTACGCCAAGCAGCAGTTCCCGCCGAATGTCGTGGCCTTCTCGGCGGGGGCGTTGGTGGCGGAGATGGATCACGCCGACGTGGACTGGGCGTTGCTGCACACGGACGCGACCCTGTCGCGGGATCTGGCCTTTCTCGGTGCGTGCGTGCGGGCGTTTCCGGACCGCCTGCGGGCGATGGCGCTGGTGGATGAGGACGCGATTCCGCGCGATCCCGACCGGGCGATCCGGCAGTTGGATGAGGCCTTGTGCGTTCAAGGCCTGCACGCGATCAAGATCATCCCGGAGTACGCGTACCGCGCCGGGGTGAGCGGCAGCTTCAACGATGCGGCGTGGACGCCCTTCTGGGAGGCGGCGGTGCGGCATGGCGTTCCCTTCTTCTTCACCCTCGGGGCGCGCCCCGGCGCGCGTGATCCTAGGGCGGGCTTTATCGCTGAGCTGATGGAACTGCGGCGCTGGCGGGAGCGGTATCCCGAGGCGGCGGTCAGCGTGACGCACGGGTATCCGTGGCGCGACTTCCTGGAGGACGGCGCATTCGTGCTCCCGCCGGGGCTGTGGGAGCCCCTGCGCGGGGCCGCCATCCACCTTGAAGTCGGCTTTCCGTTCCGCATCGGTGATCTGTTCGATTACCCGTACGGCGAGTGCCGTCCCGTGCTGGAGGCGATGCGCCGCGAAATCGGCGCGGAGTGGTTGCTGTGGGGTACGGACATGCCCTTCCAGAATCGCTTCTGCACGTACCGGCAGTCGCGGACCTACCTTGAGCGGCACGCGCAGGAGATCTTTTCTGCGTCGGAAATGGCGGCTCTGATGGGCGGGAATGCGGCGCGATTGCTTCGGTTGGTGCGCTGAACGAGGCTGCCCGGATGCAGTCTGCCGAGGAGAAGCAACGGATCCGGGGAGGCGTCGCGTTCATGCTCGCGTCGGTGGCGTGCTTTGCTGCGTCGGTCCTCGTGATCCGCGCTCTGGGCGCGGGTGGTGACGGCCTGGTGTGGTGGACCTGCGTGGTGCGATTCGTCGTGGGTTTGGCCGTGGTGGCGCTGGTGTTCCGCGGCCGCTGGGAGCCGGCCGCACTGTGGCGCGACCGGAAGCTCATCGAGCGCGGTGTGATCGGAGGACTTTCGGTGTGCGGCTTCTACCTGACCCTGCCGCTGCTGGGCGCGGGGAGGGCGACCTTCATCAATGGCACCTACGTCGTGCTGGGTCCGCTGATGGCGGCGATCTGGCTGCGCGAGCCCCTGCGGCGTCCGTTGGTGGTGGCTGCGGTGACCTCGGTGGTGGGACTGGCGTTGCTGACGAACGTGGTGGGTCGCGGAGGGGGCGCGGGCATTTGGGATCTCTTGGCGGTGGGGACCGCGCTGGCCTCGGCGTGGGTGGTGATCACGATCCGCCAGTTGCACGCGGCCGGGGTGCATTCCGCGACGATCTTCTCGGCGCAGTGTGCGTACGGCCTGTTGGTCTGCCTGCCCCCGGCGCTGTTGCATCCGGTGCTTCCTGCGGCGCCGCAGTGGGGACTGATGATCGTGGCGGCGCTCGCGGCGTCGGGCGGACAACTCTGCATGACGTACGGCTTTGCGCGTCTCTCGGTGGCCGGTGGATCGCTGATCCAGACGCTCGTGCCGGTGGTGGTCGCGGTGGGCGCGGGCGTGTTCTTCGGTGAGTATCTCAAGGCCGGTGAACTGGTCGGCGCGGTGTTGGTGCTTGCGGGCATGGTCGTTCCCTTCGTCGGCTCGTGGAGCCGTCGTGGGGATTCCGGCGTTGCCTGACCCGCTCCGGGTCCTTTGCTTGGGGGTGTCGCGCGCCCTGCCGACCCGACTCCCATGCGCTCCACCCTGATGATCGCCCTCGCTGCGGTGACCTTTACCGCGACCGTTGCGCCCTCCGCGTCCGCCGCCGCCGCCGCCTCGGCCCTCGGCTTCTCCAAGCAAAAACTGGACGGCTTCTTCTATGCTGAAGGCGGAACGATCGCCGACTTCAACGCGGATGGGAGTGCGGACCTTGTGGCGGGCCCGCGGATCTTCCTCGGACCGGAGTTCAAGAAGAGCTTGGTCTACCGTTCGCCGCACGCCTTTGACCGCCTGAGCTACTCCAACAATTTCCTCACGTACCACGACGACTTCAACGGCGATGGCCGGCCGGACATCCTCGCGATTGGGTGGCCGGGCAAGGAGGCGTTCTGGTATGAGAATCCCGGTGCCGGGGCGGGTGGCGACTGGCCGCAGCACCTTGCGTATTTCAACGTGGATACGGAGTCCCCGGTGTTCGGCGACGTGGACGGCGACGGCAAGCCGGAGTTGGTCGCGGGCAGCCTGGCGCGGCTCGGCTACATGAAGCGCGACCCCCGCGACCCGAAGGCACCGTGGACCTTCCATCCGGTCACTCCGCCCGGGAAGTGGCAGCGCTACACGCACGGGATCGGGCTGGGTGACGTGAACGGTGACGGCCGCCCGGATATTCTTGAGGCGAACGGTTGGTGGGAGCAGCCGGCCAGCCTGACCGGCAATCCCGTTTGGCGGTTTCACCCGCAGTCGTTTGGCCCCGGCGGAGCGCAGATGTACACCTACGACGTCAATGGCGATGGCCTCGCGGATGTGCTCACAAGCATCGCCGCCCATGGCTATGGGGTCAGTTGGTTCGAGCAGCGGCGCGAGACCGACGGCCGGACTGCCTGGATCGAACACCCGATCACCAGCCGTGACGGAGCGGAGCAGCTTGCGGGGGTGCAGTTCTCGCAGCCGC
>VHCJ01000028.1 GCA_016871755.1 Verrucomicrobiota bacterium | reverse complement strand
AAATGCGGATCTTATCCTCAGTCGTATGTCGTTTGCCTTTCATGGTCTGGGTCCTTTCTGGTGGCCCAGACTAACACCCAAGGCGGCTCAAAATTTCGGGGTCAGGTCATTCCGGCCCATTTTCGGCGGGCGCATCTCGTCGCTCCGCGAGGACTGCCGTCACCCGTCGCGAAAAGCCTCTTTTCGGTGTGGGGGGCTAAGGGGGCCGCCTTGGTTTTTCCTCCGCCCCTCCCCCTAACCCCCACCCGACCCAACCCCAGCAAAATCCGGTTTCCTTCCAGTAATAAACCGCGATGGCGGACCCCCGACCGCGGTCGGCAGTGCCGGGGTTGCCAGCGAAAAGCGGATCGGCGGTGACCTTGGCGGCATCGCCCGGTTCGCTGGCGGGGTGGTGGCCGAAAAACAGATTGTGCGACCATCTATTGTTCCGGCTCTGGCCGAACTCATAAACGGCCTGCGGGCAATCGTTGTAGATGATGTTGTTCGTGAATTCCACGCCGTCGGACCATCCCTGCCAGTCCTTGTGGTAAAGGATGCGCGGCGGGTCGCCGGGAACACGGCGGTTGTCCATCGTGGGCTTGGCGTAAAAGGTGTTGTTGTAGATTTGTGTGTTCGTGGGCACGCCGGAAAAGCGGATGAGGTTTCCGCTGTCGTTTTCGCTGATGTTGTAACGGACGAGTGAGAAGCGTCGAAGACTAGAACGGGGGAGAAAACCAGCTTGAGTGTGATGCAGGCGGGCTACGCGTAGCACCGCACTTCGAACAGGGCGGCGGGGACGTGAGCGGCGGGGGCGGCGAGTTCGAGCCGGAGGGCGCGGGTCGTGACGGGCGAGGCGAGCACGATGACGTTGCGGGCCTGATGATTCTCCGTGCAGGTGGCGAGCACGTGGCCGCTTTCGTCAAGCACGCGGTAACGCTCCACGCAAAACGGCATGCGGCGCTCGGGGTGCCCCATGAGGACCGACTCCATGGGGTGATCGAAGTCTGGATCGAACATGAGCTCGATCCGCGCAATCGTCTGCGGCTCGGCCCAACGCAGGGTGAGTGCAGGCGCGGGGTCGGCGAGGGAGGCGAGCCAGGCGTTGGGCGCGTTGGTGGGGCGCGCGACGCCGTTGACGACGTTGGCGGCGCCGAAGGCCGCGAGCGGGCGCGCGAGGCGCAGGGCAAGGTTGCGGCCGGCGGGGCGGCGCTGCGGTTGCCAGAACTCAAAGGTATCGACGCCGATATCGGGCGGCGGCGTCTGCACCGCCGATTTCGCCACGGCGAGGTTCACCATGTGGCAGAGCGAAAGCACGCCCGTGAGCCGCTGCTCGCTCGTGCGGAGGCGGATGGCGGGTCCACCAAAGAAACAAACAAAGGCGTAGCGGGTGTCGGCAAACGTGTGGGTGAAGGACACCGCGACCTCCTGGCCGTCGCCGGCGGCGAGGGGGAGCGTCTTGGTTTCGAGCGTGACGTCGGGCGTGTGGTTGTCGGACCGGCTGCTTTGGCGCAGCTCGACCCGCAGCTCGGCGGCGGCGGCGACATCGGCAAAGACCGCGAGGTCGAGCTTGGTGCCGGCGGTGACGGGGAGCATCATCGCCCAGCCGTCGGCCAGGGAGACGGCGGGGCCGTCGGCCGGGAGCGTGGCGAGCTGGTATTCGCTGGAGGCGGAGAGCGTGGCGCGCTGGGCGAGATCGGCGGAGTCGCCGGCCAGGGAGAAACCGGGGATGTGCTGGCCGGTGCGCAGGAGGGCGCGCTGCAGTTCGGCGAGGGGCGCAGGCGCCGTGAGCGCGCGCGGCAGGAGCGTGTCGCGACGGCAAAGCGCGGCGGCGAGGCCGACAGCCTGGCCCGCGTGCGCACACGTGGCCATGACGCGGCTGGACGCGAAGGCGACATGCGAGGCGCTGATGACGCGACCGGCGAGGAAGAGATTGGTGATATTGCGGCTGTAGAGACAGCGGTACGGAATCTGGTAAACGCCCTTGGAGTGCCACTGATTGCAGCCGGGTTTCTCCGAAAATACGCCGTCACCCGGGTGGAGGTCGATCGACCAGCCGCCGAACGCCACGGCGTCGGGATGTGCGCGCTGCTCGACGATGTCCTGCTGGCGCAGAATGTAGTCGCCTTCGAAGCGGCGGCTCTCGCGCTTGCCCGGAATGTGGCCGATCCACTCCAGCGTGAGGTTGGCGGCCTCGGGGAACTGGCCGCTGTTCTTGATGTGATTCCAAACGCCATAAGCGACCTTCCAAAGTTCCCACTTGATCCCCTCGGTGTCGTGCACGGTGTCGAGGCGCCCGCCGTATTCGAGCCACCAGAGCTTGCAGCCGAACTCGCCCGCCTTGAACTGCCGCCAGCGCGGGATCTTGGTGATGTCGGTCAGGGCGAAGCTCGGCGGGGTGAAGGTCACGGGCCGGCCGGTGTCCTTGGAATAGAAATACAGAGAGTGGCCGAGGAGTTCGCCGTACTCTTTGGAGGGCGCAAAACCCTCGCCGAACTCTTCGCGCGACTCCGCACCCATGCGGAAAGCGGCGCCCGCCATGAAACCCACGAGGCCGTCGCCCGAAGCGTCGCAGAAGAGCGGGGCGTGCAGTTCGTAGGCCGTGGAGTTTTGCGAACAGAATGCGCGCACGCTCGCGATGGTGTCCGGGTCGCGCTTCGTGACGTCGTGGACGGCGGTGTTGAGCAGCAGCGTGATGTTCTTCTCCGCCGTGACCATCTCGAGCAGCAGCGCGTCGACGAAGAGCGGGTTACCCTCAGGGTTGCGGTACATGTTTTCGACCAGCAATTCGTCGATCACGCCGCCCTCGCGCGCCCAGCGGTTGTTGTTCCCCATGTGGGAAGTGGCGCCCAGGATCCACAGGCGCACCTCGCTGGAAGCGTTGCCGCCCAGCACGGGCCGGTCCTGCACGAGCACGACCTTGAGGCCGGCGCGCGCCGCCGTGAGCGCGCAGCACGTGCCGCCGAGGCCACCGCCGACGATTACCAAATCGGCGTCGTGGCGGACGGAGCGCAGTTCACGGGAGGAGGAAGGAGGAGCGAGGTGCACGGCGGAATAAAGGAAAGATTAATGCTCGGCGGAGGGGAAATCGGCGGCGGGAGCGTGGCCGGGATCGCGGGTGAGGACTTGACGGAGGAGACGTCGGGCGACGGGGCGCTCGCCAAGGCCGAAACGAGCCTGGGCTTCGAGAAAGAGCGCGGTAGTACGCTGGCGCCGCGGTAGGTCGTCGGAGAAGAGGAGCATGGTCGGCAGCGACGTGGCGAAGTAGTCGATGGTCGCGGGCGCCGCCGCCAGGCGGCGAGCGTGAGCCAGCAGCGAGTGAAGCAGTCGTTCGGCCCGGGCGGTTTGACCAAGTCGGCGTTGGGCGAGCGCGGTGTAGTAGGTCAACTCGGAGAAATCGCGCACGCTCATTGCCTGAAAATCGCCCCGAAAACTGGCGGCGGAGTGCCAGTGGGTCCGGGCCGCGGGGTGGTCGCCGGAGGCGGCACAGGCTTCGCCCAGCCAGAAGTGGATCTCGCTCTGGTTGGCGAGGAGGTGGCGGGCCTCGCCGAGGTGTTCCGGCGCGGTGAGGGCGAGGGAAAATTCGGCCCGGGCCGTGGCGGCATCGCCGTCGGCGAGGGCTGCGCGGCCCAGTAGGAGGCGAGTGCGCGTATGTTGCCCGAGGGCCTGGCCTTCGCCACCCTCCCATGGTTGAAAGCGACGCGTGGAAATGATCGGCAGGGCCAGGGCAGGTTGACCGAGCTGATTGTGAAGGGCGCAGAGTTCGAGGGAAAGGTCGTCGCGGGCGGCGACGAGCGCAGGGTGGCGCAGGAGTTCGCGCCGGCGGAGCGCCGAGGAGATGCCGAGACGCTTGGCGAGCTGATCCGCCTCGTAGAGGAGGCGAGCGTCGCGGGGCGCAGCGCGGCGGGCGGCCGCATACGCGCGTCGGGCGGCGGCGGGTTTCCCGAGGATGTTGATGTAGCCGAGGCCGAGGCAGCGCCAGACGACGGCGTCGCGGGGTGCGAGTCGAACGGCGCTTTTCCAGTGAGTGATGGCCTCGCGGTGGCGGCGACGGTCGTAGAGCCAGTGACCGAGGGCGGCGTGAGCGCGGGAATCGCGGGGATTGACGGCCAGAGCGTGGCGGAGGATGGCCTGTTCCTCGAGGCGGGCCGGGAAGCAGTAGTCGCCGGGAGTGCGCGCGCCGGCGCGAAGGTGGGCGCGAATGGCGTCGGGCTTTTCACCCCCCAGTTGGGAAAGCCAGGCGCGGTAGTACGCGACAAGTGGAGCGGTACCGGAAAGCGGTTCGGGAGTGGCGGCTGCGAGCAGCCTTTCCGCCTCGTCGAAGAAGCCGGCGCGGGCGAAGTCGAGGGCAAGGTCGAGCCGGACCTGGGTGTCGCCGCTGAAGGGTTGGTTGGCGAGGAGCCGGCCCCAATGATCGAGCGGGTCGAGGGCGAGCGTGCCGCGAATCGTCTCGGCGGCTTCGGCCTCACGCCCCAGGCGACGGAGGGCAAGGGCGCGGAGGTTGCGGGCGCGAAGGTTGTCCGTATTGACCCGCAGGGCGCGTTCGAGGTGGTCGAGCGCGGCCGTCCAGTCGAGACGGCGACAGTCGAGCTCAGCGAGGGCGTGGAAACCGGCCGCCTGCCACGCGTGGTTCCAGGTGGCCTTGTAGAACGCCGCATAGGCATCCGAGAGCTTCGCCTGCCGAGTTTCGGCGGTCGTTGCGCCGCCAGCCTGAAGCACAAGGCAGCGGCCGAGTTGATAAAAGGCCTCGCCGTCGGCAGGGTTGGGATTGCGACGGGTGAGCCGGGCGAGGCTCGCGCGCAGGTGTGATTCGGCGGGGCCAAACTCCCCTCGGCGAAGGTGCCAGCGACCGAGCGCGAGATGGCAACGGGAGTCGCCGTCGTCGCGGCGGAGAGCCTCCTGCCAATAGGCCTCCGGGGGGCGCGTGGCGTGGCGGTATTGCTCGAGGTGCAGGCCGATGAGGAACAGTTCGTCGGCGCCGCCGACCGCTTCGGGCAGCGGTGGTTCGCTGGCGGTGGCGAGGTCCGCGGCCTTGCGACTCGCTCCGGGACGTGGCTGGTGGCGGATGAGGACCGTGCCGTCGGCAGCTCTGGCTTCGAGGCAGAGTTGATGCAAGGTTGCACCGCGCGGAAGCGCCACGGTTTCGACCAGGGGCGCGGCCGGGGAGAGATCGCGGCAGACGTGCGCGAGGATCCGTTGCCCCCGGCGGAGCGTGACGGTGGCGGCGGGTTGGGTGGCAGTGAACGCGACGCCTAGGCGGGCGGAGTGGTCGGTGACGGCCAGGCTGACCGCGGCGTGGAGGTTGGCGTGCTGGGCGGGGCCAATCTGCTGGATCGGATACCAATGGTGGCTCCACGTTCTGGTTTCGCCGGGCTGGAGAAAGGAAAAGTCGGGCTGGTTGTCGGTGAAGACCCCCGCCATGAGCTCGATGTAGGGTCGGTGTTCGCCGTGTTCGTCGGCGTCGGTGAGGTTGCGGTCCCAAGCATAGCCGAACTCATGGTTGCCCCATGTCCATTGCTTTTTGCCGGGGGCAATGTGGTGGTTGGCGAGGTGGACGAGACCGGCTTGGGCGCGGTGGTCGTAGCCGCCGCAGAAATCCTCGCGGGAGTCCATGGCCATGTAGGACGTGGGCACAGGGATGTTGGCATACCAGCTCAGATCGTTTGCCGGGTAGCCGCCGGACGGCTGGTATTGGCGGGGGCGTTCGGCGACCGGAACCCCGTTTCGGGCGCGAGCGGCGTACTCGACTCCGTAGTATCGGCCCGAGCAGAGCGGATACGTGCTCATGGCGCGCTTGGCGTGGTCGGCGACCAAGGTGGCGTCGGGTGGGAAGAAACTCTGGTAATGTTCGTGGACGCGGGTGGCGGCATTGGCCCACCAGAGGAATGTCTGCACATCATCGGTGCGGTTGTAGATGCGCACCTTCAGCTCAACCACGGCGCGGCCGGGGTGGAGGCAGACTCCGTGCATGCCCTTCATGCGCGCCATCGGGTCGTGTTCCCCTAGCCAGACCGTAATGGCGCCATCGGGATGCGAATCGACGCAGACGTCGGCGGGCATGAAGGTCGACGGACGGTGATGCTGCGGCCAGTTGAACTCGATGCCCCCGCTGGCCCAGGGACCGGCGAGTCCGACCAAAGCCGGCTTGATGACGGGCTGAAAGTAGATCGCGTCGTAGTGGTTGGTCTTGTCGAGCATCCGGTGGATGCGGCCGCCCAGTTGGGGAAGAATCATCACGCGCAGGAACTCGTTCTCGAGGTAAACGGCGTCCCAATCGTACGGAACGGGCTGTTCGGCGATGCGATCGTAGAATCGGAGCGGATAGACCCGTCCGCTGGATCCCTGGTAGACGCGGGACTCAAGGAACATCGGATTGCGGTCGGGCGCGGCCGGCAGGTAGGTCGGCAGCGTGACGGACTCGCGGGTGAGGGTGACTGCGGCGGCCATGAGGGTCGAAGGGTGGACGCTTCTTTCGTGCGCAGGCTTGATCCGGGGAGGGTGCTGCAGAACCGTGGTCAGGCGGGCGCCACGGTGGTTTTACGGTGCACCCCGCAGAAGTAGAGCATCAGCCACGCGATCGGGTGGAGCGCGGCCATGATCCAGAACCACTGGGCGTAGCCCTGGCCCTGCACCAGTTCGAGCAGGCCGCTGGCGACGGATTTAATGGCCTGATCCAGGAAGCCGGCTGCCTTGGTCGAGGGACCGGAGACCATGGTGGCGACAATCAGGTTCATGATGATACCGCCGATCGTGCTGCCGGTGGCGACGACGCTGAAGACCGTGCCGAGGGAGTGCTTGGGCACGATATCGACGACGATGGAACTGAGGTTGATCAACCACGCCAGCGCGGCGATGACGGTGCAGACCGCGAGAGCGATGGCCAGATTGAGGCCGGCGGCCTGCGCGATAAACGGCGACAGCGGCATGATGGCGGCGCAGCCGAGCATCACCCACAGGCGGCTGGCAGCGGGCGCGGTGCCGCGCTTGATCAATTGCCCAGAGAGCCATCCGCCGAGCAGGCTGCCGACGCCGGCGGCGGCGTAGACGATCCAGGTGATCTTCAATTGATCCTGCGAGAGATGCCGATCGGCGCTGAGGTACTTGGGGAACCAGAACTGATAGAAGTACCACACAGGGTCGGTGATGAGACGCCCCACCAGGAGCAGCCAGGTGCCGCGAAAGGTGAAAACTTGCCTCCACGTCCACGGCTTTTCGCTGGAACCGGCCGGGCTCTCGGCCGCCGCGGATTTTTCCAGCATCTCGCGTTCGCCACTGGTGATGAGTTTGCTGTCCTTGGGCGAGCGATACATCCAGAGCCACGGTATGAGCCAAACGAGGCCGGCGGCGCCGGTGAGGATGAAGGCGATGCGCCAACCCGCGCCCTGGCCGAGAAACTCGGCGACGCCAGGCAGGGTCTGGCCCCAGGCGTGGGTGGCCAGCGGAATCACGATATAGGGTGCGAGCGTAGCGCCAAGCGTCGCTCCCATCGTGTAGAGGCCGATGGCCAGGGCGCGTTCCCGCGCCGGAAACCACTCCGAGACTGCTTTCGATGCCGCGGGCCAGACGCCGGCTTCGCCCAAACCGAGCAGAAAACGATAGACGCCCAATGACTGCACCCCCTGCGCGGCCGCGGTGACCATATTGGCCGCCGACCACCAGACGACAAAAAGCACCATGCTTACGCGCGTGCCCATGAGATCGGCGATCCGGCCGGAGAACAGGTAGGCGATCGTGTACGCGACGAGGAAGAGATTGACGACATTGGCGTACGCGCGGTCGTCCATCTTGAGGTCAGTCTGGATGGTCGGAGCGAGCGCAGACAAGGTCTGGCGATCCACATAGTTGAGCACGGCGGCGCCCACGAGGAGCGTCGCGATCCACCAGCGAAGATGAGGGAGGCGGGGCATGCAGTCTTAGGTGGAGATGAAGCTGGGAGGTGGGAGGCCGCGCTGAACGTCGCCGTGCGCCGCCGCCGCCACAAGCCGCGGGTTGATGAAATCGTTCACCGAGTTGGACCAGTGCCGCGTCATCGCTGCAAAACGGCGGGGCCGGAAGCTTGTTTGTCCCCGGAAGGCGTCACGCCCCCCACCTCGAATTCGAAGGTGTCCGCGCCGGCGGGAACTGGCACGGTGAACTCGAACGGAAACGTCGCGTCGGTTAGCGACACCCGGCGGCCGGCGAGGGTGTAGTTGAGGGTGACTGCCTTGAACTTGCTCTCGTCGGCCTGCAGGTAGACGTACGCCGTGGTAGCGGCGGGGCCGAAGTTGAGGATCATCGCGCGGGTGCCGCCGAACGGCAGCTCGAGGTAGTCCCGGCGCCACGCATCCGTGGCACGGGCGCCGACGAGGCGGTCCTGAAATTTCGGGGTGACGGTAAGGCCCTCAACTTCGATCGCGGTCAGACCCATTGGCGGAACGGTGACAGTCAGGCGACCGTCGCGCAGCTCAGACGCATCCGCGCCACCGGCCAACACGCGGGTGCGATATGTCCGCGCAGAGAGCTGCGGGAGCACCTTGGCGCTGAGGGTGATTTCGGTGGTGACGGGCTGCGGCGACTGATTGGTGAACGCGAGGTAGAGTCCGCTGCGGCCGCGGGCCACGAGCGTGTTGATTTCCACCGAGCCGCTCTGGATGAGCCGGCGCGGCAGCCAAAGCACGGCGTCATCGCGGTCGTAGAACTTCCCGGGTCGGTCACCGTAGAATTTGCTCTGCAGGTACGCGTAGCCCTCGATGAAGTGCGCGGGGAAGTCGATCTTTCCGCCGGAACGCGCAAAGGCATCCGTGACGAGAAAATCGACGAGAATGCTCATGTGGGGCCAGATGTGATTGTAGTGGAATGAATTCACGCTGAGCTCCTTGTGGTCGCGCAGCGGGTAGTCGGCGCGCTCGTAGATCGTGGTGCGCGCGGTGTTCATGTGGTAGCCGGGGAAATTCCGATAGCGACCGACGATGGCGGAACGTGCGACGTCGTGCAGCATTTGGTCGCCGGTGAGCGCCGCGATGCGCAACATCCATGGGGCGTAGTTCGCCATGAAGATGGCGCGGTGGCCCGACATCGTGCCGGAGGATTCCGGGGTGAGGCCCATCTCGGAGACGCGCCAGGCCGGCACGCGCTCCTCCGGGGCGCGCATCGGCGGGAAGCGCTTGAGATACCAATAGACCGGCGCCTGCCCACCGGGATTGACCGTCACTTCCTCGTCGGGAATGCGCGGCGCCATCCAGGTGTACTGAGTGTACTGGCGGGCGCCCTGGCGGGCGGCAGCAAGGTAGCGGGATTCGCCGGTCGCCTCGTAGAGTCGGAAGAGGTCGATCCACTTGGGCGCGAATCCGATCAAGAACAACATGCCACCGTCGTCGAACCCGGTGGGCGGCTGGTCAACGCGCTGCGCCAGATAGGCGTCGGCACCGCGACGGGCGGCGGCCAGCAGACTGGCGTCGCCCGTGACGAGGGCCACGCTCAGCTGGTTCTGCCAGCTGCCGCCTTCGGTGACATCGTCGAGATTGAGGATGCGGTCGCGTCCGAGCATCTGTTTGGCCAGATGCCCCAGCACGGGTGAGGCGCCATGAGTGATGCCGTAGAGCGTGGCGAGCTCGCTCACAGGGGCGCTGGGCCCGAGGAGGAGACGCGAGGGGCTCTGGCCCTTCTGCTTGGGGTCGAGGCTGAAGAGGAATTTCTCGCGCGAGAGCATGTACTCCATGATTGGGTACGCGCGTTTATTGAAGATCTCCTCATCGTCGGCGATGAGGGCGAGGTTGAGCGGGTTGAGCGAGCTGACGTTCTTCACCGCGCCGGGGACGTCGGTCGAGTAGGAGCAGCCCTTCAGCTCGTCGATGAACCAGCTGTAGTGGCTCATCCCGTAGTCGATCATATTGTCGAGCGTCTCATTGAGCGAGCTGATGGCGTTGCGGCGATAGTCGCGAAAGCCGTAGAGCCGGCGCGCGACGTCCTCAAAGGCCTGGGTGGTGTCGCCGGTGCCGGCGAAGAGGCGGAGTTTGAACGTGAAGGGCTGGCCGCGCGTGCGTTTCGACTCCGTGCCGCCGAGCATCGGCGCGAAAACCATCGGCTGAGCCTCGCCAACCGGGTTGCGCAGCGCCACGCCGAAGCGGCTGTTTTCGAACAGCGGCAACGGGGAGAAAGGGAACTCCCCGGCGTCGACCACCACGCCGAGGGTGACGTCGCCCTTGCGCACGAAGGTCGCGGGCAGCGAGCACTGGTAGGCTGACGTGAGGATCGACTGGGTCGGGAAACGTTTTCCCTGCCAGATGAAAGGCTGCCACACCTCGGCGAGCGTCTCGAGCGGATAGGCGGGCGCGCCGGTGTATCCGACGGAGAACCACGCGTCAGTTCGGGGTGTGAGCGTGAACGTGAGCACGGGCTCGGCGTCGCCGGGCGGCAGGGTGAGGCGGGCGGTCAGGGCAAACGCATCCTGCGGGGCGAGAGTGAACTCAAGGGCGTCGCCCTGGTGCTGAACGCCCGTTGCCTTCACGTGGGTGACCGGTGCGGCCGCGAAGAGATCGGCCGTCCGCAGGTCGGTCTTGCCATCGAGGATGCGGTCGTCGAAACCGTCGCCCACTTGCGCGTCGGATCGTTTCGTCTGCTTCAAATCGGTCCCGGCGCGCGGAGCGGCCGTCTGCCACGTGGCGATGTTGTGCAGGGTTCGGGGGATGTTTGCCGGCCGCATTGCCGGTTTCGGATCCGCCTTGGCGACGAGTACGGTGAAGTCGCCGCGGAACGTCCAGGTGCCGGCCGCCTTGGCCGTGATCTGCACGGCGCCGTCGGCCGTGGGTTCAAGGGTGTAGCGGTCGTTGGCAATCGGTTGGGCGGAAGCCGAGCTGAGCACCGACGCCGCGAGCAGCGCCCTTAGCATTCGAATGGGATTCAGGGTCATGATTTTGCGGCAGGGGAGTCTTCGATGATCAGCACCGGACTCCGTCCATCGGGCGGACGGATTTTCCGGTGAGGAGATTCTTCGTGCGTGTATTCAAATCGATCGGAATCGCACCGTTGGGTGACGATTTTCCCCTGGTGTAGCCGCGTTGGAGCGAAGCGACAACGTGGTCGCCCGTTCGGCCACGCTTTCACTGCGTTCAAGCGCGGCTACACATTCGGTCGGGGTTGGCGCGTTGGGAAAAATCCGGACTAGAAGGTGCCCTTCACGCCGACGGCGATCGTGGAGCCGAAGTCGGCGCGCTGGAAGGTGCGCGCGTAGTCCGGTGTGGTGGGACCGAACCGTTGGAGGATCTCCGGTTCCCGGGTGATATTCCGCGCGCCGACGAAGAGGCCGAGGTTCTTTGTGAGCCGATACTCCGCCTCCACATCGAGCGAAAGGCGGGCCTTGATATACTCCCGAGTGCCGGGCTCGGCGACGCCGGTGATCAGGGCTCGATTCTGGCGTCCGCGGGAGTTCCAGTTGAGCCGGACGTTGAACTTCTCCCGGTCGAGGCTGATGCCCCAATTCTGGCTGACGGGGATGAAGCCGTCGAAGTCTGACTGCGCATCGTCGGACAGGTTCAGCTTGGTGATGTTGTACCGCACATTCACCCCGCGCGCCCAAGCTGGCAGGAACTTCAGCGGCTGCCGGTAACTGAATTCGAAGCCGTCAATCCGGGTGGTGCCCTTAATATTCTGCTGCGAGCGGAGGACGTAGCCGCCGGTCGCGAATGTCGGATCGATGCCGTAAAAACCCAACAGTTCCGGCGTCACGTCGATGTCAGTGGATCTGAAGAAGTCCTTGATGTCTTTCCGGAACACTCCGACCGACAGTTCCCCGCCGCCCTTCGGGTAGTATGAAATCGCGAGATCGTAGTTCCGGGCGGTCCAGGGGTTCAACTCGACGTTGTTAATCGAAATGACGCGGGAGGTCGTGCTGGGATCTGGCAGCGTCGTTCCGGGGATGATGAAATTGAAGTTCGGTCGCGAGAGGGTCTCGGCGTAGCTGGCCCGGGCGACGATATCCGGCGTGAGATTGAAGGTCAGATTCACGCTGGGGTAGAGATCGCCGTACTCCTTTTCGATTTTCGCCCCACGTTCCACGTACTGCAGCTTGGCGAGTGTTACGGCATCGCCCACGATCTTGACCGGCTGGCCGGAGGAGTTGCGGATGAGATTGCCGGCGGCGTCACGTTGAAACGTGCGCCCAAGATCATTGATCGGACCGGAGCCTTCGTCGTGCGTGCGCTCGTAGCGCGCTCCGGCGACGACCCAGAGCCGGTTATCCAACAGCCGCAGGTCGAAGCGGAGATAGGCGGAGCTGATCTCTTCGGTGATGACGCGGGAGTTCAGCGCCTTTTGTTGCACTTGAAAGACAGCATCATGCAGGAAGTATTCGGGACGGTTGACGAAGAGATCGAAGGCCTTGATCGGACTTACATATTGAAAGCCACCCAGACCGTAAGGGGCGTTGACGGTGCCGGCATACGGGTCGACGAGATCGTAGTTTGCGGCGGAATTGTCGGTGTTGTTGGCGATCCGATCCGGCCCCAGGAACGTCCACTGCCGGCTCGGCCGGTCGGCGAAGGAGGTGATGCTGCGGTAGTCTAAGCCGGCCTTGACCTGCACCGGCACGCCGATGTTGAAGTACCGGCTGAGGCTGGCGTTGGCGTTCTTGTTCGTGTTGATCGAATCAACCGGCTGCGTGTTCACCAGCGTCAGGTTGTAACTGCCCAGGGAGCGAATGTCGACCGGGGCACCGGCGGTCGTCGTGGCGGAGATCAACCCGGGAATCGAATCGCGGATACCATTGTAACGCACCTTGAGGCCGGGGCGACTGAGCTGGGTGGTGGCGAACCAACCTTCGTCCATGTCACGGAAATACGCGCGGGAATTGGAGTAGGAGGCCGAGGCATCGAATTTCCAGACGGGACCGTTGTGGCGATGCTGGGCGCTGATGACGTAGGTGCGGCGCAGCGCCCGGCGCATGCTCACCGAATGCGCGTTCGAGGCGAACGTCGCGGAGCTGTTGCCGCTCTGGGTGAAGTCGGGTCCGAACGTCGCCGGCACGTTGGTCGCGGAGTCGTAAATTTGATTGCGGAACACGGCATCGAACTCGTTCCAAGAACCCCGCACACTCAACACATCGTTCGGCGATATCCTCCAGTCGAAGGTTGCGCCGATCGAGTGGCGGTCGGTGACTTTCGGGCCGTCGATGAAGCGATAGCTCGTCAGCGCGGGTCTTTCGAACGTTGCGACGGTGCCGGGCGTGCCAGCGTTGCTCGTGGGACTCCAGCGTGGGACGGAGACGTACTGGCGGTTGAAGATGCTCGTCTTCATCCCGGTGAGCGTGAAGCCGAAATTCTTGGTGACGGGCCGGATGTAGCTGAACTCGAAGTTGGGCTTCAGCTTTAGCGTGGGCTTTCGCTCGGGTCCGGGCGTCTTTTCGAACGAGATGTAGTCCACATCCTGAATCGACTGGGAGAGCATGTTGACGTAAGCCTTGTAGCTGAACTGTGGCCGCGAGCGCTCGAACGCGCTTTTGCTCACGAGGTTGATCGAGCCGCCGATCGAGTCAGCGGGCATATTGGGCGTTGGTGCCTTGGTCACCTCGACGCGGGACACGTTGTTGATCGAGAGCTGGTCGAATTCGAACTGGCGGTTGAAAGTCCCCGCGCCGGTGCTAGCGACCTGATTGCCGTCGATGTTCACCCGGGTGTGCGCGGGCGGCAGGCCACGTACCGAAGCCGTGCGCGCCTCGGCCCCCACGTAATCGAGCGTCAGGCCGGGAATAAACTTCAGAAACTCCCCGATGTTTCCCTCGGTCACGCCGCCAAACTCGTCCGCGGAGACGACGTTCTTGAGATTCTCGGCGAAGCGCTGCTCGTTGACCGCGATCGAGCTGGCGTTGGTCTCCTTCACGGCGGCGACGGCGAAGGCGGGGAGCTGCAAGATCGGATCCTTCGCCGGCGCTCCCGAATCGGCGTGACGGAGCTCGAAGTCCTGCGTGGCGGTCTGTCCGGCCTCGACGGTGAGTTGGGCCGATTGGGGCGGGAGGCCCGTGAAAAATGCGTGCACGGTGACGATGCCGGCCGGCACTCCCGCCAGCCGGAATTCGCCGAATTCATTGGTGAAGGCCTGCAGTGTCGTGCCCTCGACGAACACGCGGGCGTTGTTCAGGTAATCACCGGTCGTGACGTTGAGTACTCGCCCTTGAATCGTCGCTGGGCCGGTGGACGGGGAGGTTTGGGCGCTCCCGCTGAGGCCCGAACACATCGCGAAAAGGAGGCACAGGGGCATCAAGAGCCCGCGGGCTAAACGGGGGAAGACGGAGGCAAGCCGGCTTTGCGGCTGAGGGGATTGGAGGGCTGGGTTGGTTTGCATTTTTTCGGGGTGTTGAACTGAACGTTTCTGAAATCGGAGTGGGTCTATGGAGCTTTCGCTGCGCTGGTCTTGCACGGAGCCAATGGCCGATCGAGGCAGACCGGCTCATTGAATTTCCGGCGAAAGCGCGTGGTGCGGGGAGAAGGCATGGTATTGCGCAGGGGGCGGCGAAGAGCAGGCGGAAGAGGGAGTAAAGAAGCGGACTTATTTGGTCGGGAACACAGACAGGTCCCACCGGTCGCGCCAGCTGATGATCGGGCGGTCGCCCTCGAACTCGATCGGCAGCCAGACGTAACCGGAGGTTATGGGATCCTGCGGTTGGTTGAGGTCGAACATGGCGATCCACGCGTCGCGCCGGCCGGCGACGGGATACACAAACGTGCTCTGCCCCCCGAAGGTCTTTTCCGGTCCGAGATTGTTGTGTGGGTTAATCCCGCGGCACGGATTGCCGATATCCTGATACGGGCCGGTGACCTGGTCGGCGACGAACAGGCGGGCGGCATTGGGCGCCCAACCGGAGCTGCCGGAAGCGAGGAGATAGATCTTGGTGCCGCGACGAAAGAGGGCGGGCGCCTCGGTGGCGCGAGTGATGCCGGCGAGTTCCACATAGTCCCCAACGGGTTGCAACCCGTCCTCGGACAATCGACCGCAGACAAACGCCTTGTCCGGCTTGCGCACTCCGAGGTGATAAATCGATCCATCCACGTCAGGGAAGATCGCGAAGTCGCCCGTGCCGAACTGGCTGCCGCCGCCCTGAAAGCGGCCGTGGTACACAAACGGACCGGTTGGCTGCGTTGCCGTCGCCACTCCGACATAGGCGAAATCGACGCCGGACTTTCCACCCTGCGACTTGGGCGGGTAGAGTTTGAAATAGAGGATGAACTTCTTGGAGGCGGCGTGATAGATCACTTTGGGCCGGTCGAGAATGGCGGCCTCGGACAGCTCGGAGTGGGCGTTCGGAGCGAACACGTCCAGCACGAGCCCGGCATCCTGCCAGTTGAGCAGATCGTCGCTGACGTAGCAGCGCACGCCGGCCTCGTTTTTCTCGGCCTCGGTCTTGCCCGCGATCTTGTGCGCCCCGTACCAATAGTGGCGGCCGCCGAAATCCAGGACGCAGAAACCGTGCGCGTTAAGGTGCGCGCCCTGCGCATCGGGCCACGGCAGGCCCGGCTGGAATTGAGTGTTCAGCCGCGCCGGCGAATCGGCCCCCAGTCCGACGCCGCCGAGACCGAGCAGCGTCGCGAGGGACAAGGTCCGCAGCCGGTTTGCGAAGAAGCGAAAGCCGACATGGCGGCAGTGCGAAGAAGGGCAGGAAGTGGGGCTCTGCGCTGATCGCCCCGCGACGCCAACCCGCAAAAGGGCCGTCAGCGGGCGGCGGCTAATCCCGGGGGAATGCCCGGATAGCAGGGGTGGTTTTTTCATGGCGCAGGGGTACGCTGGTCGACTTCCAGGGCAAGAGGACCGGCCGCAGCACGATTGGGTGAATACCTGAGGGGGCAACGGTGGTGATATTGAAACCGTTCAATTACGGATGGATCCAATCCCCGGAGCTTGCTCCGTTCCTTTCTGCTATTCCACGAGTCCGATCCGCAAGGGCGGGCGATTGTTAACTTCCAAGGATTGCCATCGGCCATCGGACGGGGTGCATTGACCGGAACCGATCTCCCGCGCAGTGATCACCTTGAAACAAATTGCCCGCGCCGCCGACTGCAGCCTGGCCACGGTCTCGTATGCGCTGCGCAATGATCCGCGGATCCACCCGGAGACCCGGAGGCGAGTACAGGAAGTCGCCGCCACCTTGGGCTACCGGCCGAATCCGCGTTTTTCCTCGCTGATGTCCCACATCCGCAGTTCCCGCCCGGTCGGGAAAGGCGAGCGCATTGCCTTTGTGTGGGTGCATACGCCGAAGGCCGAGGCGGCGGCGGATCCGTTTCTCCAGCGCGTCTACCTGGGGGCCAAGGCGCGAGCCGAGGCGTTGGGTTACGGTTTGGAGCAGTTCTGGACCGCCGAGCGCGGCATGACGGACCAGCGCTTGTCCCAAGTGATGAAGTCGCGCGGGATCGTTGGAGTGCTCCTGTCCCCCGTCATGCACGAGTCCGAGGTGACGCTGGATCTCGAGTGGGATCGTTTTGCCCCCGCGGTGATCGGCAGCGCGCGGTGGACTCCCGAACTCCATCACGCCGGACACCACCATTTTCTCGCGATGCTCCTGGCGCTCGAAAAACTTGCCGCGGCCGGGCATCGGCGACCGATGGCCATCCTCGAAGCGGAGGTGAACGAGCGGGCGCGGCGGGCGTGGGAGGCGGCGTTTGCGGTGTTTCATCCTCAACGCCCCGCGGCCGCCGAGTGGTTGTGGATCGGACTGCCGGCAGACCGTCGCGAGGTTGCGCGGAGGTTCAAGCGGTGCCGGCCCGATGCCATCGTGGTGAGTTCCCAGGCGATCGTCGAACAGCTGCGGACCATGGACCTGGCAACTGGGCCCGAGCGGCCGATCGTTACGATGCACTGGACTCCGACCGCGCCGGAGATCGGCGGAATCGATCTATCCTACGACATGATCGCCGCGAACGCCGTCGATCTCGTCGTCAGCCAGCTCAATGGCAACGAAACCGGCGTGCCTCCCTTGCCGCGCATGCTGCTGTTTCCCGGGCGTTGGGTGGAAGCGGCGGCACCAGCGGTGCACTCATCCGACGCGCTGGCTAGCACGAATGGCCCTCAGAGGGGCCGCCTGTCCTTAATGCCTTGAGCGGAGTGCGTAGTTTTCTCCGGCGCGAATCGTGAATTCGTAAGCATGACGCTCCCACTGGCCAGGGACGAGTTTGCCGCCGGTCGTTTGGACGGCGACCTTGCTCCAGTCCGCCACATCGACGCTGATCACTGAAGTGGACTGCCCGTCCGGATGGACAAAGGTCGAGTCGGCCCGCGGGGACACCGGGTAAACGCGCGCGACCAGCCCTCCGTCCTTCTTCTCCACGACAATACCCGTGCCGCCGGCAAACAGCGGCGTCATCTCGGGAGGAATCGGATAGTCCCGCAGCAGCTTCGGCCCTTCGTGCCGGAGGCCGGAGTCATACTCGATCCAAGAGCCCGCGGGCAGGTAAATACCACGGGCGGTGGCGGTCTCGTAGTCGTTGCCGTAGAGAGGCGCGGCCAGGAGAGAGTCCCCGATCATCCACTGATAACCTCGCACCCGGTCGTTCTCGCGACCATGCACGGAGGGATCGTCGGGGAACGCCACCGGAAGAGGAGTCATCGGCCATGGGTAGCCGTCCGAAAAGAACTTCACCGCCTGGCTATGGAAGAACGGTTGCAGTCGATCGTGCAGGCGGGCGGCGGCGAGCATCACCGTCTCCAGTTTCTTGTCGCCGAAAGTCCACGGCGCCTGGCCCATGCCCATGGACGGATGCAGGCTCGCCCACATGGCGTTGCGCATCATGTAGGTCCGCATGCGCGACGTCACCTTGAGGTCGAAATGGCCCTCGCCAAAAGTCCCGCCGACGATGTCCGGGTAGACGAGCGGAAAGCCGGAATAGGCATACGCGAGCGCATTGACCGGGCCGCGGTCCTGCGGCTGGTTGTAGTTGAAATCGTTGATCCGGTGAAGATCGGCGGGCGACGCGAGGTAGGCGTTGCGCCCCATCACGTAGCGCCCTTCGCGCATGAGAGCGATGTTCACGGCATCGAGTTTGTCGTCGCGCAACTCGTACTTTTTGAAACCGAAAACGTCCTCCTTGTAACCGTCCACGCCCCAGGCGGTCCACTTGCGCGCCAGGTCGGTGAACCAGGCGACGGCCCCGGGCTTCGTCCAATCGAGAAGGTAGGTGGGTGTCTTGGGCCAGTCGAACTTGAACACCTTCGGCTGCCCGTTCTCCTCGACGAAGAACCGCTGGCGCAGCCCCTCCTCAGTGAAGGGACCATCGACCACAAACGTCGTGCGCAGCCCCTGGAAATACTTCAGCCCCTTTGCCTTGAACCGCGCGATGAAGCCGGCGGGGTCGGGGTAGAGGTTCTGGTCGTACATCCCGAAACTCGTGGTCTCGTGGAAGCGCGCCTCGTGGCGGGGCCAGAAGCCCGATCCCACCACCATCCACGAGAGCGGGTAGCCCTCGGCGAGGTAACGGTCGATGTTTTCAGCGACGGTCTTGTGATTGGTGTCCCATGCCAGCGCGCCGAACGCCTCCCACCCGACGCCGAAGAACTCGTACTTGGGCTTCATCACCGGGTAGCCGTACTGGTTGCGCGATTCGAGAAAGCCGCGGTAGATCTCACGCGGAGTTCCGGTAAACACGGTGAATCGCACGTTGGACTCCACGTGTCGCGAGCCCTGCGCGGACTCGGTCTCCGTGCTGCGGACGATCTTCGCGCCCGGCTCCCAGACCAGAAAGGCCCATTGGTTTTTGGGATAGATGACGAAGTTGGAGACCAGCCGGGTGATCCCGCCTCCCGCGAGGAAGTTGTCGTTGCTATAGCCGGTGATGTCGGTGTCGAAGGTCGGGCGCTTCGAAACCGCGTGATCGGCGAGCCCGTAGCCGGGACTGGCGGGGGCGAATCGCATCAGCACGGACATCGGTTCCGCTGGCTGCACCAAAAAATCGGCCTGCTGGGGAGTAAGTGAGACGGTCACGCGCGCTTTGCGGCCCTCGGAAGTGGCGGCCTCGAATACCGGCCGGCCTTGCAGATCGTAGCCACGGGAGACCAGCGATGCGGGCAGCAGGCGGTCCGGCGTGCCGAGGAGCAGGCCGCCGTCGGGGTGCGCACCAGCCGTCACCGCGCCGCGATGCTCCAGGCTCAGGCGCGCACGTTCCGGATCCACCGTGAGTTTGGTATCGCCTGCGGTCAGGGTCAGGACGGCAAATAGGAAAATCATATTAGCGGTAGATCGCTTCGCATACGCGAAGAGGGTTAGGGGGTGGGGGTCTGCGCGGATAGCCTCGTGACACCAGGGAGCAGGAGGCCACCCTTGGGCGGCCGACAATCATGGAGTGAAGCCCGGATAACTGGGGTGGTTTTTTGTGGCGCTGGGGCGCGCTGGTCCACTTCCAGGAAAAGAGGACCGACAGGAGCACACTTGCGTGGGTGTCCGCGGAGGGCAACGGCGGCGAGATTGAAACCGTTAAATCGCAGACCGATCGAGAAGCGGCAACAGGCGATGGCTGCTCACGTTGCCGTTGATCCAGTGCCACCACACGAGCGGCCGGGCGGCGATCGACGGGGCGGTTCGCTTGTTGTTAGACCGACGCGGTTGGCCAGCAGGCCCCTTTTTGTCGGCTCCGGGAAGAGGCTGCAACGAGGCACGCGCTGGCCTCTTCCGCCAACGTTTCGGCTCAAGGCTGTGCGCTGCGCCTTCGGCCGGCCGCTACGGCCCTGCGATCGCTCGCCACTCCAGCCGCACCGGTCCGAGCAGCCCGGCCGGCGTAAGCGGCGAATCTGCGGTGTAGTGTTTCCACGTCGTGAAGCTTACGCGCTGCTTCTCGCCCAGGCGCGACCGATCGTATAACCACGGTGGCAACTGCTCCAGCTTGCCATCGGTGAACTTGTTTTTCCCCGGTGGCTGATACGTGAGCTCCGTCGGCAAAGACTCATCGCCGATGATGCGATTGATCCAGCGGTTGGCCACCCGCACCTCCAAGGTGTTCTCACCCGCCCGCAGCGCCTGCGTCACGTCGACCCGGAACGGGGGCTGCCAGAGCACGCCGAGCATCGTGCCATTCACGCGCACTTCGGCCAAATCCGCCACGCCACCGAGATCCAGCATTGCGACCGATCCGGCGGGGACCGCGCCGCCCTGATCGGAAGCCTTCAACGCCGATGAAAATACGGGATTCGATTGCCGCGGCGGAGATCTGGCTGTTCGGTGCCCTGTTACACGGCGTGATGGGAATCAAGGTGGAGGCACGTTGCATCAAGGACGGGCGTTACTTCGACCATAGGCCAGCGGCCAGTTGAAGTTAGCAGGGGTTTGGAGGGAAGACATGGGGTAGTTTTTGGCCTGTGTCATAAAGTTCTCAGACCATTAACCAAGCCTGTTCTGAACCGGAGCTTTTTGCAGGACACGCGCTTGCCGCCGCGCACTCCTCGAAACCTCGCCAATTCCACCTACCTGCCGTCCAGATCTTCCGCCTGGGTCACACCGGCCGCCACTGCACCAATCGTGCTCGTTCTTGCCGGTAGGACGAAGCGGTGCGACCGACATAGTGCGTGAAATTTCGACTAAATAGCGCAAGCGAACCGAAACCCGTGAGACGCGCGATCTCGGTCAGGGTCTTGTCGGAATCGATCAGCAAGGTCTTCGCACTCTCGAGCCGGATGGTGCGCAAGTAGTCGAAGACCGTCTGGCCGGTGACTCTTCGAAAGACACGCGCGATATGCTCCTCGCTCTTGCGCACATGCCAGGCGATCTCGGCGAGGGAGAGTTCGCGTGCGTGGTTCCGCAGCAGAAACTCCTTCACCTGGTTGACCATCGGCACCTGCGCCCCCGCTCCGGTCATGACGGGCACGGTCCGCTCATGAACCATTCGCGCCACCAACACCATCAGGTTCGTGCTCAGCGCCCGCACCCGGTGGCGGATGCCCGGGTGGTGTCCCTCGGCCTCGCGCCGGATAGCGCGCAGGATTTCCTGCATGGGCGCCGTCTGCGCCCCCGGCAGGTGTCGCACCTGTTGGAAGTGATGGCGCGCGAAGACGCTCAGGTCCTCCTCCGGATTGCCCTGCACGTGCAGGGTGGGCATGCGTCCGTCCGGCACCGCCAGCGGCGGCAGCGCGAAGGCAATCTTGAGCAGATGCAGCCGGGGTGACTGCCTCGGTCGGTCCATCCGGTAGCGCTGCCGGCAGCGGCAGGGCACCACCAGCACGTCGCCCGCCTGGATGGGAAACGATCCCACCCCGTCGATCGCTCCGGTGCAGTTACCCTGCAAGTAGAACAGGAGCTTTCTTTCCTGGTTCAGGAACGACACCTCCCCGTCGGCCGGAATCACGACCCCGAGTTCCGAAACCGCGGAGAAGGGCGCGCCCAGCCGCTCGACGGAGTGAAAGGTCATGGCCATGGGAAATCAATTTCAGACAACTATTGTCAGGCGCAACCATAGACTCATCCCCCGCGAACGCCTATAGTAAGCGGCAGTTCCCCCGCCCCACCGGATTTGCGCCGGTCAATAGCAGTCAAACCCGCCCGCCCGGGTCACCCCCTCCCCTTCGCCCCCGCCAACTTTTGCTGCCTGTTTCACCCCACCCCACCAAATCCATGAATGTGCCTGCCCTTCCCCCCGTGCCCGCGTTCCGGGCGGTTGCCCGGACCGTTCCGCCCGCCGCGATGTCCCCCACCCGGTGCCTCGCCGGTGTGCTGGTCCTCCTGCTGAACGTCTCCCTCCCGGCCCAGACGGCATCCCCCGATTCCGCCGCCCCCGTCCCCAAGGAGCCGGTTCTCGTGCTTTCCCCTTTCGTCGTGAAGAGCACTTCCGACGTCGGCTACGAGGCCAGCGAGTCCCTCGCCGGCACCGGCCTGAGCACCAAGCTCACCGACCTCGGCGCCTCCGTCTCGGTGGTCACAGCCAAGTTCCTCGAGGACACGGCCTCGACCAACCTGCGCGAACTGCTCGTCTACCAGACCAACATGGAAACGACCGGGTTTGGCGGCAACCTCTCGGGCACGGAAGCCGCCCCGGGTGGAGTCTCCGGCGAGCCCAGCCTGAGCAGCGGTCCGGCCGGCACCCGCGTGCGCGGCCTCGCCGAGGCGACCCAGGCGCGGAACTTCTTCCGGAGCAGCATCCCCATGGACAGCTTCAACACCGAACGCGTGGAGATCAACCGCGGCGCCAACGCCCTTCTCTTCGGCGTCGGCAGCCCGGCCGGCATCATCAACACCTCCACGGCCACCGCCGACCTGAACAGGACCGCCGGCAGCCTCGATCTCTCGGCGGACAACCACGGGACCTGGCGCGGCGTGTTCAAATACAACCAAGTTCTCCTGCCCAACGAACTCGCCGTCCGCGTCGCCGCCGTCCACGCCGAGGAAAAATACCAGCAGAAGTTCGCCTTCTCCGACACCGACCGCCAATACGTCGCGGCCGGCTGGGATATCAAGGCCCTGCGCGACCGCGGCCTCCTGTCGTCCACCACCGTGCGGGCCTCCTACGAGAACGGACGCATCGCCTCCAACCGTCCGCGCACCCTGACCCCCTCCGACCGCCTGTCCTCGTGGTTCTCCGCGACGCTGCCCGACAACCTCGAGGCCCTCGGAGCCCGCGAAAAGGTCGGCTACGATCCGCGCACCGGTCCGTTCAACGTCTTCAACCGCGCGAGCGGCAACGCGACCATCGGCGTCATTGAGAACGTGAACCGTTCGCCCACCATATTCTTCCAGGACGTCAACGCCACGGCCCCGCGTGACAACATCCCCACGAGCGCGGGCGGGCAGGTTGTCTTCGGCCGCCCGATGGTCTCGGGCAATGTCTACTTCCCCTCGACCGGCCGCACCGGCATCGCCGTTGCCGCCTACGCCCGCGAGATGAGCCGCGTGCGCACCGACTACGGCCTGCCCGACGGCGCCTTCTACACTTCGGAGAACCTCACCGATCCCACGATCTTCGACTTCTTCAACAACACCCTCGTCGGCCCGAACTCCGAGGGCCTGGCCAACCTCAACGTGATCGATGCCTCGGTCGAACAGCTGCTGCTCGACCGCAAGGCCGGCTTCGAGGTCGCCTTCAGCCGCCAGCAATGGGACGAAGGCCTGCAGAGCCTGCTGCCGCAGTCCTCCCCCTACATCTCCATCGACGTGAACACCCACATGTGGACCGGCGAGATCAACCCGAACTACGGCCGCCCCTTCATCTCCACCGCCGGCCGCGCCACCTACGACGAGGTGGAAACCGAGACCCGGCGGGCGAAGGCTTTCTACGAACTCGACTTCGGCGACCTCAAGGCCCGCCGCGCGGGCTGGGTCCTCGGCCGCCACATTTTTTCCGTGCTGGCCCAGCGGGAAACCCTGCAGACCGACAACCGCGGCGGTGGCTCCGTCCACTACACGCCCGACCTGTGGACCAACGGCAACAACCAGGCCCGCACCGCCGGTCAGAGCAAGCAGATCGTCACCTGGGTTTACCTCGGACCCTCCCTCGCCTCCGCGAGCACCCCGGCCGGAGCCAACCTCCCGGGCCTCCAACAAAACCTGCTGGACTATCACACCCAGATCAACGGCCAGGGTGTGGTGATCTCCCGCCTGCCCGCCCCCACCGCCGGCGTCGCCACCCAGGCCCAATACGCCCCCGGCACCCAGGCCCTCACCGTGCTGCGGGAAAACCGCGAGGTCACCAACACCGCCAGCTTCGCCACGCTGAGCGAACGCACCCTGGATTCCCAGGCCTTCGCCCTGCAAAGCTACTGGCTGGGCGACCACCTCGTTTCCACCGTGGGCTGGCGCAAGGAGGAATCCTCCATCCTCTCCGCCAACGCCCCGTTCGATCCCGCCGGCGAAGGATACGTGCGGGTCGACAGTCCGGCCTACAGTCTCGATAACCCCGCGCTAGTTTCCCAGGACTTCGAGCGGACGCTTTTTGCCTGGAGCGCCGTCGCCAAGGCCCCGCAGAAATGGGTGCAGCGCCTGCCCGTGGTGTCCGCCCTCAACCTCTACTACGGCGAGTCCGAGAACTTCAGCCCCCCCAACCGCAAGACGGTGGACACCTTTCGCAACGAGATCGCTCCGCCCAACGGCATCACCAAGGAGGCCGGCCTCTACCTCGAAGCCTTCAAGGGCCGCGTCTCCCTCCGCCTAAACACCTTTGAAACCACCCAGACCGGGAGCTTCAACGACCGCGTCGGCGGAATTCCCGCCGCGATCATGCAGATGCACTCCCAGGTCTACGGCATGGTCCGCGGCGGCTTCATCCCGAATGGCGGCAACGGTTTCCCCGTCGGCTACGTCGCCCCGCCCCAGGCGCTCCTCGACACCTTCTCCGCGACCATCGCGCCCGGCGGCAACCTGAACACCACCAACCCCGGCGTGCGCGACACGAGCGACTTCGTCAGCGAGGGGCACGAGATCGAGCTCTCCTTCCGCCCGACCCGCGGCCTGTCCTTCATCCTGAACGTCTCCAAGCAGGAATCCGTGCGCAGCAACACCGGCGCCGCCGTGCGCGAGCTCCTGTTCAACACCCCGACCTCCACCGGCGCATCCCTCGCCACCGAGTGGCTCAAACCCTGGGCCCTGCAGATCCCCATCAACCAGGGCGCCCTCGGCAAGGAAGGCACGAACGACATCAACATCCTCGCGAACAATTTCCAGCTGCTCGCCCTCAACGTGTTCAACGTCGCCGCCTCGGCCGACGGGGCCCCGGTGCAGGAACTTCGCAAATGGCGCGCCAACTTCGTCGGCAACTACCAGTTCCAGGGCGAGCGCCTCAAGGGCTTCGGCGTCGGCGCTGGCGTCCGCTGGCAGGACAAGGCCGCCATCGGCTTCCCGGTCGAGACCTTCGAGGGCGACCTCAGTCCGTCCGACGGGGTCGCGGAACTCAGCGACCTCCGCATCTCCGATGTCCGCAATCCGTTCTACGGCCCCACCGAGACGCGGGTCGACACCTGGCTTTCCTATTCGACCAAGCTCTTCAACGGCAAAGTGCCGATGAAGATCCAGCTGAATGTCCGAAATCTCTTCACGAACAACGAGCTCGTGCCCGTGGTGATCAACCCCGACGGCCAGGTCGCGGTGTGGTCCATCGCCGAGGGTCGCAAAATCACGCTCTCCACGAAGTTCTCCTTCTGATTAAAACCTGCTCGCAATTCTTTGGCCACCCGGGGCGGGACACGCACGTTGTCCCGTCCTTCTCTCCCCACTCCTGCCGCCCATCCCATGACTCGCTCCCGCCTTCTTTCCCTGCTGCTGGCTGTTCTCACCCTGGCTCCTCTCGGCCTCCAGGCCGCCGCGACCCCGACCGCGGGCCTTGATCTCCCGGTGCTCGGCCGGGTCACGCCGATCCACGCTGCCACCGCTCCGGACAACTCCTGGTGGTCGATCGGCGGCGAGACCCTCGACCGCGACTTCGCCGTCTACGAAAACTACAAGCCCTACCTCGGCCCGCTCGGCGTGAAGTCCATCCGCCTCCAGGCCGGCTGGGCCAAGTGCGAAAAGTCCCCCGGCGTGTATTCCTGGGACTGGCTCGATACCATCATCAACGATGCCGTGGCCCAGGGCGTCCGGCCCTGGCTTGAGTTCAACTACGGCAATCCCGTTTATCCCGGCGGCGGCGACACCGGCCTCGGTGGCGGTCTACCCTCGTCCCCCGAAGCGATCGCCGCCTGGGAGCGCTGGGTGCGCGCCCTCGTCGTGCGCTACGGTCAGCACGTCCACGAGTGGGAGGTCTGGAACGAACCTGACCTCAACAACCGCGGCACTGCCACTGTCCAGGCCTACACCGACCTCTACATCAAGACCGCCGTCATCGTGCGCGAACTCCAACCTCACAGCCGCCTCTACGCCCTCGCCCTGGCCCATACGCCGGAATACGCCGAACAGTTCATCGACCTGATGCACGCCCGCGGCCGCCTCGACCTGATCGACGCCATCACCCATCACGGCTACCCCAACAATCCCGATCAGACCGCCATCGTGGACCGCTTGCGCGCGCGCATCGCCCCCCTCGGCCGGTCCATCCAGATCCGCCAGGGCGAGACCGGCGCTCCCTCGCGCCATCAGGAGGATTTTGCCCTGCGCAACATCACTTGGACGGAAAACACCCAGGCCAAGTGGAATCTGCGCCGCATGCTCGCCCACCGCGCCAAGGACGTGCCGTTCAATCTCTTCACGCTCTCCGACATGCACTACCGGCAGGGCAACAACACGAGCGGCACCCCCGATGGCCAGCTTCGTATGAACTACAAGGGCCTCCTCGGCACAAATCCCGACCAGACCATCTCGCATGTGAAACTGGCCTATTACGCGGCCCAAAGCATCTTCGCCATTTTCGGCGATACCCTGGTTCGCGTGGCCGATTACCCTTTCACCTCGACCGCCCTCCGCAACGTGGCTCTCACCGGCTACCAAACTTCCTCGGGCGCTCAACTCGCCGCCTATTGGTTCAGCGACGCCCCGCCCGCCGAGGCCAACGGCGTCAATCTTGTGACCCTCCGCCTGCCCAAGGCCCGGTTCACCGAGCCCGTGCTCGTGGATCTGCGCACCAGCACCGTTTACGCCCTGCCCAGGGATGCGTGGACCCAGAACGACCAGGGCGCCGTTTTCACCGCCCTGCCTGTCTACGATTCGCCCCTGCTCCTCGCTGAGCGCAGCCTCATTCCGCTGACGCCCGCCACCCGCTGACCGGCGGCACCGTCCATGATCCTGGCCGACTTCCTGCCCGCACGACGCGACCGCTCCTGGGACTACGCCCTCCAGGCCGGGATCACGCACGCCATCGTGCGCTGCCACCCGCGCGATACCGGCCTGACGCCGCCCTACGACTTGGAGTCGCTGCGCACCGTGCAGCAGAACTTCGCGACCGCCGGCCTCACTGTCTGCGGATTGGAAGGCGACGAGTTCGACATGCAGCGCATCAAGCTCGGCTTGCCGGGTCGCGACGAGGATCTCGAAAACTACCGCCGCATGCTCGCCAACATGGGCACCCTCGGCATCCGCCTGCTCTGCTACAATTTCATGGCGACCCTGGGCTGGTGCCGCTCCGCCGCCCATGTGCCGGCCCGCGGGGGCGCGCTCACCAACCGGTTCCGCCTGACCGAATACGATTCGACGCCGGTCCCGGTCGCCCAACAGATCACTGCGGAGGCGCTTTGGACCAACTACGAATACTTTCTCCGCGCCGTCCTCCCCGCGGCCGAGGAGGCCGGCGTCCGCCTCGGACTCCATCCCGACGACCCGCCGCTCCCGGCCCTGCGTGGCGTCGCCCGCATCTTCGGCACGCCCGACGCCATCGCCCGGGCGCTGACGCTGAGCGACTCGCCCGCCCACGGCCTGACCTTCTGCCAGGCCAATTTCCGGCTCATGGCCGCCGACCTCGCCGCCACCGCCCGCCGCTTCGCCCCGCGCATCGTGTTCGTCCACTTTCGCGACGTGGAGGGAACCGCGGCGGACTTCACCGAAACCTTCCACGACGACGGTCCGACCGACATGCCCGCCATGCTGCGCCTCTACCACGAGCTGGGCTTTCGCGGCCCCATCCGCGTGGACCATGTGCCGTCCCTGTCCGGCGAGGAGGATCTCCCGCACGGCTACGCCCACCTCGGCCGGCTTTTCGCCACCGGCTACATGAAAGGCATCCTCGACTCCGCCCATCTTTCCTACCGCTGACCACCCGCACTCCCATGAATCTCTCTCCTGAAAACGAAGGCCTCCTGCAGAAGGAAGCCAAGATGATGAAGCTCGAGAAGCTCATCGCCGCGCGCGAAACGATCTCGACCAAGCCCTTCCCCATTCCCGTCAAGGAACTGCTCGCCCGCTACGAGCAGCTCTATACCGGCGCCATCAGCGACGTGCTCCGCGAGCACGCGTTGCTCGACCAGGGCATCGGCCAGCTCATCCCCCTCCGTCCGGAACGATCCGTCGCCGGCCTCGCCTTCACCGTGAAGAGCGCGCCCAACGTGAAGATCACCGGCGAAATGACCTTCCGCACCCAGATGCTCGACGACATGGCCGCCGATTCCTTTGTCGTCTGGGATACCAGCAACGACGAGAAAGCCACCCTCTGGGGCGGCGTCATGACCGCCACCGCCGTCGGCAAGGGCATCCGCGGCGCACTCATCGACGGCGGCATCCGCGACACGCACCAGATCCTCGAGAAGGATTTCCCGGTCTTCTACAAACACCGCATCCCCAACGGCAGCCTCGGCCGCTGCCTCATCACGCACTACCAGGTGCCGATCCTCATCCGCGGCGTGGTGATCAAACCCGGTGACGTCATCCTCGGTGACATTGACGGCGTGGTCGTCGTGCCGCGCGACATCGCCTTCGAGGTTCTCGTCCGTGCCGAGGAAATCCGGGCCAACGAGAAAAAGATCTTCGGCTGGGTCGCCGAAGGCCAGACCGTCCACCAGATCACGGCAAAGGGCGGCTACTTCTAGTTTCCATGCCGACCGTCGATCTCAATCACCTCCAGGCCCTCGACTATGTGCTGCTCGGCGCGTTCATGGTGCTCATGGCGGCCATCGGCAGTTTCTTCGGCTGGTTCATCAAGGACGCCGCCAGCTACCTCAAGGGCGGCAACACGATTCCGTGGACCATCGCCGGCGTGAGCAACTTCATGTCGATGTTCAGCACCTTCGTCTTTGTCGCCTACGCCGGCATCGCCTACGAGCACGGTCTGGTCGTCCTCGTCGTCTTCTGGTCCACCGTCCCGCCCTGCGTGGTGGCCGGCCGCTACCTCGCCACGCGGTGGCGCCGCTCCAACCTCACCACCCCGGTCGAATACCTTGAGCAGCGCTTCAACCTCGGCGTGCGTCAGGTCTTTTCGTGGATGGGGCTGCTCATGCGCTTCCTCGACAACGCCGTGCGGCTCTACGCCACCGCGGTCTTCCTCGCCGCCGTCACCCCGTTCAGCGTGCCCGAGGCCATCGTCGCCTCCGGTATCTTTATCACGATCTTCACCATGATCGGCGGCCTCTGGGCCGTGACCGTGCTGGATACCATCCAGTTCATCGTGCTCATGCTCTGTTCCGCCATCCTCGTGCCGCTCAGCCTGCAGGCCGCGGGCGGTATCAGCGGCATCGCCGCGGCGGCGCCGACGCAGCTTGAGTGGTTCCACGGCCCCAAGGGCGTGCCGCTATGGCTCTTCGCCTACTACCTTCTCGTGGCGCTCAAATACAACAGCAACTGGGCGTTCATCCAGCGGCTCTACGTCGTGCGCGACGAGCCTTCCGCCCGCAAGGTGGGTTACCTCACCGCCTTCATGTTCCTCGTCTCACCGGTCATCTTCCTGCTGCCGCCGCTCGCCGCCCGTGTCTTCCTGCCCGGCCTGGCCGACCCCGAGCAGGCCTACGTCGCCGCCTGCGCCCACCTCCTGCCGGCCGGCATGATGGGCCTCGTGGTCGCCAGCATGTTCGCCGCCACGATGTCCTCGCTCAATTCCGAATTCAACGTGATGGCTGCGGTGCTGACGAAGGATTTCTATCAGCGCTTCATCCGGCCCGCGGCCGACGACCGGCACCTCGTGTGGATGGCTCGGGCCACTACGGTCGGTGTCGGCACCGTGGTGATCTTCGGTGCCATGTTCGTCGGCGGCTTTGGCGGCGCCTTCGAAGCCAACAAGCTCTTCGCCTCCGTCTTCGCGGTGCCGCTGGCCATCCCCCTGCTCGGCGGCCTGCTCTGGCGCCGCCCCAACAGCCTCGGTGCGTTGTTGTGCGCCGTGCTGGGCTCCGGCTTCGCCGCGGCCCTGCACTTCAACAATCACCTCGCCTGGGAGGTCGCCACCCCGCTGGTCGTGCTGGTCTGCCTCGCGCTCTTCCTCCTGCCCGCGGGCCGCAGCCCGGCGCTGGATGAGCGGGTGGCCATCTTCTTCGCCCGGCTGGCGCGACCGCTGTCCGCCGACGAAATTCCGGTCCTCAATCCCGGCTTCAGCTACGCTCTCGGCCGGCTCTTCGGCCTGTCCTTCCTCATCGCCGGCGGATTCTTTGTCGCCGTCGGACTCTTCACCCTCGCCAACTTGGGCGGCCGGCTGGCCCTCGCGGCGGGCCTCGCCTGCATGGCGGCCGGCGGCGCCTTCCTCTTCCGGCACCGCCGACCGGTTCCTTCAACCTGAGCCCTTGTCATGAAATCGCTTTCAGCCGACGAAAACTTCCTGCTCCGCAGCCCCCTGGCCCGCCGCCTGTATCACGAGCATGCCGCGGCGCTGCCTATCATCGACTACCACTCGCATCTCGACGCGGGGGATCTCGCGGCGGACCGGACCTATCGCGACCTGACCCAGCTTTGGCTCGAACCCGATCAATACAAACACCGCGCCATGCGCCTGCTCGGCGTGCCGGAGCAGGCCATCACCGGGGACGCCTCCCCGCGGGAAAAATTCGACCACTGGGCCGCAACGCTGCCCCAGACCCTGGGGAATCCGCTCTACCACTGGAGCGCCTTGGAACTTCGCCGCTATTTCGGCGTCACCGAGCCGCTCAATCCCGCTTCCGCCGACCGGATCTGGGCGCAGTGCAACGAACAGCTGGCCGGACCCTCCCACCGCGCCCGCGGCCTCCTCGCCGCGGCCAACGTCGAACTTGTCGGCACCTCCGACCGCTGGCTCGACCCGCTCGACGCCCACCGGCAACTCGGCGCTGACGGATTCATTCCGCGCGTTCTGCCCTCGTTGCGAGCCGATGACGCCCTCGCCATCGACGAACCCGGCTTCCGGGACTGGCTCGGCCGGCTCGCCGCCGCCACTGGCACCCGTGTCAGCGATCTCGACAGCTACCGCGCGGCCCTGAACCAGCGCCTCGATGTCTTCGCGGCGCACGGCTGCACCATAGCCGACCATGGACTCGATGTCTTCGCTTTTGAGGCAGTGTCCGACACCGAGGCCAACGCCACCCTCTCCCGGGTGCTGACGGGCGGCCGGCCGGATGCCGCCCAGACTCGCGCCTTCCGTTCCTCTCTCCTCGCCTGGCTTGGCGAAAGCTACGGCCGCCGCGGCTGGGTCATGCAGCTGCACCTCGGCGCCCAGCGCCATACCAGCTCGCGCCTGCGCCGGCTGGCCGGAGCCGCCGGCGGCTTCGCCATGATCGGCCGCGCCACCGACATCCCCGCCCTCTGCCGCTGCCTCGATCACCTCGAAATTCGGGACGCCCTGCCCAAGACCATCCTCTACCCTTTGAATCCCGCCGACCACGCCGCCTTTGCGGTGCTCACGGGCTCCTTCACCGAGGACCATGTGGCGGGAAAAATCCAGTTCGGCCCGCCCTGGTGGTTCAACGATCACGATCTGGGCATCCGCCAGCACCTCGACACGCTCTCCCGCTACGGCCTGCTTGCCCCGTTCATCGGCATGACCACGGACTCGCGCAGCGTGCTGTCCCTGTCGCGGCATGAATATTTCCGCCGGGTGCTCTGCGACTGGTTCGGCGCCCAGGTCCAGGCCGGCATCTTCCCGGACGATCCCGACTTCCTCGGCAACTATGTCCGCCGCGTCGCCGGGGCAAACGCCCGGGCCTGGCTGGCGTCTCCCGCCGCACTTTCCCTCCCATGAACGACCCGTTTTTTTCCGGCAAGACCGCCGTCATCACCGGTGCCGGCGGCACCCTCTGCTCCGCCATTGCCCGCCACCTCGCCGCCCAGGGCACCCGCGTGGCCCTGCTCGGCCGCACGCCTGCCTCACTGGAGCAAGTCGCCGCCGATATCCGCAGCGCTGGCGGCACGGC
Organism: Verrucomicrobiota bacterium; assembly: GCA_016871755.1. Taxonomy (GTDB): domain Bacteria; phylum Verrucomicrobiota; class Verrucomicrobiia; order Opitutales; family Opitutaceae; genus UBA6669. Next base: position 3,254 of record VHCJ01000028.1, on the reverse strand, counting down.
GCTGACCGTCGCCTGCGACGTGACCGACCCCGCGTCGGTTGAAAGAGCCCGCGCCGCGGTCGTCGCCGAATTTGGCGTGCCGTGGTTCCTCATCAACGGCGCCGGCGGAAACCAGACCGAGGCCATCACCACGTCAGTCCAGTTCGATCCCGCGGAAATCGCCGACGACAAGCCCGCCGGTCTCCGCGGCTTCTTCAACCTCGACCCTGAAAAGGTGGATGACGTGATCCGCACGAACACGCTCGGCACGATCATCCCTTCCCAGGTTTTCGGCCGCGACATGGCCGCACAGCACCGCGGCAGCATCCTCACCTTCGGCTCGATGACAAGCTACCGCCCGATCACCCGCGTGCCCGCCTACGCCACGGCCAAGACCGGCATGGTCAGTTTTACCGCGTGGCTTGCCGCCTACCTCGCCCCCGCCGGCATCCGCGTCAACGGCGTTGCCCCCGGCTTCTTCGTGAACGACCGCAGTCGGAAAATCCTAATGAACCCCGACGGCTCCCTTTCAACCCGCGGCCAGAACGTCATCCACCACACCCCGCTCAGGCGCTTCGGCGAGGCGGAGGAGCTGCTCGGCACCGTGACGTGGTTGCTCCATGACGACCAGGCGAAATTTGTCACCGGCATCATGGTCCCCGTGGACGGCGGTTTCCTCGCCTGCCCCGGCGTCTGAGCCAGCGCCTGGTGGAGCCGGCTCTGCGTGGGGTTGGCTTGTGCTTTGGTTCATCTCGCCAAAGCACCGCGCCCCGCCTACTTAACCCGGACCCGTATGAGTGCCGTTTCTCCCGCTGAACTGTCCGTCCTTGCCGCCCGCCTCACAGGATCGTTGCACACGGGACGGACGATGCGCGCCCTCTACGCGACCGACGCCTCCGAATACCAGGAGCTGCCGCTGGCCGTCGCCCTGCCCCGCACCGAGGCGGACGTGCGTGAGCTCGTGCGCTTTGCCGCGCGCCACAAGGTCGGCCTCATTCCCCGCACCGCCGGCACCTCGCTGGCCGGCCAGGTTGTCGGCAGCGGCATCGTCGTGGACCTCGGACGGCATCTCAACCAGGTGATCGCCTTCGACCGCACCGCCCGCCGCGTGCGTGTGCAACCCGGCGTCGTGCGCAACGAGCTCAATCTGTTTCTCCAGCCGCACGGTCTGTTCTTCACGCCGGAAACCTCCACCGCCAACCGCGCCATGATCGGAGGCATGGTCGGCAACAATTCCTGCGGCGCCAACTCCATCGTCCACGGCACCACCCGCGAGCACCTCGTCTCCGCCCGCGGCTTTCTGAGCGACGGCAGCGAGGCGACCTTCGGCCCGCTCACGCCTGCGGAGTTCACCGCCAAATGCGCCGGGCCAGACTCTCTCGAAACCCGGATCTACAACCCCCACCCGACCCAACCCCAGCAAAATCCGGTTTCCTTCCAGTCGCCACGCTGATTTTACCACCCACCGGAAGGAAACTGGATCTTCAGGGGGATCGGATCCGGGAGGGGTTTAAGGGGAGGGTGCCGGGTAAAAGCGGAGTCGGACCCCTGTAGTCCCCCAACGCTCAAGTCCGCCTGACCGGCCAGCTGACGTGATCCCGGAAATTCGAGCCGCTTGAAGGTTCGGTCTGGGTCCAACAGAAAGGACCCAGATCATGAAAGGAAAACGCTACAGTACAGAGGAGAAAGTCCGCATCCTACGGGACGTGGACGCGGGCAGGAGCATCGTGGACATCTGTCGGGAGAAAAACATCTCAGACGTGACGTACCACCCGTGCCTCCGCATCGGCCCGTCCGATGCCTTCCGCGTCATCCGCAAGCGCTGGCGGAGACTGGCGTTTTGTTAGTAAGTAGGCCCCTTTTTGTTAGTAAGTAAGGCCGGCTTTTCGTCTCCTCCTGCTTTGTAAGTCCCCACTTGTCATCGAGTTGGAAACGCCTGGTACCCGGAGCCGGATTCGAACCGGCACTTCCTTTCGGAAATTCGATTTTAAGTCGAAAGCGTCTACCATTCCGCCATCCGGGCGAACCTGCGCCTCCCGTCCTAGCCCGCCCGGCCCCCCGAGGCGAGCCGGAACTCGGCGCGCCCCGGATCGGCCCCGGAGCCTCGCCGTCCCGCACACGCCGTCCCACGCGCCCCCGCCGCCGCGCCCCAACCACGCTCGCGTTCCACGTTTGAACATTCCAGCATCCAAGCTCACCCCAAACACGGCGCACCTCATCAAGGCTCCTCAACTCCGAGCACATTGCCCGCATCGTCTGGAGCGTTTCCGGGCCCGATTTCCGCCGGGGCCAGTACTCACGCGAGCACAGCTGGCACTTTGACGGGGCGTCACGGTGCCCGCCTCGCCCTCGCCTTCCGTCGTGCCCGCGCCATGGTCCAACGCCGCGCATGTCGATCCCGAGGAGGCCTACGTCGCCTCAGTCGCGAGCTGCCTCATGCTCTGGTGGCTCTCCATCGCGGCGAAGCATGGCTTCGACGTCGTCCGCTACGAGGACAACGCCCTCGGGACCATGACGCGGAATGCGGCCGGCAAGCTCTGGGTCAGCCAGATTGATCTCCGTCCGCGGATCGCCTACGGCGCCCGCGCCGCGAGTCCCGCCGAGGAGGCCCACCTGCACGCCCTCGCCCACGAGGAGTGCTTCATCGCTCAGTCAATTCGCACCGAGGTCAGGATCCTGACCAAGGGGTTCTGTTTCCCGACCGAGGTTTCCAACACCCCGTCCAGGCACCGTCGCCGCGCCCAAACGCCGGTGCCGCACGCGGGTGTCCTCACGCGAGCACGTTCTTGATCACGTGCCCGTGCACGTTGGTGAGTCGTTGCTGGAGGCCGTTGAAGTAGAAGGTCAGCCTCTCATGATCGAGGCCGAGCAGATGAAGCACCGTGGCGTAGAAATCGTAGACGGTGGTCACGTCCTGCACGCTCCGGCGGCCGAAGTCGTCGGTGGCCCCGTAGCTGACGCCGCCCTTCACGCCCGCGCCCATCATCCAGGTGGTGAAGGCGTCGGGGTTGTGGTCGCGGCCGGTGGTGCCCTTGACCTGACCCCGAAATTTTGAGCCGCCTTGGGTGTTAGTCTGGGCCACCAGAGAGGACCCAGACCATGAAAGGCAAACGACATACGACTGAGGACAAGATCCGCATTTTGCGGATCGCCGACGGCGGCAAGAGCATCGTGGAGATCTGTAAGGAGAAGAACATCTCGGAGCAGACCTTCCACCGTTGGAAGCGACAGTTCGGGATGATGGAGGTCAACGAGGCCAAGCGGCTCAAGGAGCT
>VHCJ01000027.1 GCA_016871755.1 Verrucomicrobiota bacterium | reverse complement strand
TGCGGATCTTGTCCTCAGTCGTATGTCGTTTGCCTTTCATGGTCTGGGTCCTCTCTTGTGGCCCAGACTAACACCCAAGGCGGCTCAAAATTTCGGGGTCAGGTCAAATGCATAAAGAACAAGGAAAACCCCCGTCCCGGGCCGGCCGGCCCCCTCAACGAGGGAGCGGCGGCAGGGGTGCTTGATTCCGGCGGGCGGCGCGGTTCAGAGTTCCCGCAGCGCGGAGGCGATGGGCTGCCGGGCGGCGCGGATGGCGGGGAACAGGCCGCCGACCAGGCCGATGAGGGTGGCCCAGATGACACCCTGGACGAGGAGCTGCGGGGTGACGGCGAAGGAGAACGCCACCTGGCTGAAGCTCTGCCAGTTCATGGTGGCGGCATTGAAATTGTTGAAGGCGAGGTAGGCCAGGGCCGAGCCGAGGGCGCCGCCGCCCCGCGCCAACTCCTGCGGGGTACACTTAGGGTACACCTGACTTTTTCTCTGCGACCCCGAAGTTTCGTAACTTCCTAATTCTTAGTGGGGCGGCCAACGGGACTCGAACCCGCGACCCCAAGATCCACAATCTTGTGCTCTAACCAACTGAGCTATGACCGCCGTACTGAGCGGGTCAAAATCCCGACCGGGGGCGGCGCTGTCAACACCTTCCTTGGACCACCGGGATGCGCCTTGCGCACGGACCGTGGCGGGCGCATCCTGAGGTGTCCGATGGACACGCTCTACACGCTCTGCCGTTCGGCGGACAACCGCCACGCGCCGCCTCTCTCCGCGGAGGCGAGGGCGGAAATCATGACGCACAAGCGTGCCTTCTTCACCGAGGAGGCAGCGGTCAATCCGCTCGTCGCGGAGATTCTCCGGGGCGGGACGGTCGGGCTGCACGCGCCCCTCACCGGCCGCCGGGCCGCCTTCCTCAGGGGGCCGGCGAGCTTCTTCCGCACGCACGAGTTGTTGAGGAAGACGCGCGAGCGCAATGCGCCGCTGCTCATCGGTGGCCGCGAGTACCCGCGCGAGGAGGTCCTCGCGTTCTTCCAACGCTGCGTCCCCAACACCAACCTGCGCTTCCTGCCTTGGTTCTCGACCGCACGGTACACGATGTCCCTCGGTCTGGCCGCGGCCGCCACTGTCTTGATCGGTCACCTCGTCGCGCTGACGAGCGATGACAGCGGTCTCTTCGATCGCGACGTGGCGTGGCAGGCCGGAGTGATCCTGTTCGCGCTCGCCATCGTTTCCTCGGCCCGGCGGTCGAACCGCGACCCGCGCCACGCCGCTCCGTGGAATTCCGCCATGTACCTCGATGCGCAGGCCCAGTGCCTGCGCTCCGGTTCACCGTCGCTCGCCCTCGCGCGGAAGGAGACCCTGCCCCAGCAGAAGCTCTTCAAGGATCCCGCGTTCTACGATCAGCTGCTCGTCGACATCGAGTCCGGGCGCTTCGCGGCGCATCTGGAGGTGCAGGCGCGGCGCGACGTCAACGTTCAGCCAAGCCCCGGCTAGCGCGAGGCGAAACCGGTTGGCAGCGCCGCAGTTTCCCACGAGTGTCCGGCCCCCGCTCTCGCCATGATCCTCATCCGCCTCGCCGCCAGTTTCCGTTCCCGCACCGTCCGGTTCTGTCTCGCTACCCCGCTGCTCATCGTCTCGCTTCATGCGGGGCCTTGGGAGTCGCTCTTCGACGGCAAGACCCTGGACGGCTGGAAGGCCCTGGGCGGCCAGGCGCCCTATGCCGTGGAGGACGGTTCAATCGTCGGAACGACGGTCGCGGACACCCCGAACGCCTTTCTCGCGACGCAACGGACCTACGGTGATTTCATCTTCGAGTGCGAGGTCCTGCAGGAGGGCGGCCCCACCAACAGTGGCATCCAGTTCCGCAGCCAGAGTCTGCCGACGTACCAGAACGGGCGGGTGCACGGCTATCAATTCGAGATCGATCCTTCGCCCCGAGCGTGGACGGGCGGCATCTACGATGAGGCGCGGCGGGGATGGCTGTACCCGGGCACCCTGAACCCCGCGGCCGCCGACCTCTACCAACTCGGTCGCTGGAACCACATCCGCATCGAGGCCATCGGTTCCTCACTGCGCACCTGGGTCAACGGCCGCCCCGTGTCACACGTCATCGACGGTCTCACCCGCGAGGGCTTCATCGCCCTGCAGGTCCACAGCGTCGGCAAGCAACTCGAACAGGTCGGCCGCCGCATCCGGTGGCGGAATCTCCGCATCCAGACGAGCGAGCTGGTTCCGTCTCCTTTGGACGCGATTCCGGTGCGCAACCTCCAGCCCAACGACCTCAGCGCCGCCGAGCGGGCGGCGGGGTGGCGCATGCTCTGGGATGGCGCGACCGGTGCCCGGTGGCGCGGCGTGAACCAGACCGGGTTCCCGGCCCAGGGCTGGACCTTCGCCAACGGCGAATTGCGCTGCGCACCGACCGGGGCAAAGCCGCGCGGCGGAGACCTCGTCACGCAGGAGAGCTTCGGCGCCTTTGAATTTCAGTTCGACTTCCGCCTCACGGCCGGAGCGAACAGCGGGATCAAGTACTTCGTCACCGAGCGCCCCCCGACGGAGGGCGCGCTTGGACTCGAATTCCAACTCCTCGACGACGAGCGCCATGCCGATGCGGCGAAGGGCGCGGGCGGCAACCGGCTTCTTGGTTCGCTCTATGATCTGATTCCGCGGGCGGTCGCCCTGAACGGCCTCGGCATCGCGCCCCGCATCGGCGAGTGGCAGCATGGCCGGATCGTCGTCCACCCCGACCACCGCGTGGAGCACTGGCTGAACGGGATCAACGTCGTGGAGTACACCCGGGGCTCACCGCTCTTCAAGAGCCTCGTGGCCCGGAGCAAGTTCGAAAAGAACGAGGGTTTTGGTCTGGCCGAGAAGGGACCGATCCTGCTGCAGGATCACGGCGATGAAGTGCACTTTCGCAGCCTGAAGATCCGCCCGCTGCGCTGACGGTTTTACGAGGCGGCCGGACCGAGTTCGCCCAGCAGCGCGCGGATCTCCGCCTCCGGGGCTTCGTGCGACTGCGCGATCGCCAGCGCCAGCGCATCCTCCAGAAGTGCGCGGGCACCGGCCGCATCCCCGCGGCGGAGGAGGGCCTTGCCGAGCAGGATCCGGGGAATCATCCAATCCGCCTTGGCTTCGATGCACCGCCGCAGGTGGGGCTCCGCCTCCGCCGGACGGTCAGCGGCGAGGAAGGCCTGCGCGAGGCTGAAGCGGAACAGGTCGTTGGCCGGTTGCTGCTGCAGAAGGGCGGAAAAGTGCGCGATGCGATCCATGGCTTGGAGAAAGGGCTGAAGGGTAAGGCGAGCCGGAAACGGGTAACGGGGAAAGCGGTTCGGTCAGGAGGGGAAGGGCTGAAACACGTCCTCGCGGTTCAGGCGATTCATGCGCTCGTGCCGTGTCTGGGGCAGCGTTTCGAGGAAGAGGCGGCCGTAGGTCTTGGCCACCACGCGTGAGTCGAGCAGGGTGATCACGCCGCGATCGGTGGCGGACCGAATCAGTCGACCGATTCCCTGCCGGAACTGGATCAGCGCGTCGGGCAGCGTGATCTCGGCGAACGGATTGCCGCCAGCTTCCCGGACGGCGTCACTGCGCGCCTCGAGCACGGGATGCGTGGGCGGGGCGAAGGGCAGGCGGGTGACGATCACCTGCGAGAGGGCGGCCCCGGGAATGTCCACGCCGGTCCAGAAGCTCTCCGTACCAAACAGGACGGCATTGCCGCGGCGCCGCATTTCGCGGGCCAACTCCGTGCGCGAGAGCGCGTCGCCCTGCAGGAGCAGGGGTCGGCCGGCAGCGAGGAACTCGGTCTCCAGCGCCGCAGCGACCGCCCGCAGGTCGGCGTAGCTCGTGAACAGCACGAGCGTGCCGCCGGTGACGCGCAGCGCGCAGAAGCGCACCCAATCAATCAGACTCTCGACCGCGAGACGGGCGTCCTGCGGTGAGGGGAGCGGGACATCCGTCGCGACGAAGACCCGCATCTGCCGGTCGTAGTCGAAGGGGGAGGCGACGGCGGCGCTGCGGGCGCGGTCCGCGCCCATGCGCCGCGCGAAGGCGTCGAGTTGGCCGGCGACGGCGAGTGTGGCGCTGGTGCAGACCACACTGGTCGCGCACCCGAAGAGGTGGTCGCGCAGCGCCGGCGCAATGTCGAGGGGCGCGCTGCGAAGCGTGATGATGGTCTGCTTCCGGCCACCCCGCTCACCCCAGTAGACCTGACCCGCGTCGGCCAACGACAACCATTCACCGATCGAGACCTGCAGCGCCTTCAGGCGCAGACGCTGCTCGAGGAATTCGTCGCGCTCGCGCCCCTCCTCAAGCCGGTCCGCGATGCGCGCCACCGCCCGCTCCAACGCCGCCAATGGCCCCTCCAGGACATTCTCCGCGGGATCGGCGGCGCGGAGCCGGACGACGGCCCGCTCGGTGAGGAGCGCGGCCTGCACGGCGGCGAAGAAACGTTCGGATGCCGCCAGGCCGTCGTCGATGAGCCGCAGGAGCTCGGGCCCGGCGTGCCGCCCCAGCAGTCCGCGACGGGTGCGCGGATTGTACAGGTGTTTGAGCGCGCGATCAACCGAACGGCTGCTCACATGCAACCCGAAGTTGTCAGTCGCCACCTCCGGCACGGTGTGCGCTTCGTCGAGCACGAGGAAGTCGTCCGGGAACAGCACGCCCGGCGTCTCGCGCGTGGCGCCCTGCGCCTGGGCCCCGCCGGCGCTGATCAGGGCAAAGAGGAGGGCGTGGTTGACGATGATCACCTGGGCGGACCGGAGCCGCGTGCGGGCGCGTTGGTAGAAGCAGCGGTTGCAGTCACAGTGCTTGCGCGAGCACCCCGAGGAGTCGGCGCTGACGAGGTCCCAGACCTCGGCGCGGGGCTCGGGGCGGAGTTCGTGCCGCAGGCCCGTCTCGGTCTGATCGGCCCAGTCGGCGATCCGCTGCAGCTCGCCGTAGTCGTCGTCGGTGAACAGGGAGGCCTTCTCCGCCAGCGCGTGGCTGAGGCGCGTCGTGCAGAGGTAGTTGCCCTTGCCGACGAGCACGCAACTGCGGAAGCCGACGTAGGCGGACGTCTCCGGCGAGCCGGCGAGGATGCGTCGGCACAGCGGGAGATCCTTGGTCTCCAGCTGCTCCTGCAGCGAGATGGTGTGCGTCGAGACGATGAGCTGCCGCGACTGGTCGACCGCGTGGACGATGCCGGGCAGGAGGTAGGCGAGCGACTTGCCCACGCCCGTTCCGGCCTCGAAGAGCAACGGGTGATCATCGGCAAACGCGCGGGCGACGGCGAGGCCCATCGCGGCCTGCTCCGGGCGATGTTCCAATTCGAGGAGGCTCGTCAGCAGTCCATCCTCGGCGAAGAGCTTACGCGCCACCCCCGGCGCGACCGACGGAGGGCGCGGCGGCGGCGGGGAGAGGTCGGAATCTTCGCGCAAACCGATCATGATGGACGACGGACGCGCGAGGCAAACGGCTGTTGCGGGTGGCGGCGACTGCAATCTGCGGTCGCCTTTTTTCGGGGCCATCCCCACGCTGCCGGCATGAGTCTTCCGTGGACGGACACGCTGGCCAACTTCCTGCGCTCCCAGCCGGGCGTCGAGGGCCTGCGCATCGACACCCAGCGGCGGACCGTCTCGATCGCGACGCTGGGAGACGTGGATCTGGACACGCTGGAGGCGTCGCTGGTGGCAACGGTGAATGCCGTCGAGGATCGTCTGGGCCAGCGAGCGAAGGTCCCGCAAGGTTTCACGGTGCGCCAGGAGGGTGCGGTCACCGAAATCACCGGCCCATCCTGCGTCACGGCGCCCAAGCTGTGGACGTGGCGTGAGGTGGACTTGCGGGAACCGCTGGAGGCCCCGGCACCCGAGTCGGAATGGCGACTCCTCGCCACCCTCGCGGCGGCTTGCGCCGGGCTTGGACTGGCGGGCTTCCTCACGGACTACTACGGCTGGGGCCCGATCTGGCTCTCGCGGCTCCTCTCCCTCCTCGCGGTGCTCGCCGGCGCGTACGACGCGGCGGTGGACGCGTGGGGGAACCTGCGGCGGAAGGAGGTGGACATCCACTTCCTGATGCTCGTGGTGGCGGCGGGGGCGCTGGCGATCGGGGCGTGGGACGAGGCCGTGCTCCTGCTTTTCCTGTTCTCGGCCTCCGGGGCGATGGAGGAGTTCGCGATGGACCGCACGCGGCGCGAGGTGTCGGCCCTGCTCAAGGCGGCGCCGAAGCGCGCGACCGTGGTCGACGCGGCGGGCGTGGAGCACGACCGCGCGGTCGAAGACCTGCAGGTCGGCGACTGCGTCCGCGTGCGTCCGGGGCAGGGGTTCCCGACGGACGGAGCCGTGGTGGCGGGGCGCAGCGCGAGCGACGAATCGGCGCTGACCGGCGAGGCGGTCCCGGTGGAGAAGGGCCTTGGGGACACCGTCTACAGTGGCACGCTGAATCTCTGGGGGGCGGTGGACTTCAAGGTCAGCCGGCTGCCGTCGGAGAGTACGTTGCAGCGGATCATCCGGCTGATCGAGACGGCCCAGAAACTCAAGGCACCGAGCGAGCGCCTGACCGACCGCTTCGGCACCCCGTACACCTACGCGGTGCTCGGCGGCAGCGCGGCGATGTTCCTCGTGTGGTGGCTCGGGTTCGGACTGCCGGCGTTCGCGAACGAGGACGGGGTGCGCTCGGCGTTCTACCGGGCGATGACGCTGCTGGTGGTCGCGAGCCCGTGCGCGCTGGTCCTGTCGATCCCGTCCGCCATCCTCGCCGCGATCGCGTGGGGGGCGCGGCACGGCGTGCTGTTCCGCGGGGGCGCGGCGGTGGAACGGTTGGCGGACATCACGGTGGTGGCGTTGGACAAGACGGGCACCCTGACCACGGGGGAACTGGCGGTGATGGCGGTGGAGAGCTTTCCGCCGGGCAAGGAGCGGGAGGTGCTGGAACTGGCCAACGCGCTCGAGAGTCGCTCGCACCATCCGCTCGCGCGGGCGATCGTCCGGCACGCGCGCGCCCAGGGCGTGCGCGAACTCGCCGTGGAGGATTTTTCTTCGATCACCGGGCAGGGCGTGCGGGGCCGTTTCGGTGGCTCGCTCACGCTGCTGGGGCGGCGCGAATTGCTGGAGCACGGTCCCCTCGCTGGCTGGAGCGGCACGCTGTCGCCGGCGCCGGCTGAACTCAGCGAGGTCTGGGTCATCGGACGCGACCTCGTCGGACGCGTCCTGCTCAAGGACCAGATCCGGTCCGAGTCCAAGGCGGTGCTGGCGGCCCTGCGCCGCCGCGGGATCCGGTCCGTGATGCTCACGGGTGACCGGCGCCACGCGGCGGAGAATGTCGCGGGAGAGATCGGCGTCGACGAGGTGAGGGCCGGACTCTCCCCCGAGGACAAGGTGGCGGCGATCGAGGGCATGCGGGCCGGGGGAGCCCGGGTCGCGATGGTGGGTGATGGCGTGAACGACGCGCCGTCGCTCGCGGCGGCCGACGTGAGCGTCGCGATGGGAGCGCGGGGCAGCGACGCGGCGCTGGAGCAGGCCGAGGTCATCCTCATGCACGACCGCATTGAGAACTTCCTTTCCGCGTACTGGCTGAGCGTCCGGGCCCGGCGGATCATCCGGCAGAACCTCGCGGTCTCGCTGGGCGTGGTGGGCGTGATGATCATCGCCACCGCGTTCGGCGCGGTGCCTCTGGCGGTCGGCGTCGCAGCCCATGAGGGCAGCACGCTCGTCGTCTGCCTCAACTCCCTCCGTCTCTTGTTCGGGAAGAACCGCTGGGCCTAGTCGTCCGATCCGGGTGCGCGACCGGAGGGGCGAGCGCCGGGAGAGACGGAGCGCGGCTGGCTGACTCGCGCGCGAACGCCCTGCGCGGACGGTTCGTCGACGCAGCCCCGTGGTTCCTACCCGAGGGAGACGGGAGACCGGCAGCCGCCGCCGGGCTATGGGCCGATCCAGACCCAGTCACCGACGCGCACGCGATCGTGGAGATCGATCACGTCGAGGTTCCGCAGGCGGACGCACCCGGCGCTGGCGGGCGTGCCGATGCGGTCTTCGTGGCAGGTGCCGTGAAGGTAGACGTAGCGCCGGAAGGTGTCGACGTCGCCTCCCTCGTTGAGCCCCGGCTCGAGGCCGCGGAGCCAGAGGATGCGGCTGGTGATGAGGTCGTCGGTCGTCCGCTCTTCCGGGACGTACTCGCGGTAGTGACGCCCGGTGGGCACGCGCCCTCGGAAAACCATGCCGATCGGCTGCTCACCGCCGATCCGCTCGGCAATGGCATGGAGTCCCGTGGGGGTGCCGAGGGAGTCGCGGACGTTGGAGGGAGGGCGGCGCGAGGTCGACACGGGGTAGGTGCGCTCGGCCTGCCCGTCCCGGAACAGCGTCAGGGTCTGCGCGGAAAGGCTGACGACGAGCAGCCGGTCTGTGGGCTTGATCCCCAGCCGGGCACCCGTTGTGATTACGTGTTCCAAAGGGGTCTCCATCGTGAAGTCATCTGGTTATGCAGTCGGTATCGTCGGTGCCACCGGCGCGGTCGGTCAAGAGCTGGTCCGGCTCTTGCACGAGCGCCACTTTCCCCTGCGCGAGCTGCGGCTCTTTGCCTCGGCGCGCTCGGCGGGCAAGACGGTGACACACGGTGACCGCAGTTTCCGGGTGGAGGAGGCGAAGCCGGGTGCCTTCGCGGGCGTGGTTCTCGCGTTCTTCGCCGCGGGAGGCTCGGTCACCCGCGCACTGGCGGCGGACGCGGTGGCCTCGGGCTGCCTCGTGATCGACAAGAGTTCGGCGCTGCGCATGGACCCGAAGGTTCCGCTGGTCATTCCGGAAATCAACCCGCAGGAGCTGAGGACCCATTCGGGTATCGTCGCCAACCCGAACTGCTCGACCGCCGTGATGCTCATGGGCCTGTGGCCGCTGCACCTCGCGTTCGGGGCAAAGCGAATCTTCGTTTCCACGTACCAGTCGGTCTCGGGGACCGGGGCGGAAGCCATCCAGGAACTGGCCCAGCAGGTGCGCTCCCACGTGGCCGGTGAGCCGCTGACCCGGAAGGTTTATCCGTACCAGATCGCGTTCAACTGCATCCCGCAGGTCGATTCGTTCGGCAGCGACGGGTACACTGGCGAGGAGTCGAAGATGGCGCAGGAGAGCCGGAAGATCATGGGCCTGCCGGACCTGCGGGTCTCGGCGACCTGCGTGCGCGTGCCAGTCGTCCGGGCCCACTCCGTCTCTGTCAGCGCCGAATTCGAGCGGCCGGTCAGCGTGGCCGCCGCGCGGGAGGCGATCGCCTCCTTCGCCGGCGCCGAACTCGTCGACGAGCCGAAGGCCTCGCGCTATCCGACCCCGCTGGACTTCGCCGAGAAGGTGCGGTGCGGGGTGGGGCGTCTGCGCATTGACACGGCCTTCGACAACGGCCTGTCGTTCTGGGTCAGTGGCGACAACCTTTGGAAGGGCGCCGCGCTCAACGCGGTCCAGAACGCCGAGTGGCTGGCGCGCGAGGGTCTGCTCGGAGTCACGGGAGGTCCGGGCCGCGGCTAGACCCTCCGGCGGCCGCCGACGGCGAGGCGGCCGGATTAAACCCTTGCCTCAGGCGCCGCCGGGCGGGTTTACTGCCGGTTCCTGCCGGACGGCTAGCTCAGTTGGTTAGAGCACCTCGCTTACACCGAGGGTGTCGGGGGTTCGAGTCCCTCGCCGTCCACCAGTGGTTCCCTCGATCCCTCCTTTTCCCCCACCGGCTTTTCCACCCATGCGTCATACGATCTCCGTCCTCGTCGAGAACAAGTTCGGCGTTCTCGCCCGGGTCTCGGGCATGTTCTCGGGCCGCGGATTCAACATCGACTCCCTCAACGTCGCACCGACCCACGATGCCTCCTTGTCGCGGATCACCGCCGTGATCAAGGGCGACGATGCCTCGCTCGACATGGTGACCAAGCAGCTGCGGAAGCTGGTCAATGTGGTTGAGGTGGTGGACTTCAAGGAAGGCCAGGCCGTGGTGCGCGAACTGGTGCTCGTGAAGGTGAAGGCCGACGCGCGCACCCGCTCCGAGATCATGCAGATTTGTGACATCTTCCGCGCCAAGGTCGTCAACGTGGCCCACGACGCGCTCGTGGTCGAGGTCACGGGCGATGAGGGCAAGACGGCGGCGTTCCTCCGCCTCGTCGAAGCCTTCGGCATCCTTGAACTGGCCCGCACCGGCCAGCTCGCCATGCGCCGCTGATCTTCCCTCCAACCGCCCCTCCTTCCCACCATGCCCGCAAAAGTCTACACCGACAAGGACGCCGATCTCGGCGTGTTCCAGAACAAGACCCTCGCCGTGCTCGGCTACGGGTCCCAAGGCCATGCCCATGCGCTCAATCTCAAGGATTCCGGCTGCAAGGTGATCATCGGCCTGTATCCCGGCTCCAAGTCCCGGGCCGTCGCCGAACAGCACGGCTTCGAGGTCTTCGACACCGCCGAGGCCGTCCGCCGCGCCGACGTCATCATGGTTGGCCTGCCCGACATGAAGCAGGCCGATGTCTACACGCAGGACATCCTTCCCAACCTCGCCAAGGGCAAGACGCTCCTCTTCTCGCACGGTCTCAGCGTGCACTTCGGCCTGATCAAGCTGCACAAGGACATCGACTGCATCATGGTCGCGCCAAAGGGCCCCGGCCACATGGTCCGCCGCCTCTACGCCGAGGGCAAGGGCATGCCCGCCCTCATCGCGGTGGCCCAGAACAAGTCGAAGAAGGCCAAGCAGACCGCCCTCGCGTGGGCCAAGGGCATCGGTTCCACCCGCGCCGGCGTGCTCCAGACGACGTTCAAGGAGGAGACCGAGACCGATCTCTTCGGCGAGCAGGCCGTGCTCTGCGGCGGCGCCAGCGCCCTCGTTCAGGCCGGTTTCGAAACGCTCGTCGAGGCTGGCTACCAGCCGGAGATGGCGTACTTCGAATGTCTCCACGAGCTGAAGCTCATCTGCGACTTGATGTACGAGAGCGGCATCGCCGGGATGCGTTTCTCCATCTCCGAGACCGCCAAGTATGGCGACATCACGCGGGGACCGCGCGTCATCAACAAGGCCACCAAGGCCGAGATGAAGCGCATCCTCAAGGAGATCCAGACCGGGAAGTTCACCCGCGAGTGGGTCAACGAGTACAAGGGCGGCCTGAAGAACTACCACAAGCTCCTCGCCGCCGGCCAGAAGCATCCGATCGAGAAGACCGGCACGTACCTGCGCAGCATGATGCCTTGGATGACCAAGAAGAACATCACGGGCGTCCAGGCCTCGTATTGAGCCCGTCTGCTCCCAGGGGGAGTCCGGTGTGCGCCGCACCCGGGCTCCGCCCCGCCTTCCGCCGCGCCGCGTGAAGCCCCTCGTCATCGCCACCCGCAAGAGCCCGCTCGCCCTGACCCAGTCCGAGCAGGTGGCGGCGCGCTTCGCCGAACGTCTTGGTCTCGCGACCGAGTTGTTGAAGCTGGTCACGACCGGTGATCGGCAATCCGAGTGGTCGTTGGAAAAGAAGGGCGGCAAGGGTCTCTTCACCTCGGAGCTCGAGCAGGCCCTGCTGCGCGGCGACGCGGATCTCGCCGTTCACAGCACCAAGGACCTGCCGGGCGACATGCCCGAGGGCCTCGAGATCGCGGGCTACCTCCCGCGCGAAGATCCGCGCGATGTGCTGGTCGTGCAGTCGGGCCTCACGGTGCCCGCCCTCGTGGCCACGGGCAGTCCGCGCCGACGCCTCCAACTTCTCCGTCTGCACCCCGGCGTCACGTTCACGGAAATCCGGGGGAATGTGGACACGCGGCTCCGGAAGATCGGCGAACTCAAGGTGGCGGATGCCTCGGTGCTCGCGGCCGCCGGGCTGCGACGCCTCGGGATCGCCTCCTGGCCCAATGTGGATTTTCGACCATTCGCGGTCACAGCGATGGTGCCGGCGGTCGGACAGGCGGCAATCGCCGTACAGTGCCGCGTCGGCGAAGGGGCGGCTTGGCGCGCGGTGTTCGATGAGCGTACCTTCCGTCACGTGACGCTCGAGCGCGCCTTCCAGCGCGCGCTTGGAGGCGGTTGCCACACCGCCGTCGCGGTCCACGCCACGGACGCTACGCTGCATCTCTTCCATGAGCAGATTGGCGCGCACCACCGCGATTTGACCGCTGACGATGTGGCGGCGCCCGACACCACCGCCGCCCGCGTGTTGCGCGAGCTTGGTCTGGCTTCCTAGCCGGCACTGACCCATGGCTGCCGGAATGGTTTATCTGGTCGGGGCTGGACCCGGTGATCCGGGGTTGATCACGGTGCGTGCGCGCGACCTGCTCGCCCGCTGCGACGTGGTGGTCTACGACTACCTGGTGCATCCCGGCCTGCTCACGGCGTGCCGCCCGGAAGCGCGGCGGATTTATGTCGGCAAGAAGGCCGGGTTCCATTCGCGTCCGCAGGAAGAAATTGAGGAGCTGCTGGTGCGGGAAGCACGTGCCGGACAGTGCGTCGTCCGCTTGAAGGGCGGCGATCCGTTCGTTTTCGGAAGAGGCGGGGAGGAGGCGCGCCGACTCGCCGCCGCTGGCATCCCCTTTGCGATCGTCCCTGGAGTCACCGCCGCCCTCGCTGCCGCCGCCTACGGCGGCGTCCCGCTCACCCTCCGCAACACCAGCGCCTCGCTCGTCTTCCTGACCGGGCACGAGGACCCCGCGAAAGGAGCGCCGACCACGGAATGGCGGCGCTTCGGCGCGCTCCCGGATGCCACCCTCGTGATCTACATGGCGATGGGGCACCTGCGCAGCGTGCTGCAGGAGCTTCAGGCCGGCGGGCTCGCGCCGGAGACTCCCGCCGTCGTCGTCCAATGGGCGTCCCTCGGCCGGCAGCGCAGCGTCGCGGCGCCGGTGCGTGCGCTCGCCGACGCCGTGGCGGAGGCCGGGGTAACCTCTCCCGCGATCGTGATCATCGGCGACGTCGCCCAGGAAAGGGAGGCGCTCCGCTGGTTTGAACGGCTGCCGCTCTTCGGCCGGCGCATCGTGGTCACGCGGGCCGGCACCCAGGCCGGCGCGCTCCGTGACACGCTGGAGTCCCTCGGCGCGGAGGTGCTCGAACTGCCGCTGATCTCCGTCACGAAGGACGTCTCGAAGCACGATCTCGCCGAGGTGCTCCCGGAGTTGGGAGGCTACGACTGGCTCGTGTTCACCAGCCCGAACGGCGTGCGTTGCTTTTTTGAGGAGTTCCGCCGCATTTTCGACGACATCCGCAGCCTTGGCCTGATCCGGATCGCCTGTGTCGGCGACGCCACCGCCCGGGAGGTCGCGGCGCTGCACCTGCGCGTCGAGCTACAGCCTGAAGTGGCGACCGCCGAGGCGCTGGCGGACGCGCTGGTTGCGACCGGCAGCCTCGACAGCGCGAAGATCCTCGTCGTGACCGGCAACCGCAACCGCGACACCTTGGTCCAGCGCTTGGACGAGGCCCGGGCGATCGTCGACCTGCTGCCCGTGTACCGGACCGATTTGACGGACCTCGCGGCGGACCCCGTAGCGGAGGATTTCCGGGCGCGCGGCGCGGATGCGGTGCTCTTCGCCAGCAGCAGCGCGGTCGAATCGTTCGTGAAGCAGGCGAAGCACCTGCAGCCGGCGGCCGGGCTGCGGCGCCCCCTCGCCGGAAGCATGGGACCCCAGACCACGGCCTCCCTGAAGGCGGCGGGCTTACGGGCGGACTTCGAAGCGGCTAAGCCCGGGATCGACGCCTTGGTTGAGGCGCTGATCAAGGCGCTGCGCCGTACGCGTCCCGCCTCCTGACGGTGGGGGATTGCCCCCGGGCCGCGTCATCCCCAAGGTCTCCGGGATGAACGTTCCCTTCCTCGACCTATCCCTGCAGCATCGCGCCCTGCGCGAGGAGGTGCTGGCGGCGATCGCCGCGGCCTACGATTCCACGCGTTTCTGCCTCGGGCGGGACGTGGAGGACTTCGAGCGTGCGTTCGGTGCCACGCTGGGCTACCCGCGGGTGCTGGGAATGAACAGCGGGACATCGCCGCTGCACCTCGCTGCGGTGCTCGCGAAACTCGGACCGGGCGACGAAGTGATCACCACTCCCTTTACCTTCGCCTCAACCGCATGGGGCATCAGCTACGTCGGCGCCACCCCCGTCTTCGCGGAAATCGAGGAAGGCACCTTCAACCTCAGCCCGGAGGCGGTCGCGGCGGCGGTGACGCCCCGGACCAAGGCGATCGTGGTCGTGCACCTCTTTGGACAACCGGCGCGGATGGACGAGATCCTCGCGATCGCGCAGCGGCACGGACTCGAAGTCATCGAGGACTGTGCCCAAGCGGTCGGGGCCCGTTACCGTGGAACCCCGGTGGGACTGCTCGGCGACTGCGGGACCTTCAGCTTTTATCCAACGAAGAACCTCGGTGCCTGCGGCGAGGGCGGGGCATTTGTAACTCGCCACGCGGAACGCTTCGAGACCGCGCGCGCGCTGCGCGTGCACGGCTCGACCCGGCGTTACCACCACGACCTGGTGGGCTTCAATTTCCGGATGGATGGATTCCAAGGAGCCGCACTCAACGTCAAGCTGCCGCACCTCGCGGCGTGGACCGCGCGTCGTCAGGCGATTGCCAGCCGCTATCTGCGCGAAATCCGCCTCGCGGATGCACGCCTCCCGGATCAGCCCGACTACGGGGCGAGCGTGTTCCACCAGTTCACGCTGCGCCATCCCCGGCGCGACGCGCTTCGCCAGCATCTCACGGGAGCCGGAATCGGGACAGATCTCATCTACCCGCGCTGCCTGCACCAGCAGCCCTGCTATGCACACCTCGGGTACCGCGAGGGCGTACTCCCGGTCGCGGAACGCGCCGCCGCCACCTGCCTGAGCCTGCCCATCTTCCCGGAACTCACCGACGCGCAGGTCGAAGCGGTCATCGCGGCCGTGAACCGCTTCTGATCGCCCTCGCGGACGCTCAAGGCGCCGCCGGGGTACGGTACACGCAGTACGTCACGGACAAGCGCTCCCGGCTCGACGAAGCGGGAGCAGCCGGGCGCCGACTAGCAGTCGTTCGGAGGCGGAGTCGGCGTCGGAGTCGGACGCGGTGAGGGAGTCGGGGAAGGTGACGGCGTGGGCGACGGAGTCGGCGTGGGCGACGGTGACGGGGTGGGCGTCGGGACGGCATTCAGGCCGTAGGATACGCCGGACTTATTGACCAAGAGCCCGTTGACTTCGTTCTGGGAGTTGAAGGCCTGATTGCCTTTCTGGACGTTGACGGCGTCCTCGTCGGCGGTCTCGAGGAGAAGTCGGAAGTTGGCGAAGAACAAACCGCTCCCGACTGCCCCTGTCGCCTAGCGGGAGAAAGGAAACTGATCACGGACGACCGGACGGGCGAGGACCTTGGCATTGCCCCCCGGATAGGTTTCGTACGAGACGAAGGCATCGCTACCCTCGACCGTCGCGATGGCGTAGGCGCGTTCGCTTTGGATCATCGCCACCTGCATGGCCTCGACCGCGTCCGTCTTGCCAGAGAGAGCTTCGATCGTGCCTTCCAGCGTGAGCGTCACGTTGCCGTGAGCGGCACCTCCGCGGGAGTCCAAGACGCCGGCGATGCGGCCGCCGACTTCGCCATTTAGACGAGGACTGGCGAGGATCAGGTAGTCGCCCACGGCGGGTCTCGTTCCACTCGGCAGGTCGATGACGATTTGGTCCGACGACGCCATCGTATACGCTGTGGTACCGGGCAGGCCGAGGCTCACCCGGTACGTCAGGCGTGAGAACGCCGTGTTGTCCGGGTTAGGTACTTGGAAGTTATCTGCCTTGAAATCGAACGCCAAAGACATCTACCGGCTGATGTGATCGAAGGAAAACCGTCCCGTGGTGTTGCCCTGGTTGATGTTTGCCACCTTGCGGGACGTCACCCTTCCGCTCACCAGAAACATCCCCACGGTAACGAGGAGTGCGCCCACGACTGCGACCGTGATCAGGACCTCGACCACGGAGAAGGCCCACACGATCCTGAGGAGGCGGGAACGGACACGTCGCAACGGCGGGGAAAGGAAAGTCATGATGGGCAGCGGCCAACGCCGAGCGCTCGCGAACCCTCTATGTCACGCAGGAGTGAGGAAGCGAACGGAAAATCGAGGTGAACGGTGCCTGCGCACATAAAAATCCGGTGGTTGGGTGGATTCGGAAAGTGCTTCGGGGTGAGGACCCTAGGCCACTGCCGCACTCGGTGGTTCTTCAACGCTCGCGGTGGCGCCGGAGGTGCCTCGCTAGCGCGCCTGACGCGGGCGGTACAACCACAGCGCCAGGGCCGGGAGCAGGGCGATCGCCCCGAGCATGTTCACGAGGAACATGAAGCTCAGCAGCACGCCCATGTCGGCCTGGAACTTCAGGGCCGATGCCGCCCACGTGCCTACTCCCGCCGCGAGCGTCAGGCCGGTGAAGACGACGGCACCGCCGGTGTCCCGGAAGGCGTGGAACAGCGCGTCACCGAAGGAGACTCCGTTCCGCAGTTCCCGCTGCAGAATGGCGAAAATGTAGATGCCGTAGTCGACGCCGATTCCCACCCCGAGGGCGACGACCGGAAGGGTCGCCGTCTTCAGCCCGATGTCGAGGTACACCATCAGCGCATAGCCGAGGTACGACACGAGCGCGAGCGGCAGCACGATGCACAGCGTGGCGCGAAGGGACCGGAAAACGAGGAGGCACAACACGATCACCGAACCAAAGACCCAGAGGACGATGGGTGTCTGCGCGGCGGCGACGACGTCATTGGTCGCCGCCATCACGCCGGCGTTGCCGCCGGCCAATCGGAACGCGACTTTGTCCGAGGGATGTTGGGCGATGAACTCCTCAATCGTCCGGGTGACCGCAGTGAGAGTCTCAGCGCGATGGTCGGTGAGGAAGACCATGATCGGCATGACGCTCGCGTCGCTGTTGAGCAGGCCCGTGGAGGTCTCGATCGGCGAGGTCGCTTGGGCGAGGGCACTCGGGGCCTGCGGAAGGACGCGCCACTTGAGTGACCCCTCGTTCCACGCCGCGTTCACGCCCTTGGCGAGGCTGCTCAGGCTCACCACCGATTGCACGGTGGGAAGATCGCGCAGTCGTCCCTCAAGGCGGTCCATGGCGGACACCACGTCGTAGTCGACCGAGGCATTCGGCTTCGCCTCAGCGAACACGGTGATCACGTCGATGCCGATCGAAAAGCGCGAGATGATGGTGCGGGAATCCTGATTGTAGCGGGAGTCCTGACGCAACTCGGGCACGCCGCCCTGCAGGTCGCCGACGCGCACCTCCGCGCTCTTGTTCCACGCCCAGACGCCGAGCACCCCGGCGGCGATGATGCCCACCGCGGCGCGACGCGGCGTGAAGAGGTTGCAGTACCGCCGCCAAAAACGATCCGTCCGCTGGCGCCGGCGCTCGGCCCAGACCTGATACGAGGGAGGAAGCTTGAGATAGGAGAGAATGACCGGCAGGAGGAAGAGGTTGGTCAGCAGGATCAGGCCCACGCCGAGGCTCGCGGCGATCGCCAGTTCCCGCACCGTGTCGATCTCGATCACCAGCATGGTGAGGAATCCGATCGTGTCGGTGATCAGCGCCAGCCCGCCCGGGACGATGAGCTGTCGAAAGGCGGTCCGGGCCGCGGCGTACCCGTCCTGACCGGAGAACACGGCGTCGCGGTAGGCGCGGACCATCTGCACGCCGTGGCTCACCGCGATGGCGAAGATCAGGAACGGCACGAGGATCGACATCGGATCGATGCCAAACCCCAGCAGTGTGAGCGTGCCGACCTGCCAGCTCACGGCAATGAGCGAGCAGAGCAGCAGCGCGCCGGCGAGCTTCCACCTCCCCGCGAACTCCCAGACGAGCAGGGTGGTGATTGCAAGGGCGACGAGGAAGAAGAGCGCCACCCCACGGGCGCCGTCGGCGATGTCGCCCATGACCTTGGCAAAGCCAATGATGTGGATCGAAATCTTGTCCGAGGCGAAACGCTCGCGCACGCGGGACTCCAGCGCGGCGGCGACCTTCTGGTAGTCGAGCTTCTGACCGGTCGCCGGATCGATCTCCTGCAACTGCGCACTGATGATGGCCCCGGAGAAGTCGTTCGCGACCAACTGACCGACGCGGTTCGATTTGATGAGATTTTCCCGGACCTGACGGAAACCCTCGGGCGCCGGCTGAAAGTCCGCCGGGATCACCGCCCCCCCCGTCAGCCCATCCTCCACCACCTCGATGTAGCGCACGTTGGGCGTGAAGAGGGATTGCACCTGCGCCCGGTCGACGCCCGGACAGTAGAATACTTCGTCCGTCGCCGCCCGCAGGGTGGCGAAGAACGCGGGCGAGAAGATGTCGCCGTCGCGCGCGATGAGGGCGACGAGCACGCGGTTCGCGCCGCCGAACTCCGCCTGATGGCGCGCAAAAACCTGAATATAGGGGTGCTCCTTTGGCAGCGATTTATTGAAGCTCGCGTCGATCCGGAGGCGCGTCGCGGCTCCGACCAGCACGACAGTCGTGACCGCGAACACCGCCAGCACCAGAAGGCGGTGTCCGAAGATCACCGATTCAAGGCCCCGGAGAATCCGGTCCGACAGGCTTGGAGCGGGCGACGACGTCACGGGGAAGGAGGATTCGTTCCCGACCCGGCAGGCAGACGAAGCACGGTGGCTCCGGCCTCCCCGAGCGCCAGCACGCGTCCGTCCTTCAACGGCAGGAGTTCGGCGACGCCGGTCGTGAGCGGGAGCGACGCGCGAGTGAAAGTCCGTGCGTCGTCGGCGCTGATGAAGAACCAGCGAGCGGCACCGGCCAAGAGAACCCGACCATCCGCGAGGCGGCAGCTGGTGGCGAGCATCACCGGGGCCTCGATGTCGACGGCGGCAACCTCCTCAGCTCGTCCCACCCGCCAGGCGTGGCCGCGGAGTCCATGGACCAAGACCTCGCTCGACGGCAGCTCCAGCAGCCCGTACAGCGACGGAGCATCCTCCCGAACGCTGACGGCCTGCCATGTCCGTCCCTGATCGCCGGAGCGCATGAGTAACCCGCCCTCGACGGCGATCCACACGGCACCGCCGCGCTCCAGGAGAATACGGTTGAGGTGACGATCCTCTCCGGCCGACGCCGGTCGTTCCCAGGAGCGTCCGCCGTCGTGGGTGACGCGAAGCGTGCCGAACGCTCCCACCGCAATGGCGCTCTGCGGGGAAAGTGCGACGACATCGAGGAAGACGGTGTCGCCGGGTTCGTCCCGCAGCTGCCGTTGCCAGGATCGCCCCCCGTCCTGCGTGTGGAGGAGGACGCCGCCGTGGCCGCAGATCCAGCCGAGCGAAGCATCGACGAACGTGACCCCGGTGAGGGCCGCGTCGACCGTCGAGGGCAGCGTGCGCCAGGACGCAGCCTGATCGTCACTGATCAGCACTGCGCCCCGCTCCCCAACCGCGACGATGGCGCCATCGGCACGCACGACGCCGTCGAGCAGGAGAGACCTCGCCGCTCCCGGGGCGGCGCTGGCCGTGCGGACGGGAACCAGCGCGAGGCCGGTCACACCGAGCAGCACCGCGCTGAGGAGGCGGGCGGAACCGAGAGGCACGGGTCAACGAAGGCGGCGCTCAGGCGGCGCTCAGCGGACACCTTCGCGACGCAGGCTTTCCGGAACGTAGTCCGAGGGAGAACGCTTGAGCGTGAAGTCGTACATCTCGAACTCGTTGTCCAAACCGATCGCGAGATAGCGACCGGCCTGCAGGTCCGTGTGGACCTCGAGCGTGCTCCAGAAAAGGCCCGCATCATAGTACTGAATGCAGTGCGCCTCCGAGACGCGCCAGAGTTCGCCGCGCGAGTCGTACTGGTCGACCGCGAGGATCTGCCACGAGTCCTCATCGACGTAGAAGGTTCGGCGCGGGTAGATGTGGGAGGCGCCGGGCTTGAGCTTGGCCTCGACGACCCACACCCGATGCAACTCGTAGCGGGTGAGCGACTGGTTGATGTGCAGCGGCTTGAGGATGTCGGCGTGCTTCACGTCCTTCGAGTGCAGGCGATAGCTGTTGTACGGGACGATCATTTCCCGCTTCCCCACGAGTTCCCAGTCGTAGCGGTCCGTGGCTCCGTTGAACATGTCGAACTGATCGCTCGTCCGCATGCCGTCGGCCGCGGTTCCGGGGGCGTCGTAGGCGACGTTCGGGGCGCGGCGCACGCGGCGCTGACCGGCGTTGTAGACCCAGGCGCGGCGGGTCTCCTTGACCTGATCGAGCGTCTCGTGGACGAGCAGGATCGTGCCCGCCAGCCGGGCCGGGGCGACGACGGCCTGCTTGAAGTACAGCAGCACGTTGTCGAGGTCCTCGGCGGACACGCCGGTGCGCGTATAGTTGAACATGAACTCGTCGCGGAATTCCACGAGCGAGTAGGAGCCATTGCGCTGCGGGGCGGCCTGGCCGATGTGGCGGTTCGCCGCATCGCCGCGGTAACGCAGCAGATGATTCCAGATCACCTCGATGCCGGAGGATGGGATCGGGAACGGAATGCCGAGGAGTGCGCCCTCCACGTTGGCGCCACCGTTGGCGACGCGGGCGGTCGTGGCGACGCGGGCGGTCGCATCATAGATGCGCTGCGGGACGGCCGCGCTGCGGCGCGTGGGGTAGACCGGGATCGAGTAGCCCGGGTAGGTCTGCAGGAGTGCCCGCTGCCCAGCGGTGAGCCGGGCCTGATGATTCGCGGCATTCTGCGGCGTGATCGTGTAGAGCGGTTGATCGCCGCCGAACGGATCCGGGTGATGGTCGCCCACCTTGTAGCCGGCGGGGGCCTGCGTGACGCCCCCCGTCCAGGCCGGGATCGAGCCGTCCGCATTGCCCGCGCGCTCGGCGCCGAGCGGGGAAAGGTCCTTGCCAAGGCGCGCGACATCGGACTCCGAGGTCGCGGCGAAGGTGGAGGAACAGGCGAGAAGGAACGCAACGCCGAGGCGTCGGTGGGGAAGGGAAGAAAGAGTGTTCATGGGGCGGGGCTCAGAAGGCGTACTTGAGGGTCGTCGCGAAGTAATCGCGGTCGGCGAGCAGGTTCTGCGGGCCGGCACCGTAGAAGTTCACGTAGCGGAATTCGGCGCTCCAGCGATTCTGCCAGACGACTTCAACCGAGACGTTGAGGCTTTGTCGGCCTTCGATGAAGTTGCCGAGCGGGTTCGGGGTGTTGCCGGAGACGTCTTGGACGAAGGCAACCGACGGTGAGACGTTCACGCCGCCGAACAGGTTGGTGTAGTCGAGGCGGCCGAGGACTTGGTAGCCCCAGGAGAACGGATCCGCGAACTGATCCAAGGGCGTGCTGGGCAGCGTGCTGCCCGTGCCGACCATGGCCGCCGCGCTGCCGCTGGTGAACGTGCCGTTCACGTCGTAGCGGAGCTTGTCCTTGCCCGGAAGGTCCGGGACGGACACGCCGCCGACCTCGGTGACGAGCGCAAGCTGACTCGCGCCGAGCACCTGACCGAAGATCTTGGTGGCGGTCGCCTGCGCCGTCCAGACGCCATGGCGGCGGTAACCGGTGATCTGCTGACCGTAGCGGCCAAGGAAGTTGCCAACCTGATTGTTTGAACCGAAGGCCGGGTTCAGGGTCGACAGCGCCGCGAAGAGCAATTCGACGTCGTCCACTTGGAGGGGAACGTCCTGCTTGTATGAAACTTCACCCTGCAGCGAAACGCCCGTCGAACCGAGGTCGGTGTTGAAGCTCGCGCCGAACATCGTGATGTCCTCCGGGTACTCCACGAAGTAACGGCCGGTGCTGGCCGCGGTGAGGAGGGCGATCTGACGCGCCCCAGCGATCGCCTGCTGGGTCTGTGGGGCCTGCAAGGTGGCGATCTGCACCGGCGTCAGCGCGGCCGGATTGGTCTGCGAGAGGACGATGAGCTGGAAGACCCCCGCGGCCTGCGCGGCGGCCTGCGCGGCCGGCAGACCCGACCGCACGAAGACGGACGTCAGCGGTCCGGTCAGGTTGGTGTCGATCGGCACCGTTGGCGTGAGCGCGCTGAGCGACGGCAGCCGACTGTGGTAGCGCATCAGGTAGAAGCCGAACTCCGTGTCGTTGAGCCCGGGGGCGAGCACGCGCGCCGAGATGCCGTACTGATTGAGATTGTCCGGCTCGCGGTCGAGGGCACGCGGGATGGCGCCAAGCGGGGTCTGATCGCTCAGCGCGCCAAAGCCGAGGTAGACGTTGCGGCCCCCGCGGGTGCCGAAGTCATTCGTCGAGAAATAGGTGCCCGCCGGGTCGACCTCGACGCGCCGGAATTCCAGCAGCCAGAAAGGCTCGATCGTAACCGTGTCGCTCAGGCTGAAGCTGCCCTTGAGCATGGTGACAGGGAGGAGCGATTCGCGCAGTTCCGAGCCCGGGGAGCGGAGCCGGGCGACATCGACCGGATTCACCGCGTTGATGCCATTCGGGATAAAGGTGCTCTCACCGAGGTTCAGCACCTGACGCCCGAAGCGGATGTCCGCCGGCCGACCGCCGACCTCGCCACGCCACAGACCGTAGAGGTCAAGGTACTCGATCCGCTTGCCCACCCGATCGCGTGCCTGGTCGCTCAGAGGAGTGCGATCGCGCACGCCCTTCTCGTTCACGCTGTCGTAAAAGTACGTGACGCGGCCGAAGGCTCCGAAGTGGTCGCCGTACTGCACCTCCAAATCGTGGGTGCCCTTGACCAGCGACGACACCCAACCCTTGCGATAGTTCAGGTTACCGTCGTCGTAGTTCACCGAAAGCTGGCGCCCGCCGTTGGCGGTGCCGATGAAATCCGAGTTGGGATTCGCCATGCGGTACGTGCCGCCGAACGAGAACGTGGAATCGAAGCTGCCCTTCCAGCGACCGTCGCTGAAGGACACCGCTTGGAGTTCCAAGGCGCTGAGCAGGGAGAGCAGGACGGCCGACACAGCAGCAGCCCGGATCCGGGGAATCGGGGGGTGGTTCATAGTGGGGTTAGGGCTTCCGACCGCGGGGAGCGCGACCGAAAAAGTCTATTGTCACAAAAAAGTGCCAAAGCGCAAGTCGCTGGTCCGCAGAGCGCCGCGACGAACCTAGCGATGCCGTTTGCCTTTGCGCCGCTCGACGTAAGCTATCCGCTGCTGACCATGGAACCCGCGACGCACATTCACATCAAGGGCGCTCGGGAACACAACCTGCGCAATCTCGAGGTTCGGATTCCGCGCGGAAAGCTGGTCG
Source organism: Verrucomicrobiota bacterium (assembly GCA_016871755.1). Lineage (GTDB taxonomy): Bacteria > Verrucomicrobiota > Verrucomicrobiia > Opitutales > Opitutaceae > UBA6669. The sequence goes on along the minus strand of VHCJ01000027.1, from coordinate 17,207 downwards.
TCATCACGGGTCCATCCGGCTCGGGCAAGTCGTCCCTCGCCTTCGATACCCTGTACGCCGAGGGCTATCGCAAGTACATGGAATCTTTATCGACGCAGGCGCGTCAGATGCTGGATCAGCTGCGCCGGCCCGACGTGGATTTCATTCACGGCCTGTCCCCGGTGCTCGCGATCGAGCAGCGCACCGGCGGGGGGTCGCCGCGAAGCACCATTGCGACGGTGACCGAGATCGCCGACTATGCGCAGTTGCTTTGGGCGATTCGCGGCGAGCCGCGTTGCCCGAAGGACGGCGGGCGGATCGTGCAGCGGTCGCTCGGTGACAATGTCCAGCGCGTCCTGACTGAGTGCGCCGGCGAACGCATCCTGTTGCTGGCCCCGTGGATGAAGGCGAAGCCGTCCGTGCTGCGCGACGAGGTTCCGCGGCTGCGGCAGCGTGGTTTCCAGCGGGTCCGGGTCGGGGGTGAGGTGCGCTCGCTGGACGATCCCGGACTGATTCCGACGGGAAGCCGAGAACTTGTGGTGGACGTCGTGATCGACCGACTGGTCGCCTCGGCCGAGCAGCGGAGCCGTCTGGCGGACTCCTTGGAGCTCGCCTTCCGCGAGGGGCGCGACCGGGCAGTGGTGCTCGCGCAGCGCACGGCCAGCGATCCGTGGCGCGAAGTCCCGCTGAGCCAGTCGTTCGCGTGCGAAACCTGCGGCGACGTGTTCGACCGCCTCACCCCCCGGCACTTTTCGTGCAACCATGCCGAGGGTGCCTGCACGGGTTGCGGGGGGCTGGGGCGGAAGCCCCGCTTCGTCCCGGAACTCATCGTGCCCGATCCCCAGAAGTCGGTGCGCGAAGGGGCGATCAAACCATGGCGGATCGGAGGGAAGAACCTCATCATCCGCCACAACGCCCTGCTCAAGCAACTGGCCGAGCAACTCCCCTTCGACCCGGACAAGCCGTGGCACGAGCTGCTGGCCGAGGTGCGGGAGGTGCTGCTGCGCGGAGCCGGCGAGCGGCGCTTTGCCTTCAAACTGAAGCGCATGCGCGAACCCCGGGCGATGGCCTTCGAAGGCGTGATCGCGGACCTGCAGCGCAGCTACTTGGAGACGGACAGCGAGGGCTTCCGGGCCCGGCTGAGCACGTTCATGGTCCCCGGACCCTGCCCCGAGTGCCGGGGCCGGCGTCTCAGCGCCTTCGGCGGCGCGGTGCAACTCGGGCTCGGGACCCGTCGGCTGACCTTCCCGGACTTTCTCGACCTCGACGTCAGCTCGGCCCGGGCCCTCGCACGCGAGTGGTCGGCGCTGGTGTCGGAAAACGAAGCCGCGCGCGAGGTCGTGCAGGGGATCGACCAGCGTCTGCACTTTCTCGAGGAAACCGGCCTCGGCTACCTCACACTCCAGCGCGACTACGGCACCCTTTCTGGTGGCGAGGCACAACGCGTGCGGCTCGCCACCCAACTGGGGATGGGCCTGATCGGCGTGATCTACGTACTCGACGAGCCCAGCATCGGACTGCACGCCCACGACAACGAGAAGCTGCTGGAGACCCTGCGCGCGCTGCGGGACCGCGGGAACACTGTCGTGGTGGTGGAGCACGATGAAGAAACGCTCCGGGCGGCGGATGAGGTGATCGAACTCGGACCCGAAGCCGGCACCGAGGGCGGACGGCTGCTCTTCCAGGGGTCCCCGGCGGCCTGCGCCCGGCTGCCGCTGAACCGCTCACGAACCGGTCCCTACCTCGCCCGAAGCCTCGCCGTCACCCGCGAGGGCGCACTCAAAACGCCGGACGGCACCTGGCTCACCGTCCGCGAGGCGCGGGAGCACAATCTTCGTGGAATCGACGCGCGTTTCCCGGTCGGCCTGCTCACCTGCGTGACCGGGGTGTCGGGCTCGGGCAAGAGCACGCTGGTCAACGACATCCTCGCCACCGCGGCGGCGCGCAAGCTCAACGGCGCCCGCGGCATTCCGGGAAAGCACCGCCACATTGAGAACCTCGATCTGTTTGAAAAGCTCGTGCAGGTCGACCAGGAGCCGATTGGACGCAGCCCGCGCTCCAACCCGGCCACATTCGTCGGACTGCTGGATCTGCTCCGCGATCTCTTCGCCCAGGTCCCGCTCGCCCGCGTGCGCGGGTACCGCGCTAGCCGCTTCTCCTTCAATGTCCGCGGCGGCCGCTGCGAGCGCTGCCAGGGCGATGGCGTCATTCGACTCGACATGCTCTTCATGGCGGATGCCTACGCGCCGTGCCCGAGTTGCTCCGGCCGGCGGTTCAATCGCGAGACGCTGGAGGTGCTGTTCCACGGACGGTCCATCGCGGACGTTCTCGATCTCACGGTGCGAGAGGCGCTGACGCTCTTCCGCAACATCCCGCGCGTCGTCGACAAGCTCGCGACGCTCGAGGCGGTGGGCTTGGGCTACCTGCGGCTGGGCCAGTCGGCCACGACGCTCTCGGGAGGCGAGGCCCAGCGGCTCAAACTGTCCCTCGAGCTGAGCAAGCGCCAGCAGGGCGAGACCCTGTACATCCTCGACGAACCGACCACGGGCCTGCACTGGGTCGACATCCAGCGCCTGCTCGACCTTCTCTTCAAGCTGCGCGATGCCGGCAACACCGTCATCGTGATCGAGCACAACCTCGATGTCATCCACCTCGCCGACTGGATCATCGATCTCGGCCCGGGCGGCGGAACGGCGGGCGGAGAATTGGTTTATGCCGGGCCGCGGCAGGGGATCGAGGCCGAGTCGCGGTCGCTCACCGGCCGGTGTCTCGGAAAATGGGCGCGAGCCGTTCCGCGCGCGGGGTGATTCGCGATCCCGCCCGGCGGCAGAGGCGACCGACAACGCGTGGTGCGGGGTCCCGGCACTCGCGGAAGGTCCAGACCCGCGAGGGGCCCTCGATGATGCAACGCATCGCGCCCCGGAGGTTCACCTTGCCAAGGTCGGCCTGGCGGGATGTCCTCTGAGGGTCCTGCGGCGATGAATCTCCCCAACATTATCACGCTCTCCCGCATCCCCTCGATGTTCTTGATCGTGGGGCTGATGTACTGCGATTTCCCGGGAGCGCCGTCACTGGCCTTCTGGCTCTTCATCCTCTGCGCGGTCGGGGACTGGTTTGACGGATACCTCGCGCGGAAACAGGGATTGGTGTCGACGTTCGGCAAGCTGATGGACGCCCTGACGGACAAGATCATGGTCGTCGGGCTGGTGGTGGCGTTCGTCGAGAAGAACGAAATCCCGATCCCGCTCGCGCTGATCGCGATCTGTCGTGAATTCCTGATCACCGGCATGCGGATGGTCGCGGCGGCCAAGGGCGTGATCGTCCCGGCGGATCGCGGCGGCAAGAGGAAGACGATGACGCAGCTCATCGCCCTCGGTTTCCTGCTCGGCGCCCCGATGGCGGCGCATGACTGGTCGCGCTTCGTCGCTTTCGACCTCACGCTCTTCGTGGAGATCGTGCACCGGATCGGATACTTCGGCTTCGTCCTCGGCACGATTCTCGCGGTCTGGTCGGGTACGCGTTACGTCATCCAGCACCGGACGGTGGTGTTCAGCGACGCCGACACTCCGGGCTCCGGGCATGCCTCCTGAGACCGATCCCGGGGCGCGGATGCCGCAATCGCGGTGGTGGGTGGAACTGGCCTGCCTCGGTCCCATCGGACGTCGGCTGCCGGCTCCCGGCACGTGGGGATCACTGGTCGGACTCGGCCTGGCGGCGGGACTCATCCCCATTGCTCCCGGTGCTTGGTTGGGGGGCGTGATCTTCGTGCTCGCGCTGCCCGCGGTCTGGCTTTGCTCCGCAGCCGAACGCGGGCTCGGGCGCTCCGACCCCGGGGAGGTCATCGTCGATGAAGTGATCGCGATGCCCCTCGTTTTTATCGGTTGGGCGCGGCTGGAGCAGGCCGCGGCGCCCTATATCCTCCTCGCGGCGGGCTTTGCGCTTTTCCGGCTCTTTGACATCACCAAGCCGCTCGGCATCGCCCGCCTGCAGCGACTTCCGGGAGGGTGGGGCGTGGTCGCGGACGATCTTGCGGCGGCGCTGGCCGCCTGCGCGAGTCTGCATGGTCTCGCGGCGCTGGGCTGGCTCGGCGGTCGCTGATCCAAGCGACGGGCTGCCGCCGAAGCGCCCGCGCGCTACGAGCGCAGGAAGTAACGCACCGCGGCGAAGTAGCCCTCGATCCCAAGCCCCGCGATCACGCCGACGGCGGCGCCGGCGCAGTAGGAGTGCTGCCGGAAGGCCTCGCGGCGGTGGATGTTCGAGAGATGGACCTCGATCACGGGCAGCGCCGAGCCGACGAGGGAGTCGCGCAGCGCCACGCTGGTGTGTGTGAGTCCGCCCGGATTGATTACGATTCCCGCCACCTTGGGGTCGGGCGCGTCGGCGAGCGCATTGATGCGGTCGATCAGCGCCCCCTCGTGATTGGACTGGAAGAACTCAAGCTGAACCCGGCCGCCAAACTCGGCGCGCAGCGCCGCTTCGATGTCGGCCAGCGTGGCGCGGCCGTAGACTTCGGGTTCGCGTTTGCCGAGCCGGTCGAGGTTCGGGCCGTTGAGGATGGCGAGAGTCTTCATGAGAATCTGGGGAGGAAATCCAGCCCTTGCCGCAAGGGCAAAATGAATCGTCGCGGCACCTAGAGCGGGTTCTCGGTCCGCAGAAACGTCCACGGCAGCCCGAAGCGGCGCGCCACGTCGGCGGCGAGGGCCTGCACCCCGTGAACCTCCGTTGCGTAGTGCCCGCAGAGGTACAGATTGAGCCCGTAGTCCTGCGCGACCGGAAACCATTCCTCCCGCAGTTCGCCGGTCACGAGGGTGTCGATGCCCGAACGCAGCAGCTCCGGCACCGCGCTGTTGCCGCTGCCGCTGCAGAAGGCGATGCGCGCGGGGGCGGCCGAGCCATATTCCAGCGCGGTCACCCGCGGATAGGCGCCCTCCAGGGCGGCACGCACGGAGTCCCGGCGCAGGGTCGACGCAGCGGCCCAGCCGATGGGTTGACCGTCGCGGACAAGGAAGGGAAGGGTGGGCTCGAGGCCGAGTTGCCGCGCCAGGATCGCGTTGTTGCCCAGTTCCGGGTGTCCATCCAACGGCAGGTGGCTGGAGTAAAGGGCGCATCCTCCCGCGATGAGCGTGGCGAGACGGTCGAAGTGCGGACCCGTGAGGGCGCGCGGCTGGTCCCAGAACATGCCGTGGTGCACGATCAGGAAGTCCACCCCGGCCGCCACCGCCGCGCGAAAGGGGACCACGCCGACATCCACCGCCGCACCAATCTTCGAAACGCCGCGATGGTTGGCGAGTTGCAGGCCGTTGAACGCACCGGGGGCGTCCGAATAGAGCGAGCGCTGGGTGCGCTCGTCGCAGTACGCCGTGAGATCGTGGAGCGGAACCATGCCGACGAGCGTGATCGGACCGACGGGAAAAGCCAAGGCGGCGTCACGGCGACTTGCCACCGGCGCACCGCTCCGCTTGCCTCCCGCCATGAGTGAGGGGGTCCCTTCCGCCCGCGCCGGTCATCCGGTCGACCTGATTGCCGAAGCCACGGCGCGTTTCCCGACCCGGCCGTCGTGGGACGAGTATTTCATGGCCACCGCCATGCTCATCTCCACCCGCTCGCCCTGCGAGCGGCTGCACGTCGGCTGCGTCATCGTGAGCGGCGGCGACCGCCGCAACCGCTTGGTGGCGGCGGGCTACAACGGGTTTCTTCCCGGCACCCCGCACGCCTCACGCGTGCGGGACGGGCACGAGCAGGCCACGGTGCATGCGGAGCAGAACGCCGTCGCGGACGCTGCCCGGCGCGGCAGCGCGGTGGAGGGCTGCGTGGCGTATGTGACCCATTTTCCGTGCATCAACTGCGCCAAGATCCTCGCCGCCGCCGGCATCGCCGAGATTCGCTACCGCGAAGACTATCACAATGACCCGCTGGTCGTCCCCCTGCTCGCCGATGCCGGGGTGAAGGTCACGCAACTCGCGGCGGGCGCCTGAAACCATGCCCAAAGGCCGCGCCGCCTCTCGTTCCCCGTCAGACCTCGCGGGCTCGGTCCTGCTGGCCCGTCCCGGCCTGCGGGATCCCTCCTTCCGCCGCACCGTGGTTCTGCTCTCCAGTCACGACGAAGAAGGTGCCCGGGGGGTCGTCGTGAACCGGCCGCTCGGCCGCACCCTTGAGGACCTCGATCCGGTCTTCGCGCTCGGCCCCTTGGCCAGCGTCCCCATCTACCGGGGCGGCCCCGTGCTGGAGAAGCAACTCATCCTTTGCGCCTGGCGGGCCGAACCCGATGGAAGGGAGCTGAAGTTCTACTTCGGGATCGACCCCGCGAAGGCGGGCGAACTGCGGTCGGAGGCCGGGTACGACGTCCGGGCCTTCCTCGGGCATGCCGGCTGGAGCGGCGGGCAACTGGAGGAGGAACTGGAGCAGGAGGCGTGGGTGGTGATCCCGCTTGGCGCCGGGCTGCTGGATTTCCGTCCCGACGAAGGCCTCTGGCGCGGGCTTCTCGTGGGCCTTGACCCCGAGTGGCGCCTCCACGCCGATGAGCCCGAGGATCCGAGCCGGAACTGAGGCTTCGAGTATCGAGTTGACAACCCCGGGCCGCGACCGTTTTTCTCAACTTTTTATGAAAGTGGTTTCCTCCATCAAATCCGCGAAGAAGCGCCACCCGGCGTGCCAGGTGGTTCGCCGCCGCGGCAAGATCTACGTGATCAACAAGGTTGAGCCCCGCTACAAGGCTCGCCAGGGCTGAGACCCGGAAACTGAATCTTCCCGCCATGAAGCCCGAAGGCCATCCCACGCTCAACAACGTCTGCTTCCTCGACATCGGAACCGGCCGCCGCTTCCTCACGAAGTCGACCATGAAGTCCCCCCGCAAGGAGACGATCGACGGTCAGGAGTACTTCGTCATCGTCCGCGACGTCACGATGGACTCGCACCCCGCCTACACCGGCGAGAAGCGCATCGTCGACACGGCGGGCCGCGTGGAGAAGTTCACGTCCAAGTTCAAGCGCGGCACCGCGAAGAAGTAAGCCCGCTCCCGCGCTTTCCGCGTTTTTCAGGCCCTCCCGCACACGGAGGGCCTGTTACTTTCCGGACCCCGACTTCTCCAACGCCCGCCGCCGTGAACGCTCCGCGCCTCCTGCTGCTCGACTGCGACAGCACGCTCTCGTCCATCGAGGGCATTGACGAACTCGGCCGCCTGCGGGGAGAAGCGACCTTCGCGGAGATCGAGGCCATGACGACGGCGGCCATGGAAGGGCGGATTCCGGTGGAATCCGTTTTCGGTCGCCGCCTCGAAATCATCCGGCCGGAGGCCGGCCACATTGCCGAGGTCGGGCGGCGCTACCTCGCCACGGTGGAGCCCACCGCGAAGGCGACCCTGGACGAACTGCGCGCACGCGGTTGGACCCCGGTGATCCTGAGCGGCGGCTTCCGCAACGTGATCCGGCCCCTGGCGGACTTTCTCGGCGTGGAAAGAATCGAGGCGGTCGACCTGTACCAAGGGCCGGACGGTGCGTACGCCGGTTATGACGTGGCGTATCCCACGACCCGTTCGGGGGGGAAGCCGGAGATCATCCAGCGACTGAGGACAGAGCTGGCACCGCGCACCGTCGTGATGGTCGGGGACGGCGTCAGCGACCTCGAGACCAAGCCGGTGGTCGACCTGTTCGTGGGCCTGGGCCGCTACGTCACCCGCGAGCGGGTTCGCCGCGAGGCGCAGCACTTCATTCATTCGCTGGCCGAACTGCCGCCCTTGCTTGCGCGCTGGGGCTAGGCCGATCTAGGTAGAGGCCGCATGAGCGCCCTCGTCCGCCCCGTCCTCGCCGCCTTGGCAGCGGCAGCGTGCACCCTCCCGATCGCGGCCGCATCGTCGGCCTCGGGCGGAACCCCCTTTCCCCTGCCGCTGGAAGCCTACACGGCGGCAGAGCAGGGTCTGAGTCTCGGGGAGGTATTGCGGCACCGCATCTCGGTCCAACCGTTCAACCTGGTCGCGAGCGGTATCTTTCTCCTCGCGATCCTTCATACCTTCTGTTCGCCGAAGATTCTGAGCTGGGCGCACCATGCAAAGGAAGCCCACGAGGCGAAACTGCGGACGCTGGCCGCCTCCGGCGCACTCCGCCCGGGAGGCAAGGCACCGGTGAGTTTCAAGGCCGAGATGCTGCATTTCTTCGGCGAAGTGGAGGCGCTGTTCGGCCTGTGGGTCCTTCCGCTGCTGGCTGCCATCACGATGGTCAAAGGCTGGGAAGCGGCCCAGAACTACGTGACGTACGGGGTGAAATACACTGAGCCGCTCTTTGTCGTGGTGATCATGGCGATCGCCGCCACGCGTCCCATCCTCCGCCTCTCTGAGTCGATCCTCGGGCGGTTTGCCGCGCTCGGCGGCAGCACCCCGCTGGCCTGGTGGTTCTCGATCCTGACGCTGGCGCCGCTCCTCGGATCGTTCATCACCGAGCCCGCAGCCATGACGATCGCGGCGCTGCTCCTGCGGGAGAACTTCTACCGTTTCAATCCGAGTCTGCGCCTGCGCTACGCGACACTGGGTCTTCTGTTCGTGAACATCTCCGTCGGCGGCACGCTGACGCACTTCGCTGCACCGCCGGTGCTGATGGTGGCAGCCAAGTGGGGTTGGGACACTCCCTTCATGCTCCAGCACTTCGGCTGGAAGGCGGCGATCGGCATCGTGATCTCGAATCTGTTCTACTACGCGGTGTTCCGCCGTGAGTTCAAGGCGCTGGCCGTGGGTACGAATCCTCCGTCCGAGGACGATGTGGCGGAGGCCTACTGGGCGAACCGGCGTGAGCGAATTCCCGCCTGGATCACGACGGCCCATCTCTGCGCGCTCGCATGGACGGTGTTCACGGCCCACTACATCCCGCTCTTCCTCGGAGGCTTCCTCGTCTTCCTCGCCTTCACTCACGCCACCGCCCACCATCAGGATCCCATCGGCCTTCGCTCGCCGGTCCTCGTCGGCTTCTTCCTTGCCGGACTCGTGGTTCACGGGTCCCTCCAGCAGTGGTGGATCGCCCCCGTCCTCGGCAGCCTTTCAGAATTGCCGCTGAAGTTCGGCGCCATCTTCCTGACGGCCTTCAACGATAACGCGGCCATCACCTACCTCGCCTCGCTGGTGCCCGGTCTCACCCCGGAACTGAAGTACGCGGTGGTGTCCGGCGCGGTGATCGGCGGCGGACTCACCGTCATCGCCAACGCTCCGAATCCGGCCGGGCAGTCGATTCTGTCGCGCTGCTTCCCGGGCGGTGTCTCGCCCTTGAGCCTTTTCCTCGGCGCGCTCGCCCCCACTGCGGTCATGACCGCGGTGTTCCTGCTCACGACCTGAGGCTGCACCACCGTGACCGGCAGCAAAGGCCCGACTGCCGCACCACCCGCCACCGTCGCGCTCGCCAGCCGCGATCTCGGCGGAGGAGGCCTGCCGCCAGTGGTCGTGGTGCACGGGTTCATGGGCTCGTCGCGCAACTGGCAATTGACCGGGCGCGACCTCGCCGCGTCCGCCCACGTCCACGCGCTGGATCTCCGGAACCACGGGGACTCGGAGTCGGCCGGGGACATGGCGTGGGATGCACTCGTCGGCGACGTAAGGCGGTGGTGCGCGGCGCAGGGACTGACGCGCGCCCGTTTCCTCGGCCACAGCCTCCGCGGCAAGGTCCTCATGCGTCTCGCCTGCGTCGCGCCCGAGTTGGTGGACGACCTGATCGTCGTCGACATCGCGCCGAAGAGCTACGCGTTCCAGTCGCACCGCCATGAACTGTCCGCGCTGCTCGACCTCGAACTGGCCGGGCTGTCTAGCCGCGCCGAGGCCGAGCTCCGGCTCGAGGGTCGCGTGCCCGACCTCGCGATGCGGAAGTTCCTGCTCACAAATCTGGCTCGCGCGGACGACGGTGCGTGGCGCTGGGCGGTCCCGCTGGCTTGGCTCGCCGCCGCCCTGCCGTCGCTCGAGACATCGCCGCTCGACCCAGGCATGACCTTCGTCGGACGCACCACGTTCATCCTCGGGGGTCGGTCCCGCTATGTGACGCCGGAGGACGTTCCGCTGATTCGCCGTCACTTTCCGAACGCCGTCGTCGAGACCATCGCGGCGTCGGGCCACAATCCGCACATGGACGCCCGGGCCGATTTCGTCGCGTGCGTGCAGGCCGCGTGGTGCCGGGGCGGCCTACCGGCGTGACCAGAGGCGCAGACTGAAGAGCAGAAAGTGCTCGAGGGCTGCGGACTCGTTGAGATTCACGCGAAGGAGCCCGGCCGACTGTTCCAGCCGCCCGATGGCGGCGGTGAGTGCGCGGCGGGTGGCGTCATCGCCGTCGCGCAGGCGGGCGAGGGCAAAACCGCGGGTGGCGGCGGCCACCTCGGAGAACAGTCGCGCACGGATGCCATGCGCGATTCCCGTCTCGCGGGCCTCCTCTTCATCCTCGTCCAACTCCGCGACCAAGCGCTCCTTCTCCCGTTTCCATGCTTCCTGAGTCGCTAGGTCGAGCAGGGTGGAGAAGCGCGCCACCAGCCCGTAGGTACCGAAGACTGAGTCCGCGACCGCTCTCCGGTCCACCACGCCCCCCTCCAGCTGGCCCAGCCATGCCTGATAGTCGGCGATCCACGCGTTCCAACCGTCGATGCCGGACAAGGGGGCGGGCACGGGAAAGCGGAACTGGAGCACCCGGCTGCGGATCGTCGGGAGCAGGCTGTACGGCTTGGCCGTGAGGAGCAGGAGCGTGGTGTTGACCGGCGGCTCCTCCAGCGTCTTCAGGAAAATGTTCGCGGCCGCGAGATTCATGCGGTCCGCCTCGTGCAGGATCGCGACCTTGCGGGGCGAGACCGTCGCCGAGACCTGGACCTTGCCGACGAGCGTGCGCGTGGCGTCAGCGGAGATCTGGCGCATCTTCCCCGCCGGTCGGAGTTCGTGGCAGTCGGGATGGCGCGCCGGAGGGAATGAGGCCGACGCCTCCGCGACATTAAGCAGACGGTCCGCGATTCCGTGCGCGACCTGCTCAAGCAGCGCGGGGTCGGGACCGCTGAGGAGCAGGCTGTGTGAGAGCCGCCCGCGCGCGAGTGCCGCCTCAATCACCGCGACCGCAGGGGTGCCGCCGAGGGCCTCCGGCCACGGCGCGGGCGACGGACGGGTGGGGGAGGGCGCGGCGGGCACGGGTCGGGATCAGACGAGGCGATCCTTCACCCCAAACCAGATGGCCCGCTCGATCAGCTCGACGGATTGCGTCCCATCGATGACGACGAAGCGCTCGGGCATGCCGCGGGCGAGGACGAGGTACCCCTCGCGCACCTTGGTGTAGAAATCGATGTTCTCGCGCTCCATCCGATCCGGCAGGTCCGAGGCGCGCTGCCGGATCCGCTGCAGGCTCACCTCCGTGGGCACGTCGATGACCACCGTGAGGTCCGGCATGACGTTGCCCACTGCGAAATGGTTGATCTGGTTGACGGGGTCGAGCGACAGATTGCGGGCGATTCCCTGATAGACCGTCGATGAATCGAGGTACCGATCGCTCAGCACGACGCTGCCGCGCAGCAGGGCGGGCGCGATCACCTCGCGGACCAACTGCGCTCGGGAGGCGGCGAACAGCAGCAACTCGGTCTCCGCGCACATCTCGTCGCCGCGCGAGTTGTGCACGATGATGTTGCGGATCTGTTCGCCGATTTCGGTTCCACCCGGCTCGCGGACCGTGACCACGTCCCGCCGCATTTCCTGCAGCCGGGCGGCGAGCCGGGCGATCTGCGTCGACTTTCCGCTTCCCTCCGAACCTTCGAAGGAGATGAGCTTTCCCGCACGCGTGGGTTTGGCGACCATGGTGGGACGATGGCGGAAGTCAGCGCCAGTTGGCGAGTAACGATTCGAGTTGGGTGAGCGTCGGACTTTCCCCGGTGCGCACGTAGTGGCCGCTCGTGCAGACGCCCAGCGTCAGGCACGCCTGCGGGTCCAGTCCAAGGAGCTGGCCGGTCGAAAAGCCCGCGTTGAAATGGTCACCCGCGCCGGTCGTGATCAGCGGCTTCTCGACGTACGGACCCGGGACCCAGGCGGTGCCGGCGGCGGACGCGCAGGCCGCGGCGGCCCGGGGGTGCACCACGACGGTGTCGATCTCCAGCGCCGCACGGAGGGCGGCGGCCGCCTGCCGAAGCGCCCCCTCGGCTTCGTCCGGCGGGGTCACGCCGAGGGCGACCGCGACCTGCTGGGCCTCCTTGAGGTTGAGACCGAGGGTCGCCCGGCCGAAACGCTCGAAACGCCCAATGGCGTGCAGGGCCTGCCGGAGGTCCTCGACCGACCGCTTCTCCGGGTCGGCAAGATCGAAGAAAAACCGGGCTTTCACCGGACCGACCGCTGGCAGCACCCGGTCGACAAGCGCCTCAAAAATGCCGGTCATGTTCGGGATCATGGTCCAGTTGACCAGCGCCACCAGGTCGGCTGCCGCAAGCGCCGCCCGGAGTCCGTCTGAGCCGACCACCGCTTCGAGGCGTTCGAACGTGATTTCATCGAGGCTGCGCATCTGCCCGAGCATCAGCTTGCCGTCCTCGCATTCGACCGCCGTCGTGTGCGCCGCGGTAGCCAGGGAGAAGACGGTGGCGCGGCGGGCGAGGTCGGCAAAGACCGGATGGACGGATGGGGTCCCGAGGGCCCCGACGTAAGTCAGGCGCGTGCCGTGCGCGAGCAGCGCGTTCGCCATGATCGGTCCATTGCCCCCCAGCTTGTCCATCCGGGGGAAAAGCTCGATGTTGGTGCTCTTTCCCGCCGCGGCCGCGATGCGCTGCCCGAACTCCGCGAGCGTCGCGATCGGCGTAAACGCCTCGCCCTGCCCCCGGCGGAGCCCGACCGGCGTCACGATCGTGTCCACAAAGCCATCCAGCCCCACGACCGAACGGGTCTCGCGGATGCGACCCCCGGTTTGGCGGAGCGCGTCGAGGCAGGAGGATTTGAAGTCGCTCATGGGCAGGAAACCGTCCCAGAAAAAAGCGCCGGGCCGGGCCGGCAAACAGATTCGGCGCGGGAGCGTTTGCCATTGAAGCGCTGGGCGCAGATGGCTCAGTCTTCTGACTTCCAACGGCCCCGATGCTCCCACCGATCGCCACCGTCAATCTCGTCGATGTATTCCTGCGCTGCGATCTGGTCGGCCAGATCCTGACCGTCGGTCTCGGCATTTTCAGCATGATCGCCTGGGCGGTGATGCTCGGGAAGCGCAACGAACTGCGGCAAATGCGCGCCCTGAACCTCGCCTTTGAGCAGCGCCTGCGCGACGAGCGCACGCTGCTCGACCTGCCCGAGTCGTACCGCAACAAGCGCGGCATTCCTTACGGGGACCTTTTCGCCGACGCGGTGGAGTCGTACTGGCGCGCCGCCTCGATTCTGCAGGAGAAGGGCGAGGACTCGAGCCGCGCCCGCCTTGAGCATGCCGAGAACGCGCTGCAGCGCGCCATCGCGCGCCAGACCCTGCGCTACGAGTCTTCGATGATCTTCCTCGCGACCATCGTCTCCGGCGCACCCTTCCTCGGCCTCCTCGGCACGGTCTGGGGAGTGATGCTGGCCTTCGACTCGATCACCGCATCGGGCGCGCAGACGGCCAGCATCCAGAATCTCGCTCCCGGCGTGTCGGCGGCCCTGCTCACCACCATCGCCGGCCTCGTCGTCGCGATCCCCTCCGTGTTCGGCTACAATTTCCTGCTCTCCACCACGCGGAAGCTCATCACCGAACTCGAGAATTTCGCGAGCTCGCTCGCGGACCGCATCGAGCTCGAGTCACCGAAGTAGGCGCGCACCATGGCCCGCACTTTCCGACGGCACCGCACGGCCCATCCGCTGGCCGACCTCAACGTCACCAATCTCGTCGATCTGGCGTTCGTGCTGCTGCTGATCTTCATGATCGCGACGCCGCTGATCAACCAGGAGCAGACCATCCCGGTGAACTTGCCCGTGGAGACGCGGCGGGACCAAGCCAAGCCGGACGCCAAGACGCGCTTTGTCTCGATCTCCATCGATCGCCAGGGTCGCTACTATTTCGACTCCACCCCGGTGTCATTCAGCGAACTGGCCGCCCGTCTGGCGCCGCTGGCCGCGGGTCCGGCCGCGCAGCACCCCGTGATCCGCATCCGGGCCGACCTGACGCTGCAGTGGCAGCAGGTCGTGCGCGTGATGGATGAACTCACCAAGAACAAGCTGACCAAGATCCAGTTCGACACCCAGGCGGGAGGGGGTGCGCCGGGTCGATGACCGCCCAGTCGCCCAGCGCCTACGTCGCTTCCTTCTGCCTTCACGCACTGGTGGTGGCGCTCGCCGTGCTCGCGTTCATGGTCTCCGCCCGCCGCGCCAACGAGGCCCCGGCGCTCTTTGAACTGGTGGCAGGGGAGGGGGATAACTACGCCGCCACGCAAGCCCCGGCGCTCGGTGAACCGGACGCCGCCCCCGGGGAGACCGTGGTCAACCTGCCGCGGCCCGTGACCACGCGCCGCCCCGATCCGACGCCCGAGGTCGCACCGCCCGAGCCCGCCCCCGCCCGTCCGGAACCCGCCACGCCGCCGGCCCCGGCGGCGAAGGCCGCCCCCGTGCCCAAGAGCGAGCCGCCACCCAATTTCGTCCACGACATCAAGCGACTCTCGGATAAGCGTGCCGCCAACATCGAGAAGAAGCACCGCGCCGAGCAGAAGGCCGCCGCCGATCGGGCCAAGAAGGAGGCGGAACAGCAGTCCCGCCGGATGTCCAAGGAGGAATTCGACCGCCTCAACGCCGGCAAGAAGGCTCCGAGCGGCACGCGCCGCACCGCGGACGTTCCCTCCGTCGCCAAGGGCATCCGCGGGGGCGTGAGCGGCGGTTCAACCGCAAACACTCAGGGCGGCGCCGGCGGCAAGGCGCTTGAGCGCGCGGAAATGGAGCTCACCGATGCGTACATCGCGCTCATCCTGCAGCGGATCCGGCAGACCATGGAGCAGGCCAACTTCAGCGACCAGCTCTCCGTGCGGGTCCAATTTTCGCTTTCCGCGTCGGGCGAAATTTCCAGCGTGAGCATCCGCGAATCCAGCGGCAGCAACGAGTTCGACCGGGCGATCCTCGATGCCTTCCGCACCATCCCCAGCCTCGGCCCGCCCCCCAACCGAAAGTCCGGCACCTTCGTGGTCAACCTGCGGATGAGCGACGGTGAATGACCGAAAAAACCGCTTGCCTTCGCCCACGGAAGAGCGATTTTCCCCACTCACGTTGGTTCCGGGCTCGTAGCTCAGTTGGCAGAGCGCCTCAATGGCATTGAGGAGGTCGTCAGTTCGAATCTGATCGGGTCCACCAACCTTCGGGGTCTACACCAAAGATTGGGGACTGGGTCTGTACGGGTAGGATTTTTGGGGGATAGTCCGATAGGGTGGGGTCAGCCGCACGGGCCCAATCACTCGCCGTTGGCGAACGTACACCCGGGACCCTCCGAAAATTGGGTTTCGCCAAGCGCGTCCTGAGGAGCGATGAAGAGCGGGCGAAAGGAGTCATCGACGATGCAACCTGCCTTCTGGGACGCCCGCTACGCCAACGAGGACGGCTACGTCTTCGGCACCGCCCCGAACGATTTCCTGCGCACGGTCGCCGACACCTTGAAGTCCGGCGGTCGCATTCTGTGCCTCGCCGAGGGAGAGGGGCGAAACGCGGTCTTCCTTGCTGAGCGGGGCCATGCCGTGACCGCCGTGGATCATTCGGCCGTCGGTCTGGCCAAAGCCCGGCGACTCGCCGACGAGCGTGGCGTCCTGCGGCGCGTGAACCTGGTCGTTGCCGACCTTCGCCGCCATGATCTGAGGAAGGAGGCATGGGATGCAATCGTCTGGATCTTTCTCCACCTCCCGCCGCCCGACCGCCTCGGCCTGCTGCAACGAGCGACGGAGGCACTCGCCCCAGGCGGACTTCTCGTCCTCGAATGCTATACGCCGCGGCAGGTGCGCTGGAAAACGGGCGGACCCATTCAGGCGCCCGAGCTCCTCATGGAACTCGCTGACCTGCAGCGCGGATCCCCCGCGTTGGAAACGCTCATCGGACGCGAATGCGAACGCGATGTCATCGAGGGCAGCGGACACACCGGGCGGGCGGACGTAGTGCAGTGGCTGGCCCGCAAACCGCTCGCGGTCGGGGCCGGCTGATTGTCTCGCCCGCATGCGCCCGCGTCGGACGATCGGCCGGCGGACGGTTCGTCACCTCCGGCCCTCGCCCTCCGCTGTCGCCACGCCCTCCGGTTCGAGCAGCGCGAGATAGGCCTCGTACGCAAACACCCGACCGCTCCGCCGTCCGGTGACTTCGCGCAGGATCCCGCAGTCCAACAGGCGTTGCGTCGCCCGCAGCGTGGTCGGAAAGCAGAGCGCGGCGGCGTGGCTAATCGTCGTGATCGTCGCCACCGGCGTTCGCTGGAACTGCTCCAGCACCGCCCGCGTCGATGCGACGCAACGAGGGAGACGCGACACCCGGCCGGCATCCTGTGCGACCCAATCCCGCAAGCGCTGACTCAGCGCGTGTCGCTCCTCCAGG
Organism: Verrucomicrobiota bacterium; assembly: GCA_016871755.1. Classification (GTDB taxonomy): domain Bacteria; phylum Verrucomicrobiota; class Verrucomicrobiia; order Opitutales; family Opitutaceae; genus UBA6669. The sequence goes on along the minus strand of VHCJ01000027.1, from coordinate 754 downwards.
GCCCGGCAAACGCCGCCCAGCCACGCGGCGGTCCGCGACGCCGCCCGCCGCCCCGTCGCGGCCTGGCCTTCCGCTGCGACCCGGTTACCCGACTCCGCTGTCGCCCGTGCCTCCGCAGTTGAGTCCACCGAAGCGTCTGCTGATCCGTCGGCGAGTAGCGCCGCCGCGACCAACGGAGCCACCGCCGCCACTGTGAGACCGGCGTGATGCAGGAGCCCGTGCGCCGCCAAGCGACTGAGCCTGGCTGAGAAAGCGCTCGCCGCCGGTCCACCCGACGCCACCCGCGCCGCTGCTCCAAGGCCTCCGTGCTGCATCCACAGCGTGCGCACCGGCGCGCCGGCGAACTGACGAGTGCTTCCCGGCCCGTTGCCGCGGTTTGTCCCGTCGCCGTCGCCGAGATACGCCGCCGCCACGCGCCAGTGAGCGGGCGACAGCACCGGTTCCGCCGCCGGCGCACTGCGCAAAGCCCGCAGCGCCGCGAGCCAGCGTCGTGCCTCCACGCAGGCGGCGCTCTCGATCGCGTCGTCACCCACCGCCTCGGCTTCCAGCAACGCCGCCAAGCTGAGGCTCGCACCTCCCAAACGGGCCTCCAGCACCGCCTCGCGCCGATCCCAGAGTCCCGCGGAGACGTCCCGCCCGAGCGCCTCGCTCCGACCTAGCCCAAGTTCCGCAGTTCGAAAATCCGGATCGTTCATTTACAGGCACTTACGTGATTTAGGGGGTGATTTTCGGCACTACATGGCTGATTTCGCGA
>VHCJ01000026.1 GCA_016871755.1 Verrucomicrobiota bacterium | reverse complement strand
AGGGACGTTGGAGCGGGAGAGGCGGGACGAGGCAGGCTGGGCGGGCGGGGTGGCGGGGTGGCGGGGTGGCGGGGTGGAAGGAGAGGATCAGGGAGGAGTCTTCCCCCCCCCCAGCTGGATAATCTCCGCATAGCCTAGGGGGACGATGATGCGCCCGCGAATCGACAATCCCGGAAAATTCGCGCACAAGACTGGATAAAATGAACACGCGCCGTCCGCGTCCGCCGTCGCCGTCCGGCCCGCTGCTGTCTCCCCAAGTGGCGGCGTCGCGGACGTTCTTCCTCGGGCCGGGCGGCGGCGGTGGCCGGGCGGACGGGGAGGAGCGGGAGCGCGAGCGCGGACGCGGGCGCGGGCAGCGAAGCGGAGGTGGGCGGGGCGTGACGCTCGCGATGGGGGGATGGGAGCAGTGCCGGCCGGACTATGCCCTGGTGCGGAGGCGCTTTCCGTACTTCGTGGTCGAGTACATCGTGGGCGGCCGGGGCTGGGTGGCCCTCGATGGCGCGCGCCGTGCGGTGGGTCCGGGCGAAGCCTTCGCCTACGGACCGGCGACGGCGGTGGAGTTGCGCTGCGATCCGGCGGAGCCGCTGGAGAAGTATTTCTTCGCCCTCGCGGGCCATGGCGTGGCGGCGCGGTTGCGCCGATGCGGCGTGGCGGTGGGCGCGGCACGTTCGCTGCCGGTCACCCCGGAGGCGACCAGTGTGGCCGAGGATCTCCTGCGCGCCGCCGTGCCGGGTGGACCGCTCGCTTCGCGGCTGGCCCACGCCCTGCTCGAGGTCTGGCTCCTCCGCCTTGAGGAGTCGGGTTCCGGCCGCGCGGGGCGGCCGGGCGACTCCGTGTACGCGGCGTTCCTGCGCAGCAAGGCGTTCATCGACGCCCGGGCGGAGCAACTGCGCTCGCTGAAGCAGATCGCGGCCGGGGTGCGCGTCGAGCCGGCAACGCTCGGCCGCTGGTTCCGCACCCACCAAGGGACGAGTCCGTACCAGTACCTCCTCCGCCGGAAGATGAATCTGGCGGCCGAGTTCCTGCTTGGCTCGGATTGCCTCGTCAAGGAAGCCGCTGCCCGGGTCGGCTTCGCCGACCCGGATCACTTCTCCCGGTGCTTCCGGGCGGTGCACGGAGTGCCGCCGCAGCGACTCCGGACCGGGCGGATCCGCGCCGGTGCCGGGCCGGTGCTCACTTGACCTTGGCCAGCTTCGCGAAGTCGATCGCCCCCATGAAGGTGAGCAGATCCTCGCGTGCGACCTCGTTTCCGTCGACCGAGACCACGTAGCGACCGTTCGGAGGCAAATCCGAAGGCGGGCGCGGGCGTGCCGGCCGCGCGTTCCGTCTGGCGGTTAGCGGCGGCGCTTCTGCAGCTGGAACGCGCGGAGACGGCGGGCCGCCCGCGCCTGCACCCGCCGCTGCATCCAACCCGACCAGCCGAGGAGGCGTCCGGGAGTGCCGAGGGCCTGCCGGGCCCATTGCCGGAAGTCGAAGGCGTCGTCGTGTTCAACGATAAGTCCACCCTCGAACCGGAAGGAGGCATGGATCTCGTTCACGACCGGTCGCCCGGTGGCGCCGAAGGTGTACCGAGCGATCCAGCGGGCCCGCCCGCGTTCGTCGTCGGCCTCGATGCCATCGAACTCGATGGAGAGGTCCCTGCCCGCTTCGCAGAGCATGCGCCACAGGTCGGCGGCGTCCCGTCCCCGGAGATGCGGGAAGACGGGGTCGGAGAAGCGGATGTCCGTCGCGTAGCACGCGGCCATCGCCTCGGCATCGCGCGCCGCGAACGCGTCGTAGAAATTGTGGATCAGGGCGGCGTTCGGGTGCATGGCGCGGACTCCTGCGTTCATTCCGAAACCAGCACCCGGTAGCGCCAGCCCTTCAGGTCGAGCGGCACGTGGGCCCCAAGTTCGACCTTTTCGCCGGTAAAGGCGTCGCGCCACCGTCCCACCAGCGCCGCATCGTAGAGGTCGGCCTTCGCGTCGCGCGCCGTGAGGTTGAAGAGCCCCACGACCTTGCGGGCGCTGGCGGAGCGTTCGACGGCGTAAAAGGTGGCGTTGTCAGTGGTGTCGAGGCGGCGCATCGCGGCACCGGTGTGAAGGGCCGGGTGCTCGCGGCGGAGCCGCGTCAGGACCTGGTACCGCGTGGTGGCGGGATGGATCCCGGCGGGCCAGACGATCGGGTCGCGCTCGAAGAACTCCAGCCGTCGGTCGAGCCCGATCTCCTGGCCGTTGTAGATCATGGGCATGCCGTCGAGCAGGAAGGTGAGGACGGCGAACGGCGCGTAGCCGGCGCCCATCCGGTCGAATTCCGTGCCGGCCCAGCTGTTCTCGTCGTGGGAACTCGTGAAGATCATCAGCGCCGCGCCGCGCGGGAAGGTCGCGCGGATCTTCGCCAGGGCGTCGTCGATCCCGCCAGCGGTCTTCCGGCCCTGCGCGACTTGGTTCATCGCATGATGGAGGTCGAAGCCGTACGAGAGATTGAAGGCGGCGACCTGCTGCTGGGGCAATTCGGCCTCGGCGAGGAAGAAAACATCCGGCCGGGCGGCCCGGACGCGCTTCGTCACCTCGTTCCAGAAGGGCGTGGGCAGGCCCCACGCCACATCACAGCGGAAACCGTCGACGCCGAAGGTCCGCACCCAGTGGAGGAGAACGTCGGCCTGGTAATCAAGGAGCCCCGGTGCGTCGAAGTCGAACTGCACCACATCGGTCCAGTCAAAGCCGTGCGGAGGCGTGAGGTTGCCCGCCGCGTCGCGCCAGAAGAAGTGCGGGTGGGTCCGGGTGAGCGGGTTGTCGGGCGAGACGTGGTTCGGGACCCAGTCGAGGATGACGCGCATGCCGCGGGCGTGGGCGGCGCGGACGAAGTCGCGGAAGTCCTGCTCGGTGCCGAACTCCGGGTTGACCGCGAGGTAGTCCTTCACGGCGTAGTAGGAGCCAAGGGTGCCCTTGCGGTTGAGTTCACCGATGGGGTGGATCGGCATCAGCCAGAGAAGATCGACGCCAAGGGCCTGCAACCGTGGCAGGTCCGCGGTGACGGCAGGGAATTTCCCGGAGGCGGAGTATTGCCGGACGTTGATCTCGTAGATCGTGGAGCCGCGCGCCCACTCCGGCACGCCGATCGCCGGCAGGTGGGCGCTGGGCAAGGGCTTCTCCCGCTCCGGGGCCGGTGCCGCCACCATGAGTACCGGGGCAAGCAGTGCGCCGCAAAGCAGGAGTCGGACGGAACAAAGGAGGCGGCGAGGCGTGACCATGACGGCGTTACTGTATCTCTCCGAGTGGGGCGGGCCAGCGTTTCGCGCCGGATTAACCCGGAAAGGATCGTAAAAAACCTAGGTGACGGCGCCGGTGAACGGACCCGCGTCCGCGACGCACCGATTCCGAGGCGCGGTCCAGGCGGCGTGGGGTGGTGCTCCGCCACGCTCGATCCGCGCAGGAGGATCGGCGCCTGCAGTGGGTGGCCCGCGCCCCCGCAGTGCCCCGGTGGCGCGGGCGGGGCCGGCGTTTTGTTTTGCCGGGCTGCAAGGGAGGGTTTTGCTCGGGAGCATGGCAACTCCCTCCGCCTTGGTCACGGGCGCTTCGCGCGGCATCGGCCGCGGCATCGCCGTGGAACTCGCCCGCGCGGGCTACCGCGTGGCGATCAACTACGCCGGCAACCTTGAGGCCGCCAACGAGGCCCTTCGCCTCGTCCGTGCCGCGGGCGGCGACGGGTTCGTCGTCCAAGGCGACGTGGCCGTCGCGGCGGATCGCGACCGGCTTGTCGCGGAGACGCAGGCCCAGTTCGGCCGGATTGACCTGCTCGTCAACAACGCCGGTGTCGGGCCGAAGGTGCGGGCGGACCTGCTTGACTCCGGCGAGGAGAGCTTCGACCGCCTGTTTGGGATCAACCTGAAGGGACCGTTCTTCCTCACGCAGCAGGTGGCGCGGGGCATGATCGCGCAGGAGCCGGATGCGCGCGGCTTTCGTGGGCGCATCGTGAACATCACCTCGATCTCCGCGTACACCGCTTCCATCAACCGCGGCGACTACTGCATGGTGAAGGCGGGTCTCTCCATGATGACGAAGTTGTTCGCCGAGCGGCTCGCCCCGCACGGGATCAACGTGAACGAGGTCCGGCCCGGCGTGATCGCCACCGACCTGACCGCCGGGGTGAAGGCGAAGTACGACAAGCTCATCATTCAGGACGAGCGGGGCATCACGCCGATCCGGCGCTGGGGCACGCCCGAGGACGTGGCGCTGGCGGTGCGGGCGCTGGCCGAGGACCGTTTCCCGTTCTCCACCGGCGCGGCCTTCGACGTCGACGGCGGTTTCGGATTCTTCCGTCTCTGAGACCGGGCGACGGGTGCCGCCTCGCGGCCTGGCCGCGCTCCTGGCGCATCGAGCGAGCGTCCGGCTCACTCAGCGACCGGATCGGGCCGTCCCAGACCGGCGCGGGCCGGCCCGCGACGGCGGCGGCGGCCGGGCGGGTCAGCGCAGCGCCAGCGTGAATCGGAAGGGCGTGAACCCGGTCAGGTACACGCTCTGTCCGTCCCACTTCCCGAGTGCGCCGCGCAGCTGCGTCCACGTGTGCTCCACGCGCCCGGGACCGAACGTGATCACGTCCTCGCCCAGCCGGTAGCGACCCTCGGCGGCGCGGAGCAGGTAAGATTCGGCGAGGCCCTGCACCGGCTCCACTCCCTCCAGGCGGCCCTCGCGACGGAAGGCGAGTTCGAGCGCGACTGGTACGTGGTCGGTGCCGTCGATCTGAAAATGCAGTTCCAGGCGGTCGGGGTGTTCTTCGAGTTCCACGACTGACTCGAGGGACTGGATGTTGCTCTGGGCGCGGCTGGCCCGGTGGTCCTGCCGTAGGAGCCCGTTGCTCTCCATGCCCCCGTAGGTGCGCAGCTCGGCGATCTTCTCGGGGGTGAGCGGCTGGAAGTAGGGGCCGCGCAGGGACTGATGGAGACGGAAGCGGCCGTTGCTTTCCTCGACCCGTTCGGACTGGAAGTGGCCCTTGCCGAAGAACGCGGTGGAGAGCCGCACCGCCTCCAGCGCCGCCGATCCCCGACGGAGGGAAAAGAACGTGGTCGAACCTCCGAGCAGCGTGGCGCTGAGCGAGCCGCGGCGGAGGCGGACGAGCTGCGAGTAAGTGAAGTGCTTCCGATAGTTCGTGGGCAGCGGGGCGGCGGCGGGCGGGCGGCGGCGGAGGATCGGCTCCGTGAGGAACGAGGGTAGTTCGCGCACGACGGAGGCGGGTGCATCGGCCTCGATCTGGGCGACGACGGCGGCGAACGCGCCATTGCCGTCGCGGATCGCCATCTCGCGGTAAGCCGCGTAGTACCGCACCAGCGTACCGCGTTGCTGGCGGTCCTGCCGGCGCGAGCCCTCCGTGACCACCTCCCCGTCGGGGTGCAGGTAGTAGAGGGTCATCTCAAGGTTGCGGCGCACCGCCTCGCGCAGCTCCGGGCGGTCCATCCGGTGGGCGAGCGTGAGGAATGCCCGGTTGACCACCGCCGAGTAGATCGTGGTGCTGCGTTCGGTGTACTGGCCGTCTGGGTCGAGATCGATGCCCTCGGCCAGCCATTGCGCGATCCGCGCGGGATAGCGGGGGTCGGGGAACAGGTCGTGGAGCGTGGCGAGGGCGGCGCAGACGACCCAGCGGTGGTTTGGCGTGTGCACGCCTCCGGTGGCGAGCGCGTCCCCGACCCGGCGCAGGAAACGTTCCAGTCGTTTACGGATCGGGGCGGCGTCGGATCCGGCATCTGACCGGAGAATCTCGTAGGCGGGCGCCACGGATTCGGTCACGAACGCGGTGTCCGGAGGGGAGCGGAAGTTGGTGATGGCAAGGTCGATGGTCCCGTCCTCGTACTGCAGGTCGAGCAGGGCCTGGGCCGCGAGGAGCATGGCCTCGCGGAGGCGCGGCGAGCGGTAGTGCTCCGACGCCGGGGTGGCGAAAGCGCTGGCGAGCACGGCGAGGAAGGCGCCCGTGGCGTTGGCGTTGGGGATGCCATAAGCGTCGGGAACGCCCCCGCGGCCGCGCACGCCGGGCCGGAGGTCTTGCAGGGGCAGTTGGTTGAGGACAAGGGCGTCGTTCTGGCGGATCAACCGCGCGACCAAGGGATCCTCCTCGTCGCGGCTGGCGACACCGCCGGCCGCGGCCAAGGGGCCAGCCAGAGCAAGGGCCCCCGCCGCGGCCCCGGCCGCAAGGAAGGCGCGGCGCCCCGGTGAAGCCGCCTCCGCCGGGAGCGGGACCGCAGCCGCGGTGATGGGGGAGGCGAGCGGGGCGGGCGGCGAAACGGCGGGGGTAGCGGGAGTCATATCTGAGAGAGGAAGAAGGGAGGCGAATCACTCCCGCCTGTCGAGTCCGCGGCCCCGGGAAAAAAGCGCGGTGCTTGGACTTGCCGTCGCCCCCCACGTAGGAAACGGTGTCGGCATGACATCCTCCTTCAAACGCATCGTTCTTGGTTTGGTCGGTCTGGCGGTTCCGGTTCTGGCAGCGGCGGAGGTGCCGCGGATCACGGCGGCGGAAGCCGCGCGCCGCGTGGCCGACGGCAAGGCGGTGCTGGTGGATGTGCGCGAGCCGGCGGAGTGCGCCGAGTCCGGCGTGGCGGCTCCGGCGGTGCTGCTGCCGATGAGCGACTTCCGCGGCGATCAGGCCCTGTGGAAGCCGTTCCTCGAAACCGTGAAAGGAAGGGAAGTGATCCTTTACTGCCGCTCCGGCGGCCGGGCCGGCAACGTGGGCGAGGCCCTTGCCAAGCAGGGTGTCACGGTCGCCAATGCCGGGGGTTTCAAGGACTGGGAAGCGGAGAAACTCCCGACCCGAAAGCCGTAGGCGGATGCGCGGGTTGGTCCGGCGCGCCGGGCGCGCCGCTGGCGACGTGCTTTCCCCTTGGCACTCCCCCGTCCGGGGCGTAGCACCGTCTCGTGCTTCAGTCCACCGACGGCTCGCTGCCGCTCTTCCGCTTCGCGGGCATCCGCGTCTCGCTCCATTGGTCGTGGTTCCTCGTCGCGATCTACGTCGTGACGTCGCGAGCTGGCCAGTACAGTTCCCTCGGCTGGAACGCCGTCGAATACCTCAGCCTCTTCTGCATCGTCCTGCTGCACGAGTTCGGACACGCGCTGGCCTGCCGGCAGACCGGGGGCTTCGCGGACCGGATCATCCTCTGGCCCCTCGGAGGCATTGCCTTCGTCTCGCCGCCGCCGCGGCCCGGCGCTCATCTTTGGAGCATCGCGGCCGGACCGCTCGTGAACGTGGTGCTCGCGCCGGTGCTGTTCCTCGTGCAGTGGCAGGCGGAGTCCGTTCAGGCCGTGGCGCTCCCGCCCGACTTCCACGCCTTCCTCTTCGAACTCCAGCGCATCAATCTCCTCCTGCTGATCTTCAACCTCATGCCGATCTACCCGCTGGACGGCGGCCAGATGCTGCGGTCGTTGTTGTGGTTCGGCGTTGGCCCGGTCAACAGCCTGTGGATCGCCAGCGGGCTCGGCTTGCTCGGCATCGCCGGCCTCGTGGGACTGGCCGTCTGGAGTCAGTCGCTCTGGATGGGCATCATGGCGATCTTCCTTTTCTCCAGTTGCTTCAGCGCCTTTCGCGCCGCCGCGGACCAGCGCCGGGCGGAGCGCGAGCGCCGCCAGGCTCCGCCGTTTGAGTGACCGGCACCCGCGGCCTCGCCTCCGCGGGGTCCGCAGTCCGGACCGCTCCGGTGCTTGCCTGTGTCCGGTCGGTGCGTAGCGTCTTCGCGTTCGTCGTTCCCTCGTTTCGCCTCTCGATCAACCCCGCCGCTCTTCCCCATGAAATCCTCGTTGCTCCGCTTGTTCATCCTTGCCCTGTCCATGATTTCTCCGCTCGTCGCCGCCACGTCAGCCCCAGGCACCGGGGCGAGTTTCAAGGGTCCGCTGGGCATCCAGCTCTACAGCCTGCGCGGCCTGTTCATCAAGAACGGCCCGGTCACTCTGGACATCGTCAAGGCCTACGGCACCCGCGAGGTCGAACTGGCAAGCACGTACAAGCAGACCCCGCTGGAGTTCCGCCGCGAGTTGGACGCCCGTGGTCTCCAGCCGATCGGCATGCACTTCCCGTTCAACCGGCTTCGCGACGATCCCGAGGGCGTGCGCCGCGAGGCCAAGGAACTGGGCATCAAGTACGTGGGCTGCGCATGGATCCCGCATGAGGGGTCGTTCGACGCGGCTGACGCCCGCAATGCAGCCGCCGTGTTCAATCGGGCTGGCGAGATCATGGCCGCGGATGGAATGAAGGTCTTCTACCACAACCACGGCTACGAGTTCGCTCCCGGCGCCGCCGGCGAGGGCACCACCGCCATGGATATCCTCATGCAGGAGACCAATCCGAAGCATGTGTGCTTCCAGATGGACGTGCTCTGGACCATCCATCCCGGTCAGGCCCCCGAGGCGTGGCTGGCCAACTATCCCGGCCGCTGGGAGCTGATGCACCTGAAGGACTATCGCAAGGGTCTGCCCACCGGCATCCACACAGGTAAGGCCGATCCCAACGACGACGTCGCGCTCGGCTCCGGCCAGGTCAACTGGCCCGTCGTCCTCGCCGCCGCCGCGAAGTACGGGGTGAGGCACTACTTCATCGAGGACGAATCCGCCGACGCCGAGCACCAGATCGTCCAGTCGCTCCGCTATCTCGAGCAGGTCCGCTGGTGAGCCTGCCCCGGCGCGTGTTCCGCGCGGTCGCGGGATCGGCAGCCGCGCTGCTCCTCAGTGCGCCCGGCACGGTCGCCGCGTCTGGCGCCGCCACTCCACCCGGCGTAGCGGCGGAACCGGTGTTCCCGCTGGTGGCGCTCGCGGCCATGGATGCCGCGATCGATGCCGCCATCCTCGCCGGCCGGGTTCCCGGCGGCGTCTTGTGGCTTGGCCGGAGCGACGTTGATCATGTCCGCGCCCACGGACTCCGCGCCGTCGAACCGGCGGCGGAGTCGACGACGACCGACACGGTCTACGATGCCGCGTCGCTCACCAAGGTGGTGGTCACCGCCACCGCCGTCCTGCAACAGGTCGAGCGCGGCCAACTCGCGCTCGACGCGCCGGTCGCGCGGTGGCTGCCCGACTTCGCCGCCCACGGAAAGGGTGCGATCACCGTGCGTCACCTGCTCACCCACCGGTCCGGCCTCCGCCCCGGCCTCAGTCTCCAGCCCGCTTGGAGTGGACGCGCGGCGGCGCTCGCGCTCGCCTGCGCCGAACGTCCGCAAGCGACTCCGGATGAGCGCTTCGTCTACAGCGACATCAACTTCATCGTTCTCGGCGAACTCGTCCGAGCAGTGTCCGGCGAGGAACTCGACCGCTACGCAGCCCGCCACATCTTCGCGCCCCTCGGCATGGTCGACTCCGGCTTCAATCCCGGCGAAGCGCTTCGACCGCGCATCGCGCCGACCGAGCGGGTCGGCGAGGCGCTGCTCCGGGGAATCGTGCACGATCCCACCGCGCGTGCCATGGGGGGAGTCGCCGGGCATGCCGGGTTGTTCACCACGGCCGCCGACCTCGCACGCTTCTGCCGCATGATCCTCGCGGACGGTCGCGGGCCGGACGGCCGCGCCGTTTTGTCGTCCGCCTCGGTCGCGGACATGACCCGCGCGCAGACCAACGGCGTGGATCGGCGCGGGCTCGGCTGGGACATCGACACGCGCTTCTCCGCGCCGCGGGGAACGCTCTTCCCAACCGGGCGGTCATTTGGTCACACCGGCTTCACCGGCACCTCGGTGTGGATCGATCCGGGCTCCGCGACCTTCGTCATCTTCCTGTCGAGCCGCCTCCACCCGAAGGGCCAGGGCGACGTCTCCGACCTGCGCCGCACGCTTGGCACGCTCGCCGCCGAGGCCGTGGGTCTGAAGGCGCCTTAGCGCGGGGGCGGATGTCCGGACCGCACCGCCGGGCGTTGCTTCGATGGTTCCACCGGCCTGTCGTGCGCCGCGGGCGCGCGGCGCCGCGGGTCCACGCCACCAGCCGTACATCCCCGCCCCCACGACCGCACCCCAGGCAATGACGGCCACACCCGACCATGGCCAGACCTGCGGGAGCGAGGCGGACGGAGAGACGATGGAAAGGGCTAGCCACGCCAGCCCGACCAGCGCAAGCGCGGCGAGCCCGACCCGGCGGACGGGGTGTGTGGGAGAGGAGTCGGGCGCCATGGAAACGCGAAGCGGGCGCGCCCGGACCGCCGCGCCGCGGGAGGCGCGACGGGCTGCGCGGACCTTGACGGCGCCGTCCCAACATCGGCATCGTGGCACCATGGCTGGAGCGGAACCGCGCGACCGACGGGAATTCCTCGTCAAGGGGGGCTTGGTCCTCGCCGTGCTCGCCGTCGCCGCCGTGCTCATACTCCGCGGTTTCGATGTTAAAGCCATGATATTCAATATCATGGAATTTATCCGGCTGCTCGGACCGCTGGCATTCTTCACGGCCATGGCGCTGCTGCCTGCGGTGGGATTTCCCTTGATGGCCTTCGCGCTCACGGCCGGGCCTGCGTTCGGCGCGCAACTGGGGCTGGGAGGGGTGCTGCTGGGGTCGGCCGCCGCGATCACGGTGAACGTGGTCCTGACCTACTGGCTGGCGCGCCGCGCGTTTCGCCCCTTGCTCGCGTGGGTGCTGGGTCGCTTGGGATACCGCATCCCGGTGGTTCCGGCCTCGGAGCACTTTGAGTTGACGTTGTTGGTGCGGATCACGCCGGGGCCGCCGTTCTTCGTCCAGAGCTACCTGCTCGGGCTCGCGGAAATCCCGTTCCGGATCTACCTCGTGCCCTCGCTGCTCTTCCCGATGATCAACTTGAGCGGCGTGGTCATCTTCGGCGACGCGTTGATGCACGGCAAGGCGAAGGTCGCCGTGCTCGGAATCAGTCTCGTGATCGCCGCGATTCTCGGCGTGCACCTGCTGCGGCGTCATCTTCGCCTCCGGCGGCAGCGACCGAAGGCGTACGGGGACGGGAACGCATGACTCCGCCGACGGGCAGCGAAGGGGAGTTCAGTCGTGCGGGCGGGGGCGTGACCCGGTCGCGGAGCGGGCGCGGCGAGGCCGGCGGGACCGATGAGGCAGGCCCTGGGGCGGGGGTGATCAGCGTCGGAGAGTTCACGCGGCGCGTGAAGCGGCTGCTGGAGGACGGCATGCCGGCCGGCTGGGTCCGCGGGGAGGTCTCGAACCTCAAGACGCAGGGCAGTGGTCATGTCTATTTTTCGCTGAAGGATGCTGAAGCGACTCTTTCCGCGGTGCTGTTCCGCGGCGACGCGGCGAGGCAGAGCGTGGTGTTGCGGGACGGTCTGCAGGTCGTGGTCTTCGGTCAGGTGAGCGTCTACGAGCCGCGCGGCCAGTACCAACTCGTCGTCCGGGCCGTGGTCGAGGATGGCGTGGGCCGCCTGCAGCGGGAATTCGAGGCGCTGAAGCGGCGGCTGGCGGAGGAGGGGCTCTTCGCCCCGGAACGCAAGCGGGCGCTGCCGGAGATGCCGCGGACGATCGGGTTCGTGACGTCGCCGACCGGCGCGGCGGTGCAGGACTTCATCCAGATCCTGCGACGCCGGTCGTGGCGCGGCCGGCTCGTGATCCTGCCCGCGAAGGTGCAGGGGGAGGGAGCCGCTGCGGAGATGGCGGCCATGCTCCGCGCGGCTGAGGCGCTCGGGATGTTCGACCTGCTGGTGATCGGGCGCGGAGGCGGCAGCCTCGAGGATCTGTGGGCTTTCAATGAGGAGCCGCTGGTGCGGGCCGTGGCGGCGTGCACGGTGCCGATCGTCTCGGCGGTCGGGCACGAGATTGACATCACGCTCTGCGACTTCGCCGCCGATCTGCGCGCGGAGACGCCGAGCGCTGCGGCGGAACTCATCTCCAGCCGCTTCATCGCCTGCGTCGAACGCGTGACGCGTGCCGCTGAACGTCTCGGGCGCGAAGTCGAGGCCGGCGCCGAGGCCGCCCGGCGCCGTCTGGAGCACGCCGGCTCGCGCCTGCGCCTGCTCACCCCGGCGGCGCTGGTGGAGCGCGGCTATCTTCGCGTCGATGATCAGCGCAACCGGCTCGAAGCAGCGCTGCACCGGAGCGTGCGGGAGCGGAGGCACGCGCTCACCCAGCGCGCCGCCGCCTTTGCGCGGGTGTCGCCGGAGATGCGCATCCGGCTCGAGTCCCAGCGGCTCCTCGGACTCTGGAAGCGGCTGGAGGCGGCGAGCCCGGCGTCCGTGCTCAACCGGGGCTTCGTGATCCTGCGCGATGGCGCAGGCCAACCGGTGCTGCGCCGCCAGGCGTTGGCTGCGGGAGCCCGCGTCTCGGCGGAGTTCGCCGATGGGCGCGCCTCGCTGACCGTCGATTGAATTGCTTCGGACCGTCGCGGCGAGGCGGGCTGCCGCGGGACGGCTACGGCGACGCGGGACGATTCTTCGCCAGCCAGGCTTCGTACTCGGCGCGCGGCATGAAGCGGAGCGAGGCGCTGTTGATGCAGTAGCGCAGGCCGGTGGGAGCCGGACCGTCCTCGAACACGTGCCCAAGATGGGCCCCGTCGACGCTGCAGTGGACCTCGACGCGGACCATGCCGTAGCTGGTGTCCCGCGCCTCGCCAATGAAGGCGCGCTCGATCGGCTTGGTGAAGCTCGGCCAACCCGTGCCGCTGTCGAACTTGTCGCGACTGTCGAAGAGCGGCGTGTCGGAGCAGACGGAGAAGTAGACGCCGTCTCCCTTGTGATTGAAGTACTTGTTGCGGAACGGCGGTTCGGTGCCCTGCTGCCGCGCGACATGATACTGCTCGGGCGTGAGCATCTGGCGCCATTCCGCGTCGGTGCGTTGGACGCGGGCCTTGCCCATGTCGATCACGACATGGGAGGGGAGTCCACAGGCGGAGATTTCACCGGGCTTACATTCGAGCGCATCCTTGGCCATGGGAGGGGAGTCAGACGAGGACTTCGCGGGCTTGGCGCCCATCGCGAGGAAAGCGGCCAGACCTGTGGCCGCCGAAAGAAGAAGGAGCCGGAATTTCATGATCGGGGAGTCCGGTTAGACTCGAGGAGTTTAGGCGGGTGCCCCCGGAAAGCAACCTGCCGCGAAGAGTGAGCGCGCCGATGCCCACGCTCGGCAGAGGCACGGGTAGGCGTGCGCGCGGGGACCCGCGCACGCCTCCCGTCATCGTAGTCCAACTCAGAGCTTCGGGAACTTCACCCAGCGGGCCCCGGCGTGGGAGCTCTTCACCAAGGTCTCGATGAAGGCCATGCCGTAGACACCGTCGTCGATCGTCGGGAAGTCCAGGTCCTTCGGCAGGGGCTGGCCTTGCACCTCGGCGGAGATCGCGCGGAAGGCTTCGGCGTAGAGATTGCCGAAGGCCTCCAGGTACCCTTCCGGATGCCCGGCCGGGATGCGGGTGGCGCGCTTGGCGGCGTCGCCGACATACCCGTTGCCGCGGCGCCAGAGCTGGGCCGGGCGGTCCGGGAACTTCACCCAGAGCTCATTCGGATGCTCCTGGTGCCATTCCAGACCGGCCTTGGTGCCGTAAATGCGGATGTTCAGGTTGTTCTCCTCGCCCACGGAAATCTGCGAGGCGTGGAGGATGCCCTTCGCGCCGCCCTTGAAACGAAGCAGCACGTTTCCGTCGTCATCCAGCGCCCGTCCCGGCACGAACGTCGAGAGGTCGGCGCAGAGCTCCGAAATCTCCAGGCCGGTGATGTAATGCGCGAGGTTCTCGGCGTGGGTGCCGATGTCGCCCATGCAACCGGCGGCACCGCTGCGCTTCGGATCCGTGCGCCACGCCGCCTGCTTCTGGCCGCTCGCTTCGAGGCGGTTGAAGAGCCAGCCCTGCGGGTACTCGACGACCACCTTGCGGATGTCGCCCAACTCGCCGGCCCGCACCATCGCGCGCGCCTGCTTGACCATCGCGTTGCCGGTGTAGTTGTGCGTCAGGACGAAGACCTTCTTCGTCTTCGCGACGATCTTCCGGAGCGCCTTCGCCTCGGCGAGGTTGAGCGTCACCGGCTTGTCGCAGACGACGTTGAAGCCCGTTTCGAGGAAGGCCTTCGCCGGCGGGAAGTGCTGGTGATTCGGCGTGACGATGATGACGAAGTCGAGGCGGCGGTCGGCCGGCATCGCCTTCTCCTTCGCCGCCATTTCCAGGTAGCTGCCGTAGACGCGGCTGGGGTCGAGGAACAGGTCCGCCCCGGAGTCCCGCGAGCGGGCGGCGTCCGAGGAAAACGCGCCGGCGACGAGCTCGGCGCGGCCATCCATGATCGCGGCGATGCGGTGCACCGCGCCGATGAAGGCGCCGCGACCGCCGCCGATCATGCCGAAACGAAGTTTGCGATTCATGCGTGAGGGAGGGACTGGAGTCGGTGAACGGGTGAGGTCCGTCGCTCAGGCGTTCTTCTTGTCGAACGCCGCGTCGAACGCGATCGCGCTCGAGGGGAAGTCGACCTTGCGGACGTACGCCGCGGCTTCGCGCGCACCGTGCACGCGATCCATGCGGATGTCCTCCCACTCAACCGAGAGGGGACCCTGGTACTTGATGTCGTTCAGGGCGACGATGATGTCCTCGAAACGGATGTCTCCGTGGCCGAGCGAGCGGAAGTCCCAGAAGCGGCGCGCATCGCCGAAGTCCGTGTGGCCGCCGAAGACGCCAACCGTGCCGTCGCCGTGGCCCCACCACACATCCTTCATGTGGACGTGGTAGATGCGGTCCGAGAACGTGCGGATGAACTTCACGTAGTCGACTCCCTGATACCCGAGGTGCGACGGGTCGTAGTTGAACCCGAAGCGCGGGTGGCCCTTCACGGCGGCGATCGCGCGCTGGGCGGAGGCGATGTCGAAGGCGATCTCGGTCGGGTGCACCTCGAGGGCGAAGTTCACGTTGAGCTTCTCGTAGGCGTCGAGGATCGGGGTCCAGCGCTTCGCGAAGTCGACGAAGCCCTTCTCCCAGTGCGCCTGGGAGGTCGGGGGGAAGGCGTAGATCGTGTGCCAGATCGAGGAGCCGGTGAAGCCATTGACCACGGCGGGCGTCTTGTCGCCGGCCTTGCGGCCCGGCTTCGCGTCCATGAAGGCGCGGGCCGCCTTGCCCGTCGCGATCATCTGCCGGGCGGCGCGCTTGCGCACGCCCTCGGGATCGCCGTCGCCCCAGATGGACGGAGCGAGGATCGACTGGTGACGTTCGTCGATGAGGTCGCACACGGCCTGACCAACGAGGTGATTCGAGACCGCGAAGGCGGTCAGCCCGTGGTCCAGCAGCAACTGCCACTTGTCGCGGATGTACGTCTTGGAGGACAGCGCGGCGTCGACGTCAAAGTGGTCGCCCCAGCAGGCGAGTTCCACGCCATCATAGCCCATGCTCTTGACGAGCGGGGCGAGCTTTTCGAGGGGCAGGTCGGCCCATTGGCCGCTGCAGAGCGTGACGGGTCTTGGCATGGCGTTGATACGGGTTGGAGGGTTGAGCAGGGAGGAAAGGCGCGGCGGAGAGCGTGGTGGAGCCGGTGAACTCGGCAGGGGTGGCTTGTCAGGAAGCGGCTTGGGAAGAGCGGTTCGCGGGGAGGGGCGCTGGGACAGCGGTTCGGGAAGCGGGGAGGGCGGGATCGGATCCGGGAGCCGGGGTAGCGGAGACAACACCGGGCCGGAAGGCTCGGGTCGGAAGTATTTTCCTGAGGGAAATTACGCCGCAAGCGGAAACGGATTTTCAACTGCGGGTTCGGTCCCCAGGCTGCGGAAGTGACCGCCCTGCGACGTGGCTTTTCGACCCTTGGCTGCCCGGATCTTTCTCTGGAGGAGGTCCTTGACCTGGGAGGCCGGTTCGCGATGGATGCCGTCGAACTCCGGTCCCTGGCCGGCACGACCGATCTGCCGACGCACTTTGCCGCGCAGTACGGATCGCCGGAGGCCTTGTCGGAGCACCTGGCCGCCCGGCGTCGCACGCCGCGGACGGGCTCCGGGGGGGATCCATCGATCGTCGCCTTGGGGACTTCGTTCCGACTGATCGGAGCGGGGCCGGGAGATCGCGATGCATTGCTGGCGCAGGCCCTGTGGGCCGATGGGCTGGGGGTGCCGTGGCTACGGGTTTTCGACGGCGGGCGCGAGGCCGACACCGGTGAACTGGCCGAGGCGGCGGCCGCCCTGGCGTGGTGGCGCGAGGAGCGTCGTCGCTGCGGCTGGACGGTGGACCTGATGGTGGAGACGCACGACTCGCTTCTCGACGCGGCGCGGCTGGCGCGTGCGGCCGAACGGTTGCCCGGGCTCGGCATCCTCTGGGACGCGCACCACATGTGGCGCAAGGGCGGTGAGGATCCGCAGGTGACCTGGGCCGCCATCGGCGACCGCGTGGTGCATGTCCACGTCAAGGACAGCGTCGCGGTTCCGAGCGCGCGTCATCCGTTCACCTACGTCCTCCCCGGACGGGGCGATTTTCCCATGGGCCCTTTGGCTGAGACCCTGCGCCGCGCCTCATTCCGCGGCGCGGTGAGTCTGGAGTGGGAGCGTCTCTGGCATCCCGATCTTCCTCGTTTGGAGGAAGCGTTGGAAGCGGCGCGGACCTGGGGGGTCTGACAGCTACGGTCATAGGCCAGATTCCCTCTTTCTGCGCTTGCGCTTTGCGGCCTGCGGCACTCGGTGGAGGCGCCGTGCCCGAAGCCTCCGCGTCACCGTTGTCCGCCGTGCCTGCCCCGGGCCGGTACACGCGCCTGCTGGCGTGGGACAGCATGCTCACGCAGGCCGCGGCGGGCTGGTTGGCGGCGGGGTGGCCGGCGGACCGACCGTTGGATCTTTCTGGGTGGCTGGTGGTGGTGCCGACCCGCCAGGCCGGACGTCGCCTGCGCGAGGTGCTGGCGTGGCGAGCGGACCAACATGGTCAGGCCGTTTTCCCGCCGCGGGTGGTGACGCCGGAGACGCTCCCTGCGTTGGTCCTGCCGGTCGTGCGGGGCGTGTACCCGGATGCGACCCGGGCGGAGCAGACCCTGGCGTGGATCGAGACGCTGCTGGAGCTCGATCCGGAGCAGTTTCCGGACGTGTTTCCGCTGGCGCCTCCGACGCGTTCGTTCAGCTGGGCGCGGGGCTTGGCGTCCCGCTTGCTTCGGCTGCAGGCCACGCTCGCGGAGTCCGGGCTGCGCATGGGGGACGTCGTGCGGCTGGCCGGTGGCGCCGCGAATGGTTTTCCGGAGGAGGCGCGCTGGCAGCAGTTGGGTGAATTGGAGGCGGCGGTCGACCGCCGTCTTGCCGCCCGGCAGCGGCGGGCGCCGGAGCTCGCGCTGGCGCACGGTGCCGCTGCAGCGGTTGACCCGCCGGCGGGCGTGCAGCGGGTCGCCGTGATTGCGACACCCGATCTTACGCCGGTGGCGGCGCGGCTCCTCGCGAGCCTCAGCGAACGCGTCCCGGTGGAGAATGTGGTCTTTGCGCCGAATGCCTCACCCGACTCCTTGGCGCAGTGGTTCGACCCGTGGGGACGCCCGCGACCGGACGCATGGTCCGGGCGGCCGCTGGACTGGCCGGACTTCGCGCAGCGCGTGCAGCTCTGCGCCGACAACACGATGCAGGCGGCGCGGATGGTGGAGCGGGTCCGCCTCTATCCCAAGCCGGAGGGCCACATCGCCCTGGGGATCGCGGATCCCGACGTGCTGGGCGTGGTCGAGCCCGCGCTGGCTCGGGCGGGGATCTCGGCGTACAATCCTGCGGGTCGCCCCCGGCGCCGGGATGGCCTTTACGCACTTCTCGACGCGCTGGCAGCCTTCGCGCGTGGGGCGGACTGGGAGGCGGTCACGACGCTGGTGCGGTGTCCGGACGTGTTCGCTTGGCTTGAGGAGGAGGTCCGAGGCGCAAGCGCCCCGGGCGACGGGGGTACCGCGTTTTCGGTGGAGGGCCTGCTGACGCAGATCGACGCGATCGGCGCCGATCACCTGCCGCCGGATCTGGCGGCGGCGCAGCAGTGCGCGAGCGCGGAGCCTCCGGAAGGCGAGCACCGGAGGCCCCGCGACCTGGCCCTTGGGGCGCTCCGCCTTCTCGCCGACCTGCGCACGCAGTTGGTGGCGGGATCGTTTCCGCAGAACGCGACGGACGTGCTGCAGCGCCTGTTTTTCGGGCGGAGCATCGAGACGGATTCGGACCTGTTTGCCTCGGCGGCGGCGTGGATCGAGACGGCGCGGGAGGCGGGCCAGGCACTGGAGGCATTCGACGGCGCGGCGCGAACCCTCGGGGATGCGTGGGAGTTCGCGCTGGCCCAGTTCGCGGAACGCACGCGCTTCGAAGCCAAGCGTGACGGGGCGCTGGAGCTCAATGGCTGGATCGAGCTGCTGTGGGAGGACGCTCCGCACCTCGTCGTGGCGGGGCTGAACGAGAAACACGTCCCGGAGACGATCGTGGGCGACGCCTTCCTGCCGGAGAAACTGCGCGAGCGCATCGGCCTCCGCACGAATGCCCAGCGCTTCGCGCGCGACGCGTACCTGCTGGAGGCTCTGGCCGCGCCACGGGCGGGATCGCGGGGCCGGCTGGAGGTGCTCGTCGGCAAGGTCTCGGCTGACGGTGAGCCCCAGCGACCCTCGCGGCTTCTCCTCCGCTGCCCGGATGCGGAGTTGCCGGTCCGCATCGCGCAACTCTTCGATGAAGTGCGCGCCCCCCAGTCGAGCCTGCCCTGGGCCCGCGCGTGGCGCCTCGCACCGCCCCCGTTGACTCCGCTGAAGACCCTCTCGGTGACCGCCTTCCGCGACTGGCTCGCGTGTCCCTTCCGCTTCCGCCTGAGACGCGTTCATCGCCTCCGGACGGTGGCGCTCGACCAGGCGGAACTCGACGCGGCGGGCTTCGGGAATCTCGTGCACCTGGCGCTCCGCGTCCTTGGCGACCCCGACTGCCGCGACTGCCGCGAGGCGAAGCGCTTGGAGGACGCCTTGCTGGCCCGCTTCGAGTCGGCGGTGCGCTCCCGGCATGGCGACCGGCTGACCCTGCCGCTGATGGTCCAGTTCGAGTCCGCACGACAACGCCTGCGCGCCGTGGCCGCCAAGCAGGCCGAGCAGCGTGAACAAGGCTGGGTGATCGAAGACACCGAGCGTGAGATCAAACTGACGCTCGGCGGCATGGCCGTGACCGGCTCGATTGACCGGATCGAACGCCACGAACGCGACGGGCGCGTTCGGGTCATCGACTACAAGACCTCCGACAAGGGCGACCCGCCGCACAGCACGCACTTGCGCCCGGCGGGTCCGGACGACGCGTGGCGTGACGACTGGCAGCGGGTCGTGAACGGGAAGGGTGAATCGATCTGGAAGGACCTGCAGTTGCCGCTTTACCGGCGGTCGTTGCTGGAGACCCATGGATCCGAGATCACCTGCGCGTACTTCACGTTGCCGAAGGCGGTGGGAGACACCGCGATCCTGGAGTGGACCGAGCTCACGAGCGACCTGCAGGCGGCGGCGGAGCGCTGCGCGGTCGGCGTGGTGGAGGCCGTCCAAGCGGGGCGGTTCAGTCCGGTGGTGGAGCAGGCGCCGGACTACGACGACTTCGCCTCGCTCTTCCATCGCGGAGCCGCGGAGAGCGTGGCCTCGGAAGGAGGAGTGAACCCGTGAGGACGATGGCGAACACCGCGATCCTCGCTTCGGCGGGCTCGGGCAAGACCTTCGCGCTCACGAATCGCGTGGTGGCGTTGCTGGCCCAGGGCGCGGACCCGGAGCGCATCGTGGCGCTGACCTTCACCCGGAAGGCGGCGGGAGAATTCTTTGACGAGATCCTGAAGAAGCTGGCGCGGGCGGCCGGTGATCCGAAGGAGGCGGCGGCGCTGGCGGCGATGATCGGCCAGCCGGCGCTGGGCCCTGGGAATTTCCTCGGACTGCTCCGGCGCGTCGTGGACGCGATGCCCCGGTTGAACCTTGGGACGCTGGACAGCTTCTTCGCGCGCATCGTGAGGAACTTTCCCCTCGAACTCGGCCTCGGCGGCGAGTTGGAGATCCTGCACGAGCATGCCGCGCAGCGGGAGCGCCGGCGCGTGCTCCGGACGCTCTTCACCGCCGCAGGCGAACCGGACGCCGCGCAGAAGGAATTCATCGAGGCCTTCAAGCGCGCGACCTTCGGCGTGGAGGAGAAGGGCCTTGCGGAACGGCTCGAGCGCTACCTGACCGAGTACGGCGGGGTCTACCTCGCGGCGCCGCTGGGGGTGGTGTGGGGCGAGGAACAACGTATTTGGACAAAGGATACATCACCCGTCCGCGGCAAGCCGACCGTCGCCGAGGCCGTGGCCGGATTGGCGGGGCAAGTGCGCGCGAGCGGCGGGGCCCTCCGCGACACGCAGCGCGCCCGGTTGGAGACCGCGTTGGCGGACGCGGCGGAGTGGCGCCCGGGCGCCCCCCTGGGCACGGCGCTGGATGACCTCCTCAAGAAGGTGGTGGGTCAGCTTCCGGAGCTTCGGGCCGGACGAGGGCAACTCACGATCGAACGCGTGAAGTTCTCGCCCGACCCCGCGTTCGCGAAGGTGCTGGTCGCCTTCGCCGAGGCCCTGATCGCCGCGGAACTGCGGCGTCGGCTGGAGACCACGAAGGGACTCTTCGCGCTGCTGCGGACGTACGAGCAGCGCTACCACGACGCCGTAAGGCGCAACGGCCGCATGACCTTTGCCGACGTCGAGCGCCTGCTGCGTCCGGACGCCGGCGGACCCCTGCTCGCGTCCGGCGAGGATGCCTCGGAGGGCTCTCCCGGCGAGCGCCGGCTGGCGATCGATTGGCGGCTGGATGCGCAGTTCGATCATTGGCTTCTGGACGAGTTTCAGGACACCAGTCACGGCCAGTGGCTCGTCCTGCGGAACCTCATTGATGAAGTCGTGCAGGACCCGGAGGGAGCTCGTTCGTTCTTTTACGTCGGCGACGTGAAGCAGGCGATCTATGCGTGGCGGGAGGGTGATTCGCGCCTCTTCCGGGAGATCCTGCAGCATTACAACCAGACGAATCGCGAGGCGATCGAGGAGCAGGAGCTCAACGCCTCGTGGCGCTCGGGACCGGCCGTGATCGCGGCGGTGAACCGGGTCTTCGGCGCTCGCGCCGCGCTGGGCGAGGCCGTGTCGCCTGCGGCGGCGGACGCGTGGGCCCGGGAATGGCGCGAGCACACGACGGCGAGGCGCCACCTCAACGGCGTCGTCGCGGTGCGCTGGGCGGACGATCAGGAAGGACGATTTGCGGAGACCCTGCGCATCCTGCAGGAGACCGAGGCGCTGGCCCGCGGCCTGACGGTGGCGGTCCTCGTGGAGAAGAACGACACCGGCACGGCGCTGGCGGATTACCTGCGCCGCCACGGCCAGCTTCCGGCGGTGGCGGAGAGTGACTTGGCGGTGTGCACGGACAATCCCTTCACGGCGGCGCTGCTCGCGATGGTCCGGGCGGCGGCGCATCCGGGCGACAGCCTCGCGTGGGCGCACGTGCGCATGACGCCTCTGGGATCGGTCCTGGCGGAGCGCGGCATCGCCACGTCGGAGATGCTTTCCCGGCGCCTCCTGCGGGAGATCCATGCGGACGGATTCGCGGCGACGCTGGAGCGCTGGGTGGAAGCGGCGGCGGCGCGGTTGGATCCCGCGGACGAGTTCAGTCGCCTGCGGGGGCGGCAACTGGTGGAAGCGGCGCGGGACTTCGACGAACTGGCCAGCCGTGACGTGGCGGAGTTCCTGCAGTATGCGGAGCGCACCAAAGTGCGCGACGCGGATACGGCGGCGGTGGTCCGGGTGCTCACGATCCACAAGGCGAAGGGACTCGGCTTTGACCTCGTCATCCTCGCCGAGCTTGAGGGCGCCGGGGGCCGCCGCTCCTCGCTGGCGGTGCACAAGGCCGCGGACCGCAGCGTGTCATGGATTCTGGAACTCCCGAACAAGGTCTTTGCGGACAGCGACCCCGTCCTGACCGCGTACAAGGACGAGGCGGAGGCGCAGTCGGGCTACGAGTCGCTTTGCAAGTGGTACGTTGCCATGACCCGGGCGAAGCGCGCGATGTACCTTGTCGCCCAGCGGGTGAAGCCAGAGTCGAAGAAGCGCGGCTTCCCGTGGCTACTGCAGACCGTGTTGGGAGAGACGTACGTCGAAGGCGATGAACGCTGGTATGAGGCGCTTCGGGTCCGTACCGACGAGTTGCCGGCGATGGCACCGGTGAAAGTGGACGCGCCGGCGGCGCCGGCCCGCCTTCCGGCGCGCACCCCCTCGGGCACTGAGCGCAGTGTGTTGACCGGGTCGCAGGTGTTCGCTTTGTCGGCATCCGCGGGGGCGGAGCGCGGGACGGCGGTGCACGCGCTGCTGGCGGAGATCGCGTGGCGGCGGCCCGGTGACGGGCGCGTGGAGACGGAACTCTGGATGGCGGCGGCTCCGGCGATCCGCGCCGAGGCGCAGGCGTGCGTGGATGAGCCGGCGCTGGCGGCGGTGTTTGCGCGGCCCGCCCCCGACGAAGGCGATCCGGAACTGTGGCGGGAGCGGGCGTTTGAGGTGGTGCTCGATGGCCACTGGATCACGGGCATCTGTGATCGCGTGGTGATCGTGCGCGGTCCGGACCGCGCGGCGCGGAGCGCTTGGATCTGGGACTTCAAGACGGACCGCGTGGCGGATCGGGCCGGTGCGGAGCGCGCGGCGGGCCGCTACGTGGATCAACTCGGCCTCTACCGTCAGGTGGTCGCGCGGTTGACTGGGTTGGCGGAAAAAGACGTCCGCTGCGGCCTCGTCTTCACCCAGATCCGCGATTGGGTTTTGGTCGGCTGAATTCGTCCTGCGGGAAAATGAGCTTTACAGTCTCGTGCCATCCCGGCACCTCTTGACGTTTCAACTCTCACACCATGGGCAACCTGAAGAAGAAGCGTCGTCTGAAGATGAACAAGCACAAGCGCAGGAAGCGCTTGAAGTCGAATCGTCACAAGAAGCGCACGTGGCAGAAGTGACGCGTCGGCGCCAGTGCCCGCGCCCTCTCCGCTGGAGACTTTTTTTTCGACCCGCCGCTCCCCGCGGCGGGTTTTTCGTTTTTTTCACAGCCGGGATCCGGGCCGGGGTAGGGAATTTTATGCATAAGGTGTGCGGTATTCATAATATCATGATTGAAAGCCAATTGTGTAGATTTCGATCCTTTATGGGGGGAACAACCCAGATGTCTGGGGTGTGCTTCGGGGGTCTGAGCCTGAGTGTCTTTCCCGAATTGGCTGGGGTAGGAGGCAAAACCGTCCCTAACCTTCGGGTTAGCCGTGCCGAATAGGGGTCCGGCAGCCTGTTTCATGCTCTTCTCCCAAAAGGCCAAAGGGTTCTTCGTCGACTACAACGAGAATGGTATTTTCGTTGCGCGGACGAGCGCGCCCCAACCGCCTGTCGGTCCAGTTCTTCGCCAATGGGCAGGGCGTTGGCTCCGATTCGAGCTTTCCGTACACCGCGTCCTGGACGCCGACCAGCCTAGGCGCCTACGCATTGGTGGTGAAGGCTCTCGACAACGATGGCAACGTGGCCTCCGCCACGATCCCCGTCGACGTGGTCGCGCCGAGCGCCGGCCTCCCCCAGGTGTCCTTGGTCTCGCCGGTCGACGGCGCGCTCGGCACCGTCGGGGCTCCGGTCGCCCTCGCCGCCAACGCCGTCGACAGCGATGGCACGATCACCTCCGTGATGTTCGCCGTCAGCGGAGAGTCGATCGGCACGGTCCAGTCCTTCCCCTACGTCGTGCCGTGGGTTCCTTCGGCGCCCGGCATCTACTCCGTCGTCGCCACCGCCACGGACAACGCGGGCAATCGCGTGGCCTCGGCCGTGGCGACGGTCACCGTCAACGCGGCCGTGGGCAACCTGCCCGTCGCAAGCCTGGCGTTCAACGAGCCCGGTCGTGGCGTGAGCAACCCGCCGACCACGTCGGACGTGCTCAAGCCTGTGACCGTGGCCTATGGGTCAAAGTTGCTTGTGACCGCCAGTGCGGTGGATGAGGGCGGCTCCATCACCAACGCGACCTTCTTCCTGAACGGTCGACGGATCGCGTCGGTCAACGCCGAGCCCTTCTACACCGTCCTGCCGCTGGACACGCTCAGCGACGCCATCATCTCGGTCGTGGTCACGGACAACGCCGGCAACGTCACCACCCCGGCACCGCTGGCGATCCAGACGCAGCCGTCGAACGCGGTCGCGCCCCTTGAGGTCAAGCTTGACAGCCCGCTGACCAGTGGAAGCTACACCGCAGGCGGCCAAATCGTGTTCGCTGCGTCGCACAACGCGGGCAACCGCCCCGTGCCGGCGATCGACTTCTACGTCAACGGCTCGATCTTCACGACCCTGACGGCGGAGCCGTTCACCACGAATCTGGGCATCACCCGCGCGGGCACCTACGACATCCACGCCGTGCTCCGCTCGGAGAACCGCACCACCGTTTCGGCGCCGGCTCGGATCACCGTCCGGGCGGGCTCGCCGCTGAAGGTTTCGCTGACGTCACCCGCCAGCGGGTCCACGTCGCCGATCGGTCGCGGGCTCTCCATCGCGGCCTCCGCTTCGGACGTTGATGGTACGATCTCTGACGTCCGGTTCTTCGCGAACGGCGCGCCCATCGGCTCCGCCTCCGCCGCACCGTACACGCTGAACTTCGTACCCGCGTCCCCCGGCGTCTATCGGATCACGGCGCTGGCGAGGGACAACAGCGGCCAGCAGACCGTTTCGGCGGCCTCTGCGGTGCTTGTGACCGCTGAGGCGTCGGCGGCTTCGTCCGAGACAACCTACAGCGGCAACTTCGCCTCTGGAAGCGACTCCGGGCGCATCACGCTGATCAACACCGGTGGTCGTACCGCCGTGGCCATCGCCCAGACCAACGGTCCCTCCCCGAAGTTTATCTTCTACCAGGGGATCACGGTCGACTCCGGCAACGGCTTCAGTCTCACCGACTCCACTGGGGCGACGCTCATCAGCGGTCGTTTCTCGGACACCGGGGCGACGGGAACGTTCGACGGCGGCAGGGCCTCGTTCATCTCGCCCGTCACGTTCGGCACGAGCACGACGACGGTGCCATCCGGCCTGTACAACGGCAACCTCACCGGTCGCGCGGCCAGCACGGTCGTCGGGATCGTGGGCGCGGACGGCACGTTGTCGCTCTACGTGGCGGATGGGTCGGCGCGTGACGCCGGCTCCGGCGGCGTAAGTGCGAACGGCGCCTTCGCCTTCAATCTGGCTTCGGGCGCCCGGGTCGCCGGCACCATCCAGATGTCGAGCCGCTTCCTCTCCGGCACGATCACCGGCGGATCCCTCGCGGGCGCTTTCACGGGCGCTTCCTCGACCGGATCCTCCTTCAGCGACGGCGTGCTGCGCAATGTCTCGACCCGCGGTGCCGTCGGCTCCGGCGAACGCGTCTTGGTGGCCGGGTTTGTGGTGTCCGGCGACACGCCGAAGCGGATGCTGGTGCGCGCGATCGGTCCGGGTCTCGCCGGCCTTGGCGTGACCGGTACGCTGGCGAATCCGAACCTGCTCCTCTACCGGGGTTCCTCGATCATCAATCAGAACGATGACTGGGGCAACAACCCCGAGGCGCAGGCCGCGGCCGCCCAGGTGGGCGCGTTGCCGCTCCCCGCTGGTAGTCGCGACTCCGCTTTGGTCGTCACGCTCAACCCCGGCATCTACACGGCGGTGGTCGGTGGCGTGAATGCCAGCTCCGGCGTCGCTCTCGCCGAGGTCTTCGATCTCGACGTCCCCGAGCCGTTCACCGCGCAGAAGGTGCTGAACCTCTCGACGCGCGGCGATGTCGGCACGGGTGACCGGATCCTCGTGGCAGGCTTCGTCGTCAACGGCAGCTCTGCCAAGCGCGTCCTCATCCGCGCGGTGGGTCCTGCCCTCGGCGCCTTGGGCGTATCCGGGACCTTGGCGGATCCATTCCTGCGGATCTTCCAAGGCACCAGTGTCATTCGCGAGAATGACAACTGGGAGTCGGGGAACAACCTTGCCCTGCTCCTTGATGCTGCCGCGAAGTCGGGCGCCTTCGCCCTGCCGGCCGGTGGCAAGGACGCAGCCGTGCTGCTGACCCTGCCCCCGGGCAGCTACAGCGCGCAGGTTTCCGGCGTCGGCGGAACGACGGGCATCAGCCTCGTCGAGGTCTACGAGGTCCCGTAAAGCCTCCTGATCGACCCAGCACGAAACCCCGTTCGCGGGCCGGTTCGCCGGCCTCGCGGGCGGGGTTTCTGCTTTTCCGACCCCGACGGCGCGCGTTCATCCTCCGCCGGCGTGATTCAAACCGGCCTCTCGCGCCGACCGCATGCCACCCGCTCATTCAAGGACCCGGCGACGCCACTTGGGAGGCGGGACGGCGCAGGCCGCCGGCGGCGGGAACATCCGGTGGCGCCGGCGTGCGATCCAACGATAGGCGGCGTCGCGGACCGCCCGCGGGAGGCAACGGGCCACGCGGGTCCAGCGCCAGCGCGGAAGCTCCGCGAGGATGCCCAGCGCGGCATCGGAACGGAGCCGGACCTGCCCCGTCGCGTCGATCAAGACCAGCGTGTCAAAGTCTCCCGTGGCCAGCCCGGCTTCCGTCAGTAGCCGTTGGCCGAGGCCCGATTGCAGCGCCGCGAAGTGAAACCGCCCCGCCCGATCCCGACTAAGGATCGCCCGGACGATGCGATCGCATAGACCGCACACTCCGTCAAAGAGCACCAGCGGTACGACCGGAGCATTGACCCGCCCTCCGGCAGGGCTTGCGGGTGCTGCAACTCCAGCAGGAGCCGCGGGCGATGCGGGCGATGCGGGCGATGCGGGCACGGGTGGAATTTAACCCGATTCATCCCTCTCGCCAAGTCCGCTTTGCTGTTGAGCCATCGGGTCCATCGGGGCAGCGTGGTCGCGCTCCGGGGCGCCCCGGCCCGGGCCCATAGCTCAACGGTCAGAGCAGAGGACTCATAATCCTTTGGTTCTGGGTTCGAATCCCAGTGGGCCCACCAGACTTCCCTGTCTGGCGACGGGTCTTGCACACCCAGGCTTGCCGGCACCCTGTGGTCGGGCGAGGGTGCGGCTGTCATGCCGCGTTTTGACCGCCATCTGGGAATCGATTACTCGGGCGCTGGCACGGCGGACACCCCCCTGACGGGACTGAGGCTCTTCGAGGCGACCGCCATCCACGGTGCCCTAGGCGATCCGAGTCGCGACCATCGCGCCGGCCCTGAACGCGACTCTCCGTCTGTTCCCACCGTTGCAGTCGTCCCACCCCGACCCGATGCGGCCGGAAACGCTCCGCCCGTTACCACCCGCGAACTCCGTCCCGGCGCGGGTCGGGGGCATTGGACCCGGCGCGGGCTCGCCGCGTGGCTGGCTGCGACCCTCACCGCGTCGCGGCGGCCGATCATGGTCGGCATCGACCATGGGTTTTCGTTTCCGGAGGCGTACTTCGCCGCACACGGCGTGCCGCGGGACTGGCACCGTTTTCTTCCTGACTTCTGCGCGCACTGGCCGAGCGATGCGCCGGGCATGACCGTCGAGGCGCTGCGCCATTCCCGTACTGCTGGGGCGGCGCGCCGCGGCGGCCAGGCGCGCTGGCGACGGCTTGCTGAAGTGCGTTCGGGGCCGGCGAAGTCCGTCTTCCACTTCGACGTTCCCGGCTCCGTGGCGAAGTCCACCCATGCCGGTCTCCCCTGGATCCACCTGATTGGCGAGCGCGTCGGCTGGCATCGCTTGCACGTGTGGCCGTTCGACGGTTGGACGCCGCGTCCGGGGTGTCATGTTCTGGCCGAGGTTTACCCCTCGCGGTGGAGCCGCGCCCTCCCGCCGCGGCCGGACCATACGCCGGATCAACACGATGCGGCGTGCGTGGCGGCGGCGTTGGCCGCCGCCGACCGATCCGGGGAACTGGAGGCGTGGTGGTCGCCGCCGCTGACTCCCGCGGAGCGCCGGCAGGCGCGTTACGAGGGCTGGATCTTGGGCGTAGAAGCCTGAGGCGGTTGCGGTGGGATCGACCGTCGAGCAGTCGGCCGTGCGACCCTACGGTGGCCCGGATGTGGATGCTGGGTCGCCGGACGACGCGCCTCGTCTTTCCCGACTGCCTCGTCGCGTGATTGCCCGATCCCGTATCGGGCCTCCGCCTCGAGCGAACACTGGGCGCGGATTGGCTTTTTTCCGGGCCGCGTTACCGTCCCGCCATGGGCTCGATTGTTCCCGTCTTCACCCCGCTCGCGGTTTCGGAACATGACGCCGTCGCGGTGCTGCTCCACCGTTCGCTCGCGGGATGGTACGAGTCGAAGCTGGGGCAGGGGGCTCGGTTCGGTGATCGGCCGGAGCCCTTCCGCCTGATTCCCGAGGTGTATGCGGCGCTCGATCCGGACGAAGCGCTCGCGGCGCGGGCGCCAGACACCGGGCAGCTCTTGGGCGTGTGCTTCGTGCACCCGCGCCCCACGCACGTTTCCCTCGGGATCGTCGCGGTCGCCCCGGAGGCGCAGGGACTCGGCGTCGCGCGCGGGTTGCTCACGCGGGCGCTGGCCGAGGCGGACGCACGGGGGGTCCCGACTCGTCTTGTCTCGAGCCTGCTCAACTTGGATTCATTCTCTCTTTATACGCGCCACGGGTTTGTGCCGGAGGAAGTGTACCAGGACATCGTGGTTCCCGTGCCGCCCGATGGACTCCGGTTGCCGCCGGGCCTGCGCGCGTGGACGGCGGAGGAGCAGGGGCCGGTGGGCACGGGTGGGGGAGCGCGGCGCGTGCGTGCGGCGAAGCCGACCGATGCGGCGAGGATCACCGCCTACGAACGCGCCCGGCGAGGCATTGCGCGTCCGGCGGACCATGCCCTCTTTCTCGCGAATCGCGTTGGGGACTGGCGGGTGTGGGTTGCGGAGGACGACCGCGGGACATTGACGGGATATCTCGTCGCCAGCGTGCACCCGCACCACCGGGCCATCGGACCGGGCGCGGTGGACGACGAAGCGACGGCGGAGGCGTTGCTGCTCACGGCGCTTGATTCGTACCGGGGCGGCAGCGTGTTGGTGCTCGCACCCGCCGCAGCCGCGGGCCTTGTGGCTCTCCTGTATGCGCTCGGTGGTCGCAACGTCGAGTTGCACGTCGCGCAGTCTCGACCGGTGCCCGTACCGATGGCGTCGTCGGCCTCCGGCTCCGAGGCAGACTTGGCGTCTGCTGCCGTGCCCGCCGGTCCGGCGGCCGCACTGACCGCCGGCACTCCGGCGACCGGGTCGAACGATGGGTCAGCCGAGGCATGGGTCCGTTCGCGTGACTCCGTGCGAGCGGCGGATGCCGCAGCGAGGGTGGACGCTTCCTCCGGGGGAGAGGCGTTGCCACAGATCGCGTCGCGGGGGTTCGCGTTTCCGACCTTCCTGCCGGAGAGCGCCTGAGCGCCCCTTTGGCGTTCGGCCCCGACTCCCGCTGTCCGCGGGTTGGCGGACGCGCCCAGCGTCCCGGCGGCATGCGTCGGCGGGTCGGAACGAAGCCCGGCGCAACGCTCGTCCCTTGGCGACGCTGCGGTTTTCCGGGGCGCGCGCCGGTCCCTGCGTCCGTGGGGCGGCGCAGCAGAGCGCGGCCCGACGCGGCGTGGCGAGTCTAGCTCGCCTCCTCGTTCGAGAAGACGTGCTGCACGTCGTCGTGCTCCTCGAGCGCGTCGTGGAGCCGCTCGATCGCGGTGGCCCCGGCGGCGTTCACCGGCACGGTGCTGGTCGGGATATAAGCGAGCTCCGCGCTGGCGGTCTTGATCCCTGCGGCGTCGAGGGCGTGCAGCACCTTGTCGAAGCGCGTGACCTCGCAGCGGACCTCGAAGCCCTCGTCGGTCGTAATCACATCGTCGGCCCCGGCGTCGAGCGCGATCTCCATCAGGCGGTCCTCGGCGACCTGGTCCTTGGCGACGAGGAACTGGCCGGCGTGCAGGAATTGGAACGACACCGCACCGGTCGCGGCGAGGTTTCCCCCGTGCTTGGCGAAGATGCTCCGGACATCCTGGGCCGAGCGCGTCTTGTTGTCGGTCGTGACCTTGACCACGAACGCGACCCCGCCGGGGCCGTAGCCCTCGTACGTCACGTCCTCGTAGATCACGCCCGGGAGTTCCCCGGTGCCCTTCTTGATCGCCCGATCGACGTTGTCGGCGGGCATGTTGGATTCCCGGGCCTTGAGCAGCAGCGTGCGCAGCCGCGCATTGGCGTCCGGGTCGCCCCCGCCAGCCTTGGCGGCCAGCGTGATGTCGCGCGAAAGCCGGGAGAACACCTTGCCCTTGCGGGCGTCGGTCACGGCCTTGAGCCGCTTGACCTTGGACCACTTGTTATGGCCTGCCATGGCGGGTGACGGGAGAAGAGAGGCGGGGGAAACGAGAGTGCCCGCGACCCGGCGGGCGGCCGGTGTGCCCACCGACTTCGCCAGGCCAGAGGCGGATTACTTCTTGTTTGCGCGCTTGGCCGGCTTCCACGGATTGCCCCCGGCGGCGGCCGGGGCGGCGGTGGGGGCCGGGTCGTCCTTCGAGAACTTGTTTACCAGCAGCTGCTGGATGATCGTGAAGAGACCGTTGACGGTGGAGTAAAGCGCGAGAGCGCAGGAGAAGTTGTAGCAGAACAACGTGAAGATGATCGGCATGAACTGCATCATCTTCACCTGCAGGTTGTCGGTCGTCGGCGTCGGCGTGAGCCGCATCTGCACGATCATGGTGGCGCCCATGAGCAGCGGCATGATGTTCAGCGGCAGGCCGAAGATGCGTGCGACGGTGTCGGGCGCGGACAAGTCGTGGGCCCATAGGAACGAGGCGAAGCGCAGTTCCGAGGCGCTCTGAAGCATCGCGAAGAAACCGACGAAGAGCGGGATGGTGATCAGGATCGGCAGGCAGCCCCCGAGCGGGTTGACCTTGTTCTCCTTGAAGATCTCCATCGTCGCTTGGTTCAACTTCTGCGGGTTGTCCTGGTGTTTTTCGCGGACGGCCTGGAGCTGCGGCTGCAGCTTCTGCATGCGCTTGGCGGCGCGGGAGGCGGCGAGCGTGAAGGGCAGCGTGATGATCTTGAGGAAGAGCGTCATCAGCACGATCGCCCAGCCCCAGCTCGGCACGAAGTCGTGCGCGCTGTGCATGAGCGTGAGCAGGAACGGACCGACGTAGCCGGAGAGCAGGATCCGGTTGAAGAAGTACCGGTCGAACTGCATCACGCGGTCCTGCTGATTGGGCAGGGACGCGAGGCGCTTGTACTCCTTCGGGCCGACGTAGAGATCGCCGCCGAAGGTTTCCGTCGCCTGCGGCGCGAGGGCCTTCAGGTCGACCCGCACGGTGCCGGCCACGCCGATGTTCGGGGTGGTCGTACCGGGGAACGGCGGGAGTTCGACCCGGCGCGTGACGATGCCTGAGCCGGGCTGGTCGAGGTGCAGGATCGAGGCGAAGAACTGATTCTTGACCGTGGCCCAGAGGACGGAGCCCTGCTGTTCGATCTGGGGTTTGGGGTTCGGGTCGCCGAAGCCGAGTCCCGCCAAGAAGCCGCCGCCCTGGAGTTCGCTGCGCTCGTTGAAGCGGAAGTCCTCGCCGTCGAAGAAGCCCACATTCAGGTACTGGCCGTAATCCAGCGCGCTGAACGGGGCGGCCGTGCCCAAGCTCAGTGCGGCGCGCGGCAGCGCGATCGTCTGGTCGGTGAGGTTGCGGAACGACGTCTCATGGCGGATCTCGTACGGGTCGTCGCCCTCGCGAACGGTGGCTCCGGCGGGTTGGATTGAGTAGCGGCGCGTGACCTCGATGCGATCCTCGAGCACGAGGCGGTAGACGGCCTCCGTGGCGGAGGACGAGACCAACTCGTACCGCGTCCGGCGGTCGAGTCCCGGGAAGTCGGCAAAGGCCAGAATGGGATCGGCGCGCAGCGCGTTGAACACGAACGGGGCGGGTTCGTTCTGGACCGCTGGGTACTGCCGGAAAGCGACCTCGCGGACCGCGCCGCCGAAGTCGCTGAGGCGGACCTCGACGAAGCCGTTGCGCAGCGTGGTGACCTCGGCCTCGGCATCGTCGCTGACGAGGGCGGCGAAGGTCGAGGTCGCGGCGGCGGGGGCTGCGGGGGCGGTGAGGCTCGGGGCGGCGGGCGCCCCGGGGGCGGTCGTTCCGGGGGCGGGAGCGGTCGTGGTGACGGGGGGCAGCGTCGACGGGGGCGGCGTGCGGCTGTTGCCGTAGATCAGGAAGGCAATGGCCGCGGCCATGAGGGCCACGCCGATGAGGGTGTTCTTCTTATCCATGAACGTCGGAAGCGGGGGAGAGAACGGTGCCTGGGGCGGCAACCGCGGAGGAAAGGGAGGAAAGTGCCGGCGCGTGCGAGAAGTCGGGCCGCTTCACCGCCGCGCATCGCGGCGCTGGGCGTGGCGGGACGAAGTCGACGCCGCCTGGGTGGAACGGGTGACAGCGAGCGAGCCGCCGCACCGCCAGCCAGCTCCCGCGCCCGAAGCCGTGCTCGCGAAGGGCGTCGGCGGCGTAGTGGGAGCAACTCGGATGGAAACGGCAACCGCAGCCCGGGCCCATGACCCAAGGCAGGATCGGCGACACCGTGAGTTGGTAGACCCGGATCAACCCGAGGAGGGCGTGGACCGGCGTGGCGGCGACGACTCGGGCCAAGCGGGCGGCGGGCGACGGTGACTCCGGGAGCGTCATGCGGCGGGGGAGGGACGGGGCGCGAGGCGCGAGCAAGCCTCGATGAACTTCCGTTCGATTTCCCGATACTCAAGCTGATTGAGCGAACGCTTCGCGACCAGCAGCAGATCGTAACCTGGCGGCACCGCCTCCTGATGCTGGCGGAAGACCTCGCGCAGGCGACGCTTGGCCCGGGCGCGTTCGACGGCCCCTCCCACGGCGGCGGTCGATGCGACCGTGCAGATCCGGCGCAGGTCGAGCGGTGGAGGAGGGGGTGCCGGACGGAGCCGGTACCACAGCGTGAAGCCCCCGCAATCGTGTCGCCGCCCAGATTCGCGGACCGCCCGGATATCGCGCTGGCGCCGCAGGTGCTGCTCGGCGCGGAAACGCATGGCGGACTCGGGCGGAGGCGGGCCGGGCGGTGACGGAATCAGACGACCGTCAGACGCTTGCGACCCTTACGGCGGCGCGCGGCCAGCACCTTCCGACCACCCTTGGTGGCCTTGCGGGCGCGGAAACCGATCTTGCGGGCGCGTTTCTTGCGATGCGGGCGAAAGGTGGGTTGCATGGTCGGAAGTTGATTAAGAGATGACTGAAGTGCCGGAGTTGCAGGAGGGTGTCAAGCCGCAGAACGGTGGTTGTCTCCCCCGGGCTCCCCGCGGGGTGGGTCGCCGCAGGGAGGCCCTGTACGGCCCAGCCTGGTCGCCCGCGCCCGCCTGCGGCGAGAACGTGGCGCCTTCGGGCTTGGAGATCCCCGCCCGCGGGCCCGTGGACCCGGCGAGGAACCGGAAAGGGAGGTGACGAATTGCGGAGGGCCGCTGCGCGCACTCGACAGCCCCCCGGGCAGCTTATCTCCTTGGCCCCATGGGTCTTTCCTCCCCGGCCAAGGCGACTCCCCGCCTGTCCAAGAAACAGTACGCCGCCCGCCTGCCGGCGCTGCGCGCGGAACTCATCCAATTGCAGGTGCAGCTGAAGGACGCCCCCTTTACGGTTGTTTTGATCGTCGCGGGTGTCGCTGGATCGGGGCGCGGCGACCTCCTCAACACCCTCGGTGAGTGGCTGGATCCCCGCGGGGTGGAGACCTTTGCCATCCAGTCGCCCTCGCAGGAGGAGCGGGAGCATCCCCTCATGTGGCGCTACTGGCGCAACCTCCCGGTCCGCGGGCGCATCGGGGTGTTTGCGTCGTCGTGGTACACCGAGACCCTCCACGAGCAGCTCCACGGCGGCGTCAAGGCGCGCGAGGAACTGGACCATGAGCTGCGGCGCATCCGGCACTTCGAGAAGCTTCTCGCGGACGACGGCACGCTGATCATCAAGCTCTGGTTGAACCTCTCGCGCAAGGACCAGCGGGCTCGGCTGAAGGCGCTGGAGGCGGATCCGGACAAGGCTTGGCGTGTGACTGAGGAGGACTGGCTGGCGCACCAGCGTTATACCCCGCTGGAGCGGACCGCGCAGCGCATCCGCACCGAGACGGACCGTCCGGGAGCGCGCTGGACGGTGATTGACGCCCTCGACGAGCGGGCGCGCAACCTGCGCGTGGGCGAGATCATCCTCCGCCAGTTCCGCGCCCACCTCCGGAAGGCCGGCCGCAAAGGCGCCGCGACGGGTCGCCCGGAGAGATCCCCTCGCGCCCTCGCGCCCAGCGGCGTGCGCTGGCTGCGGGCCACGCCTCTCGACCAGCGCCTCACGGAGGAGGAGTACGAGCGCAAGCGGGAGAAGTGGCTCGGGCGCCTCTACCGGTCTCTGCGGATCGCCTACGAGGCGCGCCGCCCGGTGATCTTCGTCTTCGAAGGCTGGGATGCGGCCGGCAAGGGCGGGGCGATCCGCCGCCTCGCGTCGGCCATCGACGTGCGTTTCTACCGCGTCGTGCCCATCGCCAAGCCGACCGATGAGGAGAAGGCGCACCACTACCTCTGGCGGTTCTGGCGGCAGGTGCCGCGCGACGGCTATGTGACCATCTTCGATCGCTCGTGGTACGGGCGCGTGCTGGTCGAGCGGCTCGAGGGCTTCGCTCGTCCCGACGAGTGGCGCCGGGCGTTCGGCGAGATCAGCGACTTCGAGGAGCAGCTCGCGGAGCACGGCACCATCGTCCTGAAATTCTGGATGCACATCTCCCGGGACGAGCAGCTTCGCCGCTTCCGCGCCCGGGAGGACACGGCGTACAAGCAGCACAAGATCAACGCTGAGGACTGGCGGAACCGGCGGAAGTGGGAGGCCTACGAGGTGGCGGTGGGCGACATGCTCGCGCTGACCGACCACCCGTTCGCGCGCTGGCACCTCGTGCCGGCGAACAACAAGCGCCACGCCCGCCTCGAGATCCTCCGCACCAGCTGCAAGGTCATCGAGGCCGCGCTGGAGTCCGGGGCTTAGCGCCCCCGGGAGGCGTCAGCCGGCCTCCCGGCGAGGTCGCCGGCGGCGGCTTGCGCGGTTCGGCGCCTTCGACCGCTAGGCCGAAAGTCGGCGCCCGCGCAGGGCTTCCTGGATCGATTCGACCTTGCTCCGGGTGAGAGGATAGCGCCGGAGCAGCAGGATGGCCGCAAGGGTGCCGAGGGCGGGGACGGCGCAGAAGAATACCCGCATCTTGGTGACCGTGTCCTCGGCTTGATTTCCGCCAAGAGTGGCGTCGAACCCGGTGAGATTCAGGACCAAGCCGGCCATGATGAACGAGAGCGAAACACCCATCTTGGTGATCCACGTGTTCGCGGCTGAGATCAGCGCCTCGCGACGGCGCCCGCTGAGGAGTTCGTCGTGGTCGACGATGTCGGCCGTCATCGACGTGACGAGGATGAGGTAGGCGGCGAGCCCTGGGGCGTGCAGGAGCGCGGTGGCGAGCTGCAGGTAGGGCATCGCCGGAGTGTAGAGCACCCACTTGAGGACTGCCGAAACGGACACCATTCCAAGGGCGAGCATGATCGCCCGGTGTTTTCCGAGCCGGTTGGAGAGCCAGATCATCGGCGGGATCGAGACCATCGCGAGCACGTTGAACAGCGTGCCCCAGATCCCCATCATGGTCGCGGCAGCGACCTTGTCGCCGCCGAAGACGTGGTAGATGTTGATGTAGAGTCCGAGGCTGGAGACCGTGTACAGGGAGGTCATCGTCACCAGGCACGCGAGGGAGAACAGCCGCAGCACGCGATTGCTGATGACGGCCTTCATCGCGTGAAGGAACGGCTCCGGTTTCTGTCGCACCGGAGTGGGAGCGTCAGGCGGTTCCTTGAGGGTGAGCGCAGGGATCAGGCACGCGATGATGATCAGCGTGCCGCAGATGCATCCCACGATGCGCGCTCCGTCGAGCACGGTCTGGAACACCGCGAGCTGGCATAGCGGGTAGAGCCAGCCGGTGGTGAACCCAACGACCTTGTGGGTCACGCCGACGTAGGCGAACAGCTTCGTGCGCTCCTGGTAGGTGGGGGCGCTGGCGATTCCGAGCGCGGTCCAGGGGACCGCAAACAAGGTGGTGCCCGTGAAGAAGAGCAGGATGGTCAGAAGAAAGTAGCCGAAGTAGAAGGTCTGGTCCGCATCCCGCGGCAGCCACCACATGGCCGCGAAGCTTGCTCCGGTGAGGATCGCGCCTGTGACCATGAATGGCTTGCGGCGCCCCCAGCGGGTGCGCGCGTTGTCGGACCAGTTCCCCACCAAGGGGTCCGACACGGCGTCCCAGAGGCGGGCGATCGCAAGGACGATCCCGATGTGCACCGGATTCATTCCGAGTGCTAGGTTGAAGATCGGGTTCGCGAGGTACTGGGGAGCCGTGTTGCTGAATTGCTGCAGCCCTCCCCCGATCGAGAAGACGACCTTTTCCTTCTGGCTGAGGTTCTCCGGGGGAGGTTGGGCTGAATCTGGGGGCGCGGGGTTCGCCATGATGGTCGGGGGTAGGCGGAGCGGGCCCGAATGGGTCCGGTCCGTGCCTTTAGCTGGTTCCCTCGTAGATCTTCAGCGCACGGTCCGCATCCGCTCCGCCGTGGATCATGGCCATGAAGGCGGCGATGATCCGTGCCGGGTTCGGGTGCTGGTAAATGTTCCGGCCGTAGACGAGGCCGTGAGCTCCCTGGGCGAGAAAGGCGGACGCTTCCCGGAACACGGTCTCGATTGGCTTCTTGCCGCCCCCGCGGACGAGAATCGGGCAGCGCGCGGCCTGGACCACCTCGTGATAGTCCTCCGCGTGCTCCGTCGGATCGGCCTTGATCACATCCGCACCGATTTCCCGGGCTTGTCGGACGAGTCCGACGATGAGCTTCTTGTTGCCATCCACCTGATAGCCGCCCTTGGCCTCGTTCGTCTTCAACACCAGAGGCTCGATCATCAACGGCATGCCATAGCGGTCGCAGGCGACCCGGAGGCGCGCGGCGTTGAGCACGGTCTGCCGGTGCAGATCCGGTTCGCCGGGCATCAGGAGCAGGTTGCACACCACGCAGGCTGCATCCAGCTTCAGCGCGCCCAGGATCGGCTCGTCCCAGTGAACGAGTTGATTGAACATGACCCGGTGCGTGGTCGCGTTGTAGAGATTGCCGGCGTCCGTGCGCAGGACCAAGGCCGGTTTGCGTGCGCCAGGGATCGTCTGGAGCACGTCGGCCTGGCCGACGTTCATCTGGATGGCGTCGGGACCGGCGGCGGCGAGGGACTTGATGACCGCGGGCATGTCCTCGAGCCCGTCGAGGAACGAGTACTCATTGAAGACGCCATGATCGACGGCGACGTCGAGGCAGCGGCCGTCGGCGCCGAGGAAACGGTTGAGGCGGACTTTGTGTGCGTTGAACATGATGGAGGGGAAAGGTCAGGGTGCGATGGCGACCCCGTGAACGCGGGCGAGGATATCTCGGGTCCGGTCGATCTCCGCGTCGCGCCGGTCGTGGTTCCAGTCGAGCTCGCTCGCGGCCAGATCGGCGAAAGCGGCGAGCCTCGTTTCGCTCCAGCGCGTGTAGAGTCCCAGCGGGGTGCGCCGGATGAGGAGGTCGTCAAGATGCACCACGGCTTCGTGGCGCAGCATCGCCCTGAGCGCCGCTTCGCCGTCGTGGGCGGACGGCGGCTCCCCGGAGATCGGCCGGTCCCGTGACGAGGCGATGCGCGGTCGACCGAGGTGCCGGAGGATCCGGTCACCGGCCAGCTCGGCGAATGCGCGGAACGTGGTCCACTTGCCTCCAATTAGCGAGTAGACGGGCCACGGTTGCTCCGCGCGGGCGGGAGTGAACCGGCAGGAGTGATCACGGCTGATCCGGCCGGTGAAGCCATCGTCGCTGGCAGGCAGGGGCCTGACGCCGCAAAAGCGGGAGAGGATGTGTTCGCGCCCGACTCGGATCCCGGGGAATACGGCTCGGACACTTTCGAGCATATAGTCGATCTCGCGCTCGTCGCAGATCGCGTCGTCGGGGTTGTCGATCCGGATGTCGGTGGAACCGATCAGGACCCTGCCATTGACCGGGAAGAAGATACAAACGCGTCCATCAGCGTTCTCGTAGAAGAGCTGCTCGCTGCGGCAGGCTCGGAGCAGTTCCGGATGGTCAATCACCAGATGTGAGCCCTTGGTGCCTCCGATCCAGCGGGAGGGTCGCCCGAGGCTGGCGTTCGCGAGGTCGATCCATGCTCCGGTGGCGTTAACGACGACCTTGGGGGTGACTCGGTGTCCGATTCCGGTCAACTCATCGACGATAACCACTGCGGAACCGTCGGCGCGCGCAAGTCGGCAATAGTTGAGCGCGAAGGCCAGCGGACTGGCGGCGCATGCGTCTGCGATGACTTCGAGGCAGAGTCGCTCGGGCAGCGAAACCTGCGCGTCGTGGTAGGTTGCGGTGCACACGATGCCGGGATGAAGGCCGGGCCGAAGCGTGAGCGCCTCCTTCCGGCGACTGAACGCATGCGTGGGCAGCAATCGGCGTCGGATTGTCAGGACGTCGTACAGCGTCAGCCCGATCTTGATCAGCGCGGCTCCGCGCGCGGAGGGTGGGGTGCTCAGTCCGAGGAACCGCTTCAGCGCGTTGCTGAATCCGGACCAGTGCGAGAAGATGGGGATGGTGGTAGGGAGGGGACGAACCGCGTGAGGGGCGAGGCGGAGCAGGCGGTCTCGCTCTTGCAGGGACTCACGGACAAGACGGAACTCGCCGTTCTCAAGGTAGCGCAGGCCCCCGTGAATCATTCGCGATGAGGCGGAGGTGGCGCCGGAGGCGAAGTCGCCCTTGTCGACGAGCAAGACCTCCAGCCCGTTGAGTGCCAGTTCGCGCAGCAGGCCGGCGCCGTTGATGCCGCCTCCGAGAACGAGGACATCGACATCGCGGGGCTCGGCGAGGCGAGCCAGCCCTTGGGCGCGAGGCGGGAGGATCATGGGGCTGCGGCTACTCTGCGCTGAGGTATTCGATGAGCTCCGGCGGTCGGGGCCACGAAAGCTCGACGTGCTGCCGCTGAAGATCGGCCCGCAGCCTCTCGGACGGGACGGAATGGAGTGCTCGCAGTTTTTCCCGCTTCGCGATGGCGATCGCCGTTCCGGCGGCTTGCCCAAGTTGCATCATTGTCCGCGAGAGTCGGCAGCTGGACGCCGCAATCGACGAGAAGCTCGCTCCGCGACAGGCGACCGCGAGGTTCTCAACCTCGTTGGGGAGCAGGCAACGGAACGGGATCCCGTAGGGCTCGCTCACCTCCCCGGTACCTGCCCGGCCGGTGTCCGCGCCGTGGGTGTCCCGGGCGTGATCGGCGAGGGCGATGATGTCTGGGTGCGCCTGCCGAGTGATTCCGCTGATCAGGTCATGTTCGGTGAGCACGTACCGCCCGACCAAGCGGGGGCCCTCCCTCACGCCGAAGCCCGGGGCGACCCATGTCATCCGGTAGCGCTGGAACTCCGGATAGACAGTCTGCACGTGATGCCAGTGGGCGAGGATACGGCGCTCGCATTCCGCCCGTGCGGCCGCGTAACCGAGGTCATGGGCCTCTCGGCCCGCCATGACCGGGAGCGCATTCACGTTGTAGTCGCCGTTGGGATACTGAGTGAAGGCGGCGACCGGGAAGGTCTCTGACCACCAGCACTGCGAGGGGATTCCGGACGGGAGAGGGTCGATGCCGGCGTGCTCGCGGCGGGACACCCGGTAGATGAGCGTCGCGCCGTTGAGCCGGTCGGTTGGCATCACCGGTGCGCTCGGTTCGTTGTAGAGCGTGCGGGCTTCCTGACCGAGGGTGGTGCGACACTGGACGGCGCGGGCCACGTGTAGATCCGCGGTGGCATCAACGAAGAAGTCGGCGGTCACCACGTTCCCACCGTCCAGTTCGAGTGCTTCTAGGCGTCCGGCATGGGCTTTCGCGTCAGTGAAGCAGGTGCCGAGCCGCACGGTGCATTGGCCCGTCTCCGAAAGCAGCCGCGCCATTTCGGCGGAGTAAGCCTCGGGCTCGTACGGAACACCATGCCAGTGTTGGCGGCGGAAACGTTCGGCGAGGGGGAGAGGCGGCGCTCCGAACCGGCGGAGACTGTCGACGTAGCGCCTTGTGCGGTCGATGACCAGTTCGCCACCGGGAAACTTCGGCTCCACCTCTGGTCCCTGCCAAGCGAAATGACGCCCGAAAGAGTAGATTCCGACCGCGTCCGGGACCTGCTTGAGGCGCTTGTAGAGGTCGAACGGAATTCCGGTGCCGCCGACACCAGGCTCCCAGTTGTTGACGCCCCCGCGCCCCGCCGTTCCGCCGAGCGAGTCACCCTTCTCAAGCAGCAGCACGGAGCATCCGAGACGCGCCGCTGCAAGGGCGGCGCCGAAGCCCCCGCTGCCCGCGCCGACGACCACGAGTTCAAAGTGGCCGGCGCTCGTGTTCATAGCGGGCTGACTTCCTGCACGATGGGCCAAAGGATGGTCTCCTGCACGCACAAGTGTGCTGGCAGGGAGCAATGGTCAGCGAAGATTCG
>VHCJ01000025.1 GCA_016871755.1 Verrucomicrobiota bacterium | reverse complement strand
CCTGGCGCATGGGGGGATCCCCGTGCCGGAGTCGGTCATGAACTTTGACCTGTGGGTCATGCTGGCCGTGAGCTTTGCCTGTGTACCCGTGTTCCTCAGCGGACGGGAGATCGCGCGCTGGGAGGGCGGCGTGTTTCTGCTCCACTATGCCGCGTACGTGGCCTACCTCATCCTCGCCTCCCAGCATCACGAGGCCATCGGGACTTTCTCGATGGTCATGATGAGCTTCGTCCTTCCTCTGACCGTCGCGACCCTCGTGGCTGTGATGATCCGGAAGCCCCGCAACGAGTGAGCGGGACGGGACCCGTCTCACGAGTAGGGTCGTCCACCGCCTTCGCATGGGCGGAGTCGGCCGCTTGCTGCCCGACCGGCCGGGAGCGAGTGCGTGGGGGGGCGTCCGCCGGTCGGCCGCGCGGAGGGTGGGGCCGGCCTCGCGCGAGTGGGGAACTCGGGACAAAGGCCGAACCCCGTCCCGATGTTCCCGCGCGGGCCGCCGCCCATCTGTCGCCGACTCAGCCGACCTTGCGCAGTTTCGTGATCCGGCCGGAATTGACCCACTCGGCGACGAAGATGTTACCCTCCGCATCGAAGCAGGCGTCGTGGGGGTGCAGGAACTTGCCTGAGACCCAGCCCTCGCCTTGCTCGGCCCGGCGGAGCTTCATGTTGTCCTTCAGGACGGCGGCGCGCCACTCGGGATCCTCGCCGAGGTGCGTGATCACCGTATCGTCCTTACCCAGCAGCGTGATGCGGGCGCTCAAATCGGGAACGAGCAAGACGTCGCCGTGGGTGTCCAGATTGGCCGGCAGGATGAAGCCGTCGAGCGTCTTGAGGTGCCGGCCCTCCGGCGTGAACCACTGGAGGCGCTGGTTGGCGCGGTCGCAGACCGCGATCGAGGGGGTGCGTCCGGGGCGGTCGTCGAGGCAGATCCCGTGTGGGGTATTGAAGAGACCGTTTTCCTTGCCGGCACCCCCGAACATCGAGACCCAGTTGCCCGCGGCATCGTAGCGGTGGATGCGGAACGACCCATAGCCGTCGGCGAGGTAGAAGCCGCCGTCCGGCAGAAACGCAAAGTTGGTGGGCATGAATGCATCGCGCCCCCAGCGCTTCGCGGGCCGGGTGTCTTCGCCCTCGGGATACAGGGACGACTGCATCGGGGCGCGCTTCTCCCAGACGGTTTCTCCAGTCAGGGTCAGCTTGGCGAATGTCTTTACCTGCTGGTAGGCCGCGACCCAGATGAATTGTTCCTTGCCCTCGCTGCGGATCTCCAGCCCGTGGCCGCCGCCTTGGAACTGGGAGCCGAAAGCCCGGATGAATTTCCCGTCGCGGTCGAAGACGAAGATCGACGGATGATCCTTCAGATTCTCGCGTCCCTCGTGGATCACATAGAGATTCTGGTCACGGTCGACCGCCACATTGTGAGTGGTCTGCCACGTGTACTTCGCCGGGAGCTGCACCCAGTCGTGGATCACCTCGTAGCGATGTCCATCGACGCCGATGACCGGATGCTTGGGGGTGGACCGTTGTGCCGTGAGAACGCGCGGCGCGGCAAAGGCCGCGGCGGCAGTCGTGGCAGTGGCGAGGAAACGGCGGCGCGACAGGGGTAACTTCATGGAGTCGGGGGATATCGGTGACGGTGTGCGGGTCAACATGGGCTTCGGAACGCTCGGAGCAATCCCCGTTTTGAGGCCGCCGTGGGGCGGGGCGCCCACGAGGGATGACCTGGCCCTCTGGCGGCTTTCCGGTTGACCGGTTCCCGGGCTGGGCTTCGCATTCCGGGGTCGCGCGACCGGTGCATCGCCCGCCCTCCGCGTTCGCGGGGAGGCTCTTGGGCGGCGGGCTGGCTCTCGCGACCTCCGCAACCGCATGGACACCCCGACCTCCCAAGAGACGCTCGATCCCAAGGACTGGGACGCGATGCGTGCCCTTGCTCTCCGCATGGTGGACGATGCGCTCGACCATGTGCGCACGGTGCGCGACCGCCCGGCATGGCGACCCATGCCCCCCGGGGTCGTCGATGCGTTCAAGTCACCCGCGCCCCACGAGCCCGCCGGCGCCGAGGCCGCCTACGAGGAATTCCGCGCCAACATCCTCCCGTATCCGATGGGCACCACCCACCCGCGTTTCTGGGGGTGGTACATGGGCTCCGGCACCGTGATCGGCGCCCTCGCCGACCTTCTCGCCTCCACCCTCAACTCGAATCTCGGCGGCGGCAATCATGCCGCCAACCTCGTCGAGGAGCAGGTGGTCGGCTGGATCAAGGACATGCTCGGCTTCCCGGCCGAGGCGAGCGGACTGCTCGTGAGCGGGGGATCGATGGCGAACTTGGTCGGCCTGGCCGTGGCGCGCACGACGCGCGCCGGCTTCGATGTCCGCACCCACGGGCTGCGCGGCGACACCCCGCGGCTGATGTTTTACGCGTCGACGGAGGTCCACAGTTGCAGCCAGAAGGCGCTCGAGTTGATGGGCCTGGGCAGCGACAGCCTGCGGAAGCTGCCCGTCCGGAGCGACTACACCTTCGATGTCGCGGCTCTGCGTGAGGCCATCGCCGCCGACCGCGCGGCCGGCCACCGCCCGGTCTGCGTGATCGGCAACGCGGGTACGATCAACACGGGGGCCGTGGACGACCTTGACGCCCTCGCGGAGGTCTGCCGGGAGGAGGACTTGTGGTTCCACGTCGACGGGGCGATCGGCGCGAACTGGCTTACCTCGCCGCCTGCGGGCGCCGGGAGGAGGCGCTGCAACTGGCGGCCCGCACCCCGCACCTTCTCCTCTACGGAGCACCGGACCCGCGCGACCCCATGCTGGAGGCACTGGTCGGAGAGCCCCGC
Source organism: Verrucomicrobiota bacterium (assembly GCA_016871755.1). GTDB lineage: Bacteria > Verrucomicrobiota > Verrucomicrobiia > Opitutales > Opitutaceae > UBA6669. The sequence continues at coordinate 39,700 of VHCJ01000025.1, read as the reverse complement.
TACGAAGCACTGCAACAGCGCTCGATCGACAAGATCAATGCCGAGCGCGCGCGGCTCGGCTGGGCGCCCTTGCAGCGGACAAAGTGACGGGCAGCTCCGTGCTCATCTTGCCTGCCGCAAGCCGAAGGGTGAAGGCGGGTCGGTACAGAATGCGGTCGGCAGCCTACGGTGCCTGCCCCGGCGCGGCGAGGGACAGCCGCGCGAGGCGGCGGGAGTCGCGCAGGTTGTCGCGCCAGCCTTGCACGGAGGGATGCACGAGGCGGACGACCGTGTTGTAGGCGAGCGGGATCACGGGCATGTCATCCAAAATCATGCGGTCCAACTCCTGATAGAGCGCGTGGCGCGCGGTGCGATCCATCTCGGCCGCCGCGCGGTCGTAGGTGCGGTCGTAAACCGGGTTGCGCCAGCGTGAGTCGTTGAACTCGCTGGTGGAGTGGCAGAGCAGGAAGAGCTCGGCGCATTCCGGGGTGAAGGGATTCCATCCGGCCCGCGCCAGCTCGTAGCGGCCGGTGCGCCGCGAATCGAGGAACACTTTCCACTCCTCGTTGCGCAGTTCCACGTCGATTCCCAACTCGCGCCGCCAGATCTGCTGCAGCGCCTCCGCGACTTCGCGGTTCCGCTCGGAGGTGTTGTAGAGGTAGGTCACGCGGGGAAAGCCCGCGCCGCCGGGGAATCCCGCGTCCGCAAGGAGCCGTCGTGCCTCGTCCGCGCCGGCGGTGATCTGGTGGACCGGCTGGTAGCCACCCATGCCGGGCTGGCCAAGCGAGAGCGCGGGGAGTTCACCGCGACCGAGAACCCGGTCGGCCAATTGGCGGCGATCAATGGCGTAGGCAAGGGCGCGCCGCACGCGCGGGTCGCGGAGTACGGGGTGCTCGGTGTTGACGTTCAGGTAGTGAAGCCCGAGGCGGGGCGCGATGTGCAACTGGTCGGGACTCTCCCGTCGATACACCGAGAGTTTGGTCGTCGGAACGGTCGATGTGTAGTGGAGTTGTCCGGTGCGGTAGGCGCGATCCTCGGTCTCGATGCTGTCGATCGGGTGAAAGTGAATCTCGCGCAACGCGGTTCGGGCGGCGTCGCGGAAGTAAGGATTGCGCTCCAGGACGAGCGGGCGGTTCGGCGTCCAGGTCTTGAGCCGGTACGGGCCGTTGCTGACGAGGGTGCCGGGCCGGGTCCAGGGGCTCGCCGGATTGGTCCATCCGCCGTGGGCCTCGATCGACGGACGGTGCACGGCCACGAAGGGATACGTCTCGAGGTAATTGAGCAGTTGCGGCAGCGGGGCGCGGAGGCGGATGCGGAAGATCCACGGCCCGTCCGTGCTCACGCCCACCGTCGCGGGATCGCGGGACACCCCGCGGTGGTAGTCCTCGGCTCCGGCGATGGGGTAGGCAAGGTTGGCGAGCGTGCCGCCGAGCGCGGGTTCGACGATCCGCACGAACGCCGCGCGGTAGTCCTCCGCCGTCACCGGGTCGCCGTTCGACCAGCGTCCATCTTGCCGGAGGTGGAACGTGTACTGCAGCCCATCCGCGGAGATGTCCCAGCTTTCCGCGCCCTTCGGCAGGACCTCGTTGATGTTGTCGGGATCGGCGACGACCAGCGCGTCGAACAGTTCGTTGATGATGAATGCCTCCGGCGCCCCGGAATTGCGCTGGGGATCGAGCGTGGAGGGTTCGACGCCGTTGCCGGCGTGGAGCACCTGCTCGCGGATTCCCTGATCGACGGACGAGAGCCGGGGCCTGCAGGCGGAAAGCAGGAGTGCGATCGAAAGCAGCGCGGCGAGGGCGAGCAGGGCAACGGGGCCGGTCTTCATGCGGGGTGGCGGACGGGGCGCGCGGGCATCACCGCCGTCGCGGATACGGCAGGCTGGGTGACAGCTTGGCGCGTCCGGAGCCCGCGTCGAGCGCGTCTTGCGGTGGAGGGGCGGTTCCGACCGCTGCCGCCGCCTCGGTCGGAGAGTGCCTCCGCAGGCGCCGGCCGGGTCCAGCCAGGTCGCGGAAGCGTTGCGGCTGGAAAAGTGGACGACAGCAGCCAGCGCGGACGCACCCGTCGCCGCGGGAGCCCGGCACTCAGGACTCGCGCTCCATCTCGGCCAGCATGGCCTCGCGGAGGCGTCGGTAGCGTTCCGGGAGCGCGGCGAGCCCGTGGTTGAGGGCTTCGAAGTCGCCGATGTTGCCTGCCCGTGCCAGATCGTGCGCGATGGCCGCGAGGGCTTCACCCCCGAGCGTGGCGGCTCCGCCCCGGATGCGGTGCGCCGTAAGCACGGCTCCAGCGGCGTCTCCCGCGGTGATTCGGGCGCGGAGCGTCTGCTTTGTCCGCCGCGCGCTGATCACCTGCAGTGCCGGCGGGGCGACGCGTCTCGTCGGCGCGGTGCAAACGCTGGCGCCCGACATTGTGGATGAAGGAGCGATCGGGTGGTCGCTCGCGATCGAGGCTGACGATGAACACGATGCGTTGCGGGTTCGGGTGACTGGAGCTGAAGGTCAACGCATCCGCTGGGTGGCCAGCCTCGCGGCGACAGAAGTGGCGTGGTGTCCCGGGCGCTGAGCGGCGAGGCGTTTCTGGGGAGCGGGCCCGGAAGGCGCGCTGCCTTTCGTTCCGGCTCGGACGGCGCGCCGTGTGACTCCGGCTCCGTCGGCGGACGGCAAGTGTGTTCCGGATCTCCTCGACCGATGCTGCGTTCGAATTCACGATGACGAGGTTCGAAGGTGTGGATCATCGGTAACGGTTGGCCTCCGACACCGTCTCTTTGGACCTGAAATGACCCGCTTCCTCAGCCGTCCGGGTGCCTCGCCCTGGGTGCCCTCCTGCCTTCGTGCCGTGATCGTGGGGCTGATGCTTGTCGCGGCGACGCTCTCCGGGACTCGGGCGCAGGAGTCGCGTTTGGCGAACCTCGCGATCCGGGCGGAGGCTGCGGCGGGCGAGCCGCTGATCGTTGGCTTCAACGTCGGCGTGGGGGCGGAAAAGACGGTGTTGATTCGGGCCGTGGGTCCGACGCTCTCAGGTTTCGGGGTGAGCTGGCCGCTGTCCGATCCGCGGGTCCAGCTCTATGCCTCGGGAAGTGTCCGGATCGGGGAGAACGACGACCACGCGGCCGCCGACGCCCCGGTCTTCGCACAGGTCGGCGCCTTCGGCCTGCCGGCCGGTTCCAAGGACGCGGCCCTCGTTGCTCAGCTCGCGCCCGGCGGCTACACGGCCCACGTCACCGGTGCGGTTGGCACCCGCGGCACGGTGCTGGTCGAGGTCTACGAAGTGGGCTCGACGGGCACCCCTTTGACGAACCTCTCGGCGCGGGCGCGGGTGGGCACCGGTGATGCCATCCTGATCCCCGGGCTCGTGCTGTCGCCGGGCGTGACGTCGCGACGCGTGCTGGTGCGGGCGGTCGGGCCGGGTCTGGCACCGTTCGGAGTGACCGGACTGCTCGCGGACCCGAGGCTGGAGTTGTTTCAAGGCGCGGCCCGGATCGCGGAGAACGACAACTGGGGCGTCCCCGCCGGTCCGTACGCGGCGCCGGCCCAGGCGCTGGTTACGACGTTTCAGCGGTGCGGAGCCTTCGCCCTGCCGGCGGGCAGCCTCGACGCGGCGCTCGACGTGCTTCTGCCCCCGGGCGGATACACGCTGCAGGTGAGCGGGATCGGAGGGCTCGTGGGGGAGGCGCTGGTGGAGGTGTACGATCTGACTGACGTGCTGCCGCCGGCCGTGCCCATGGGCGCCCGGGCGGCATCGGAGGCGTTGCGGGCCCAGATCGACGCGCTGGTGGCACCGGAGATCGACCCCACCGGGGCGGGCGGCAAGGTGGTCGGTGCCGCGGTCGGAATCATCGGTCCCGACGTGCGCACCGTCCTCGGTTACGGCGTGACCGCGCTGGGCTCGGCCAGCACCCCCGCCAGCGACACGCTCTTTGAAATCGGCTCCAACACCAAGCCGATGACGGGTTTGATCCTCGCTGACCGCGTCATCAAGGGACGCTTGCGGCTCGATGATCCGGTGAGTCGTTTCTTCCCCAACGCAACGCTGCCGTCGTCTGCGGGATCGCCCTTGCAGCTGGTTCACCTCGCGACGCACACCGGAGGCTTGGCGGACTTTCCGGACAATCTGGTCGGTGCGCCGCCGAATCCAGCGGCCGGATACACGCGGGCCCTGCTGTTCGAGTATCTCAGCCGCGCGACGCTCCGGACGCGACCGGGTGCGGCCATTGCTTATTCGAACCTTGGCTTCGGCCTGCTGGGCGTGGCGCTGCAGGATACCGCCGGGGCCGCCAGCTACGACGCGCTCTTCGCGGAGGTCCTTGGGGACCCGCTCGGGATGAAGGACACGCGGGTCAACGTCCCGGCCTCGAGCGCGGCCCGCCTCGCCCGCGGCTCGCGGCAGGGGCGGTTAGTTGTGCCCTCGCAAATTGACACGCTGGAGGCCAGCGGAGCGCTCCGGTCAACCGGTGCCGACATGCTGGCGTTCCTCGCTGCGAACCTCGCTCCTCCTGCGACGCTGGCGGATGCCGTGGCGCTTTCCCAGACGGTCCAGTTTGACCTCGGTGGACGGAGGATGGCGCTCGGTTTCTCGGTCGAGACCCGGAACGGCCGCACCTACTTCTCCAAGAGCGGTGGCACACCCGGATTCACGAGTCACGTCCGCTTCACGACGACCCCGGCGGCGGGCGTGGTCATCCTGACCAACACGGGTCAGTCGGACGCTGCGGAGCGCTTGGCGGATGCGGTTCTCGAGGCCGTGGTGGCGCGGGCGGTGCAGCCGTGATGCCCCTTGACCCACGGGGCCTGCGTAAGTAGCGGAACGGTAGGTAGTGGAACGTCCGCATCCCGAACCTGCTTTCTTCCCCATGGCCGAGCGCATCATCACCACCGTGACTGGCGACATCCCGGCGTCCGAGCTCGGCGAGACGCTTGCGCATGAGCACCTGTACTGCGACATCTCGGTGCACTCAGGGCGCGCGGACAACCGTCTCACGGACGTGGCGGCGGTGGTCGGGGAAATGGAGTGGTTTAGGCACGCGGGTGGGCGCAGCGTCGTTGAAGTGACGCCCGAGGGGATTGGCCGGGATGCGGCGAAGCTGCGGGAGATCAGTATGGCGTCGGGTGTGCAGGTCGTGAGCGGGATCGCCTTCTACGATCAGAGCACCTACCCCGAGTGGGTCCGTTCCGCCTCGGTGGAGGCGATCGCGGACTACTTCGTGCGGCTCCTGGAGGAGGGTGAGGAGGGGGTGCGCGCCGGACTGATTGGTGAAGTGATGAGCCACAACGAGCCGGTGGCGAACGCGGCGGGTTATCGCTTGGAGCCCTTGGAGCACCGCGTGTTCGTCGCTGCGGCGCAGGCGCAGCGGCGGACCGGCGCCGCGATCTCCACGCACGCCTCCCTTGGGCGGGCCGGACATGCACAGTTGGAGGTGTTCGAGCGGTCCGGCGCTGACCTCACACGCGTCGTGATCGGTCACTGCGATGCGCACGTGCACGATGACATCGCATTGGACCTGGCCTACTACCTGCCGATCCTGGAGCGCGGCGCCTACTGCCAGTTCGACATGATCGGCTGGGAAATGCTGGCACCCGACGAAGCGCGCGCCGAGCGCATTGCCACGCTCGTCCGGCTCGGCCATGCGCGAAAAATCACGCTCTCGACGGACACCTGCCGCCTGTCGCAGTTCCGGCGCAACGGCGGTCGGGGCTACGATTACCTTTGGAACTCGTTTCTGCCGCGACTGCGGCGTTGGGGAGTCACCGACGAGCAGATCCGGCTGATGCTGGTGGATGCGCCGCGCACGTTGCTTGCCCGCGGGTGAGCCCGAGCCGACTGGGCGCGGGACGGGATCCCCGGCGGGTCTCCGGCGCGGAGGCTCGGCAATCGGCATTGCTGCGCTTGGCGGGTGCAGCTGCGTTTGCTCCAGCCGGAGCATCGGTCGATTCCTGACGCCAGCGCCGGCTTCGCGCGGAGCAGTCGGGCGTTCGCGGCAGAATCACGCCTCCAGCGGTGCGGGGCCGTCGGACTTGCGTGGTACGAGAACCACGGGTTCAAGGTAGTGGACCTCCGCCGGCTCGATCTCCTTGCGGAGCAACTGGAGCAGGGCGCGTCCCACGTACCGACCATTCTCGAAAACCTGATGCTCCATGGTGGTGAGCGGAGGGTCGCAGAACGCCGAAAGGCTGGAGTTCCCGTAGCCGATGACGGAGACGTCCGTACCAATTGCCAGACCCGCCTCCCGGCAGGCCGCGATCGCACCGAAGGCCATGGAATCGGTCGCGCAGACGAAGGCGGTGGGCGCGGGGCGACGAATCAGGAGCGAGCGGCAGAGTTCGTGCCCGGCGGTCTCCGTCAACTCACCGTGGAGAATCCACGCTGGATCCGGCTTCAACTTGCGGCTCGCGAGCGCCCGAAGGTAGCCCCGGCGGCGGAACTGGGCGAACGAGTACTCGTCGGGTCCGTTGATCAGCGCGATCCGTCGGTGCCCGAGATCGAGCAGCCGGGTCGTCGCGAGATGAAACGCTTTTTCGTTGTCCGTGTCGACCCAGGCGTAGGGTTGGTCCGATTCCGTCCGTCCGTACGTGACGAAGGGCATTTTTGCCGCGCGAGCGAGTTCGAGACGTGCGTCGTGTACCCGCGTGCGCACGATCAGCAGCGCGTCGACCCAGCCTCCGCGGATGAAGTTCTCGAAAAGCGCGGCCTCGCGGGCGGCGTCGTGCTTTGCCTGCATTGAGGCGAGGAGGTGGTAACCGGCGGGCTCGATCTCGGTCACCACGCCGCCGAGCAGGCTTGAATACATCGAGTCAACGGCCTGCCCCGTGCTGCCGGCCGCGGGCAGGATGACCCCGATGGCCGATGTCTTGCCCGCGCCGAGACGCCGCGCGCTGGGGTTGGGCCGGTACCCAATGGCCTTGGCGCGCTGGATGACTCGCTCGCGCGTCGCGGCGGAAACGTCTTCGTAGCCATTGAGCGCGCGCGACACCGTTGAGATCGACAGGCCGAGATCCTTGGCGAGGAGCACGATCGACATGATACGAGAGGAATCTCCGAATACCGGAAACACGGGGCGGGTAAAGAACCCATGACCAAATCCGCGAGTTGCCGGTCGGAGACGTTGCTTGACAAAAACGTTTCTGTCTAGCCTTCATCTCCGCGGCTTCCGTGCCGGTTTTCCCAGTTCTTGCCGCGCCGGCAGGGGCCTTGTCTTGGGAGCGGCGCGCGAGCGCCAAAAACTACCTCGCTGTGTGCTTTTCTGGTTCGACCGAACTCTCGTGCTGCCCGTGGTCCCCTCCGCGCATCCTTTCCGTTGGATCCGGGACGTTCCGAGATGATGCCCGGCAACGGAGCAGCGGGTGGAAAAGAGCGCGAAATCGGGTTCCGAAAGGGTCGACCGCCGCGCGTTCCTGCATCGCGCTGCGGATCAGTCGTGGATGCCCTGAGTTGAACCGGGCGCGCGTCAGCGCCAGCTCAAACAATTAGTTTGCGTCACGTCTCCCGCCATGTTCGCCGCTGCCACTGCCACGCTCGATCGCAACTGGCGCGACGGCTACACCCTGCCGTCGCCGCGCCTGTATCCCTTTCAGTGGAATTGGGACGCCGGATTCATCGCGCTCGGTCTGGCGTACGTTCGGCCTGAACGCGCCATTTCGGAGCTCCGCAGCGTGTTCCGCGGGCAGTGGCGCAATGGGATGGTGCCGCACATCGTGTTTCACCGTCCGGCCGACAACTACTTTCCCGGCCCTGACGCGTGGGGCACGGATCAGGTCCCGTGGCGGCCCGCCGGGGTTCGCACGTCGGGGATTACCCAGCCGCCGGTCTTCGCCTTCATTGTCGAACGGATTTCTTCGCTGCCCCTGGGGCGGACGTCGGAGTGGGAGGCATTCCGGCGCGAGATTTTTCCGTCACTGGTGGCCCAACATCGTCACCTCTACCGGAACCGCGATCCCCTCGGCGAAGGCTTGGTCTACATTCAGCACAACTGGGAGGCCGGGACCGACAATTCTCCCGTTTACGATGCGGCGCTGGAGGCAATCGACCTGACGCGGGCGCGGGACGTCTCGGGCCTGCGGCGCGACAACCAGACGGTCGCGGCCGCCCACCGTCCCACCGACGTCAACTATCGCCGCTGTCTGGCGTTGGTTGATCTCTTCAATGCGTGTGGCTACCGGGACGCGGAGATTGCGGAACGTTCCCCGTTCCTGATCCAGGATGTGCTCTTCAACGCCGTGTTGGCGCGTTCGAACCTTGCGCTGCTTTCGCTGGCGCGCGACCTGAACGCCGATGCGGCAACGGTGGGCGAAATCGAGGGGTGGTGTGAAAAGACGTCCGCCGCAATCAACCGGAAATTCTGGGATGCCGAGCGGGGCTTCTACTTTCCGTACGACCTCCGCGCGGATCGCCGGATCGAAATCAAGACCTCCTCCGGCTTCATGCCTCTGTTCGCCCGAGTCTGCGATGACGCGCAGCAGCGGGCGCTGGCCCGTCACCTTACGTCCTCGTTCGCGCCGAGCGCGGACTGGCTGCTTTGTCCTTCCGTGGCGACGGACGAGCCGACGTTTGACCCGGTCAGATACTGGCGCGGCCCCGTCTGGGTGAATGTGAACTGGATGCTCCATCATGGCCTGCGCCAGGCCGGCTTGGACGATCTGGCCGAACGCGTGCGGTCCGACACGCTGCGGGTCCTTGGCGCTGCGGGGCGCTGGGAATACTTTGACCCGCGGCCCGGCATCGACCCATCAGCGCTTGGCCTCGGCACCGATGAGTTTTCGTGGAGCGCCGCCTTGGCCCTCGACTTTCAGCGCAATCCGGACGCGTTTTGACGCGGAGTGGCGCGGCGGACTTTCGGCGGGCGGGAGAACGTGTCTCCGCCACGACGAGGCGCCGATCAAGCGGGCGGTGCGTCGGCTTTGGCGGCGCGGGCCAGGTCGGTGATGGCGGCGGCGTAGGCTGACGCGATCTGGTCGCGCCACAGGTGCCCTTTGTCCGCGGTGCCGGCGAGGGCGTCACCCATCACGCCGGTGCGGGAGAGATCAGAGGTGATCCACGCCATCGTGGCGGGCGCGCGCTCGGGGCGGAGGTCTCCTGACGACTCGACCTGACCGCAGTACTCACTCACGGCCAATGCCATGTCGACGTAGCGTCCGGCCTCAGCCTGCATCAGGGCGGTTTCCACCGTATTGGCATGGTAGCCGTAGGTCAGTTCCTGCGCGCCCAAACCGTGATCGACCTTCGGGGCGAGCATTCCGCAACGGAGGCCCAGCGTGGCCGAGATTTCGCGAAGGGTGTAGGTGATCACGGCCGAGTTTCCCCCATGCGTGTTGATGATCGCGACATGGCGGAAACCCCACGCGCCAAGCTGGCGCGCCTGCGCGAGGAGGAGTCTGCGCAGGGTATCCTTTGAGATCGAAAGCGTTCCGGGAAACCCCGTGTGCTCATTGCTCTTGCCGACGGTGATGGGGGGAGCGACGTAGCAGGGTGTGTCGCTGGCCAACAGGGGAAGCGCTCTCTCCAGCCAGACTTGGCCAAGGAAGGAGTCGACGGCCACGGGGAGGTGTGGTCCGTGCTGCTCGATCGCGCCGGTGACGATGATCACCGGAGCCCAGGCCTTGTCGGGAAGACCCGCGATCTCGCGCGGTGTCATGGCGGTCAGGTAGCGCGACCGGTAGGAGGGGAAAGGCGGGAGGGGGTTCGAACTCATGGTGGCAGCACCCTCAGATCTGGGCGGGAAGGATCTTGCCCCCGTTGGCGAGGGGAGCGCGGGCATCGATCTCGCCCAGCAGCCGGAGCAGTTTTCCGGCTGCTGCGGCAAGGAGCGGTGTCCCTGCGGCACGCGCGGCCGCGACTGGCAATGGGGGATCCAAGAGCGGCCGTACCGACTCGTCACCCCAGCCGCGCATGGCCTGAGCGGTTGCGCCCACTCCGGCGGCCTCGGGCTCGCGGCCAGTCAGGGCGGTAACGAGGGTCTGAAACTGGCTGCGGGACTGGCTGCGCGTCGGGTGGAGGTCGAGACCCAGTCCGCTGAGGCTGATGCGGAAGATCTGCAGGCCCAACGCAATGCGGTTGTCGCGCGCGACGGCGGCGATGAGCTCCTCATTCCAAGGGCTGGAGTTGTACAGAACAACTTTCCTAAATCCAGAGGCCGAGACGGAGGCGAGAAGCTCCGCCAAGAGGCCGTGGGCGAGGGGCGGATCCACGGCGAACGCGCAGCCGGCATCCGGCCCGAGCACAAATCGCACCGGCGGCAGCACCAGCAACTTGAGATGAGCGGGCCGTTGCAAGGACGCTTCGCGCAGCACGCTCATCAGCACGGTCTCCTCGGCGTCCAGGGGATGGCCGAGACCCCAGTCGGCGCTGCCGGCCAGAGGAACGACGACGAGGGTGCGCTCGCGATCGGGCCAGCGGTGAAACTCGGGCCAGCGATGCCACGGCCAGAAGGTCGTGTCGTCGGCAATGCAGAGCGGCGTGACAGGGGCGGGCGTGCTCATGCGACGGCGGTGATTTCGATCTCCACGCAGCAGCCGGGGCGGGCGAGTCCCTTGACTTCGATGAGGGTGCTCGCGGCCATGGATCCTCCGAGGTACCGGTTGCGCACCTCCGAGAACCGGGGGAAATCGTCCATGTTCGTGAGGTAGGTCTGCGCGCGCACGACGTGATCAAACGTCATTCCTGCCGCTTGGAGAATTTCGCCCAGCAACTTGAAAACGTACTCGCTCTGCTCGGTCGCGTCGCCGGGGGAGATGACGTTGCCAGAGGGGTCAACTGCGAGTTGCCCGGTCGCGTACAGCGTTTTCACCCCCGCCGTCTCCAGCAGGATGCCAGGGCTGTAGGCGCCGCGAGGCTTGGCGAAACCGGTGGGGTAGACGAGGGTCTTCTTCAGCATGGTGGAGCGTGTCGGGTCGGCTGAATGAATCGCGTCGTCAGGCAACCTCGTCGTCGCGCTGATTCAGAAAGATCAAGATCAGGGCAAAGACGACGAACATCCGGGCCGCGGCGGTTTGCCCGTTCCAGGTGGTCGACTGCCACATGAGAAACCATTCGCCGCCGACGATGATGAAGGCGATCAACCACTGGAGAAGGCTCACCGTGAGGCCCGCCACGGCAAGGGAGGTCGCTTTGCGCCAAGCGTCCGTCGACTGGGCGCGCGCATTCCACATGCGACCCGCGGCAACCGCCAGCATGACTCCGGCCACCCACTCCCAGACGATGATCAGGGCGTAGAAGATGTGATGGATGATCGGCGAGGTCATCGCGCGCCACATCCCGCGGTTGCCCGGGAAGGTCGTGTCCATGGAAAGCACGTGTCGCACGAACTCGAAGTTCGAACCGTAGTCGGTGAGGTTATTGAAGACGACAATCAGCAGGAACAAGGCTGCGGAAGCCACCAGTGAAATCTTGGCGAGACGGGTGAGCATGGGCGGAGGGGGTTAACGATCGTTGAGCTCGGCGAAGGGGGGGACCGATGGACGGTGAATCTCCTCCGCGTCGATGCAGAGGGGGGAGGCACTAGGGCGACTCAGGAGTTCGCTGAAGCGGTGGGCCTCGAGCACGACCAAGTGCGCCGCCGCCCCCGGCGCGATCCGGCCTCGGTCGGGAAGACCGATCAGATCCGCCGCGGTGCGGGTGACGACGCGAACGGAGTCCTCCAGACGCGCATCGAGATGAGCGAGTCGCACGCTTTGCGCGTACACCTCCGCGAGGTTGTAGTCGCCGAACGCGTGCAAGGCGTCGCGCACGTTGTCGCTGGCGCAGGCGACGGGGATTCCAGCATCCATGAGGTCATGCACCAGCGTGATCCCGCGCCAGAGCGGGGTGCGGGGAAAGGGTGCGTCGGCGCCCCGTCGATCCTGGAGGTAGAGATTGCATTCCGGCAATGAGATGATGCCGATGCGCGCCTCCCGGACCAGCGCGATCGTGGACTGGGCGCGGGCGTGATCCTGAACCGCCAGGCTGCAGCAATGACCGCACACCACGGGCAGACTGAAACCCGCCCGCAACACGGCCTCGGCCACCAGCCGGAGGCATTCCGCCTGTGGGTTGCCGCTTTCGTCCACGTGCAGATCGACCCCGACGCCGCGCTCGAACGCGATGGCGAGCATCCGGTCCAGCTGGGCGGGCAGTTCGCCGGACATGATGAGAAACCCTCCCAGCGCGCTGGCGCCGTGGCGCAGCGCGAGGTCCGCCAGCCTTTCGCCGGCGGCCGAGAGGTAGTCGCTGCCGCCGCAGAGCGGGACGGCTTGCAGAGTGATGCGACCGGCCCACTCCCTCCGCAGCGCCGCCATCACGGCGTGACTGCGCTCACCCCATTCCGGACCGGTGTCGACATGCGTCCGGATCGCCCGCGTACCGTGTGCCCACGCGCAGCGCAGGGCGAAGCCGGCGCGACGATGCAGATCGGCTTCGCTCCAGTGCACCTTGTCGTCCGCCAAGGCCTGCAGCGCGCCCATGAAGGTGCCGGACCGGTTGGGCGCACGATGCCACGTATGGGTCTTGTCTAGGTGAACGTGGGCGTCGACGAAGCCGGGAAACACCAGTGAACCGCCCGCGTCGAATTCCCGGGCGGCGGGGTGGGAGTCGAGTTGCCCACCCGGAACGACGGCCGCGATCCGGTCCCCATCAATGGCGAGGTCGCAGAGCACCGCCGGTTCCAACGCGTCGATCTGCGCGCCGACCGGACGAACCGGAAGCAAGGAAACGGGAACGCGGGCGCGGCGGACAATGAGCATTGGGGTGAGTGTAGCAGCGCGAATGCCACGCCGTCGATCGTAGCTAAGATTGAGCGGCGGAAGGCTGCTTGACAAAAACGTTTTTGTACAGTCTTCACTTTTCCGCTTTCCATCGCTTTTGGACAAGCACTCCGATCAAAGTCGCTGTCGTACTGTCGTCTCCGCAATTCCTCCGGGTTTTCAGAAGGATTTTGAGTTTTGGCATCAGACGTGCGGTTAATGATTTCTCTTTCTTGGAACCTCAGTCCTCCGACACACCGTCCTCATGACCGCTCTTCCCGAATCCCTGCTTGCCGAGTTGCGCGTCCTGCTTGGCGCTCAACATGTGATCGATGGTGGTGAGGCGCTGGAGGGGCTCTCGAAGGATTTTTTCTGGTATTCCCCGGTCCTGCAGCGCCAGTTGAATGACAAGCGGGCCGACCTGGCGGTCCGCCCGGGTTCGATCGACGAGTTGCGGGCGGTCATCAAGGCCTGCTTTCGACTCGGGGTGCCGATTGTGCCACGGGGTGCGGGCACGGGGAACTACGGCCAGTGCGTTCCGCTTTATGGCGGCGTGGTCGTCGACTTCGCCCGACTCGATCGCATCCACTCGGTGGACGGCGGGGTGGTGCGGGCCGAGGCGGGAGCGCGGCTCGGGGCGATTGAGACCGTGGCCCGGGCGGCGGGGTGGGAGTTGCGGTGCATTCCGTCGACGTGGGTCAAGAGCACGATTGGAGGCTTCTTCTGCGGCGGATCCGGTGGCATCGGATCCATCACCTGGGGCGGCATCAACGCCGGTGACAACGTCAAGTCGGTCACGCTGATGACCTGCGAGGAGGAGCCGCGGCTGATTCGACTGGAGGAGCGCGACTCGATCCGGGCGCTCCACACCTACGGCACCACGGGTTTCATGGTCGAGGTCGAGATGCGACTCGCGCCCAAAGCCGACTATGAGCAGCTGATCCTCAGTTCGTCCGACTGGGATCGCCTCTTGGATTGGAGCGACGGCGCGGCTCGGAACGACGGTTGGCACAAGCGGCTCGTCACCCAGTTTGAGTGGCCCATTCCCTCGTACTTCAAGCCGCTGGCGAAGCATCTCAAGACCGGCGAGCACGTCTCCTTTCTCCTCGTGGCTCGCGATCAGGCGGATGCGGTGGTCGCCTCGGCCGCGGCGGCGGGACTGGCCTGCGTCTACCGTCAGCCGCTGTCGGATCCGCCGAGACCTCCCTTCATCACGGACTACACGTGGAATCACACCACGCTGTGGGCGCTGAAGACTGATCCCTCCATCACCTACCTCCAGTCCGGATTCGGGACCAATTTCCGTGAGCAGTTCGCGGAACTGCACCGCCGTTTTCCCGGTGAGATCCTCTTCCACCTCGAGTGGATGGCGGGTGGCATCAAGTTCGTGGCGGGCGGCGCCGGTGGTTCGAGCGGTGGCGGCAGCCACGTCGTCGTCGGAGGGATTCCGTTGGTCTTTTTCAAGTCGGAAGAACGCCTGCAGGAGATCATCCGGGTTTGCGGTGAGATCGGAGTGGGTATCGCCAATCCCCACACCTTCTTCCTGGAGGAGGGAGGGCGGCATCCGAACATCGCGGAGAAGCGGGCGTTGAAGGCCGAAGTGGACCCCGCCGGGCTGCTGAACCCGGGGAAGATGAAATCCTTCCCGCACAATCCGTTCGAGCCCGCCACCTTGAGGTGACGTCTCAGCACGAAAGTCGAGGGATGAACGCTGCTCCCCTAGTTGCGATCCGCGGGCTGCAAAAGCGCTTTGGCGCGGGTCCCCTCGTGCTGGATGGCATCAACTTGGAAGTGGGCCAGGGGGAGTTCGTCAGTTTCATCGGACCCAGCGGCTGCGGCAAGTCGACCCTCCTTCGTCTGATTGCGGGCCTCACGTCCGCCAGCGACGGCCTGATCACGGTCGATGGAACGCCGCCCGAGAAGGCGCGGGAGAAGATGTTCTTCGTCTTTCAAGACGCCACGCTCATGCCGTGGCGCCGGGTGGCGGAGAACGTGGAGCTGCCGCTGCTGCTGCGCGGGGACGCGCCCGGGCACCGCCGCGAGCGCGTCGCCCGGATGCTTGAGGTCGTGGGGCTGTCGGGTGCGGCGGAGAAGTTTCCCTGGCAGCTCTCCGGCGGAATGAGAATGCGGGTTTCGATTGCGCGGGCGCTGACCGTGGCGCCGGAGATTCTCCTGCTCGATGAACCCTTCGGGGCGCTGGACGAAATGACGCGCGACCGGCTGAACGAGGACTTGCTCGCGATTCGCAGCCGCAACTCCTTCACGGGTTTCTTCGTCACGCACTCGGTTGCCGAGGCGGTCTTCCTTTCCTCGCGGATCGTGGTGCTGGGGGTGAATCCCGGTCGCGTCACGGCGGTGATTGATGTTCCGTTTCCCTATCCGCGGCAGCCGGAATTGCGGGAGACCCCGGCGTTCCTGCGTCTGCTGGCCACGACCGCGCAAGCGCTGCGCGCCGTCCGTTCCTGAACGCATGAGCCCCTCCCTCCGCTCTCGTCTCAGCACCTATCTGCTGCCCGCAGCCACTGCGGCGGCGCTGATCGTCCTCTGGTACGTGCTCAAGGCGGTCTTTCAGGTGCCGTCCTTCGTTCTCCCGGCTCCCCACGAGATTCTCGTGGCCGCATGGGAGGAGCGGTCGTTTCTCTGGCCGGCGGCGCTCGTCACCGTCCGCGGCGCGCTGCTCGGGTTTTCCGCCGCGGTGGGGGTCGGCTTCCTTCTGGCCATGGCGCTCGGATTCTCGCCGCGCGTCAAGGCATCGCTCTATCCGCTGATCCTCGTGCTGCAGATGATGCCCGTCACCATCCTCGCCCCCATCTTCGTCCTGTGGCTGGGGCAGGGGCTGCCAAGCATCGTCGCGATCACCTTCATGATCGGTTTCTTCCCGGTCGTGGCGAATACCACGATGGGTTTCATCTCCGTCGACCGGAATCTCCGGGAGCTGTTCGTCATGTGCAACGCCACCCGGGCGCAGGAGGCGCGCTACCTGCGGATTCCCGGGGCCATGCCGTATTTCCTCACCGGCATGAAGATCGCCGGCACGCTGGCGCCCATCGGAGCGATCGTCGGCGATTTCCTTGCCGGCAGCGCACAGGGCGGGGTGGGGGGAATCGGCTACATGACAATCTCGTACTTCTCGCAGCTCAAGACGCCCGCTCTCTTCGCGACCGGTCTGGTCGCGTGCGTGATGGGTTTCGTCTTCGTCGGCGGGGTCAATTGGCTGCACTGGCGCCTGCTTCACCTGTGGCACGATTCAATGGTCAAAAAAGAATGACTCCCTCACGCACCCCCCGTTACGCCCAGGTCGTCCTCGGCGCGTTGGCAGCACTCGTTCTCTCCGGCTGTGGTGAGCAGCGCTCCGCGGCGCCTGGTCCCGCGCCGGCGAAGTTGGAAAAGATCATTCTGCAAACGGACTGGTACGCGCAGCCGGAGCACGGCGGATTCTACCAAGCCCTGGTCGAGGGCTATTACCGCGACGTGGGTCTCGACGTGGAGATCCTGCAGGGTGGGCCCAACGCCATCCCCACCCAGAAGGTGGCGCTCGGGACCGCGCAGTTTGCCGTGGGACGCACGGACGAGTTAATCATCGCCGCGGGCCGAGGCATCCCCGTGGTCGCGTTGGCGGCGCTCATGCAGCGCGATCCCCAAGGCGTGATGTTTCATCCGGAGTCCGGCATCCGAGACTTCAAGGACCTTGAGGGTCGCAACGTGATGGCGGTGCCCGGGGCGGCTTGGCTGACGCTCGTCCAGCTCAAGTTCGGGATCAAGCTTTCGGTCACGCCGCTCGACTTCGGACTGAGCCGGTTCCTCGCCGACAAGCGTCTCGTCCAGCAGTGCTTCGTCACGAACGAGCCCTTTTACATCCGCCAGCAAGGCGTTGATGTCGGGGTCCTCCTCCTGTCCGAGGCCGGCATTGACCCTTACCGCATCTGGTTCACGAGCCGCGACTACGCGGCGCGGCGCCCGGAGGTGGTGCGCGCCTTCACGGCGGCGTCGATCCGTGGCTGGCGCGAGTACATCGACGGCGATCGCCAAGACGCCGACCTGCGGATCAGCCAGCTGAACCAAAAGATGACGCCCGAGTTCATCGCCTTCAGCGTGGATGCGATGCGAGCCAATCGGCTCGTGCACGGTGATCCGGCGAAGGGAGAACTCCTCGGCCGGATCGACCCGGCGCGCCTCGGCGCGGAGATCCAACGGCTGTCCGCGATCGGCGTGCTGGACCGTGCCGTGGCGCTCGCCGACGTCTTCGATGAGAAATTCCTGCCGGAGGACGTGAGGGCGGTTCGGGAGGGCAAGTGATCGCGACCGCCGTCGTCGTCTTCTCCTCACCGCTTCCCAACCCATCCCGTTCGTCGGCTTACCCCCGGTTCACTTGCGCCGCGCACCGCCCCCGCCATGGTCCGCCATCCGGTCCTGAAACTCAGCGATCTGCCTCCTGGCTCGCGTAAAATCGTGAAGGTGGCGGGGATTGAGATCGGCCTCTTCAACGTGGCCGGCCAGGTCCACGCCTACCGCAACGTCTGCCCGCATGGCGGTGCGCCCGTCTGCGTCGGGAAGGTGACCGGCACCACCTTGCCCTCGCGGGTCTACGAGTACGACTACGGGCTCGACGGCTGCATCCTGCGCTGTCCGTGGCACGGCTGGGAGTTTGATCTCCGCACCGGAGAACACCTCGTGGATCCTGAGACGAGGCTGAAGAAGATTCGCGTCGAGTCCGACGGCGACCCGGCGACCGGCACCGAGAATCTGGATCGGTTTCCGGTCGAGTCGGAGGGAGACTTCCTCTGCGTCGTGCTGCCCGGAGCCCCTGGCGGAAAGCAACCCTGACCCTGATCCCCATGCCGGACGATACCCCATCCGTCTCCGCTCGACCGAGCATCATCGACACCGATGTGCACAATGCCTTCGCGGATGTGCGCGCGGAACTTAAACCCTATTTGTCGCGGGCCTGGCAGGCCTATGCTGACCACCACGGGATCGTGATGCCGGGAACCGGCTACAACTCGTCAGTCGGTGTACAGCGACAGGACGCGCGCACCCCCTCCGGAGGCATGGCCGGCAGTGATCCCGACTTCATGATCGCCGACCACCTCGATCGCTTCGGGATCGACTTCGCGATCCTGACCGGATCGCACGTGCTCGGGATTTCCGTGCACACGGATCCCGACTGGGGCAATGCGCTCGCGACGGCCTACAATCGCAATCTCGCTGACCGTTGGCTCAGTCGGTCGCCGCGCTTTCGCGGCTCGATCGTGGTGAACCACTCGGACCCTGAGGCCGCCGCACGCGAAATCCGGCGCTGTGCACCCGACAAACGTTTTGTCCAGGTGTTGATGGCGAGTGGTTCGTCCCGGTTGTTCGGGCAGCGCTTCTTTCATCCGATCTTCGAGGCCGCGTGCGAGTTCAACCTGCCGGTGGCAGTGCATCCCGGAACGGAGGGGGCCGGCACTGCTGGCCCGCCGACGCCGGCGGGGCCTCCGACCCGATACTTTGAATGGCACAATATCGTCCCGCTGAATTTCATGGGACACGTCAACTCGCTCGTCTGCGAGGGTGCCTTCGAGAAGTTCCCCCCGCTGAAGTTCGTCGCCGTCGAGGGAGGCCTCGCGTGGCTGCCCCAGCTGATGTGGCGGATGGACAAGAACTACAAGGCGCTGCGTTCCGAGGTGCCGTGGCTGCGTCAGCTTCCCAGCCAGTACATCCGCGATCATGTCTTCGTGACGACGCAGCCCGTCGAGGAACCGGAGCAGCCCCAGCACTTCCTGCAGATCCTCGAGATGATCAACGCGCCGGGCAACGTCATGTATTCCAGCGATTATCCCCACTGGGACTTTGATAATCCGCGGATGACCCTCCAGTTCCTCCCGAAGGAATGGAAGCAGCGCATCTTTCATGACAATGCGGCCACGCTCTACGGCTTGACCGAACCGGCGGATTCAGGGTCCGCGTCGAGGCCGTCCCCGTCGCCGTGATTTCCCATGAAAGCCATCCCCAAGCTCCGCGGATCCTCGCTGCGTCTCAACCTTGTCGCCCTCATCCTTCTCACGCTGCCGATCGCTGCTCCCGATGGCACGGCCGCGGGAGCCACGGGTGCTGCTCCCCCGACCGATGACGTGGTTCGCATCGTGGCTGGCCTCTGGGAGCCGCTGACCGACGAGACGGGCGGGAAGTGGCTTCCCGCCTCCGGCTTTGCGGGCGGTGACACGATGAGTCGTCCGGGTCTCAAGATTGAGACCACCCGGATCCCCTCCGTGTATTGCTCGGAGCGGTTTGGCATGACCCGTTTCGTACGGGAGGTTTCGAACGGCAGGTACACGGTTAAGCTGCACTTTGCGATCACCTATGAAGGAATCGATGGACCCAGCCAATGCGTGTTCAGCTACGATGTTGAGGGTGTCGCCGTCAACGACTTCGATCTCTACGTCAAGGCCGGTGGCGTGCAAAAGGCCTACGTCGAGACCGTTCCGGTGGAGGTCCGCGATGGCGAGTTGACCATCACCTTCGCGAGTCAGTCCGGGAATCCGGCGATCAGCGCCATCGAGATCATCCGTCGGCCCTGACCCATGAATGCGGCACCTCTACCGTCGTTTGGGAAATTCCTCGTGGGGCGTTTTCGTCGATTCAGATCGCACTCTGGCTCGAACCCTTCGCCCACCGCGTTTGCTCGACGGACGATTTTCATCGGGTCGACGCTCATGCGCCAGCTCTCCATGACGGTCTTGATCGCTGGGGGTTCATCGGGGTTGCGAGCGTGCGCCCTCGCTCTGGCCTTGACGCTGCCCTCTCTGGTGCGAGGCGCCAACGCCCCCGAGTTGCCGCTTCATGCTGACCGGGCTTCGACTCTCGATCTTGCGGTCACGGGCCTGCTCGCCGGCGCTGAGCCTGGAGTCACGCGCTACGTTCGCTGGGCTGATGTCGCGCGGTTGCCGCAGGCGAAACTCCAGCTCACGGGCGAATTCGGTCCGGGGGAGCAGGAGGTGACGGTGGTCTTCCTTTCCGATCTCTGGGCGGCGCTGCCCGTCCTTCCGGATGCTGACACGCTGCTGGCGACGTGCACCGATGGCTACGCCGGGGTCTATCCGACCACGTTCATCCGCGACTACCGGCCGTTCCTGATCCTCGAAATCAACGGACAGGGGCCGGGAAATTGGCCCCCGCCCGGGCTCCGGTTCAACCCGGGCCCCTATGTAATCAGCGTGGCCGCCTCGGTGGTTCCCGCCGTCGCCGAACTGGTCGATGCGGGTCACAAACGTCCGTGGGGGGTGACGACCCTCAACTTCGCCCCCGCCGAGCGTGCGTTCGGCGCGCTTTATCGCGGACCATGGTCAGCGCCGGCCGAGTTGGTGAGCCAGGGACGCGAGATTTGGATCCATTCCTGCACCAGTTGTCATCGCGGACCTGAGGATACCTTCGGTGGAACGAAAGGTGACCGTCCTTTCGCGGCGCTGGCCGCGCTGGCCCGTTACGCTCCGGACTATTTCCGACGGTATGTCACGAATCCGAAGGGAATGGTGCCGACCGCCAAGATGGAGGCACATCCGCACTATACGACGGCTCAGCTGGACGCGTTGGTGGCGTTCGTTTCGCTGGGCGCGCCTCCCTGAGAAGTCCCGGCTTGAGGAGCGCGGCCGTTGCGCGTGGCGACATCCTGGCCGGACCGGCACCACGGCCCTCTGAGCCTACATCTTGCCGATCTGGCCCACGGTGAGACCACCGTCGACGACGATGACCTGCCCGGTGATGTAGGCGGCGGCGGGTGAGAGCAGGAATGCGGTCGGACCGGCGCAGTCCTCCGCCTCGCCGATCCGGGCGAGGAAGATCTTCCTCTCGTAGTGGTGGCGTTTCTCGTGCTGCTCGTCGATCCACTTGGTCAGCGGCGTGCGAATCAGGCCTGGGGCCATGCCGTTGACGCGGATGCGATGAGGCGCCAGCGCCTGCGCGAGCGTGCGCGTCATCATCACGAGCGCGCCCTTCGACGTGTCATAGGCGGTGGATTCGTCCTCGGACTGGAAACCATTCGTCGAGGAAACGATCACGACGGCGCCGGGCCGCTGGCGCGCGACGAGTTCGCGGGCGAAGGCTTGCACGGTGAAGTAGGCGGCGCGGACGTTCAGGTTCATGGTGCGCTCCCATTCGGCGGCACCCATGCTGAGGAAGTCGCGATCGAAGAAGCTGCCCGCGTTGCAGACCAGCAGGTCGAGTTGCGGCTTGGCCGCGAACGCGCCGGCGATGAGCTTTGACGGGGTATCCGGATCGAGCAGGTTGCCGGCGACGAAGCCGCTGTCAGCGGGAAGGTCCGGCGGGCGCGACGTGTTGCCATGAAAGACGACCTCGGCCCCGGCTTCGCGGAGTCCTTGGGCGATGGCGAGACCGATGCCCTTGGAGGATCCGGTGACGAGGCCCGCGCTGCCGGCGAGCGAGAAGGTTTTCATGGGGAGAGCTGGGAGAGGCTTAGGGAGCGGAGTCGGAGTGCGCTCCTTCGGCTGCGCCGGACTAGGACGAAAGCCAGCCCACGCAAACGCACAGCGTCAGCAGGGTCGCGGCTGGGAGCGACTTCTTCGCCGGGTCGCCGACGCGGACGTGCATCACGACGGCCGCCAGCATGAACAGGGCGAGAACGAAGGCCGCCGGCCGGGCGAGGTCCTTCATCCAGACGCCGGCCAGAAGGGCCACTGCGGCGGTGACCTTCAGCACCCCGACGGCGGTCATCACAACCGGACCAAGCCCGTACACGGCGAACTCCTCTCGGAGGGTGGCGGAGTTGCCGCCTCGCCAAGGGCTGGGCTGGCTGCGACGGAGGAGCCAAACATTGAGGATGCTGAGAGCGATGACCACTTGGACAGCGAGGAGGACGGAGTGCATGGCTGGGGGTTGGGTTGACGGCTGAAGCCCGTTCAGAAAGCCGCGGAAAACCGGAGCGCGAAGAGAAACGCGAGGATGCCGGTCAGCAGGAAATAGATCACCGATGGCAGCGTGGGGAGCAAGCCGTCTTTGACCCGGCGGCGTGCCACGATGGCCGCCACCATGACAAGGGTGAGGCCGGCTGAGGCGAGAAGCCCGACACCGGGAACGGCGAGACCCACGAGCACGCCGACGGCTCCCGCAATCTCCAGTGCGCCGACCAAGGTCCGAAGACGCGCGAGCCCGAAGCGTTCAAACTCGGCTTTCATCCAGCGGGAGGTGAGGCAACTCACCCCATAGGCGAGGAACGAAGCGCCCACGAACACCGCCAAGGGAGTCAGCACGAGCACGCGGAGGCCTTGGTGTCGGGGGGTGTCACGCGGTGAGGCGCAGCGGTGTTCGGCTGAGTTTCAAGTCGGCTCATCATCGGTGTACAAGGGTGCGCTGACAAACGAATCGAGCCCCTCTCCACAGTGATTAGGCTGCCGTCGACCGTGAGTCGAGCCGGGAGCGGTGCGTCATCCAATCTCCCGCAGCCCCGGTCATCGATCCATCTCGGCAGGGCCGGGAGGAGTGGCCCTCGTCACGCATGGCGAGCCCCCCGGGCGCCGTGGTGCCGTGTCCGGCGGGCCCGGCCTTCCGTCAGCTCAGTCCGCCGTGACGCGGACCAGTAAAGCTTCATACTGACCCGGCGTGCCGAGGCGGAGGCGCTGGCCGTCCCGCGCATAGCGGCGGACCTGGGTGGTGCCGAGGTAGTCGGCTTGGTTGCTGGCGACGACGGTGACGCTGAGGAGTCCCTCCGCGGGTTCAGTGCGGAATGGTCCGGTGTAGGCGAAGTAGGACGCGGCGCGCTCGGCCGGAGACAGCGCTTCATCCGGATTGGCGAGTTGGATGAATGCGATCCCTGAGGCGTCGAACAGCGCGTAGCCGTAAGGGGACGAGCCCCTTGGTTCGCTGACGTTGCCGTGCTTGTCCCAAACGCGGAACCGTTCGAGCTTCCAGGTTCCGATCAGGTCGTTCGCGCGGGCGTCGTTCATGGCGTTTGCGTCAGTCGTTCCGCGAGGGCACGAATGTGCCGGTCATCGGTGCCGCAGCAGCCGCCGAGGAGGGCTAGTCCGAAGTCTCGCTGCAGGTCGATCATGGCTTGGGCGAAGCGGGCGGGCTCCTCCTCGACGAGGTGATCAAGTCCGTCGAGGGCCTCCGGTGAGAGGGCGGCGGTGTTGCCGAGGGCGCCGAGGAGGCGCGCGCGGACCGCCGACGGGGCTTGGTTTTCCGAAGCCAGGGCGGAGCGGACAAATTGGGGGTGAGTACAGTTGATCAGGTACGCGGTCGGTGACGGCTCCGCGCGCGCATCGATCCGGGCGAACGCCTCCCCAAGCGGGGTGCCGTCCAGAAGGGTCCCGTCGGGACGGATGACGAAGCTCAGCAGGTAGGGTCGCCCGGTGGCGGCGAGCGCGACGGCCATTCCCACTGCTTCGCTCACCGCAGGCAGCGTGATCCCGAGGAGGAAGTCAGCGCCGGCGTCGGCGGGTTGATTCGCCTGCCACGCGTGGAAGCCACGAGCGTCTGCCTCGGAGAGCGCCTGCTCGGGCCGGTAGGCGTCGCCGCGTGGGCCGATCAGTCCGCCGACGAGCAGGCTCGCAGCGTAGTCGCTGGTTTCCGCGCGCAGTTCCTGGAGAAGTCGGACGTTATCGGCGTTTACGGAGCGATGGGACTAACCGGTGGAAGCGATGTTTTCCGCGTTGGCGCGCCACGTCGCGGCAGTGAGCAGCATCGGCGGGCGGTGCGTGCGGCCGATCGCGATGTAGCCTCGGTAAAGGGAGGCCAAGGCCTCGCGCTTCAGCGGGTCGTAGACGAATGCGCTGTTCAGCAAGGTCCCGTCGAACGGAGTCGCCGGGTTGCGGCGCAGTCGCTCGATGATCGCCCCCTCGCCCAAGAGGCGTGGGGCGGAGCGGAGAAACTCCGGGAGTGCGACGGGTTGTATCATGCGGTGCGCATGGCCGGAAGACGGTGTTATGTTGCTCGTCTTCGTGGTGCGTGTCGATGCTTGGGCTGCTTCGGCTGTCCGACCGGAACTCGGAGCGTGAGCATGGAGTATGACTTCGGAAGAGCGTTTGCGGAACGCTTGGGGTTGCTTCCCGTAGCGTTTGATTGCCTAGTGATTGGCCAGCGCCGGTCGGCGTCAGGCCGTGCCGGAACTCCCCTCCATGCTGCTTACCGATCCCATCGGTTTCAACCTCCGAGCCTTCCCACCGAGTGCGTGGGGCCTGCGTTTGGGGCGATGCCTCGCTTCGCTTGGAGTGGTGGCCGTCTTCGCGACCGTGGGGCGCGGGCAGGAACTCCGGGTCGAGTCGCCGCAACCGTGGCAGGTGATCCAGCGCAGCGACGCCGGCGGATCAGGGGAGTCCGGACACGGCTCGCGTGGCTCTGCACGGGTCCGCGTGATGCTCGTCGGCGTGGACTCAGCGGCGCAGCCTGTGACTTGGGAGGCGCGGGTACGAGCAGCCTCGGCGGAGGGAGCGCGGCTTTCCCCCGAGCCTTGGCGAGACCTGACTCTTGCGGGCGTGCGGGAGTCGCCGGCGCAACCCGGGACGGTTGTTGCCGATGTCGTGGTGCCAGCCGGTGGGTGGTATCGCTTGGAGGTGCGGGAGCGAGGGCGGGACGGGACGATCCGGCGCGAGGCGGCGGTCGAGCCGTTCGGCGTCGGGGAGGTCTTCCTCGTCGCCGGTCAGAGCTACGCCACCAACACCAACGACGAACGCCTGAGCGTCACGGACGCACGGCAGCGCGTGGCGGCGTACGATGTTGCGACGCGGACGTGGCGTTTGGCCGACGATCCGCAGCCGGCGGGGGATCGCAGCGAGCACGGATCAATCTGGCCACCGGTCGGCGATGCGCTGGCGCGCGCTCTGGATGTCCCGATCGGTTTCGCGAATGTCGCGGTCGGTGGCACGTCCAGCGCCCAGTGGATGCCCGAGGAGCCCCTGTCGGCGCGGCTGCAGCAAGCCGGGCGCGACCTCGGCCGTTTACGGGCGGTGCTGTGGCAGCAGGGCGAGTCGGACGTGCTGGCGGATACGCCCACGGCGGAGTACGTCAGCCGCCTCGAGCGGATTCGGGCGTCGGCCGTGGAGGCGTGGGGATTCGCTCCGCCTTGGATTTGCGCCCTGTCCACCCACCACCCGACTGTTTACCGCAAGCCAGACGCGGAGGAGCGTATCCGAATCGCCATTATGGAAGTGTGCCGGAGACCGGGCTTCGTGCTCGGGCCGGACACGGACCAGTTGCAAGGTGAGAACCGCGGCGGTCCCCAGTCGCGCCGGCATTTCTCGGCGCTGGGCCAGCGCAACGCGGCGCGTTTGTGGTCCGAGGTGCTGCTGCTCCAACTGCCAGCCACGCGTTGATCGGCAGGCAGAGCGAGCACTCAGCCCAGCCGCGCAACCACTTCCCGCGTCAAGGCCCGGAACGCCTCCGCGCCGGATGCGCTGCTGTCATGCAGCTCGATGGGCTTCGCCTCCATCGGTGCCTCGGCTAGCTTGATGTTTTCGGGAATCACCGTCTCGAAGAAATGCAGCCGCTTGAACTCCTTGTCGGTGCGCAGTCGCTCCATCGTCTCGGCGTGGTAGCGGATCCAGGCGCGGACGCGGGTGAAGATGACGCCGAGGCAGGTGATCTTGAATTCCAGCTCCCGCTTGAGGTAACCGAGACGATCCTGAAGGAGCCTCAATCCAAGCGTGGAGAGGTAGTCCGGCTGCATCGGGATCAAGTACGCGTCGCTTGCGTACAAGGCGTTCTGAGTCGCCGTCATGAGATTCGGCGGACAGTCGCATAGAATGACGTCGTACTCGTCACGGACTTTGGCGATCTTGCGGGCGAAGATGCGCTCGCGGCCCGGCCGGGCCGCGAGATCGAGGTCGATGAACGTGAGGGCGAGGTGCGAGGGGATGAGATCGAGGCCCGGCACCTCGGGGAGCACGTTGTGGATGATGCAGTCCGCCAGCTTGCGCGGCTCGCCGCGCTCTTTCCGTCCGCGAACCTCCAGCACGTCCGCCATCGTCCCGTGTTCAGCGGACCATTTGTCCCACGCGGATTCGCTCATCACGGAGAGCGAGGCGTTGGTTTGCGAATCGAAGTCCACCAGCAGAACCCGCTTTCCGTGGTCCCGCGCGAGACGCGTGGCAAGATTGACCGCGCACGTCGTCTTGCCGACGCCTCCCTTCATGTTGAGAAGGGAGATGATTTGGCCTTGGGCATGAGGTTGAGGTAGAGGCATTCACGCTTGACGTCGAGCGTGGCCTTGCCCCCCGCAGTCACGTTTCCGTCACGTTCACTCGGGCGGTTCGGCGGAGTGGGAGGTGCGGTTCGGGCTCCTTGCCGCGAGTCCTGCGCCGGGGTCGGTGCCTGAGCCTGCGCCATCCGACGCCACCGTTACCGGACCGCGAGGCGCGCGTGGCCGGGGCCGCTCCGTTTGCGCTTCCCGAGGCTGGGCGGGCGCGGCGGTCCGCTCACACCACGGGGCCGCGCCAGCCGGCTCCCTCAGCGTCCGGAGGCACCGAGGCGCGCGGTGACGACCTCGCGGGTGCGCTTGAGGATGAAGTGCGCGACCCCCGGCTCGGAGGGATCCCAGCAGAAGGCCTGACCCTCGACGGGAATCGGGATCGTAGTGACCCACTGAAGGACGGAACCGGCTTCCGGGAAGGTCAGCACGTAGAGTTCCGGCGCGTCGTGGCCGGTCAGGTAGAGACGTCCGTCCGAGCCGACGGCACCGCCGGACATGCTGTAGCCGCCGACGCCGAGCCGGGCAATGAGGTCGGGTGGCAGGGTCCAGCCGCCCGTCTGTCGCCATTGGTCGTCGAATTCGACGATCCGGCTCCACTCGGGCCCGCGTCCCGGCTCGCCCCCGCGGCGGCCGTAGTGAACGAACGCGGCGATCCAGCGGCCGTCGCGGCGATCGATCCAGGTCAGGGAGCCATCCGTGCGCCCCAGCGGATGGGAGCCGATGTGCCGGAGGGTCCCCGTGTCCCAGATCTCGACGGAGGACACGTGGGGCACCCCGGGGAAATTGGAATGGGCGCAGTAGAGACGCCCCTCGAAGACGATGCCGGCGTTCAGATGGGTGAGAGGTTGCCCTTCCGGACATTCCCAGCCGGCCATGCGCTCGCCGCCGTCGCGGCGGTACTTGCCGAGGGCGTGGTTCGGGATCACGTAGAGAAACTCGGGGTCAGCGGCCACCCCCTGACGTGCCTCGGGCGCCGGAAACCGACGAGCCACGGAGAATTCGAGATCGGCGGCGGGGGAGGACCCGGCCGGGCTGGCCACGGCAGCCGTCCCAAGCAGGAGGAAGAAGCTCAGAGCGAGCACGTTCAGGGAGTCGGTCCGGGCTGCATGGAGCACGCGCCGAGGGCGCCCTGAGATCAGCGCCCGGCGGCGGGTTCGCTGAAGGCGAGAACTTGGCCGCGCGCGGGGTCCCGCGCGGCGGTGGTTGCGTCGACGCGCCCGCTCAGGGCGAGGGCGAGGAGTGGGTAGGCGGTGCCGCTGTAGGTGACGAAGTGGCCGCGGTCGGTGTTCAGCGAACGGGTCCACCAGCGGCCCGACTCGCGCTGGTTGCGTTCCAGCCATGCCACGCCGCGCTGCAGGCGGGGGTCGTCGGCGGGGACGCCCGATTCGCGCAGAACGACGATCGCGAGGCCGGTTTGATGGCCGTCGCTGGGCGGCCGGGCGAAGTCGGGTTCCGAGCGCAAGCGCTCCGCTCGGGAACCATCACCCCACGCTTCCGGTGCGGCGAAGCTCCGGATCGACCAACCGCCGTCGGGCTGCTGCTGACTCCAGATCCGTTCGGCCAAGCGCTGCCGCCGATCCGCGGGCAGCAGGTCCGGCATCCGCGCGGCCGCCCACAGCAGCAGCGTGCCGCCGTAGTCGTGCGGAGGCGGGGTGGTGCGGAGGAACTCGCGCAGCTTGGCGAGGCCGGCCCGAGCCTGTGAGCTGGCGGACGCCTCCCACGCGGGCACCGCAGCGACGGCCATGGCGGCTTGGGTGGCGAGATGGAAGCCATCCGATTCCAGCGGCGGCCAGCAACCCGGATTGTACCAGTCGCCGCCCGGAAGCTGAATCGCGAACATCAACTCGAGCGCCTCGGCCGTCTCCGCCGAGAGGCGACCGCTGACCCAACGGTCCCACTCGGCGAGGCCGGCGGCGATGTAGACGACCTCGCCGGAGCGCGTGCCCTTGCCGAACTGTTCGCGCGGCGTGCCTTGGCGGGCCCGGAGTTGCTCGACGAAGACGTTGCGGATCTCGTCGCGCGGGCGGCCAAGGGTGGCGGAGAGCGCCGGGCGGGTGACGAGGTAGGTGCCGGTGGTGTGGCAGGAAACGCAGCTCTTCGACCGCGCCCAGGCGAGGGCGCCGCGATCGAGGAAGTGTTCCGCCGCCTCGGCCGACCACGCGGCGCGCACGGGCTCATCCGCGACGAACTCCGGCACCACGATGTCGCCATGCCGATACTGCGGAGACGGGGCCTTGGGCTCCGGATAGGCGTCAGCCCGCAGCGAGACTGGGGCGGCCGCGAGCGCCAGGAGCAGACCGAAGCCCGCAAACGACGCAGGGAGCCGGCGGATCGGAGACACGCTCATGATGCGAGAGGGGACGAAGTCGGGAGCCGGACGCTCGGCATCCGGATTCGGAGCGCCGGCATCATTGACCGATGGGGAGTTGGGCGGCAAGCCCCGAGCGGACTGGGCAGGGACCGGCCAGCGCATCCCGCTTTGCGGAGGCCCGGTGTCCCTTCAGCGAAGCTGGGTTCGAAGGGGCCGCCGCCCGTAGCGTCCCGAGAGATCGCCGGTGACGGGTGGCGATCCCCGGTTCCCCCATTTTTGCTCTTGCGCTGGCCCGCAGTGGGAGCAGCGTCTGGATGAGTGAAGGCGATAGGCAGACTGCTGCTCGCAGCAGGCACGGGACTGATCATGACCGGGCTGGCCTCGGCGGAAATCGTCGACGTAGGCACCCGCCGCGAGCTCTTCGTCGACAACTTCCTGATCGACCGTCTGTCCGACCTGACGGTGCAGTCGCACGAGCCGCGTCCTGCGGGCGTCGCCGTTCGTTACGATCTGCCGCACGAGGATCCGCTTGCCTGCTTCTTCACCACGATCCTCAAGGACGGCGACCGGTTCCGCATGTACTACCGGGGGGCGAGACCGGCGGAGCATCACGCGATGACCTGCTATGCCGAGAGCGAGGATGGCATCGTCTGGGTAAAGCCGGAACTCGGTCTCGTGGAGGTTAACGGATCGTCGCGTAACAACGTGATTCTCTTCGAGGGGGACACTTTCTGTCCGTTCATCGATGACCGTCCCGGCGTGCCGGCGGAGGAGCGGTACAAGGCGAACATCGAGGTGAAGGAAGGTCTGGTGGGGTTGGTGTCTTCCGACGGCATTCGCTGGCGTCGGTTGCCGGGAATACTTGTGCCGCGCAGCCTTCCGAATCACTTCGACTCGCAGAACGTGATCTTCTGGTCGGGCGCCGAGGGCCGCTACGTGCTGCTGGCCCGGTACATGGCCGGAGGCGACAGTGAACGCGCCGGCGGGATACGGGCCACGGCGCGCGCGACCTCGCCGGACTTCCGGTCATGGAGTCTGCCGGTACCGATGACTTATGGCGACACCGCGTCGACCCGGCCGTCGCAGCACCTGTACGTCAACCAGACGACGCCCTACTTCCGCGCGCCCCACTTGTATCTCTCGCTGGCGGCGCGTTTCCAGCGCGGCCGTCGCGCCCTTGGCGAAGAGCAGGCGGCCCGGCTTGGCTTGACCGCCGTTACCGGTGCGGCGGACGACATTTCGGACACGGTTCTGCTGACGAGTCGGGCGGGTTCGGCGACCTACGACTTCCTTCGGCGGGAGAGCTTCATCCGACCGGGTATCGGAGCCAGTCACTGGGTTTCGCGTTCCAACTATGCGGCGCTGGGAGTCGTGTCGACTGGTCCGGCCGAGATCTCGGTGTACGTGCAACGCAACTACGGACAGCGTTCCGCATTTCTCGAGCGACTGACCCTGCGGACCGACGGCTTCGCGTCGGTCCGGGCCGGCTACGGAGGCGGGGAACTGCTGACCAAGCCGCTGCGTTTCGAAGGTCGCGCCCTCGAGGTCAATCTGGCGACCAGCGCGGCGGGCAGTCTGCGAGTGGAAGTGCAGGACGCCGACGGCACTCCGATTTCGGGCTTCGCCTTGGCGGACAGCGAGGAAATGATTGGAGACGAGATCGAGCGGATCGTGTCGTGGCGGGGAAGCCCGGACCTCGGCTCCCTGCGGGGTAGGAGCATCCGCCTGCGGTTCGTGCTCCGGGATGCGGACCTGTATTCGCTGCGCTTCCGCTAGCGCGCGTCAGGGTTTCGTGGTCGCGGCGATGCCGCGCTTCCCGACTGGCTTGAGCGAACGGCAGTTGACGGAGCAGGCTAACTAGCTAACATAGCTACATGAAGACGGCAAACGTAGCCACAGCAAAGAATCAGCTTTCGCGGCTGCTGCGCCGCGTCAAGCGGGGGGAAACGGTGGTGATCACCGAACGCAGCCAGCCGGTGGCTCAGCTCCAGCCGTTCAAGGGTGAAGGTCCCGCAGACGGGCGGTTTGAGCGGCTGTATGACGCGGGCCTTCTCACCCCTCCCGCCTCAGGGGCGCTGGATGTCGCGGGCTTCGTCGCGGCCCGCCGTCCCCGCCTGGCCGGGGACCGCAGCCTGACCGCCGCAGTCCTGCAGGAACGCGAGGATTCGCCGTGAGATTCTGGGACAGCTCTGCGCTCGTGCCGCTGCTCGTGGAGGAACCGGGTTCGGCCGGGCGCCTTCAGGAACTGAAGGCAGACCCCGCCGTCCTGGTGTGGTGGGGCACCCCGGTGGAGTGTGAGTCCGCGCTGCAACGTCGGCTGCGGGAGGGTGCGCTGAACGCGGAGGGAGCCCGGCTGGCCCGTGAGAACCTCATGCGACTTGCGGCCGCGTGGCGCGAGGTGCCCGCGTCGGCGTTCGTGCGCACGCTGGCGGTGCGGCTGCTCCGCACGCATCCCCTGCGGGCGGCTGATGCGCTGCAACTCGCGGCGGCCCTCAGCTTGGTCCAAGGAGGAGTGGCGGATCTCGTCTTTCTGACGGCCGACCTTCGGCTGGCCGACGCGGCGGAGATCGAGGGGCTCGAAGTGGGGCGCTGAACGAAAGTCCCTCGATCGGGCGAGCTCCCGGAGAGCGGGTCAGGACTTCGTGGTCGCGGCGATGCCGCGTTTCTCGAGCTGGGCCTTGAGGCTGGCGAGGTAGCGGGCGTGGCCTTCTTCATCGCGCACGGTGGAGGCGCCGAAGCAGAACGAGGCGACGGCGCGGCGGTGGCGGGGGGTGCGGTTCGTATCCGTCCAATGGATTGTGGCGCTGGAGTGGGCCACGGCGTCGCCGGGCTGCAGCTCGATCGGCACGGGGTCCAGCTTGCTCTTGTCGAAGCCGAGCAGGCCCTGGCTGAAACCGAGGACGCCGCTGGCGCCGTGCGGCTGGATGCCTTGGCGCTGGGAGCCGCGCGCGTACCACAGGCAGCCGTTCTCCTGATCGACCGGATCCAACGCGATCCAGACGCCGCAGGCGATGTCGGGTTTGCGGTTCCAGTAGAAGCCATCCTGGTGGGCCGGCGTCGCGTTGGTGTCGTAGGGCAGCTTGTCGAACCATTCCAGACCCTGCGGCACGGGGCGGTCGCCCATCAGGTGGCCCTGCACGGCGACCTGCGGGCCCTCCTGCATGAAGCGCGCGAACCACGCATCGTGCTTGTTCAGCTGCTGCATCTTGCGGAGCGTTTCCGGCTTCGAGTAATCGTCGAAGAACGCCTGGTCCTTCGGCAGGGTGGGCACCACCTCGCGGACGTAGCGGTCGAGGTTGGCCTGCAATTCCCGGAAGGACCCCGGGGAGAAAAGGCCGCGGATGACGACAAAGCCGTCGGCATCGTAGGCGCGCTTGAGGGCGTCAAGATCGAGGAGGGTGCTCATGGGGACGGGGCGAGGGGGCGGGCGAGAGGGAGGGAGGGTGGGCGGAAAGAACCTCCTCGGGGACCATTAGTGACGGACCGAGGGTTGGGCAAGGAAGTCCCGGTACGCTGCGGCGAGATCAGTCGCCTCACCGAGGGGGGCGGAATGGAGCAGCACGCCGAAACGCAGGCGGAGCGACTCACCCTTGGGCACGCGAACTGCGCTGACATCGCCCTGGTTCATGGATTTGCGCCCGAAGGGATTCGCGGCCATCAGCCCATAGGCGCGGTTGTGAAACCAGCTCCGGCGGAAGTTCGCAGGATCGGGCATGAGCGTGATGCCGACGACCCGCTCCCCGCTGCGGCCGGAGTAGTCGCACCAGTCGAACGCCCGGCCCCACGTCGCCTTCGCCGTCCGTTCGCCCGTGCTGCCCGTGAGCGTGCCGCCGTTCGTCTCCGTGAGCGGCGTGGCGACCCGCACGCCCATTCCCATCTCCTCCTGATCGCCAAAGACTAAGTCCTGCTCGCTGGCGATGATCGTGGCGTCCCAGACGAGAAGGTAGCCCGCGGGCCGCGACGCAAGTGAGAGCACGAGCCGCATCCGGCCCACGGGCGCTCCGTCGGCGCGTTCGAGGGCGCTCTCGGTCGTGAGGCTCACGACTCCGTCGCTGACCGCGGGACCGTCGGTGAAGCGCTCGTGCCGGATCGTCGCGCGGTTCCGCCAGAAGTCATGACCGCTGAGATCGCCGAAGGCCATCCAGACGCCGGGATGCATCCGATCGTGGTCGACCGGATCCTGGCCCGGGCGCGGCGGGTGGTGTCGCGTGACCGGGATGCCGCCGGGCGCGTGGAGATGAGTGACGTAAGGCCGGAGAATCCCCGGGTCGCGGTGCACGAACTCGCCGATGGGACGGCCGGCGTCCGTGAGCACCACCGATCCGTCGCCCACGGTGAAGCCGAGGGTTGACGCGAACGATGCGGGGGCGGCGAGGAGTGCGATGACCGCGGCGAGCAGTCCGCGAAGGCGAACGGAGACGAGGATCATGGGCGTAGTGGAACCGGCGGATCAGCGTGGCGGAGGGAGCGGAAGACGGGTCATGCAGCGGGCGGTCGAAGCAAGTCGAGGCGGCCGCGGACCGGTGGGCAGGAGACGACGCGCGGTCGGGCCGGCGCGGTCGGCGCTACAGGCGGCGGTGCGGTCGCGGGGTGGGCGGTGCACGGGACGTTCGGGCTGGCGGCGGGACGATGCGGCGGCCGGGTCCGGCGGTTGCTCAGTCCTCCATCTTGGTCCGGCTGGTGTCGGGCGCCCACACGATCGCGATCATCCCGAGGGCGTAGATGAGCGCCGCGTACGTGCCGATCACCGGGTAGCTTCCACCGGTCATGGAAAAGAGGATACCGGCCGCGAGCACGCCGAAGGCGGTGGCAAATCGCCCGGTGTTCATGGCCAGTCCGGCGCCGGTGGCGCGCACCCGCGTGGGGAACAACTCGGGCAGGTACAGGGCGAGCCAGCCGAAGAAGAGGGTGGCGACGAAGCCCTGGGCAAAGACCACGGGCAGGAAACTTGGTCGCAGCGGCGCGGTGAGTTGGAACATCGCGATCGTCAGGAGGGTGGTGCCGAGCGCGATGAGGAAGTAAGAGGTGCGCCGCCCCAGCCAGGCGGCCACCTGAGCCCCGGTGAAGCTGCCGAGCGTCGCGCCCAGCGCCCACCAGCCTTGCACGATGGCCTTGTAACCTGGGTGTTCGGCCGAGGCGACCTTGTCGGCCCACGGAATCGTCCACTTGCTCGCGGCCCATGCGCCCACGAGCGGGATCGCCGCGAGCGCGATGCCCACAAGGGTGGGCCGGAGGAGCGGCGGACGGAAGAGTTCGCGCAGACCCCCGGATTTTCCGGGTGAGGATGGGGGGGTGGGAGTGCCGACTCCGCCGGCGCCCGGCGACGGGCGGGCGCGGCGGGCGAGCCACGCCGGGGACTCGGGCAGCAGGAGAATCACCAGCAAGCCAAGGAGCGCCGGCAGGGCGGACACCCAGAAGATCCACCGCCATGAGGTCGGAGTGATCGGGAACAGGTGGACGAATTGGGACAGCAGGAGGATGCCGACGTTGATGCCCGCTCCCATCACCCCGGCGACGACCGGTCGCGAAGCCCTGGTCCAGCACTCGGAGACCAACACGACGCCGTTGGGCCACATGCCGCCGACGCCCAGACCAACCAAGAAGCGCAGCACCAGCATCTGCTCCTGCGTCTGGACGAAACCCCCCAATCCGGCGAAGAACGAATAGCACACAATACTGATGCCCATCGCGCGCGTGCGGCCAAGGCGGTCGCCCAGACTGCCGAGCAGCAAGCCACCGATCGCCGCTCCCAGCATCAGGATCGCCGTGTAGCGCGCGAACCAGTAGCCACCCAGAGCCTGCGTGTAGCCGTCGCCCATCAGGCTTTGTGAGACCGAGAGCGAGGCGACGGGCATCAGGCCCAGCCCGAATCCGACGAAGGCGAGCCCGGCGAAGGCGGCGGTCAGCACCGCCCAGCGCTCGCGGCGGGTCAGGGGAGAAGCGGCGGGAGCGGGTGAAGTCATGTTCGGGGGGCGGACCGGGCGGTGGGTGGCGAGGCCTAGGTGGGCAGGACGAACGGAGCGCGGTACGCGCCGCGCTCAAGACGGCGCGCGGCGACGAGGAGGTCGGGGTCGCCGTCCGAGACACGGGTGACATGACCCGAGACCGGATCCGACTCGATCACGGCGCCGACGGTGAGCGGCTCGCGGTTGAAGTCGACGCCCAACCCCTCGACGCTGCGGGCGACCCGCTCGAACGCGTCGGTGGCGAAGCCGGGACTCGCGAGGGCGGCGGTTGCGGCCTGGCGGTTGCCGGGGCGTCCGAGCCGGTACGAAAGATTGCCGAGGTGGCAGACCCCGGAGGAAACGTGGCCCTCGTAGATGGGACAGTGCAGGTCCTCGGGTCGGCGACTGCGCATGGCGCGGAGGAAGTTCGGGGCGTGGTCCGCACCGCCGCTCCCGTCGAACCGCTTCAGTTCCCGGCCCTGGGGATCGTAGACCCGGCCCCCGGCGCGCAGGCCGGCGAAGTAGCCGCCTTCGTAGTGGAGCACGAAGCCCTCGCGGATGCCGCGGAGATGATCGAGGATCACCTTGTCCTTCACCATCGAGAGATTCCGGTTTTCGATGAGAACCGGGAGGTCGGGGTAGTCCAGTACGGTGAACTGCGTGTTCGGCGTCTCGGCGGCGTCGTCGTAGGTGAAGCGCCCGCCGAGGCTGACGGTGCGCGACGGAAAGGCGGCGCCCGGGAGGAACATGCGGCACGCGTCGAAGGCGTGCACCGAACTGTTGCCGATGTCGCCGTTGCCGGTGGCCCAGGCCCAGTGCCAGTCGTAGTGCAGGAGCGGACGCTGGAGCGGCTCGAGCGGGGCGGGGCCGCACCAGAGATCGTAGTCGACGGAGGAGGGCGTGTAAGGCGGAACCCGGCCGATGGCGGGGCGGTGTTCGTACCAGACGATGTGGGCGCGGACCGGGCGGCCGAGGTGGCCCTCCCGCAGCCACGCGGCGGCGGCACGCAGTCCGGGGCACGACCGGTACTGCAGCCCGGCCTGCACGATCCTTCCCGTCGCGCGGGCCTCGGTCACGAGGCGCTCGCCCTCCCAGAGCGTGTGCGAGACCGGTTTTTCGACGTAGACATCCTTGCCCGCGCGCAGGGCCCAGATCGCGAGCAGGACGTGCCAGTGATTCGGCGTGGCGATGACGACGGCATCCACGTCGGCCCGGTCGATGATCCGGCGCGCGTCGGCGGTGGCAAAGACGGATCGCCCGGCCTGGGACTGGCGCTCGACCTCGGCGGCGAGGCGCTCCGGGTCGACGTCGCAGACCGCGACGACGCGGGTCCCGGGCAGGGAGGAAAACAGGCCGGCGTGCTGCTTGCCCTTGCCGCCGAGGCCGATGATGCCAACGCGGATCTCCTCGTTCACGTTGCGCCGGTCGGCGCGGGCGAGGATCGGAAGGGAGGCGAGCGCGGCCGTGGCGGTGGCGGCGTGACGGAGGAACGTGCGGCGGGAGGGCAGGAGACGCTTCATGGGACGGGGGAAGCCGGTTGAGGGAAGGTTAGCACAGGAGTGGGGAAGGAAGAATGCGAAGGCTGCCAAAAGCCTTGTGAATTCCGCCGGGACGCCGTTCCAATCCGGGTCAGGCCTGCGCGGCAGCTCCGCGGTTGCGATATTGGGTCGGGGTAACTCCGGTGTGACGACGAAAGAAGTGGCTGAAGTAGTGCTCGCTGGAAAAATCCAGGGTGCGGGCGACCTCCTTGATCGTCAGCCGCGGATCGCCCAGCCGCAGGCGCGCGGCATCGAGGCGGGTGCGGGTGAGGAACTCCTTGAGCGTGGAGCCCTGCGTCTGCTTAAACACGGTCCGGAGGCTGGAGTAGCTGACCCCGGAGCGGCGGACTAGGTCGCGGGCTTGCCAGCGGTGCTCGGGTTTGGCCGCGACGGCTTCGAGAATGCGGGACACCGCAGGAGGCGGGGTGGCGGACCGCTCGGTCAGGAGTCCGCGCGCGGACAGGAGCAGCCCCAAAACTTGGTGCACCAGCGTGTGCACCTGCCATTCGAACTGGCGGGGTTGGCGGGTGACGAGAGCCACGAGGTGGCGGTGGATCTGGCGTACCGCCGCCTGCTGCTGCGCCGGGAGCAGGAACGGCTCCTCGGTGGCGAGTGACTCGAGCCATGCCGCGACCCCCGGACCAGCAAAGCGGACGCCTTGGGTCACGAGCGTGGCACCCGGCTCGGGCAGGTAGGTCCGCGGACGCTGCAGGTCGAGCAGCCAGCAGCGCCGTCCCGGACCGAGGGGGAGTTCAAGCCTTCCGTAACGAAGGGCTCCCCGGCCGGACACGACCCGGAAGAAGTAGGCACCGGGCTTGTCGAAGGCATCGTGGTGCTCCGCCTCGTCCCGGGCCACCTCCCCGACCGAGAGCACGTGCCAGAGCAGACGGCGGGCGACCGCCGACGGCTCGAGACGATGGACGCGTGCGAACGAGATGGCCATGGCCGGTCAGTGCTTTCGGAAGACCTCGATGATCGCGCTGTTGTCGGAGGCGCCGAGGCCCGCCGCCTCGGCCTCCTCCAGCAGGCGGCGGTGGAGGTCACTGAGCGGCAGGCGCGCGCCGGCGTCGGCTCCGGTGGCGAGCATGAGGCGCACGTCCTTGAGATGCTGGCTCAGCCGCGCCTGCGGGGAGAAATCCGACGTGAGCATCTTGCGGCCCTTCAGGTCCATCACGCGCGAGTACGAGGAACTGGCGTGGAGCACCTCCAGAGCGACCTCGGGGGAAAGACCGACGGACTCCGCGAAGGCGAGGCCCTCGGCGAGCACCGCGCGGTGGAGCCCAAGCACCAGGTTGGTGGTGAGCTTCATATGCAGGCCCGCGCCCCAGGCGCCGAGGTGAAAACTCCGCCGCGCGAACGAGGCGAAGACCTCGTTGCAGCGTGCGAAGGTGCCGGCGGGCCCGCCGGCGACGACCAGCACTTCGCGCCGCCGCACCTCCTCGCTGTTGCCGCAGATGGCGGCGTCGAGGAAGTCCACTCCGTAGCCAGCCAATGCGGCGCCGAGGGCGGCGGCGTGCGCGGGGTCGCCGGTCGTCGTATCCACGAGGATGCTCCCCGCGCCAAGAGTCGGTTGGAGATCGGTCACGACGCGGTGGACGATGGCGCTATCGGGCAGGCTGATCAACGTGCGCTGGCAGCGACGCGTCACCTCACCTGGTCCGTCGGCGGGGATGCCGCCGAGATGGCGCAGGCGGTCCATGGCCTCGGTGGAGGTGTCGAAGCCGATGACCGGGAAGCCGGCGCCGCGGAGCCGTTCGGCGAGCGCGGTGCCGACGAGCCCGACCCCGATCAGACCGATCGGTCCGAGCGCTCCGCCGGACGCGCTGGTCGCGACCTCGGGAGCGGCGTTGGCGGGAGGAGGCGGCGAGGCGGGTGTCATCGGATGGGCTTCGAACCACCGAGAAGTCTCGCAGGAGACCCCGCGGATGGCAACCCCGCCACCTTGCGAATCCTGCCAAGAGTCATACACGAAAAGATAAACCGTCGGGCCTCGGGGCTCGTCTCACGGGGGTCAGTGCGCGGTTCCGGTTGTCGGGCTCCACCGCTGACGACGATTGAATTCAGCTCGAAGCTCACCTCGGCAGGGACGAAAGAACCGGTGGGAACGCAGGTCGGGATCAGAAGTTTTCGGGTGGTATGGGGTGGGGTGGAGGATGATTGCAACTGGGCGCACGTGGAACCGGGCGAGTCGATCGCACTTCAGTCGGCGGAAGGGCACAAGACTCTCGCACTGCGCGAGCCCGGCAGCTCGGCTCCCAGCCTCCGAGTCCGGGGTTAGTTGCGTTCCAGCAGGTTGGCGGGAGCGATGACAACTCGGCCCGTCGCCCGCAGCACCACTGGCCCCAGCAGACCGGACGGCCGCATGTAAAAGTCGGCGGTCGCATCGGGTTCGGGCGAGCGCTTACCGTCGCCGCCCAGTGCTCGTGCGAAACCATCGCTGCGCTCGAGGCTGTTCTTCATCTGATTCGGAACCTCAAGCCGGAGTTGGTTTCGCCCCGGGCGAACCGCGTCCGTGACCTCGATGCTGAAGGGGCCGCACCACACCGTCCCGACGGCGTGACCATTGACCTCTACGTTTGCCAACTCATAGACCTCGCCAAGGTCGAGAACGACCGCAACGTCGGGCCGACACATCTTTTCTGGCAGATCGAACTCGGTGGTGTACGTGGCGGAACCCGCGTAGCGCCTCAGTTCAGCGATTTGCCGCCACGACACCAGACGTTCCAAGCGCAGCGTGACTGGCCGCTGGGGGCTTAGGGCTTGCTCGGACCGGACACTGAGGGACCACGGTCCGTCGAGCAGGACGGGTGCGGGTATTGAGACATCGATGGAGCGGGATTCTCCGTTCGAGAGAGTGACTTCATGCTGGCCGGCACGGTCGAAACAGCCCAGAAGAAGTCCCGTTTCGGAATAGTGGAAAGACCCGCCGCTCGCGCGTACGACTTGCACGGGCGGACCTTGGTCGCCTGACGAAGAGCTGATCCAAGTCGACTCCGCATGCCGCAGAGAAAGCCGGAGATGCGTGCGACCTCCGCGTGCCGAGAGTTGGGCCGCTGGGCGGATGGACCCGTGGTCGGCGTCCCAGACTTCCCAGAGACCGCCGGTCTGAGGAAACGAGACTTCTCCCTCGAAATCGTCGCCGAGATTGACGACGAAGTACAGGTCCCTTCCATCCACCCTTCTCCGCTGGAAACTCAGTTCCGCCGCTGCCGGTGTCCAGCGTACGGTTCGCGATGCGGCGAGGGCGGAGGCCCAGCCTTCGGACCGCGCATCCCGGATGCGCCCGGCAGAAGTCATTGCCGCCAGACGGCGGATCGTCTCTGACGGAAGAGGGCGCGAGTTGACCGCCCACGCCTCGGGCAGGCTGGAAGTGGAGTGCAGGGTGGCGCCGCCCTCAACGAGGGACAGAAGGTGCTCTACTTCCTCCGTGCTGGCAGGCGGGGCGGTGAGAATGATGGTCTTCGCCTCGTAGGCTCCCGCGGCCTGAGCCGCCGGGATGAATGGAAGAGTGAAGCGATTGGCACCGTCCACCGCATCCCTTGCGGAGACCGGCTGTTGAGATCCCTGTTCGCGGAAAGGCCCGTCTGGTGGATCCGAAGCCACCGGGTAGACGAGCGCGTCCGCGACGGGTCTTCCTGCTTGCAGAAGCCAGTGGTTTCGCGCCAGCCAGGTCGTCAGGGGATTGATGTGATGCCACCAAGGCGAGTTCCGGTTGAGTTGGAGTTCCGCATACATTCGCCAACCAGGATACGGGATCTCCGGCGGGCTGTAGCTGAAGCTATGCATCTGGATTCGGTTCACTCCTTCTGCGAAAATCTCGTTCGCGGCGCCGCGCAGGTGGAAAGGACTGGACTCCCACTCGCCGTGCGGGCGGCGTACCCTGCCCAGCTTGACGGAGAGATGGGTGAACGACTCGCACGTGACCTGACCCCGAAATTTTGAGCCGCCTTGGGTGTTAGTCTGGGCCACCAGAAAGGATCCAGACCATGAAAGGCAAACGACATACGACTGAGGACAAGATCCGCATTTTGCGGGTCGCCGACGGC
>VHCJ01000024.1 GCA_016871755.1 Verrucomicrobiota bacterium | reverse complement strand
CGCAAAATGCGGATCTTGTCCTCAGTCGTATGTCGTTTGCCTTTCATGGTCTGGGTCCTTTCTGGTGGCCCAGACTAACACCCAAGGCGGCTCAAAATTTCGGGGTCAGGTCAGGATGACGGTTCGAGTCGCGGGTTGGGCTACGGGAACATCGGCGTCGCGCGGCGGACGCGGTTGCGCCTCCTCCCTCGCACAGACTGCATGGCCCGGTCACGAACAAAACACGGCCCGCGCTGGGCCTTTCTGGACCCGAGTTGGCGGGCCTTCTCGACGAATGAGCCGCCGGACGCATTCTGCGCTTGCCTAACCGGGGGGGCGCGGGGCCGAATGAGGCGTTTGTCAGGTTGCCAGAACGGCTCCGGTGAGTTCGTTTTGGAGCTCTTTACCGCTTTCGCTTTTTTCTCCCCCACCATGTCCAACGACACCCCCTCGTCCGCCTCCGGTCGTGAGTTCACCGCAGCCTTGCTTCTGCTGCGCCTGTTCCTTGGGCTCCGCGCCTTGCTCGCGGGCATCGAGAAATTCGAATCGGGCGGCAATTACTCGTTCGAGATCTACTACCGCAACATGGCGCGCATGGCGAACGGCATCACCTCGGCGTCGTTCCTGCCCCTGTGGGCGACGAAGACCTTCGCGTTCTTCCTCGGCTACGTGCTGATCGCGATCGGTCTGGCGGTGCTGCTGGGGGTGCGGACCCGCTGCGCGCTCACCCTGCTCGGGCTCACATGGGTGGGGCTGGGTTTCGGTCTCATGGCGGTGCAGGAGAATGAGGGCGTGGTCTGGATCGCGACCTATGTCGGCCTGACTGCGGGCGCCCTCGTACTGGTCCGTCACAACCGCTTCGCCCTCTGGACTGGTCGCTCGTAAACCCCTCCCGAAACCCGGCGATGAATCCATCGACTCCGTCCGTCTTTCCCGCCGCCGCCGCCACCCGGCGCGAATTCCTTTCCACCGGCGTCAAGCTCGGCGCCGCGCTGATCGCGACGCCTTACCTTGCCCAGGCCTCGGCTCCCGCCGGCGCGGGCGGTTCGCGCACCATCAACATCGGTCTCATCGGTTGCGGCGAGCAGGGTCGCGTGCTGCTCAATGCCGCGCTCAAGATTCCGGACATCCGGTTCCGGGCGGTCTGCGACATCTGGGAGTACGCCCGCACCTACGGTGAGCGCCTGCTCAAGAAGTTCGGCCATGACGTCCGCGCCTTTGAGGATTACCGGGAAATGCTGTCTGCAGTCCCGGACATCGACGCAGTCATCGTGGCGACCCCGGACTGGCTGCACGCCGAGCAGACGAATGCCGCCCTCAAGGCGGGGAAGCATGTTTATTGCGAAAAGCTGATGTCCAACACCATCGAGGGTGCCCGTTCGATGGTCGTGACGGCCCGCGAGGCGGGCAAGTTGCTCCAAGTGGGCCATCAGCGCCGGAGCAACCCGCGCTACATCTATGTGCGCGACCGCCTGTTGCGTGAGAAGCGCCTGCTTGGTCGCATCAACAACCTGAACGCCCAGTGGAACCGGTCCGTCAGCGCCGATCTTGGCTGGCCGGAGCGCTTCAAGATCCCGGAGGCCAAGCTGAACGCGTTTGGCTACGCGAACATGCACGAATTCCGGAACTGGCGCTGGTTCAAGAAGTACGCCGGGGGCCCGATCTCGGATCTCGGCGCGCACCAGATCGACATCTTCAACTGGATGCTCGGCGTGAATCCGAGTTCCGTGATGGCGGGTGGCGGCGTGGACTTCTACAAGACGCACGAGTGGTACGACAACGTGATGGCCATCTATGAGTTCCCGACCAGCGAGGGGATGGTGCGCGCGTTCTACCAGGTGCTGACGACCACCAGCGCGGGCGGCGGGTACCATGAGTACTTCATGGGGACCGAAGCGGCCCTGAAGATGTCGGAGAACCCGAAGTACACCAAACTCTACCGCGAGGCGCAGGCCCCGGATTGGGAGGTTCATGTGGCGTCAGGCTTGATCAAGAAGCCGGGCTACGGTGAGGAGGGCGCGGCGGCACCGTCCAAGCCGTGGGAGAAGGAAGTGAAGCCGAAGTTTGCGACGGCCGCGCCGCGCGCCTCCGTCGTGGACGTCCGCGAGACGGCCGCTCTCTCCGCTTGGGACATCCCGGTGACGCTCGACAAGGCGATTCACCAGCCGCACCTCGAAAACTTCTTCGGGGCGATCCGCGACGGCACGCCGCTCAGCTGTCCGGGGGAACAGGCGTTTGCCTCCGCTGTCACCGTTCTGCGGGTCAACGAAGCCGTGGCGGCCCGCAAGTCCCTGACCTTCCAGCCCTCCGACTTCGTCGCCTGAGTCCCGCGCCTGCCGTTCGCTACCCCCCTTCCTAATTCGCTACCTTTTCCTGCTCCCATGATCCTCCGTTCCGCCCTCTTGGTCATCGCCGTTGCCGCCGCCCTGCCGCTCACCGCGCTGGACCGGGTTCCGCTCGCGCTCGAATTGCCGAAGCCGCTCTTCGTGGGCACGCCCCGGCCGATCTCGTTGCCCAACTTGGAGAAGCCGCGTCAGGGCCCCCGCCCGGCGCTGCTCGTTCCGGCGGGAACGGTGCTCCTGTCCAAGGACAAGGCGGTCGCGGCCTCGGATTCGCTGCCGGTGATCGGCGATCTCAGCTTCGTCACGGACGGAGAGAAGAGCGGTGCGGATGGCTCGTTCGTCGAGTTCGGCCCGGGCGTCCAGTGGGTCCAGATCGACCTCGGCGCGTCCGCGAAGCTGGCTGCGGTGCTCGTTTGGCACTTCCACGCTCAGGCGCGGGTGTACCATGACGTCGTGGTGCAGGTTTCGGACGATCCGGAGTTCAAGTCGGGGGTCACCACGATCTTCAACAACGACATCGACAACTCGGCGGGGCTGGGGGTGGGGAAGGACCCTGCCTACATTGAGACCAATGAAGGCCGGTTGATCGACGCCAATGGGGCGAAGGGCCGCTATGTCCGGCTGTCCTCGGCGGGCAACACCACCGACGAACTCAACCACTACGTGGAGGTCGAGGTCTTCGGCCAGCCCTGAGCCTCGGTCGCATCGGTTCGTTCACCCTTTGCCGCCAACCCTCCGGTTGGCGGCTTTTTCTTGGCCGGAGTTCGGGGGACCATAGCCATCAATCGTCTGTGAAAATGCGCCTTGATGACGATGCCCCGGCCCCTCAACCTCCCGCGTCTTGGTTACACCCTCACCCCGAGGCAGTCCGCCTTCGGCCGCCGCGTATTTTCCTTCCAGGGAGTGCGGGCTGGTCGAGTCGGTTCCGCTGCGGGATTACCCACACGAAAGCGAAAGCAGCACCTAGTCCCACGTAATGAGCTCAAACGACACTACAAGCGGGGCGATCGCCCCCAATGCCAACCGGCTCCTGTGGGCCGGCTTCATGGCGATTCTGGCCGCCGGCGTTGGCTTTGCCATCCGCGGCGGGATCTTCGATAACTGGGGATCGGAATTCGGCTTCACCGGCGCACAGTTGGGCGCGATCGGCGGCGCGGGTTTCTCCGGATTCTGCTTCGGCATCATCATCGGCGGCGTCATCTGCGACAAGGTCGGCTACGGTCGCCTCGTGGTGCTGGCGTTCGTCCTCCACGTCCTTTCGGCGATCGTGACGTTCACCGCCTCGGGCGCGGGTGCCTACAATAGCCTCTACTGGGGCATGTTCATCTTCGCGTACGCGAACGGCACGCTCGAGGCTGTCTCCAACCCGCTGGTCGCCACGCTCTTCCCGGCCAAGCGCACGCACTATCTCAACATCCTCCACGCCAGCTGGCCCGCCGGCATGGTCCTCGGCGGCGTCTGCGGCTGGGTGCTCGACGATCGCCTGCAGGTTCCGTGGAAGTGGCAGCTGTCGCTGTACCTGATCCCCACCGTGATTTACGGGCTGATGTTCCTCGGCCAGCACATGCCGAAGTCCGAGGCCTCCGCGAAGGGGCTTAAGCTCGGCGAAATGCTCAAGGACGTCGGCATGGCCGGCGCAGCCGTCATCGGCCTCTTCATCTGGCTCTTCTCCAAGGATGCGCTCGGGCCCATGCTCGGCGGTCTCACCGGCGCCGCGTTCTTCACCAGCGCCTCCTGGAGCTGGGTCGCGATCGCCCTCGGCGCCGGCGCCTTCCTCGTGTTCTCCGGCCTGAGCGGCTGGGCGCTCGGTTCGGGCCTCCTCTTCATCCTGTTCATCACCCACGCCCTGCTCGGCGCCGTCGAACTCGGCACCGACGGCTGGATCCAGAACATCACCGGCAACATCCTGAGCTCCGAACAGGGAAAGATCCTCTTCGTGTTCACGTCCATGACGATGTTCGCGCTGCGGTTCTGCGCCGACTTCATCGAGCGCAAGCTGGGCCTCTCGCCCGTCGGCCTCCTGCTGCTCTGCGCCATCCTCGCCTGCGTCGGCCTGAACCTCACCGCCGGCATCTCGACCTTCGCCGGCGCGCTCGTGGCCCTCACGATCTACGGCATCGGCAAGACGTTCTTCTGGCCGACGATGCTCGCG
This sequence comes from Verrucomicrobiota bacterium, assembly GCA_016871755.1. Taxonomy (GTDB): domain Bacteria; phylum Verrucomicrobiota; class Verrucomicrobiia; order Opitutales; family Opitutaceae; genus UBA6669. Next base: position 41,325 of record VHCJ01000024.1, on the reverse strand, counting down.
GTCGCCTCCGACCGCTTCCCGCGCACGGGCGCCGTCGCCATCTCGATCATGGGCGGCATCGGCATGATGTCCGCCGGTCTCCTCGGCTCGCCCGGCCTCGGCTATGCGAAGGACCGCTTTGCGGGCGAGGAGCTCAAGAAGGCTGACCCGGCCCTCTACTCCGAGTACAGGGCCGCCACGCCGAGCAAGTTCCTCGTCTTCTCCGACGCCTTCGGCCTCGACGGCAAGAAGCTCGGCGACGTCAAGGCGGCGGTGACCGCCGGCAAGGCCACCGAACAGCAGAAGAAGGTCCACGAGGCGGACATGCGCGGCGACCGCCGCACGCTGGTCGCTGACTCGTTCATCCCGGCCATCATGGCCGTGATCTACCTGCTGCTCGTGCTCTACTTCAAGGCGAAGGGCGGCTACAAGCCGGTCCAGATCTAGCTTCGTCGCGCGCGCTCCGCCGGGCACCGGCCCGGCGAGTCGTTCGTGGCTTCCCCTTGGCCGCCCCCTCTCCGGGGGCGGCCTTTTTGCGCCCCGCAATTGCCCTTGCCGCCCCGGCGCAGGGTGGGGTTAGCTCCGCGTCATCATGCTTTTGGATTCGCGCTTTGAAACCCTCGCCGCGGGCCTGACCGGTTTCTCCACCTCGCTCGCCAAGGGCGAGCGGGTCCTCATCGATGCCTTCGACGTGCCCGATGCGATGGTCGTTGCGCTCGTCCGGGCCGCGCGCGCCCGCGGCGCTCTGCCCTACGTCCAGATCCACCGGGCCCGCATCACCCGCGAGCTGATGCTGGAGGCCACCGAGGCCCAGTACACCCCGCACGCGAACGTCGAACTGATGCGCATGGAGTCGATGGACGCCTACATCGCGTTGCGCGGGTCGGAGAACATCTTCGAGTCATCCGACGTGCGCTCCGAGAAGGTCCGCGTGGTCGCCAAGGCAATGAAGCCCGTGCTCGACCGCCGCGTGAACGAGACCAAATGGGTGGTGCTCCGCTGGCCGACGCCCGGAATGGCGCAGCAGGCCGGAATGAGCACCGAGGCCTTTGAGGACTTCTATTTCCGCGTCTGCACGCTCGACTACGCCCGCATGGCTCCGGGCATGAAGGCGCTGAAGGCCCTGATGGACAAGACCGACCAAGTGTGGATCAAGGGCCCGGGCACCGACCTGCGCTTCTCGATCCGCGGCATCGGCTCGCGCGAATGCGGCGGCCAGCGCAACATCCCCGACGGGGAGGTCTTCTCCTGCCCGGTGAAGGATTCGGTCGAGGGCGTGATCCAGTACAACGCGCCGACCGTCTACCTCGGCACCTCCTTCGACAACATTCGCCTCGTCTTCAAGAAGGGCCGCATCGTCGAGGCCACGTCGTCGAACACCAAGCGGCTGAACGAGATCCTCGACAGCGACGAGGGCGCGCGGTTCATCGGCGAGTTCGCGATCGGCTTCAACCCGCACATCCTCCAACCGATGCGCGACATCCTCTTCGATGAGAAGATCGCCGGTTCCTTCCACTTCACCCCGGGTCAGGCCTACGAGGGCGTGGGCAACGGCAACAAGTCGCAGGTGCACTGGGACATGGTCTGCATCCAGCGGCCGGATTACGGCGGCGGCGAAATCTGTTTCGACGGGAAGCTCATCCGCAAGGACGGGCTCTTTGTGCCGAAGGCGCTGCACAAGCTCAACCCCGACTACCTGTTTGGCCGCTGAGGGCGGCCGTCGCGGAGTCTGCACCGGCATGGCTGCCCCGGAACCGCCGCTGACCCCCGCGGACCCGGCGTTCCGGGCCTGGCTGCAGCGGTTCCCGAAGACCGAGACGCACCTGCACATCGAAGGTGCGGTCCCGTACGGGTTGCTCCATGCATGGCGCCCGGACGAATTTCCGCCGGATCCGGATTTTCAGCGTCCGGATCACCGGTTCGCTTCGTTCGCTGACTTTGATCGGGTGCTGCTGCGGCATGCCCTTGCGTGGGTGACGAGCGTGGAACGGTACCACGAGGCGGCGCGGGCGATCTTCGCGGCGCGCTTCGCTGAATCCGTCCGCTATGTGGAGACCAGCTTTCACCTCGGGATGTGTCGGGCGTTGGGCGTGCCAGGAAAGGAGATCATCGAGGCCATCCGCACCGCCGCGCCGGCCGGCATGGAGGTGCGGGTCTTTGCCGGGATGCTGCGGACCGACTACGCCGGTCCCCTTCGGCCGGTCATTGACGACCTGGAGAACTGGGAGAGTCTCGCGGGGGTTGACCTGCACGGAGACGAGTCGGTTCCGACTCAGCCGTGGACGGCGCCGGTGTGGCGGAGGCTGCGGGAGGCGGGAAAGGTGACGAAGGCGCACGCCGGCGAATGTGACGGGGCCGCCCGTGTGCGCGAGGCGATCGAGGAACTCGGCGTCACGCGGGTGGAGCACGGCGTGCGGGCGATCGAGGACCCGGCCGTGGTGGCGCTGGCCCGCGATCGCGGGGTGACCTTCGACGTCTGCCCGATCAGCAACCTCCGCCTCCGCGTCGTGCCGAGTTGGCGGGAGCACCCGCTTCCGGCGCTGCTGCGGGCCGGCGTCCGCTGCACGGTCAGCACCGACGATCCGCTCGTCTTCGGCAACGCCCTCACGGATGAGTACGAAGGCCTGTTTCGCGAGGCGCGCGTCGCGCCCGCGGACCTTGTCCGCTGCCTCCGCGCCGGCTGGGAGGTGGCGCTGATTCCGGAGGCGGAGCGGCGCCGCCGACTTGCCGACCTTGACCATGCGGCCGCTTCGGTTCCCCCTCCCCGGTGGGGGGATTCCGCTTCGGAAATCCCCCCGCGATGACTCCGGCCGATCCCGTGAACGCTTCGTTTTCCTCACGCCTCGCGCCGCCGCGGGTGATTCGGTGGCTGGCGACGGTTGGGCTGGTAATCCTGGGCATCACCACGGCGTTCCGGGTGCTGGCGCTCGGCACCTTCGTTCGGCCTGAGGATTCGGCGGAGGCGATCGCGAGGATCCTGGTCCTCGGGCTCCGCTATGACCTCCGGTTGGTGGCTCTGCTGCTCCTGCCGGCCCTGGTGATCGGCAGCATTCGGGCCCTTCAGCCCTTCGCCAGCCGCACCGCGGCGCGGGCGTGGCTCGTCGCCGCCGCGCTGGCGGTGACGACCGTCGCGATGGTCCAGATCATCGATGCGTTTCACCTTCGGTACCTCCAGCAGCGGCTGAACGCGAGTGTGCTCGGCTTCCTGACGGATGCGGGGATTTCCGCCGAGATGGCTTGGCAGAGTTACCCGATCGTCCGGGTGACTCTGGCATGGCTGGTCGGTTCGGCGGCCCTGGCGTGGCTGCTGGTCTGGCGGCATCGCGTGGCTGCCCGGTCGCCCGATGCGGCAACGCGGCGTGCGCGCTGGACCTGGGGCTTCGGTGCGGGCGTCTGCGGCGTCGTCGCGATCTACGGCCGCGTCAGTCAGTACCCGCTCCGGTGGAGCGATGCCTTCGACCTGCGCGACCACCTTCACGCCCACCTCGCGCTCAGCCCGGTGGAGTCGTTCGTGAGTTCGCTGGATTTCCGCGGCTCGGGCTACGACGAAGCGGTCGTGCGCTCCCACGCCCCCCGGATGGCGGCGTACCTCGGAGCACCGGGCGTGACCGCGCAGGGCCTAGACTTTGTGCGCCGCTTTGGACCGGGGATCGCGGGCGCGACCCCGGCCGGCCCCGTCCGGCGCGCCCCGCGAAACGTGGTCCTCGTGATCTGCGAGTCGTTCAGCGGCTACAAGAGCTCCGTCTGGGGCAACCCGATCGATACCACCCCGTACTTCGCGCAGCTGTGCCGGGAAGGCGTGCTCTTCGACGACTGCTACACGCCGCATTTCGGCACCGCCCGGGGCGTGTGGGCCCTGCTCACCGGGATCCCGGATGTTGAAATGACCAAGACCGCGACCCGCAATCCGGCGCTGGTGGATCAGCACGTCATCCTGAACGACTTCACCGCGGCGGAGAAACTGTACTTCCTCGGCGGCAGTGCAAGCTGGGCGAACGTGCGCGGGCTGCTGTCGAACAACGTGCGCGGCCTCCGCATCTACGAGGAGGACGCCTTCCGCTCGCCCCGCGTCGACGTCTGGGGCATCAGCGACACGTCGCTATTCCTTGAGGCGAACGCGATCCTTGCCCGCGAGGAGAAGCCCTTCTTCGCAGTCATCCAGACGGCGGGCAACCACCGCCCCTACACCATTCCGGCCGAGGACCGCGGGGCCTTTACGGTGATCGAGGCGACCCCGGCGGAGCTGGCGGCGGCGGGGTTCGAGTCGAATGAGGAACTGAACGCCTTCCGCTACACGGATTTCTCCTTCCGCGCGTTCATCGAAGCGGCGCGGAAGGAACGTTACTTCGCGGACACCCTGTTCGTGTTCATCGGCGACCACGGCATCGGCGGAAATGCGGGAAACCGTTTTCCGCGCGCGTGGACCGAGCAGGGCCTGACCGCGTTCCACACGCCGCTGCTGTTCTACGCTCCGGGCATCCTTGAACCCCGGCGCATCTCGACGGTGGCCTCAATGGTCGACGTCCTTCCGACGATTGCCGGGATCGCCGGCATCCCCTACCGCAACGGCAGCCTTGGCCGGGATTTGCTGCGGCAGGAACAAGTCGACGGCGGGGCGAGCAATGTCGCATTCATCATCGACCATCACAACCAGACCGTGGGGGTGCGCCGCGGAGGGTGGTATGCGACGCGCCGGTTTGCGGGTGGCGCGGCGCGGCACGACTGGGCGGACTGGCGGCATCCGGCGCCGTCCCTCTCCCCGGCGCCGGCATCCGCGCTCGCGGAGGAGAACGAAACGTGGATCGACGCCCTTCACCAGACCTCGCGCTACCTGCTCTTCCACAATCGCAAGCCCGCCCGCGGCGATGCGCCGGCGGGGTCGCTCCGCTGAGCGGGCGGAGTTCGCTTGCCGGGCGGTTTCCGCAACCGCCGAACCGCTAGGCGATGAGCCGGCGGTCGAGGTTTCGGTAGTGGATCGCCTCCAGCAGGTGCGGCTCCTCGATCGATTCCGCGCCGGCGAGGTCGGCGATGGTGCGGGCCACCTTGAGGATGCGGTCATGGGCCCGCGCAGAGAGCTGGAGTTGGTTCATGGCGGACTCGAGCAGGAGGGCCAGCGGGCCGGGGAGACGGCAGTGAGTGCGGATCTGGGTCGGGGTCATGCGGGCGTTCGTGGTGCAGACGGAGCCGCGAAACCGCTCGCGCTGGCGGGCCCGGGCGGCCTCGGTGCGCGTCCGAAGCACCGCTGATGGTTCCCCCTCGTCGGCGGCGCGCAGTTCGGTCACGGACAGGGCCGGAGCCTCCACGTGCAGGTCGATGCGGTCGAGCAAGGGGCCGCTGATGCGGCTCCGGTAGCGCTGGATCTGCGTCGGGCTGCAGCGGCATTCGCGGGTGCGGTCGCCGAGGTGACCGCACGGGCACGGGTTCATGGCGGCGACCAGCAGGAACGAGCACGGCAGCGTCAGCTTGCCGGCGCTGCGCGAGATCGTGACCACGGCGTCCTCCAGCGGCTGGCGCAGCACCTCCAAGGCGGACCGCTTGAACTCCGGCAGCTCATCGAGGAAGAGCACCCCGTGGTGGGCGAGCGAGACCTCCCCGGGTGACGGCACCGCGCCGCCGCCGAGCAGGGCGACGTCGGAGACCGTGTGGTGGGGCGAACGGACCGGGCGACGACCGAAGCCGCCGAGACTCCCCGGCACGCCCGCGACGGACTGGATTCCGAGAATCTCGAGGGCCTCGTCGCGGCTCGGAGCCGGCATGATCCCCGGGAGCCGCTTCGCGATCATGGATTTCCCGGAGCCGGGCGGCCCGATCAGCAGCAGGTTATGGTTGCCGGCCACCGCGACCTCGGCGGCCCGGCGGACCACCCGCTGTCCCTTCACCTCCGAGAAGTCCGCGGCGTCCGGAGCCGGGTGACGCTCGAGGGCGGCGAGCGCGGTGGCGGGGGTCACGACCTGCGGCGCGATCTCACCCGTCAGGAGACGGAAAGCATGGTCCAACGAAGACACCGCGACCACCTCCACCTGTTCGACCAAGGCGGCCTCAAGGGCGGACGCCGGAGGCAGCAGCACCCGCCGCTTGCCGAGTTCCCGGGCGAGGCGGGCCATCGCCAGCGCGCCCCGGACCGGGCGAGTGGCGCCGGAGAGGCTCAGCTCGCCCGCGATCAGCGCCTCGTCCAAGCACGGGCTTTCCAACTGGCCCGAGGCCACCAGCAGCCCGAGGGCGACCGGCAGATCGAAGCCCGAGCCCTCCTTGCGCAGTTCGCCCGGGGCGAGATTCACCGTGGTGCGGGACCAAGGAGTCTTGAAGCCGCTGTTCTGGATCGCGGACCATACCCGGTCCTTCGCCTCCTTCACGCTCGCGTCTGGCAAGCCGACCATCAGCAACCCCGGCGTCCCGGCTTCCCCGGTGTTGACTTCGACGTGAACGGCTTCCGCAGTAATGCCCTGCAACGCAGCCGAGGTGAGTATCGCCAGCATGGTTCCCGCCCGGATCGATCGGGCGAAGGCCACGGTGCATAAAAATTAAACTCTTGCAATAAATAACGCTTCCGACTTGCATTGGTCGGTCGCTCTATCGTTGTGCAACGCGTCGTCGGAATCACCGGGTGCATGGGCTGCGGGAAATCGTCCGTGGCGAAGCTGTTGGAGCAGAGAGGCTACCGCCGTCTCGACTCCGATGAGATTGTGCGCTCGGATCTTCTCTGTCGACCGGCGGTGATGGCGGAGTTGCGGAGGCTGTTCGGGGATGGGGTCATCACGGCGGAGGGTCGGGTGGATCGGGGGCGGTTGGCGGCGCGGGTCTTTGCCGATGAGGCGGAACGCCAGAGCTTGGAGGACCTGGTGCATCCGCTGCTGTACGCGGTTTGGCGCGCCCGGTTGGACGCGGAACCCTCGGTGCACTGGGTGTTTGAGGTGCCGTTGCTCTTCGAGAAGGGTTTGGAGAATTGGTTTGATTTCATCGTCTGCGTCACCACTACTCCCGCCCAGCAGTACGCCCGTCTCGAAGCGCGTGGAATCACGCGAGAGCAGGCCGAGGCTCGTATTTCCAAGCAGTTGCCTCTGGCGCGCAAAACCGAGTGGTCCGACTATGTCATCGGCAATGAGGGTTCGCCGGAGTTTCTGGCCCGGCAGGTCGACCTGCTGGTGGAGCGACTCGAGGCTGAAGGTTCCCTGCGGCGCCGGTGAGGCGCCTGATTCCGTTTTGTTTTTCTTTCCCCATGGAGAAGTCTTCCAAGAGCAGTTCTGGAGCAACGGGTCGCGCCAAGAAGGCCGCCGCCCGGCCGAGGACGCGGAGCACCGCGTCCCGTGGCCGCACGCGCGCCGCCAAGGCGTCCGTTTCACCGGACGAGGCGGTGCGCCCGGCGGAGTCGGTGGCGGTTTCCGCGCCCCCGGCGCCCGAGTTGTTCCCGGCGTCGGAGTTCGATCGGGCTCCGGCGCGCGAGGCGGCCCCGGCCCCGGAACCCAGGATCGAGCGTCCAGCCCCGGCCCCGGTGGACTCTTTCGCCCCCCGTCCTGAGTCGGCCCCTCCGCCGACGGTCGCGGCCCCGGCCCCGACACCGGATGCGGTGGCCCCGGCGGAGCCCGTGGCCGACCGCTCAGAGGAAGCGCGCGTCTTCGTGCCCAGCGCGGGTACGGGTGAGACGGCGCCCGCGCCGGAATCGGCTCCGGGCGGCGACGCCGGGGGTGGGCGTCCCGGTTTTGCGCCGCGGGAATTCCGCGGCCGGGATTACTGGAAGCAGCTGAAGAAGGACAAACGGAACCGCCAAGGGAAGCCGTGGCATCCGGGTGGTCCGGAAGGGGGAGGCGGGGGCGGTGGAGGAGGGGGAGGGCGTGGGCCGCAGCACCCCCCGCAGCCGCCGCCGCCGTCGCTGGCGCCGCGGTCGGGCGATTTGCCGGACCCGGCACGCTTCGCGGATCTCGCGGCGCTGGATGCCTTGGCGATTTCGCTGGCGGCGGGCGCGGGAGAGACCCTGCGATTGGACGAATTGACGGCGTTGCCCGTGGCCGATCTTGCGGCCGTCGCGCGCCGGATCGGGTGTGCCGTCGAGGGACAACTCCCCAAGCGGCACCTCATCGCCGAAGTGTTGAAGCGCGCCGCCGGCGGCGGGCACCTGCTCCGCGACCGCGGCTGGCTTGACGTGACCGATCGCGGGCACGGTTTCATTGTTCACGACCACTGCAGCTACCGGCTCTACCCGGAGGACGCCTACGTGCCGGAGTCCCTGATCCGCCGCTACAGCCTCAAGCGCGGTCACGAAATGGAGGTCCTGCTGCAACCGCCGGTGGGCGACGAACGCTGCCCGTCCGTGGTGCGGGTGGAGACGGTGATGGGGGGCGCGCCGGAGCAGGCGAGCCTCGTGACGCCCTTTGAGGAGTTGGTGCCTTACTACCCGCTCAACCGCATCCTGCTCGAAGCGCCGGAGGTGCAGAAGGACATCTCGATGCGGGCGGTGGATTTGCTGACGCCGATCGGCTTTGGCCAGCGCGGCCTGATCGTGGCGCCCCCGCGGACCGGCAAGACCGTGCTCCTGCAGAACATCGCCAATTCCGTCTCGGCGAACTTCCCGGAGACCAAACTCATCCTCCTCCTCATCGACGAACGCCCGGAGGAAGTGACCGACTTCCGGCGGCACACGAAGGGGGAGGTGGTGTCGTCGACCTTTGACGAGTCCCCGGAGAGCCACATCCACTGTGCCGAGATGGTGGGCGAAAAGGCCCGCCGCCTCGTGGAACGCGGTGAGCACGTCGTCATCCTGCTCGATTCCATCACCCGCCTCGCCCGCGCCTACAACGCGCTCGCCTCGAACTCCGGCAAGATCATGTCCGGCGGCATGGAGGCCACCGCGCTCCAGCGGCCGAAGCGCTTCTTTGGCGCGGCCCGCAACATCGAAGGAGGCGGCAGCCTGACGATCCTCGCGAGCGCGCTGATCGACACCGGCAGTCGGATGGACGAGATCATCTTCGAGGAGTTCAAGGGCACCGGCAACATGGAGCTGCACCTTGACCGGGGCCTCTCGGACAAGCGCATCTTTCCCGCCATCAACATGCTCCGCTCCGGCACCCGCAAGGAGGAGCTCATCTATCACCCGGATGAACTGCAGCGGGTCTATGGGCTCAGGCGGACCATGCAGGGCATCGGCCCCATCGAGTCGATGGAGATGCTCATCCAGCGACTGCGCAAAACCAAGTCGAACGCGGAGTTCCTCATGAGTCTGGCCCGCTAGGCCGCGGACCCGAAGACCCGAGCCGACGAGGATCCTGAGCGCATGACCGAGGCGGACGAAGGGATTCTGGCGGCGCTGCTGGCGCGCGGGTGGCGACCCGCCGGCGGAGCGGCAGCGGTGCGGGCGGCGGCCGAGCGGTCGGGCCGCGCGCCACCGACGGAGCCCGCGCGCGGGCTCCGTGCGGGTGCCCTCGCTGCGTGGATCGACGGGGGTGACCTGGACCCGTGGTGGGCGGCGGAGGCCCTCGCGGCGCACTTCGGCCTGCGGGCGATCACCCGGGGAGCGGAGGTGCCCGCCGAAGCCCTTGCCGTAGTCGCGGCCCTGCCCGTTCCGGTCCGACTCCTGCTTGCGGAGGCGGGCATGCTTCCCCTGCGTCGTTTCCCGGCAGCGGTCGAACTCGCCGTCGAAAACCCTCTCGACGAAGCCGCGCTGGCTGGGGTGGCTCAGCGGTTGGCGGTGCCCGTGGTGCCGACGGTCGCCCCGCGGTCGTGGATTGTGGAGGCGTGGGACGGGGTCGACGGGACCGGCGCGGTGCTCCGGGAGGTGGGGAACACCCGCGGAATGGCGTCGCCCGCGAACCCTGCCGACGCGTTGTCCGGGCTTGAGTTTCAGACCCTCGAGGAACGGGCGGAGTGGCGGAACCGCCCGGCCCGGGTCCCGCCAGAGACCTCCGTTAACCTCCCCTCGGCTGTGTCGATAGGGGACGTGGTGGATACCCTATTCGCAGACGCCATCGTTTCGCGCGCATCGGACATCCATCTGGAACCCGGCGAGACGCGCCTTCGGGTGCGGCATCGGGTCGATGGAGTCTTGCGGGAGGCGGGGGAAGTGGGTGCGGCCCACGCGGCGGCGGTGCTCGCCCGGACCAAGCTGCTGGCGGGACTTTCGATTGTGGAACGACGGCTTCCTCAAGACGGACGGTTTCGCTGGATGTCCCGGCGCGGCCCGCGAAACGTCCGGGTGTCGTCGGTCCCCACGGTCCGGGGTGAGAGCATCGTGATCCGGATCCTCGAGGGCGACGGCGAGGCCGGAGAGGCCGGCGGCACGCTGGCCGGCATCCTCGGCGCCAGAACGCGGGAAGGCTGGGAACGCCTCATCCGATCGAGCGACGGACTCCTGCTGATCACCGGTCCAACCGGGAGCGGAAAGTCCTCGACCCTCCACGCGTCGCTTCGCCAGCTGGCGGAGGCGGGGCGCAAGGTGATCACGATCGAGGACCCGGTGGAGCGCGAACTGCCGCGGGTGGTTCAGGTCGGCATCCGCCCGGAACTCGGCCTCGGTTTCCCGGAGGCGCTGCGGGCCGTGCTGCGACAGTCGCCCGAGGTCATCGCCGTGGGAGAAGTCCGGGATCGCGAGACGGCGCGCAGCTGCCTGAACGCCTCGCTGACCGGGCATCTCGTCTTCTCCACCCTTCACACCTCCGACGCGATCGGAGCGATTGTCCGCCTGCGTGACCTCGGCGTCAGCGGCCCCCTGCTGGCCACGGCGCTCCGGGGTGTCCTCGCGCAACGACTGGTCCGCCGGACCTGCCGCAGCTGCGCCCGCCCGGCACCTGCGCCGGTGCGACCCGCCCCCTGCCGGGCGTGCCGCGGAACGGGCTTCTCCGGGCGTCTCGCCGTGGTGGAGCTGCTCGTGGTCAAGGACGCACTGCGGAGCCTGATCCGCCGCGGGGCCGACGCCGACACCCTGCGCACCGCGGCCCGCCAGGCGGGAATGCGGACCCTTGGCGAGGACGGCGCGTCCCGGGTGGACGACGGAGGCACGACTGCAGGAGAGATTTGGCGCGTGCTCGGATCTGCGATAGGCTGATTTTTAACCAACCGATTTCCTATGAACTGCCAAATGAACGACCTGCTCGAGCTGGTCGTCGATCAGAACGCATCCGACCTCCACTGCCAGGTCGGACAGCCGCCCACGCTCCGGATCAGCGGTTCCATGGTGCCGATCGAAGGTCCGAACCTCACGTCGGAGGACACGGAGAAGCTCGTGCTGTCGATCAGCCCGGACTCGCACGTGCAGAACCTCAAGCTGAACGGCGGTGCAGACTTCGGTTTCGCGTACCTGGATCGCGCCCGCTTCCGCGTCTCGATCCTGAAGTCCAAGGGCAACTTCGGCCTCGTGCTGCGGCAGATCCCGAACCGCATGTTCGGTCTGCGCGACATCGGTCTCCCGGACCGCGTGCGTGAACTCCTCTACCGTCCGCGCGGACTGATCCTGGTCACGGGTCCCACCGGCTCCGGCAAGTCCACCACGCTGGCCTCGATGGTGAACTACATCAACGAGAACCGCGACGGGCACATCATCACGATCGAGGACCCGATCGAGTATTACCACTCCCACAAGCAGTGCGTGGTCACGCAGCGCGAGATTGGTGTCGACGTGCCCTCGTTCTCCGAGGCGATCCGGCGCGCGCTCCGGCAGGATCCCGACGTCATCCTCGTCGGTGAAATGCGCGACCTCGAGACGATCGAGGCGGCGATCAGCGCGGCCGAGACGGGGCACCTTGTCTTCGGCACGCTGCACACGAACAGCGCGGCCCGGACGGTGGACCGGATCGTGGACGCGTTCCCCGCGAACATGAAGGACATGGTGCGGACCCAGTTGGCGACGTCCTTGGTGGCGGTGATCTCCCAGGTGCTCTGCAAGAAGAAGGGCGGCGGGCGCATCGCCGGCTACGAGATCATGGTGAACACGACGTCGATCGCGTCCCTGATCCGCGACAACAAGACCTTCCGCATCACCTCGGACATTCAGACCGGGGCGAGCCTGGGCATGATCACGATGGACACGCACCTGATGAGCCTCGTGAACCGCGAGTTGGTCACGCCGGACGAGGCCATGGAGAAGGCGCAGGACTCGATCGTCATGTGCGAGAAGCTGCAGCAACTCGGACATACCCTGCGGACGCTCTAGCGTCCCGACCGATGGAGCCGGCCCCGCTCGCGCCGTCGCCCTCCGCGGCGTGGCTGGATCGGCTCCTCGGAGGGGCGGTGACGGAGGGGGTGGTTGACCTGCACTTGGAGCCCGATCGCGCCGGCCTCTGGGTGCGCCGGCGCGGGGCGGGTGGCTGGGAGGAGGAGCGGGTGCCGGCGACGATCGCCGGTCCCGAACTGGTGGCGCGCATCAAGGTGCTCGCGCACCTCGATCCCAACGAACGGAGGCTCCCGCTCGACGGTCGCCTGCGGTGGAGCGGCGGGACGCAGACCGCCGACTTCCGGGTCGCCACGCTTCCGGCCCTCCATGGCGAAGTGGTGGCGCTGCGAGTGCTGCAACGGAGTGCGGTGCCGCCGGCCTTGTCCTCGCTCGGCCTGAGTTCCGCCGCAGAGGAGCGTCTCCGGTCGTGGTTGGCGCAGGGACGCGGGTTGGTCGCGATCGCCGGGCCCACCGGCGCGGGGAAAACCACCACCGCCTACGCCGCGCTCGGGTGCGTCGACGCCACGCAGCGCAAGATCATGACCGTCGAGGACCCGGTCGAATTCCAGCGCGACGGTTTCGTCCAGATCGCCGTGGACGCCGAGCAGGGCCTGACCTTTGCCGATGCGCTGCGGTCGTTGCTGCGGCAGGATCCGGACCTCATCTTCGTCGGCGAGGTGCGGGACGCCGCGACTGCGGCGGTGGCGGTCCAAGCCGCCCTCACGGGTCACGGCGTGGTCGCGACCGTGCACGCGGCGTCGACCGAGGGAGCGATCATCCGACTCCTCGACCTCGGGGTGGAACCGTTCCTTCTCGCCGATGCGCTGGCCGGCGTGGTGGCCCAGCGCCTCGTCGCGCGCCTGTGCCCGGTCTGCCGCGTCCCCGCGCCGTGGCCGCGCGACCTCGGACCGTCGCCTGATGGCGTGGTTTCGGGTGCGGAGCGATCCGGCGCAATGACCCGGGGACCGGGGTGCGCCGCCTGTGCCGGTCGCGGCGTGGTGGGCCGCGTCGGCTTCTTCGAGGTGATTGCAGTCACGCGGGCGATCCGCGAGGCGATGGTGCGCGTTGACGGCCTCGAGGCGCTTCGCGGAGCGATGGCGGCCGAGGTGGCGGTCGAGCGCGGAGGCGGACTGCGAGCCCAGTTGCTGGAAGCGGCCTGCCGGGGCGGGATCGACGTGAACGACGCGTGCACGGGGATGGGCGACGCGGACGACGGCGGCTAGGCGCGGATGCTGTCGGCTACGCGCGGAGACGGAGGCGCCCGGGCGCGGGGCGGGAAGAGACCGGTCTCGCCGCGGTCGCGCGCTGTGCCGCCGCCGCAGCCGGCAACGGCCGGCGTCTGAACGCGGCGGCCACCCTGCCCGGCGGCTGGCGGCCCGTTGGCCGAGGTGCGCCCTGACGGCGCGCCTGCGCGGCGGTGGTGACCGTGGGCGGCGCTGGGCGGACGGTCTGCGGCGGGTCGACACCGCTGGAAATCGCTTGGCCCGGACGTGGACCGGAAGCAGGCTCCGGCACAAGCGCGAGCCCATGGTCCGTCCTCTCGCTTTACCCCTTCGCGTCATGCCTGATCTGAAACCGTTTCCTCTGGTGGTCTGGTTCCTTGGGTTCGCCGGAGTCGCGTTCGGCGCGTCCGCTCCCGCGGCGGATCCCGCGATCCTGCGGACGGAATTCATCTATGAGACCGGACCCTACCCGCAGGTCCATGCCTCGACCCTGGCGGATACACCGTCCGGGCTCGTGGCGGCGTGGTTCGGTGGCACGCACGAGAAGCACCCCGACGTCGGAATCTGGTTCTCGCGTCGCGAGTCCGCCCGCTGGACAAGTTCCGTCGAAGTCGCCAATGGCGTCCAGCCTCCGGGCGCGAACGGCGGTACGGTACGGTATCCGTGCTGGAACCCGGTGCTGTTCCAACCCCGGAACGGTCCCCTCATGCTCTTCTACAAAGTGGGGCCCTCGCCGGAGACGTGGTGGGGCATGGTGATCGAGTCGATGGATGGCGGGCGTTCATGGTCCGCGCCACGCCGGCTTCCGGACGGCGTGCTCGGGCCGATCAAGAACCGTCCGGTCCAACTCGCGAACGGCGACATCCTCGCGCCTACCAGCGTGGAAACCCCGGAGCAGCCAAGCCGGTGGTCCGTGGCGTTTGAACGGTCGCGGGATCTCGGACGGACGTGGGAACGGACGGGCCTGCTGAACGACGGCGTGGCGATCCAAGCCATCCAGCCCAGCGTGCTTTTCCTTGGCGGGCAAAACCTGTTGGCAATCGGACGCACCCGGCAGAATCGCATCTTCGAGGTGGCGTCGGCGGACGGTGGGGTGACGTGGGGTCCGGTGACCCTGGGGTCGCTGCCGAATCCGAATTCCGGGACCGATGCGCTCACGCTGCGCGACGGCCGCCACCTCATCGTCTACAACCACGTCCCCGGCGAGACGGGCAAGTGGGGCGGCCGACGCTCGCCCCTGAACGTGGCGATTTCCCGCGATGGCCGCCACTGGCAGGCGGCGGCGGTGCTGGAGAGCGGACCGGGCGAGTACAGTTACCCCGCCGTGATCCAGTCAGCGGATGGGCGCGTGCACCTTTCCTACACGTGGCAGCGACGGCGCATCCGGCACGTGGAACTCGATCCGGCGCAGCTCACCGGGACGGATTTCGTCGGCGGCGAGTGGCCGCGTTGACGGAGCGGCGTCGCCTCAGAACGCGCCGATGCGCGAGCACGCGACCTCGCGGCCCGCGGCGGCCCGGAGTTCCGGGAATGCGGCCTTGCAGGAGTCCACCGCATACGGGCAGCGCGGATGAAACGTGCAGCCGGAAGGCGGATTGATGGGGGACGGCGGATCGCCTGGCAGCACGATGCGCTGCCGCGTGCGCTCGACCTCGGGATCCGGCCGCGGGATCGCGCTGACCAGCGCCCGCGTGTAGGGATGCTGCGGTGTGTCGATCACGCTTCGGGCGTCGCCGATTTCCACGATGCGGCCGAGGTACATCACCGCGACGCGATCGGAAATGTGCTTCACGACGGAGAGATCGTGCGCGATGAAGACCAACGACAGCCCCATGTCGCGAACCAGCTTGGCGAGCAGATTCAGGATCTGGGCCTGGATCGACACGTCGAGCGCCGACACGGGCTCGTCAGCGATGATGATTCTCGGGCGCAGCGCGAGGGCGCGGGCGATGGCGATGCGTTGCCGCTGGCCGCCGGAGAACTCATGCGGGTACTTCTGCATGAACCGCGGCGCCAGCCCCACGCGTTCCATCAACTCCGCCACGTGCCGCGTTGCTTCGCCGCGGTCACAGACGCCGTGCGTCAGGAGCGGCTCCGCCAGGGTTGCGAACACGGTCATCCGCGGATTCAGCGAGGCGTACGGATCCTGAAAGACCATCTGCAGGTCCCGCCGCAGTTGCTTCAACTCGCCGGCCCCGCATTCGCCCAGGTTGCGACCGGAGAGCAGCACGGATCCACCGGTCGTCGGCAGCAGCTGCAGGATCGTGCGCGCCAGGGTGGACTTGCCGCAGCCCGACTCGCCGACCAAGCCGAGCACTTCGCCGCGCGCGAGCGACAGGGTCACGCCGTCCACGGCCTTCACGGTACCGACCTGGCGCTTGAACAGGAAGCCCTGACGGATCGGGAAGTGGGTCCGGACGTCGCGCAGTTCGAGGATCGGCTCGCTCATGAGGGCGGTGGAGGGGAGGGGATGCCGGGTGAGCGGCCTATAACTCGCCGGCGGCGACGCGCAGGCAGGCCTGCGCATGGCCTGAGGAGACTTCGGCGAGTGCGGGGTCGCGCTGCGCGCAGCCGGGGACGGCGGCGGCGCAGCGGGCGGCGAAGGCGCAGCCGGCGATCGGCTTGGACAGGTCCGGGGGCATCCCGGGAATCGTGTACAATTCGCTTCCCTTCGGTTGCAGCGAGGGGATCGATTGCTGGAGGGCGCGCGTGTACGGATGCCGCGGCGTGCGGAACAACGCGCGGGTCGACGCGGTTTCGACGATCCGGCCGGCGTACATCACCTGCACGCGGTCGCAGAGGCCCGAGACAACGCCGAGGTCATGGGTGATGAAGATCACCGCCATGCCATACTCCCGCTGCAAACGCCGGATCAGGTCGAGGATCTGCGCCTGCACCGTGACGTCGAGGGCGGTCGTCGGCTCGTCGGCGATCAGCAATTCGGGACGGGTGATGAGTGCCATCGCGATCATCACCCGCTGCCGCATGCCCCCGGAGAATTCGTGCGGGTAGTAGTGGATGCGCTTGGCGGCGTCGTTGATGCCCACGGCCTCCAGCATCTCCCGCGCGCGGCGCAGCGCCTCCTTGCGGTCCGCCAGTCCGTGGATGAGCAGGGGCTCGATGAGCTGCTCGGAAATCCGCAGGTACGGATTGAGCGAGGTCATCGGGTCCTGGAAGATCATCGCGATCCGTTTGCCGCGAATGGCGCGGGCCTCGGCGGGCCGGCACCCGAGGAGGTCGGTGCCGTCGAAGATCGCCGCTCCGCTCTCTATCCGGCCGGGCGGGGTCGGGATCAGGCCCATGATCGAGTAGCAAGTGACGGACTTGCCCGAGCCCGATTCCCCGACGATCCCGAGCGTCTCCCCGCGGTCCAGCGCGAAGCTCACTCCATCGACCGCCCGGTACACGCCGTTGCGCGTGTGAAAGTAGGTGCGGAGATCGTTGACCGTGAGAAGCGACACCGGGGAGCGGGAGTGCCTGCCCAACGTGGGAACCCCGTTCGGGACGGCAACCCTAAACGCCGGTGGGAGGCGGACCGAGGTGCCGCCGGAGGGCGGCGGCGACCGACTCCGGGGCCAGATCTTCGAGGCGCGCCCCGCCGGTGGGCGGGCAGCCCGGGGGTTGGAGGATCTCCACGACGGCGGAAAAGACCGGGGCGGTGCGCACCGGATTGGTCGGACCAAAGAGCGCGATGACCGGAACGCCGAGGGCGTTCGCGAGGTGCATGCCGCCGGTGTCGTTGCTGACGAGGACGGTGCACCCGCGCAGCCGGGCCCCGAACTCCCGCAGCGTGGTCCGGCCGGCGAGGTTCTCGACCCGCGCGCCCGGACAGGCGGCAACGATGGTGTCGGTGATGCTCCGGTCGCCCAGCGTCCCGAAGAGCACGAACGCGATGCCCGGAAACCGGTGAATCAGGGCGCTCCAGTGCTCCACCGGCCAGCGCTTCGCCGGGTGGTTCTCGGAACCGCAGATCAGCCCGACCGTCGGCGAGGGCGGGGGAGGCGGGGGGGCCACTGGGCGCCGGTCGACCGACCCCTCGAGTCCAAAGTGCCGCAGCATCGCTTCCCACTCCGCGAATTGATGCTGCGAGCGCGGATCCAGATTCGCCGGACGACGGTAGGCGTGCGTCAGGAGGGGTCGGCGGTGTCCCGGCCGGACGAGCCCAAAGCGCTGCGGGGCGGCGGTGAGGCGCGCCTCCAGATCACCGCGCAGGGACTGCGTGAGGAGGAGGTAGGTGTCGGGACTGCGTCCGGCCAGGGCGCGGAAGTGTCCCCAGTAGCCGATCCCGCGGGGCGGCAGGGGCACGTAGTGCTCGAACTCCAGTCCGCCGAGTTCGCAGACCTCGCGGAATGGCCCCTTGCCCACGAGGGTGAACTCCATGTCAGGACGGGCGGCCCGCACGGCGCGGAGGAGCGGCAAGGCCATCACGACATCGCCCAGCCAGTTGGGCAGGCGGACGAAGAGCCGGGTGCGGCGCGGCAGGTGAGACCATCCCCGCGCCCGTTGCTCCTCCGCGAGAAGGCTGCGGCGGGATTCCAGTCGGAAACGGGCGGTGGGCCGGTCCTGATGGCGCCAGCGATCATGGGACCAGAGCCACGAGTCGCGGAGCCCGGTGTCGGCGGTGAGGGCCTCCTCCAGCCAGCGGTTGAGTGCGAAGACGACACCGGCGGCGGTGCCGTCGTGGGGCACCGGGGCGATCCGGAGTTCGACGCGCCAGAAGTCCCGGCGGTGGGCGGTGATCACGCGGACCTCGGCGCCGAACTTCTCGGCGAGGATGCCGGGCAACTCCGTGGTTGAGCACACGCGGCCGAAGAGGGTGGTGAGAGCGCCCTGCATGCCGGCGTTCTGGTCGAACAGGATTCCGACGCAGCCGCGGTGTCGCAGGATCCGCGCGGCCTCGGCGAACCCCGCCTTGCGCGACAGCAGCCGCATCCCGAAACGCTCGCGGGCGCGTCGGACGAAGTTGTTCAAGCCCGCGTGATCGAGCGGCCGGTAGATCACGCCGAAGTCGCCGAGGGGAAGGTCCGTGAGCACCGCCATCCACGTCTGCGCCTCCCAATAGGCGAGGTGCGCGGACACCAGCACGGTGGGGCGGGGATGGTCGCGGCGCTCGCGGAGCATGTCCTCCAAGCCGGGACCGGCGCACAGGATCCGCCGCAGGCGGTCGGGTGAATGGAAAGGGGAGGCGAGTGACAGCATCCCGGTCTCGACGAGGCGGCGGCAGCTCTCGCGGGCGATGGCGTCGCGCGCGGCCGGACTCAACTCGGGGAACGCATGGGAAAGGTTCGACCGCAGCAGCCGGCGGCGGCGGGGGAGGCCGACGTGGAGCGCGGTGCCGAGCCCGGCGGCCACGACGCGCAGCAGCCCTTCCGGCGCGCGGGCGAGAATCCAGCCGAGGCTTTGAATGAGGAGGAGCAAGGGCAACGAACGGGCGGTCTTGCGGTTAGCGTTTGCGTTCCGTGCCCAAAGTCCATGAAACGATGCCCTCGCGCGGGCAATGCCGTTTCCTAGCGGCGCGGTCCGGGCCCGGCCATGACCCAGCTGCTCATCATCAAACCGTCATCCCTCGGGGACATCGTCCACGGGCTGCAGGTGGCTGCGTCCCTGAAGGCGCAGGTGCCGCACCTGCGCATCTCGTGGATCGTCCGGGACATCTTCGCGCCGATCGTGCGGGCCTGCGAGGCGGTGGATCAGGTCTACGTGTTCCGGCGCATGGCGGGGGCGCGCGGTTACTTCCAACTCATGCGCGAGGTGCGCCAGACCTCGTTCGATCTCGTCTTCGACTTTCAGGGGCTCCTCCGGACGGGGCTGATGACGTGGCGGGCGATCGCGGACCGCAAGGTCGGGCGCACCGATGCGCGCGAGGGGGCGGGGATGTTCTACTCGGAACGCGTGCCGCTGCCGCCGGCCGGGGAATCCGCGCACGCCCTCGACATCCTCCTGCAGTTCGCGCCGGTTCTCGGGGCCAAGCCCGAACTCGCGGGAACGTTGCGCTTCCGCGAGGTCGATCGCCTCAACCTCAGCTTCCTCGACGGACGGCGCGGCGGGGCACCGATCGTGATCTTCCCCGACTCCCGTCGTCCGGAGAAACGCTGGGGCGGCTTCAAGGAATTCACGGACATGCTCCTCCGTGATGACCGCTCGCGGTATGTCGTCTGGGCCGGAAACAACTACGTCCCGGACAAGGACGCCTTCCCGCGCGACCAGTTCCTCAACCTCACCGGCAACACCAGCCTCCTCTCGCTGCCGGCGTTGATCGCCCGGGCCGGCTGGGTGATCTCGAACGACAGCGGCCCGATGCACCTCGCGGCGGCGCTCGGGGTCCGGACCCTCGGCATCTTCGGTCCCACGGATCCGCAGCGCTTCGGGCCTTATCCGCTCAACGCGCCGACCAATCACGTCATCCAGGCACCCGTCGGGGCGCTGGCCATGCTCCCCGCCAAGGACGTCTTCCAGCGGTTTCAGCGCTGGGACGCTCCGGCGCGCCGCTGACCGGACCCGCCCCAGAGAAAAAAGAGTGTCCATCCCGCCCCTTTCGTGGTTTTCGCCTAGTTCGCCATGCTTGATCCCCGACTCCTCCGCGAATCGCCCGACCTTGTGCGGGCCGCGATCCAGAAGAAGCACCTCGACGTCGACCTCGACGCGGTGCTGGACGTGGATGCCGCGTGGCGCTCCCAGCTCCACGACGTCGAAGTCCTGCGTTCGCGGCAGAAGGCGGCCAACAACGAGATGGCGTCGTTGCGGAAAGGTTCGCCGGAGTTCCTCGCCAAGGTGGCGGAGATGAAGGCGGTGTCCGCCGAGGTGAAGCAGCGCGAGGCCGAGCTGGCGACCACTGAGGCGGCGTGGCGGCACGCGATGCTGGCGCTCCCGAACCTTCCGCATGCCAGCGTGCCCGAGGGCCGGACGCCCGACCAGAACGTCACCTTCTCCTCGCACGGCAGCGTCGACTCGCTCTCCCCGGTGGCGCGGCCGCACTGGGAAATCCCGGGCTTCGACCACCTCTTTGACTTCGGGCGTGGCGCCAAGGTGACCGGGGCCGGCTTCCCGTTCTACGTCGGGGACGGTGCCCGCCTCGTGCGCGCGCTGTTGAACTTCTTCCTCGAGGAGGCGGCGGCCGCCGGGTACCTCGAGGTGTCGCCTCCCATCCTCGTGAACGCGGCCAGCGCGACGGCGACCGGACAGCTCCCCGACAAGGAAGGGCAGATGTACGAGACCGCGGTGGATCACCTGTACGCGGTGCCGACGGCGGAGGTGCCGCTGACGAATTTCTTCCGCGACGAGATCCTCGCCGAGGAGGCGCTGCCGGTCCATCGCTGCGCCTACACCCCCTGCTTCCGTCGCGAGGCGGGCAGCTACGGCAAGGACGTGCGCGGCCTGAATCGCCTGCACCAGTTCGACAAGGTGGAACTGCTGAAGTGGGTGCACCCCTCGCAGAGCTATGTGGAGCTGGACCGGCTCCGCGATGACGCGGAGCGGCTGCTGCGGAAGCTGGAGTTGCCGTACCGCGTGCTGCTCATGTGCGGCGGCGACCTCGGCTTTGCGCAGGCCAAGAAGTACGATCTGGAGGTCTGGGCGGCCGGCCAGAAGCGGTGGCTGGAGGTGTCCAGCTGCTCGAACTTCGAGGCCTTCCAGGCGCGTCGCGCGCAGATCCGGTATCGCTCGCGCGAGACCGGGAAGCCTGAACTCGTGCACACGCTCAACGGCTCCGGCCTCGCGGTCCCGCGCGTCCTCGCCGCCATCCTCGAGAACAACCTCCAGCCCGACGGCACCGTGCGCCTCCCGGCGGCGCTGGTGCGGTTCTTCGGACGGGATCACCTCCGTTTCCCGGCCTGAGGCGCCGCCGGGGTTGCCCGATGAAGCGTCGCGTGGCCCGATCCGCCTCCCGGTTGGATTGGCCTGACGCGGCGCGCCGCCTCGCGCGGAGCCTTCCCCTCGACTGCCTGCACCCGTCGGTGCGACGCTGGGTCCAGCAAGCCGTCGGGCCTTGGAGCGTCGCCTTGTCGGGCGGAGCTGATTCGCTCGCGCTGCTGCTCCTGCTCTGGGCGCACTGGCCGGAGCGCCGGCGCGGCCTGCTGGCGCTGCACTTCAACCACGGCCTGCGCGGTCGCGCCTCCGATGCCGATGCGCGCTTCTGCGCGGCGGTGTGCGCAGGGCTGGGCGTCAGGCTGCGGATGGCCCGGTGGGAAAGAAAGGCTCGAATTCCCTCCAGCGAGACTGCGGCCCGGGCGGCCCGGATGGCGTTCTTCGACGCGGTCATGACCCTATCGCGTCGCCGCGTGCTGTGGTTCGGGCATCACCGCAACGACGTCGCGGAAAGCATCCTCATGCGACTGGCGCGCGGCAGCGGTTTGGAGGGCTTGGCGGCGCCCCGACCGGTGCACCTCCTGACCGGAGGGCGCGTCCATGTGCGACCCCTGCTCAACCTAGCGAAGGCCACGCTCGTGGCGGCGCTCGACGCGCAGCGCATCCCGTGGCGCGAGGATGCGTCGAATGCGGAGGTCGACCACCTGCGCAACCGACTGCGGCAGGACGTACTGCCGCGCTGGCTGGCGGCGGAACCGCAGCGCGACGTCCTCGCCGGCGTCGGTCGTTCGCGGGATCAGTTGGAGGAGGATGCGGAAGCCTTGGAATCATGGGCTGCGGGTGTAACCGTGGATTTGGATCGCGGAGTCTCGATCGCGACCCTGCAGGCCCTGCCGCTGGCGGTGGCGCGGAGGGTGGTGCACCGGTGGCGCCTCAGGCTCGGCGGCCGATGGGGCGAGGTCTCGCGGCAAACCTTCGAGGCGGTCCTGGTCGCCGCCCGGGCGGGGCGGTCGACCCGGGTCAGCCTGGGTGCCTCTGGCTTTGCCCGGATCGAACGCGGACGCCTCCGTTTTGAGCCCGTGGGTGAAAAAGCCGCAAAGCTGCGAAAAGCCGCCCGGGCCAATTGACTTGTCGGGGTGGAACCTCCACGGTGCCCCACGAGTCCATCCGCTCAATGTCCGAGAACGAATCCAAGAACCGTCGCCGTCCCCTCAAGAATCTGCCGCCGGAGCGTTTTCAGCCCAAGGTGCTGCTCATCTGGCTGGCGATCGTCGCGGCGGTCCTCGCCCTCTTTTTCCTGAACCCCGGCAAGGTGAAGGCGCCGGCTCAGCTCAACCTCCAGAAGGTGGTTGAACTCGCCGAGACCGATCAGATCCGAGAGGGCCTGATCCGCCCCGACACCTCGGGCGGGCGGGACTGGGTGGTTGTCACGGGCGAGACGAAGGAGGCCACGCTGACGTCGGATTCCGGCAAGACGGCTTACTTCCGGGCGTCCGGTCGCCTGACCGACTCGAACCTCGAGAAGCTGCAGAAGTCGCAGAAGTTCACCGAGCAGCCGGCGACGACCCTGCTGGCGCAGATTGCGTCGCAGATCATCCCCTTCCTGCTGATCATTGGGTTGCTGTACTTCCTGTTCGCGCGCCAGCTGCGCAATGCCGGACGCGGCGCGATGAACTTCGGCAAGAGTCGCGCCAAGCTCCTGACGCGAGACCGCGACCGCATTACGTTTGCGGAGGTTGCCGGGTGCGACGAGGCCAAGGAAGAGGTCGCTGAGGTGGTGGAGTTCCTCAAGGACCCGAAGAAGTTCACCCGCATGGGTGGCAAGATCCCGAAGGGCATCCTGCTCGTCGGCCCTCCCGGCACCGGCAAGACGCTGCTGGCCAAGGCGGTGGCGGGCGAGGCCGATGTCCCCTTTTTCAGTATTTCCGGCTCGGACTTCGTGGAGATGTTCGTCGGCGTGGGTGCCAGCCGCGTGCGCGACATGTTCGAACAGGGGCGCAAGAGTGCCCCGTGTTTGATCTTCATCGATGAAATCGACGCGGTCGGCCGTCAGCGCGGCGCGGGCCTCGGGGGCGGCAACGACGAGCGCGAGCAGACCCTGAACTCAATGCTCGTGGAGATGGATGGCTTCGACACCACCGAGGGCGTCATCATCATCGCCGCCACCAACCGGCCCGACGTCCTGGACCAAGCGCTGCTGCGCCCGGGTCGCTTCGACCGCCAGATCTACGTCGACCTGCCCGATCTCATCGGCCGCGAACAGATTCTGCGCGTCCACGCGCGCAAGATCACGCTCGCCGAGGATGTCGACCTCGCTGTCGTCGCCCGCGGCACGCCGGGGCTTTCCGGCGCCGAATTGGCGAACCTGCTGAATGAGTCCGCCCTGCTCGCCGCCCGCCGCAACAAGAAGAAGGTGGAGATGCAGGATGTCGACGACGCCCGGAGCAAGGTGCTCTTCGGCCGTGAGCGCCGTCGGGTCATGGACGACGAGGACAAGAAGGTCGTCGCCTACCACGAGGCCGGCCACGCGCTGGTCAGCGTCGTGATCGGTGACGACGCCATGCCGGTCCACAAGGTCACGATCATCCCGCGCGGGCGTTCGCTCGGCAGCACGATGTACATCCCGACCAAGGACACCTACAATTACGCTCGGCGGAAGATGCTGAACCGGCTCGCGGCCCTCTTCGGGGGGCGGATCGCGGAGGAGGTCGCCATCAACGACGTGACCAGCGGTGCGTCCGGCGACATCGAGCAGGCCACCAAGCTGGCGCGCCACATGGTCTGCAACTGGGGCATGAGCCCGATGGGTCCGATCGCCTATGGCGACAATCAGGACACCGTTTTCCTTGGACGGGAGATCACCCGTTCGCACACGGTTTCCGAGGAGACCGCCCGCCGCATTGATGCCGAGGTCAAGGTGCTCGTTGACGAGTCCTACTCCCGGGCCCGGCAGATCATCGTCGAGCACCGCGCCTCGTTGGACAAGATCGCCGACGCGCTGCTGGCGCACGAGACGATCGATGGGGTTCACGTGAAGGAGATTGTCGAGTTCGGGGAAATCCGTTCGCCCATCGTGCGCGAGGCCCCGGCGACCCCGCCCAAGGCGGACGACCGCGGCGGCAAGAAGGCGGCGGATTCAGCGGCGGCGCCCGACACGCTCGGGACGCCCGCTCCGGCTCCGCACCCGGCCTGAGCCGGGGCGCCGCGCTCCCCGAAGGCGCGCTGCGGTTTCATCGTCCGGTGAGGGAGTCCCGCCACCGGGTGCGTCCTGCGCCCGGTGTTTTCCCTTGGATTGACGGCCTTCCCCGGCCAGCGTCAGCCTGTTTTCCATGAAGATCTGCTGCATCGGCGCGGGTTACGTCGGGGGTCCCACCATGGCCATGATCGCCCACCGGGCGCCGGACATCCGGGTGACCGTCGTCGACATGAATGCCGGACGCATCGCGGCGTGGAACTCCGACGCGCTGCCCATCTACGAGCCCGGGCTGGACGCGATTGTCCGGGAATGCCGCGGGCGCAACCTGTTCTTCTCGGTCGACGTGCGGGCGGCGATCAAGGAGGCGGACATGATCTTCGTCGCCGTCAACACCCCGACGAAGACCTACGGGGTCGGTGCCGGGCGGGCGGCGGACCTGCGTTTCGTGGAGTCGGTGGCGCGGACGATCGCCGAGGTGGCGGATGCGCCGAAGATCATCGTGGAGAAGTCGACGATCCCGGTCCGCACCGCGGAGACGATCAAGGACATCCTGGCGGCGAACGCCACGACGCGCGGCCTGACGCACGCGGTGCTCTCGAATCCGGAGTTTCTGGCGGAGGGGACGGCGATCGCCGACCTGCACAACCCGGACCGCGTGCTGATTGGCGGAGAGCGCACGCCGGCCGGTGAGGCCGCCGTCCGGGCGCTCGTCGACGTGTACGCGCGCTGGGTGCCGCGTGAGCGGATCATCACGACCAACCTTTGGTCGTCGGAGCTCTCGAAGCTGGTGGCCAACGCCTTCCTCGCCCAGCGCATTTCCTCGATCAACGCCATTTCCGCGCTGTGCGAAGCGACGGGAGCGGATGTCGACGAGGTGGCGAATGCGATCGGGCGCGACTCGCGGATCGGACCAAAGTTCCTCAAGGCCAGTGTCGGCTTCGGAGGCTCGTGCTTCCGGAAGGACATCCTGAACCTCGTCTACCTCTGTGAAACCTTCGGACTGCCGGAGGTGGCGGCCTACTGGGACCACGTGGTGCGGATGAATGAGTGGCAGAAGCAGCGGTTTTCGGCGCGGATCGTGAAGACGCTCTTCAACAGCGTGGCCGGCAAGCGGATCGCGGTTCTTGGCTTTGCCTTCAAGAAGGATACGAACGACACGCGTGAATCCGCGGCCATCACCGTGGTGCGCGAACTGCTCGCCGAGCAGGCGGAGGTGGCGGTTTACGACCCGAAAGTCGGCGAGACCGACATCCGTCGCGATCTCGAAGCGGCGGGCGTCGACGCGCGCCGCCTCGTGGTTTCGTCCTCGGCGTACGCGGCGGCAGAGGGCGCGCATGCGATTGCGGTGGTGACGGAGTGGGACGAGTTCCGTACGCTCGACTTCGCCCGTCTCCACGGGGCGATGATGAAGCCCGCGTTCGTCCTCGACGGCCGCAACATCCTGCCTGCGGACCGGCTGCGCGACCTCGGTTTCCGGGTCTACGCGATCGGCCGTTGACCGGCGTTCCCGGAGCCGTGCCGTGCCGGTGTCCCCGCGGGGGCTTGGTGCACGTGCGGCGTCCAAGTCACATACTGCGGGTCCTCATGCAGGAAGGCGTCCGGTTCGGGCGACTCCCGGAGCAGCGGTAGATGCGCCGTGGCGTGAAGCAGGGTGCCGACGTCGTAGGGCACGCGGCGGGTGCCTTCCGGGAGGGGGGCCCAGTGCCGGAAGTGCTCGGGCATGCCGCGCCGCGCTGGTAGTTGGGAAGCCGGCAGGCGTTGCAGTGGCTGCGGAGCATCGTCGGCCCCCCGGCCGACGACGTGCCAGGTATCGCGGCGCGCGTCGGCGATCACCGCCAACCCCGGAGCGTGGGGGCCGTGGGCGACCAGTTCCAGACTGCGGTAGGCGAAGCAAGGGCGGGGACTCAGGGTGGTCCACGTGCGCAGCAGGACGGCCGCAGTGCGGATGCCGAGGAGGGACCCCGGGCCCTCGCAGAAGATGAAGCAGCCCGCCTGCAGCACATCGCAGCGCAGTGACTCCAAGCCCCGGAACAGCGCCTCACCTGCCTCGGCGTCATGGCCGTACCACGCCCCCGCGTCGTCCGCTCCGGCCAGCCACCCGACCTGCGTGCGGGTGGAGGCGGCATCGAGCACGAGCGCGGAGCCGTGGAGCGAGAGAACCGAGCGCAGGGAGAGCATGCGACGAAGGGACCAAGCCCGGGCTAACCCCCTGAGGCAAGCGCGCAGAATCCGGCATTGACCGGCCTCCGCCCCAATCGCATCGTCACCGATTCATCACCGATCCGACTCTTTCCCTTTCTTCACCGTGAACACCTCCGTCCAAGACCAGACCGTGACCCGCAAGACCCTCGTCGTGAAGCTCGAGGCGGCGGAAGTCAGCGCCCGGCACGCCGCCACCGTGGCTGAGTTCGCGCGCCTCGCCCGCATCCCGGGCTTCCGTCCCGGCAAGGCACCGGCGGATATGGTGCTCAAGCGCTTCGGCCGGGACATCGCGGACGAGTTCAAGCAGAAGGTCGTCACGCAGGCCTACCAGTCCGGCCTCGCGGAGGCCAAGCTCGACGTCCTCCGGCTCGTGGATGCCCAGCCGGGCGAACTCGCGGCCGACCAGCCGGCGGAGATCCGTTTCACGGTCGACGTCCGACCCCAGTTTGACCTGCCGGCCTACGACAGCCTGGAGACGGAAGTCGCCTCGACCGAGGCGTCCGAGCAGGAGGTCGAGCAGGCCATCGAGTCGATGCGTTCCGAGCGGGCCGACTTCCGGATCGCGGACCGCCCCTCGGCCAAGGGCGACTTCGTCAAGCTGTCCTACGAGGGCACGCTCGACGGCAAGCCGATCGCAGACCTTTCGCCAGACCGTCCCATCTATGGCCGGGCTCCGCAGACGTGGGAGGAGGTGGAGGGATCGCAGGAGGGCCTCATCCCCGGTCTGGGCAGTCACTTGGCCGGCCTGAAGGCCGGCGAAAAGCGGACGGTGGCGATCACGTTCCCGGCTGAATTCACGGCGCTCCCCGCGCTCGCCGGTGCCACCGCTGACTATGCGGTCGAGGTCCTAGAGGTCCGCGAGCGGGTTCTACCGGAAATTGATACCGAGTTCCTCAAGTCGCACCAAGCTGAGTCGGTCGAGGAGCTTCGCACCAACGTTCGCAACTCCCTGCGCATGCAGAAGGAGTACCAGAACCGGTCGGCGCAGCGTCGTCAGGTGACCGAGGCGCTGGTCTCGCGGGTCGACTTTGAGCTTCCGGCGTCCCTCATCGATCTTGAGACGCAGGACGTACTGCGCCAGTTCATCGAAGAGAACATGCGCCGCGGCGTTCCGCAGGAGCAGTTCGAGAAGGACAAGAAGCAGCTCTATGACGGTGCCCGCAGGGCTGCGTCGGCCCGGGTCAAGACCCAGCTCATCCTTGGTCGGATCGCTGACCAGGAAGGCATCAAGATGAACGAGAACGACATGAACGCCTACATCTACCGCGAGTCGATGCGCTCCGGAACCTCGGCGGACAAGCTCGTCAAGCAACTCTCCAAGGATCCCGAGCAGCTGCGCTCGATGCAGCAGAACGTCATTCTGGACAAGACGGTTGAATTCCTGGTCTCCAAGGCTAAGGTGACGGTCAAGGCACCTGAGACTTCGAATCCCTCCTCGTGAGTTCGTATTACATTCCCTACGTCATCGAAAACACCGGCCGCGGCGAGCGGTCGATGGACATCTACAGCCGGCTCCTGAAGGACCGGATCATCTTCATTGGCACGCCGATCGACGACGGCGTGGCCAACAGCGTCATCGCCCAGTTGCTCTTCCTGCAGATGGAGGACGCGAAGAAGGACATCCATCTGTATATCAACTCGCCGGGTGGGATCGTGACCGGGGGCATGGCGATTTACGACACCATGAACTTCCTGCAGTGCGACATCGTGACGTACTGCGTGGGCATGGCGGCCAGCATGAGCACGGTGCTGCTGGCGGCGGGTACGAAGGGCAAACGTTTCGCCCTGCCGAACAGCCGCGTGATGATTCACCAGCCGAGCGGCGGAGCGGGCGGCCAGGCCGCCGACATCGCGATTGCGGCCCGGGAGATCCTGCGCTGGAAGCGGACCCTGAATGAAGCCCTCTCCCGGCACACCGGGAAGACTCCGGAGCAGGTGGAAAAGGATTCGGATCGGGACTATTACATGACCGCCACCGAGGCCAAGGCCTACGGGTTGGTCGATCATGTGGTCGCCTCCACGCGCGACGCCGCGCAGTTGGCGGTGGGTACGGCCGCCTAATCGCTTGCTGCTCTAGGCGCTTCGGCGAGACTCGGCCCCTGTCACGGGAGTTCCGCCCTCAGTCCGGGCCGAGACGTGCCGATGAGGGACGGGATTCGACATCGACTTCCTCCGGTCGCCCTCCTCACTTTTCTCCCATGGCCAAGTCCTCACGCGTGACGCTTTGCTCCTTCTGCGGGAAGTCGCAGTCGGAGGTGAAGAAGATCATCGCCGGGCCCGGAGTGTACATCTGCGACTCGTGCGTCAACGTCTGCAAGACAATCATTGACCGTGAGGTGCGCCAGCCGACGGGCGAGACCAAGCCCGAGTTCCGACTGGTGAAGCCGTCCGAGATCAAGCGGACGCTGGATGAATACGTGATCGGCCAGGAGCACGCGAAGAAGGTGCTCTCGGTGGCGGTCTACAACCATTACAAGCGGCTCATGTTCGACTCGGGCCAGACCGGTCGGAATCCGGCCGCGCTGTCGCCGGAGTTCGACGGGGTGGAGGTTGAGAAGAGCAACATCCTCCTGGTCGGTCCGACCGGATCGGGCAAGACGCTGCTCGCCCGCTCGCTGGCGCGCATCCTCGACGTGCCGTTCGCGATCTCGGATGCCACGACGCTCACCGAGGCCGGCTACGTGGGCGAGGACGTCGAGAACGTCGTCCTGCGCCTGCTGCAGGCCGCCAACTACGACGTGAAGCGCGCCGAGTGCGGAATCATCTACATCGACGAGATCGACAAGATTGGTCGCAAGACGGAGAACGTCTCCATCACCCGCGACGTTTCCGGCGAGGGCGTGCAGCAGGCATTGTTGAAGATCCTCGAGGGCACGGTGTGCAACGTGCCGCCCCAAGGCGGCCGCAAGCACCCGAATCAGGAGTACGTCCAGATCAACACCCAGAAAATCCTCTTCATCTGCGGTGGAGCGTTCGTCGGTCTCGACGGCCTCGTCCAGCGGCGGGTGGGACAGGGCGGGATGGGATTCTCCTCCGTCGCCCGGCGCCGCGAGTCGGCCCTCCGGCCCGAGGAACTCATGCGCGAACTGGAACCGGAGGACTTGATCCGCTTCGGCATGATCCCCGAGTTCATCGGCCGTTTGCCGATCGTCTCCGTTCTCGATCAACTGTCGGAGGACGATCTGGTGCGCATCCTGCAGCGGACCAAGAACGCGTTCGTCAAGCAGTACTCCAAGCTGTTCGCGATGGACGGCGTCCGGCTCCGCTTCACGCCCGACGCGATCCGCGCGATCGCCCGCAAGGCGATTCGCCTGAAGACCGGGGCCCGCGCGCTCCGGTCCATCATGGAGAACCTGATGCTCGACGTGATGTTCGACTTGCCGCAGCGGGACGATGTCGCAGAGGTCTTCATCGATGCGGCCGCCGTCGCCGGCAGCCGTCGCCCGCGCCTCCGGCGCATCCCCAAAGGCGAGTCCCGTCAGGACGCCGCCTGATCAGGCCGTCCCGGATTCCGGGAGGACGTCCGCCGCCGGCGCTCCAAGGGTCTTCCATCCGGTGACGGTGAAGCCATGGGCGCGAAGGCCTTCTCCCAGCGCTCCGTCGCACCACGGCGCTTCTGCTGGGGTCAGCAGCACGTGCACGCGACCGGACGGGACGTGGTGACGCAGCAGTCGCAGCGCGCCGTCGAGATCCCGGGGGCCGGGCTCCGCCCCGAGGGCGGCGGCGGCGGCGGGGGGCGAGGGGTCCCAGCCGGACTGCACCCGCATGGCGACCGACGCCTGCGTGCCGAAACCACCGCCCCGGCCATCGTCATGAATCAGATGAATCACCCCCGTGCCGTGGGCGACGATCTCCTTGACCGCCGCGCCATAGGCCTCGCCGGCTTCTCCTTCCCGCAGCGGGAACCGCCCGAAAAGCGTCTCGGGATGGAGGCGCACCAGCGCTGCTTCGTCCGCTTCGTTTGATCCATACGTCAGGACCACCCGTTCCTCGCTCGACACGAGGTCGTAGAAGACGTGTACGCGGAACCAGTAGGGGGTGCTCAGCGCGGCCAGCATCGACTCGGGAGCGAGGCCGCGCGGACGGCGGGAGAGGACGTCAGGGTCGATTCGCACGAAGTACCTCGACCCGTTAATGCGGCGGCAGCCGAGCACGAGCGGACGGGAGCCGGCCATCGCGCGTTCGAGCGTCCCGTCGCGGCGCCATACCTCGAGTTCGCTTTCGGGGACGACCACCTCGTGGTCGACGGGCCGGACCGGCAGAAAGTAGCTGGCGGCGGCGATGAAGCGCTGGGCGTCCGGCAGCGCCCGTGGTCGGAATGGGACGACGGGTTCGGGGGGCGAGGCGCGCCGGATTGCGGTCGCACCCGGCCGACGCAGTCGGTGCCCTCCCTCCGCCTTGGAGGAGAGGTACGCGAGGTTATAGGGCGAGGGCTCGAACTCCAGGGGCTCGGTTCCTTCGACGGTCAATCCCTGCTGCCGCAGTGCCTCGACCTTTTCCGGGTTGTTCGTGAGCACGATCCACGAGGCCCTGATTCCGAGAAGATGGCAGATCTGCGCGATGTTGTCGTAGTTGCGGTGATCCTTCCGCAGCCCGAGCGCGGCGTACGCCGCGAAGGTCGAGATCTGGTCGAGCGAGGCCTGCACGAGCATGCGGTCCCGGGCCTTTCCGACGTAGCCGACGCCGCGTCCTTCCTGCATCAGGTAGAAGATGACTCCGTGACCCTTCCCGGCGATCAGCCGGAAGGCGCCTTCGAGTTGTTCCCGGCAGTCGCAGTCGCAGCCGCGCAGGGTTTCGCTCGAAACGCAGGACGAGTGAAGGCGGGTGTAGAGGGTCGGCGTCGACGCGATGTCTCCGTACGCGAAGGCGATGACATAGTGACGATCAATCAGGTCCTGAAAGACGTGCGCCCGGAAGACACCGAAGCGCGTCTCGAGATCGCAGGAGGCGATGAACAGGGTGTGCCCGTACAACGGATGATCACCGGCGACGGGAGAGCCGGAGGCGGCGCCGCCGGGATGCTGCAGCCGTTCGACCAAGGCGGTGAATTCCGCGCTCCCCCACCGGGGGCGGGGCGCGGAGACCGGAGGCGGGGACGCCGGTTGGGACGGTTGCGGCATGCGGAGACGGGGGAGTAATCTCGCAACCTTCCGGGCCCGCTGCAATGCCCTATTCCGAGAGCCCGCCGCGTGGGCGGATCACGGGGCTTCGTCGCGGAGGCGGCGCAGGATCCAGCCGATGACAGGACTGGCGGGATGGTTCACGACCACTTGCAGCCCCGTGGAGAGGCCGTCGGGGAGCGGAACGGGGATGGAGAGCACCGGCAGACCGCCGACGCTGGCTGGAGTCGTGAGCGCGAGGATGCGCTGGCGGTTCGCCACGGTCCGTTGCTCCGGCAGGGGCGCGGCGAACGGGGTGGCAGGCAGGATCAGGTAATCGAAGGTCAGGAAGAACTGGGTCCACATCAGGCGAAGGGCCGTCTGCTTCACGAGGGCGCGGGCATGGGCGTCCTCGGACCACTGCCGGCCTCGGTCCAGCCGCTGCCAGACCTCGGTGCCGTAGCGCTCGCGGTAGCGGTCCAGCCACTCCGCGTGGCTCCGGTAGGCCTCGATGCTCTGCAAGGTGGCATAGGCCTCGGTCGAGCCATGGAAGGCGCGGATCAGCTGAGCGCGGCTTGCATCGTCTGCCGCCGGGGCGAGGCGCAGGGCGGCGGCGTCCACGACCTCGGCGATCCCGGGATCGGGTTCCGCCCAGCCGGCGAAGCCGAGGTAGAGGCCGCGGGGGGAACGCGTGGCCTCGGACGCGCCGAGCAGCGCCGTCTGGACCGTCAGCAGGTCGTCCGCCGTGCGGGTGAACCAGCCCGCCGTGTCGAAGCCGGGAGCCAGCGGGAACGCGTCCGCGATCCAGCGCGAGCGTGGCACGCCGCGGAAGCCGAAGAGTCCGCAGTAGGCCGCAGGCACGCGGACGGACCCCCCAGTATCCGTCCCGAGCGCGAAGGGAACGACGTCGCCGGCGACCAGGGCGGCGGAGCCGCTGCTGGAGCCGCCGGGGGTGCGTCCCGGCCAACCGGGAATGTCGACGTTGCCCCAGTGGGGATTGTCACCGGTCAGCCCGTAGGCGAATTCGTGGAGGTGAGCCGTGCCCGCGAGCACCGCACCGCAGTCAGCGAGGTCGGTGACCAGGGCCGCATCCTCCGTCGGCGCGGCCTTCACTTCGGCGAGGAAGCCGCTGCCCGCGTGCATCGGCACGCCGCGGACGGGAAACAGGTCCTTGGCGAAGTAGGGCACGCCGGCGAGTGGGCCGGATCTCGCCGCCTGCTGCGCGAAGGCCGCGGTCAGCGCGGTGGCGTCAGGGTGCCAGGAGACCATCGCCCGCCGCTGCGGGGCGGTCAGCGCCTGCAGGCGTTCGATCAGGGCGGAGGCCGCCCGCGCCGCATCGCGTCGGGCGAGGTCTTGCCAAGCGGCGAAGTTCATCGGACGGAGCCTCGGACGAAGCGCTGCGCGGCGCAACCGGGTTCCGCGTCCGAATCGCTTTGCCTCGCGGTGGCGCCGGGCTGAGTCTGCATGAACCATGACGATCGAGGATACCCTCAAGGGAATGGGTCTGGCCCTCCCGAATCCCCCGGCCGCCGCCGGCAATTACGTGCCCACGGTGCGGACCGGCAACCTGCTCTACTGCGCCGGCACGATCAGCGCCTACAACGGCGAGTTGACCCATACGGGTCAGGTGGGGCGCGAGCAGACCGTCCAGTCCGGTTACGACTCGGCGCGGATCTGCGCGCTTGCCACCCTGACGAACATCAAGGCGGCCGTCGGATCGCTGGAACGGGTGCGCCGGATCGTCTTCGTCAGCGGCTATGTCAACGCGATCAACGGGTTCGCGGACAGCCCGGCGGTGGTCAACGGGGCGAGTGACCTCTTCGTCGCCCTCTTTGGCGACGCGGGGCGGCACGCCCGCGCGGCGGTCGCGGTCTGCGGCCTGCCCCGGAATGCCACGACCGAGATTCAGGTCGTGGTGGAGTTGCAGGATTGATTCCGCTCCTCGGCCCTTCTTTTCTCTGTCGCCCCCTTCACCCCATGATCCGCCTTCTTCGTCGTTCACTTCCCGCGCTGGTCCTCGCCGGTGCCCTGGCTTGTTTCATTGATTCGGCTCGTGCGGCCGAGCGCCTGCAGATTGCGGTCGTGCCCAAGGGCTCGACGCACGCGTTCTGGAAGGGCGTCGAGGCGGGGGCCCGGAAGGCCGGAGCCGAGGAGGATGTGGCGATCATCTGGAAGGGCCCGATGAAGGAGGACGACCGCGCGCAGCAGATCAGCGTCGTCCAGCAGTTCGTGGCGTCCAAGGTTTCGGCCATCGTCCTCGCTCCGCTGGACGCGACGGCGCTCGCCGGGCCGGTGCGCAGCGCCACGACGGCCGGCATCCCGGTCGTGATCATTGACTCCGCGCTGCGGGCGGAGGTGGGTCGGGATTTCGTCAGCCTCGTGGCGACGGACAATTTCCGCGGGGGTGAGATGGGCGGGGAGGAACTCGCGCGCCGCCTCGGGGGCAAGGGCAAGGTCGTTCTCCTGCGATGCTTGGAGGGTTCCGCCAGCACCGACGAGCGGGAGTCAGGTTTCCTGGCCGCGATCGCCCGGCACCCCGGGATCGAGGTGACGGTGAAGAATCGCTACGGCGGCGCCACCGTCAGCCAGGCCCAGGACACGGCGCTGAACCTGATTGATCGCCTGCGGGAGGCGGATGGTATCTTCTGCCCGAACGAATCGACCACCCAAGGCATGCTGCTGGCGCTGCGCCAGACGGGCCTCGCGGGCAAGAAGACGTTCGTGGGCTTCGACACGTCTTCCGCGTTGCTGCAGGCCTTGCGCCGCGGCGAAATTCAAGGCTTGGTCGCGCAGAATCCCTCCCGCATGGGCTACCTCGGCGTCAAGGTGGCGGTGGCCCAGCTGCGGGGACAGAAGGTCGAGCCCCGCGTCGACACCGGGTGCGCGCTCGTCACGCTCGAGACCATCGATACGCCCGAAACCAAGGCGATCCTCGCCTCGCCCTGAGCCCGCGTCCCGGGTGCCGCGACGAATCCGGGGGAGGCCTCGGACCGGGTCCGCCACCTCTTCGCCCCGCCCGTGTCTTCCGACTCTCCGCCCGCCTCCCCCCGGCGCATCCTCGGTGCCCTCGCACCGTTCCTCGCCCTCGTGGCGGTGTACGCGCTGTTCGCGATCCTGCGCTTCGACCGGTTCGTGACGTGGGACAACTCGGCGATCATGCTGCAGCAGACGGCCGTGATTGGCACGGGCGCGATCGGGATGACGTTGATCGTGATCTCGGGTGGAGTGGACCTGTCGTTCGGATCGATCATCGCGCTGGCCGCAGTCGTGCTTGCGCTGCTCTTGCAGGCGGGGGCGCCGCCCCTGATCGCGGCCGGCGGCGCCATCGGTCTCGGCGTCGCGATGGGCGCGGTGTCGGGCCTGCTGGTGACCCGGCTTCGGTTGATGCCGTTCATCGTCACGCTGGGCATGATGGGCATCCTCCGCGGCGCGGCCAAGGGACTGGCCGGGGAGCAACCCATCTATCCGGAGCCGACGTGGCTGAACGACCTCATGCAACTCAGCGCGCGCTTCCTGCCAGGCGGCGTCTGGATCATGGCCATCATGGCCGTCGTGGTGGCGGGGGTTCTCCGCTACACGCGGTTCGGGCGGCACATCTTCGCCATCGGGTCGAATGAGTCCACGGCGCGCCTCTGCGGCGTCGCGGTGGACCGCACCAAGATCTGGATTTACGCGGTGGGCGCGGGGTTCGCCGGGCTCGCGGGCGTGTTGCAGTTTTCCTACCTGACCGGCGGCGATCCGACGACCGCGGTCGGGTTGGAGTTGAACATCATCGCCGCAGTCGTGATCGGAGGAGCCAGCCTGTCGGGGGGCCGGGGCACGATCCTCGGCACGATGATCGGAGCGCTCATCATGACGGTGGTGAACAACGGCTGCACCAAGCTGGAAATGTCGAACTGGGTGCAGGAGATCGTCACCGGCGGCATCATCGTCGCCGCCGTCACGCTCGACCAATACCGCCGCGGCCGGTCGTCCTAGCGGGGAGCCGGAGCCGCCTCCGGGCGCAGGGCGGGATGCTGCTCGTTCACGACCGGCTGCGTCCATGCCCGCTCGAGTTCGTCGGCGACGCTGCCGTTCGCGTGGGGGCGGGAGGCCGTGATCACCGCCCGCACGTACAGGTCATCGGCATGGAGCACGTAGCGGCTCCGAAGGTCCGTGGAGCGCGCCAGTTCCGCGCCGAGCGCCTCGGGCTGGACCGGGCGGCCTTCGCGCAGGGAGGTGCCGATGAAGCGGGTCTCGTACGTGACGCCCGCCTCGGGACGGATGTCCACCTCGAGGACTCCGCCCGTGCGGCGCACGTCGGCCAGCGTCACGCCGGAACTCCCATAGAAGTCGCCGGCCTCCATGGCTCGAATCAGGGACTCGGGCGTGAGATGGGATGCGCGGACCATGACCCAGCCCCGACCCGAATTGCTCCGCCCGATGGCTTGCTCGTGGTAGTGGTGGGAGTCATCGGTCGCGATGCCGTAAAGGATTCCGAGTCCCAGGTCGGTCAACCGGTGGGTCAACGCGAGATCCCAGAGGCGCTCGGTCGAGGGGTGTTCGGCGTCGCCCTCGTTGTTGACCTGCGGATGCCCGTTGTAGACCTCGAAGAATCGCAGCCCGCGAACGCGCATCAAATCGTCGGGCGTGATGCCCCAGCGGAAATTGGGATGGTTGACGTGGGGGAACATGGCCTGCCCGGTGCGCTCGCGCTGGGCATAGACGGCATCGACGGTGCGCTGGAGCAGTTCGAGCACCGTGGACCCGCTGGGCTTGGCCTCGACCTCGCGGAGATTGAGGGTGTTGAGATGGACGGTGGCGGTCTGCTTCGTGCCGTCGGCGGCGACGGTTTCCCGGTGGGTGATCTCCAGCGCGGGGATGAGCAGGAATCGCCCGGGTTCTTCGAATAGAGCCCGGAATTCGGACAGCGGCTTCAGGCGGACCTCTTGGACGCCATCGCTGCGGCGCTGCTCGACCCAGACCGGACCGAAGCGTTGCAGGTACTTCTGGAGGACCTCGCCGCCGCCGCCGTGGGTGACCGTGCCGGCGAAGGAGACACTCCCTTGGAGTGGCAGCCAGCGTTGTCCCTCCTGAAGGATGTCGTGGTCGGAGAAGGCGAGGAAGTGATAGCCGCGGCTCTTGTACCAGTCGGCGATCATCTCGGGATAATCGTCTCCATCGCTCCAGAGCGAGTGGGTGTGGAGATTTCCCCGCCACCAGCGGCTCTCGCTGGGCTGCGCGGAGGCACCGGCCACGCCGAGGGTGAGGAGGACGAGGGCGAGCCGGAGTCGGGCGGGGCGGATCATGATGGGGCTGAATTCCAGCCCGGAGTGCGGGGTCCGGGCTGTCAACCCTAAGCCGGTGACAACGGGGTGCCAGCCGCGTCGCCGCTCAGCGGGCGGAGACGATGTGGACGATCACCTGGGCCTGGGCGAGCGCGGTGGCTCGGTCGGGCCCGATCGCGCCACGGTCGAATCGATCCTTCTTTGCGGTGGGCCGAGTTGCCGACCCGCCGGATCCGGGTAACGTTCAGGCATGAGAGTGTTTGTTCCCCTGCTGGCCTTGTTTCTTACCGGTTGCGCGACGCCCCTGCCGCCGTTGAAGACGGTGGATTACCTCGATCTGCCGCGTTTCATGGGGCCTTGGTACGTGATCGCTTGCATCCCGACGTTCATCGAGACTGAGGCCTACAACGCAATCGAGGAGTACCAGCTCCAGCCTGACGGCACGATCCAGACCATCTTCACGTTCAACAAGGGGAGCTTCGATGGTCCGCGGAAGGAGTACCGCCCGCGTGGATTCGTGATCGACCCGGTGCACAAGTCCGAATGGCGGATGCAGTTCGTCTGGCCGTTCAAGGCCGAGTTCCTCATCACTCATCTTTCGCCCGACTACAGCCGTACGGTGATCGGCCGCAACAAGCGCGACTACGTGTGGATCATGGCCCGCACGCCGACGATCGCCGAGTCCGACTACGCCGCCTTGGTCGACGAGTTGAGGCAGCAGGGTTACGACATCAACCGCCTGCGCCGCGTACCGCAGCGCCCGGCGGCTTCACCCTGAAGTCTCTGAGGGCGCGAGCCGCCGTCCCGCCGCCGGTGGGGCGGAACGACTCCGGAGCGCGGTCGCGGTCTTGGCCTGCGCGGGCCCTCTCCCCCGGGGCTGGTGCCGGGTCGGGCGCCACTTGAGAGCGAGCTCGCGATCCCGGTTTGAACGGGTCGTCTTCCGCGCGTTCCTCGCGTCAACGCTTCCGGAGTGTGCTCCGGATCCACTGACTCCGCGGGAGCTGCATGATGTCTGCCGGGGCCCGATTGCTGGCGAGCAGGGCGGCCATGGTGCGCATGGGTGAGTCGATGTGCTGGAAGAAGCGCGTGTAGGCCGCGCAGAGGTAGTTCAGCCCCGGTTCGCCGTCGGGGGTGGTCAGGAACCGGTGCTTCGGGCATTCCCCGTGGCAGGCGAAGCGCACCGGGCAGGAGCGGCAATACGCGGGGAGGGTGGCGGCCTTGGCCTCGCCGAACGCCCGCTGCGCGGGGGAGTCCACCATGCCGGCCAGCGAGTCATTCAGCAGGTTGCCGAGCCGATAGCGGGGATACACGTAGTGGTCGCAGCTGTACACGTCGCCGTTGTGCTCGACGGCGAGGGCCCGACCGCAGGTGGGGGAGAAGACGCAGATCCCGGCCGGCTGCCCCATCCAGTTGGCCAGCGCGGCGTCGAAGTGCTGGACGAACACGCGGCCGACGTCTCGCTGCACCCATTCATCAAAGATGCGGCAGAGGAAGTTGCCGTACTCCGCTGGTCGCACGCTCCACGGCGTGACCTGGCGGTCGAGCGTCGCCGCCTCGTCCCCGTCCGGTGGCTCGGCCAGCCACAGGCCCCGGGTCTCGGTCTCCGGCGCGGCCCGCTCGACGATCGGGATGAACTGCACGTAGCCGGAGCCGGCGTCGCGAAGGAAGCGGTAGACCTCAAGCGGGTGGCCGACATTCGAGCGGTGGACCGTGGTGAGCGTGTTGAACTCGACGGCGTGCTTCTTGAGCACCGCGAGCCCCGCCACCACGCGGTCGAAGGTCGGAGCGTTGCCGCGGTCAACGCGGTAGGCGTCGTGCAGCGCGCGCGGGCCGTCGATGCTCACCCCCACGAGGAAGCGCTGCGCCGCGAGGAACTCCGCCCATTCGTCATTCAGCAGCACCGCGTTGGTCTGGAGCGCATTCTCGATCGTCTTGCCCCCGGCATGGCGCTGCTGCAGGGCGACGACGTCGCGGAAGAAGTCGACGCCGAGGAGCGTGGGTTCTCCGCCCTGCCAGGCGAAGCTGACCGTGTTTCCCGGCTGGGCCGCAATGTAGTCGCGCACATACGCCTCCAGCACTTCTGGGCGCATCCGGAAGTTGGCGGTGTCGGGATAGAGGTGAGCCTTCTCGAGGTAGTAGCAGTACGTGCAGTTGAGGTTGCACAGCGACCCCACCGGCTTGGTCATCAGGTGGAACGGGGCGTGCGCGACGCGTTCCGGGGAGCGGGTGGGGGATTCAGGCACGAGCGCGGGAGGCGTGTCCTGACGAGGGACGAAACTCCGATCCGGAGCAAGCCGCCGCTGCACGGACCCGCGCCCCCGCCGGGGCCAGCCTTGCGGAGAGGCGCCCGATCCGCCACGGTCGGGGATCGTCGGCGCGCGCACGGTGCCGAGGCCGCCCCGTATTCCTGTCCGCGCATCCCGCATCCCCGCTCGATCCGTCTCCCTGCCATGCCGACCGATCTCCCCCTGACCGACCGTCGCGCGTTCCTCCGCATGGCGGCGGCGACCGGCGCCGCCTTGCTCTGCTCCGTGCCGGGGACGGCTGGCAGCGAGCCGGATGACGAAGTGTCCAGCCCGCTGGATTCACTCCTGCCGGACTTCCGCCGGCAGTCGCCGGAGGTGAAGGCTCGCCGGGTCGAGCGGCTCGCCTCGCTCGGCCGTCGTCATCCCAGCGGCATCCTGCTCTGCATGCCGTTCGTGGCGGCGGACGGGCTGCGCCCGGTCGCCGAGGCGGACATGGCGGGCATGGACCAGTTCAGCTTCAACTTCGGGCATCACTTCAAGTCGATCACCGACTTCTTCAACAACGAGAACTCGATCACGTCCTCCGGCTCGCACCTCGCCGCGCAGAGCATCCGGTATCAGGCCAGCGGCGAGGTTGAGGCGCTGGTCGCGGCGCGCGCCGCCTTCGCGTCGCTCCGTCGGATCTATCAGTTCGGCGTCGACGCCGGGGTGCCTGGCTTCATGGGGAAGCCGTTCCATTTCGAGTACTCCGCCCACACCACCGGGGACCAGTACCTGCACCTGCTGTGGGGACTGTGGTCCTTTCTCCCGGTCGCCAGCCCTTCTGAGCAGGCCGAGATCCGGGCCATGCTCAAGGCCGTCGCCGACCACCAGATCCGCGTCGATTACACGATCTTCAATCGCACCGGCGGAGCGTGGAACAACCGGCTCGATGGCTCCGACTACAACGCCATCATGGCCGCGCTGGTGGCGGCGGCGTACCGCGTTACGGGCGAGGAGAAGTACCGCGACGCCTACCAGTTCGTCGTGCGTTCCGGCATCTGGCAGAAGCGGGCCCGCCTCGACGCGATCATCGACCAGTTCCGGCAGGGCTCGTACACGGCGAAGCGCTGGGACGTGATCGCCGGAGCCCGTGTCGACGAGGGGGAATTCGCCCACTGGGAGCAGATCCAGCACTCGCAGTTCACGGCGATCGCGGCGTCCATCATCCATGAGTGCGTTCCGGACCTGTTCCCGCGCGCGGACTTGCAGCGCGTGCTCGGGCTGTGGTGGGCCGACCACCCGGTCGGATTCGATCCCGTCCACTGGAACTACCTCTATTGGTTCCTCGTGTCCTCGCGGGATCGCTCCTGGCGGCCGGTGGAGATGACGCGCCGCCTGCCGCGGGAGGAGTGGTTCGGCGGACATCCCATGCTGTCCTTCGCCTCGAAGTGGGTCTATGGCGACTGTCTGGCGCGCTTCCAGTGGACCGCCCTCGTGGTGGCCCGGCACTGTCCCGACCTGCGCGACGAGGCGGCGGCGTTCGCTGCGACCACGCTCCGGCGGCTCCGGCCGCGCCACCTGCTCTGGATTTCCGATCCGGATGGCCGGCAGGTGCCCCCGGCGGTGAACTACTTCACCCGCTTCCTGAGCAGCGAAATGCCGGAGAACATCGTCGCCTCCTACTGGGAAGGCCGCCGCCTGGGTCTGTGGAGCTAGGGCCCGCCCCTCGCTTCCGCGCAGGGCTCTGGTCCCCCGTGCGGCCGGAACGGATCAAGCGCGGAGGGGCCCCGGAGCCCCCGGGTCCACCTGATTCCGTCCCTCGGCCGCCGCTCAGCGGTGGGTCACGGTGACGGAATCACGGGATCGGTGAATTGGTCGCGAAGTTCCAACCGTAGTTCCAAACCCGCGCGGACCGGCCCAGGGTATCGAGCCGATAGTAGCTCACTTCGATCGATTTGTAGGTGAGCGCAATCTCCTCGAGCGGCGGCTCGGTTTTGATGGTCGCGTTCTGCTTGAACGAGGCGACGCTTACATCCTTCAGGGTGATGGTCTGGTAGGTTAGCCGCTGGGTCCCTGACGGGGTACGGATTTTCGAGCCACCCCTAAGTTCGGTCTGGGTGATGGGTTGAGGTTGATACGACTGACGCTGGTTGTCCATCCCTGGCGGAGGGAAGGCCCGGCTCGGCGGGCCT
>VHCJ01000023.1 GCA_016871755.1 Verrucomicrobiota bacterium | reverse complement strand
CGTATCGCGCATCGGGGCTGCGTCGAATCTCGTCCTGCAAGGCCAGGATCATTTCCTCCCTGTCGGAAATCGTTAGCGCTTTCATGCGCCGCTAGCCTAGACGAGCATGGTGCCATGTCTAATTAATCATGACGCTGTGTTTAACGACCTTGGGCCAAGCGAGGTGCGCCAGAGACGGATCGGAGGGCGCGGGCACGGCGATGCGGACCGGATGGCCGGCGGGATTGCGGGCGGCCCATGCGGGAAGCGCGGACGAGGCCGCGGCTGCGGACACGAGCGACAGGCCGAGGAGCAGGCGGAGGGCGAGGTGCTTCATGTTGAGAACCAGAAGGGCGCTACGCGCAGGAGGCAGGTGGCGATCCGGCCCTTGAAGACGCTGCAAGGCTCGGAGTGGCGGAGGACAATCGAGACCTTGGTGCCGTTGAAGAAGCCGACGCGGGAGACGGTGTTGCGGCCCGGAGTTTGGTCGGGGGCCTTCCGGCGGGAGTGCAGCCAGAAAAGGCCGCCGTTGGAACTGACACCGGCGAGCATTCCGGCGAACGTGATTCCGGTTCCGGCGATGGCAAACGTTCCGCGGTGCTTCGCTGCCGGAACCAGTGCGACCGGGGAACGCAGATGGTTCGCGGTCGCCTGAGGGTTGAGTTAGCCGCACTGAGCGATGACGCGCAGGCGGCACTTTGGGGGCGAGGCTGGGCCAGACCTTTTCACGCTCGCAGCGAGTCCAGGGTTCGCCATCGTGGCGGAAATGAGTGGCCCCACTCGCGCACGCCGGACCGTGTTGCGGCAGGTAAATGGTCTCGGCGCGACTCGGTTTTGGAACGCTTCTCAGCGTCGGCTGGGTCCGTGGACGCAAGGGTGGCGCGGTTCAGTGGTGCGCGTTTGCCTTGTCGCGTTGGTCTTGCTGGCCGGACTCGTTGGACCCGGTACCTCCGCAGCGGCGGCGGCGAATCCGGCGCTGGAGACGTTGCGGTGGACACCGCTCCCGGAGTTGCCCAACCGCGACGGCGTGGCGGGGGCTTTCGGCGGCACCTCCAACGGGGCGCTGATCGTCGCCGGCGGCGCGAACTTTCCCGGCGCGAAGCCATGGGACGGCGGGGCGAAGGTCTGGCACGATGCGATCTATGTCCTGGAGCGCCCCGACGGGGCGTGGCGCGAGGCGGGTCGCCTGCCGCATCCGCTCGCGTACGGCGTTTCCGTGTCCACCGCAGACGGCATGGTCTGCGTCGGGGGGAGCGACGCGCTCCGGCACTCGGGCGAGGCATTCCGTTTGCGCTGGGTCGGCGGGCGAATCGAATCCGCGGCGCTGCCCGCGCTGCCCCGTCCGGCGGCGAACCTGAGCGGAGCGGTGCTGGGCACGACGCTGTACGTGGCCGGAGGCACGGAGGCTCCGGACTCGTCCGCCGCGCTGCGCACGTTCTGGGCGCTTGATCTTTCGTCCGCCGCACCGGCCTGGCGGGAACTCGAGCCCTGGCCCGGTCCGGGTCGGATGCTCGCGGTGGCGGCGGTGCAGGACCGCTCGTTCTTCCTCTTCAGCGGCGCCTCGCTTCGCCCCGGCCCGGACGGCAAGCCGGCGCGGGAGTACCTCAGGGATGCCTACCGCTACCGGCCGGGCAGGGGGTGGGAGCGGGTGGCGGATCTCCCGACCGCCGTGGTCGCGGCTCCCAGCCCGGCCCCCGCGCTCGGACAATCCAGCGTCGTGGTGCTGGGCGGTGATGACGGCACCCGCGTCGGCTTTGTCCCTCCGGCGGGGCACCCGGGCTTTGGCGGACGGGTCCTCATCTATCACACGATCACGAATACGTGGCGCAGTGCCGGAACGATGCCGGCCGCGCACGTTGCGACTCCACTTGTGGCGTGGCGCGGCACCTACGTCATGCCCTCCGGCGAGATCCGGCCGGGCGTGCGGTCGCCCGAGGTCTGGGCGCTGCGCTCCGCGCCCGCGCGCGCCAGCTTCGGCTG
This sequence comes from Verrucomicrobiota bacterium, assembly GCA_016871755.1. GTDB lineage: Bacteria > Verrucomicrobiota > Verrucomicrobiia > Opitutales > Opitutaceae > UBA6669. The sequence continues at coordinate 45,773 of VHCJ01000023.1, read as the reverse complement.
GCTCAATTACGCGGTGCTGACTCTGTATCTCGCCGGGGTGGTGTGGATCGGCTATGCGTGCTCGAAGCGGAATCAGGGCACGGATGACTTCTTCCGCGGGGGGCAGAGGATCCCGTGGTGGGCCGCCGGACTGAGCATCTTTGCCACCCTGCTGAGCTCGATCACATTCATGGCGATCCCGGCGAATGGGTACGCGGACGGCTGGGCGTTCTTCCTCGCGAACTCCTACGTTCTGGTCACGCCGCTCGTCGTCTTCGTGTTCCTGCCTTTCTACCGGCGGCTGAACGTCACGTCCGCCTACGAGTACCTCGAGCTCCGCTTCAACGGTGCCACGCGCCTCGCCGGCAGCGCGCTCTTCATGCTCTACCAGTGCGGCCGGATCGCCGTTGTGCTCTACCTGCCGGCCCTCGCGTTGTCCACGGTCAGCGACTTCAACCTGCAGACGTGCATCGTGATTATGGGAGTCCTGTGCATCGTCTACACGATGGAGGGCGGGATCGAGGCGGTCGTCTGGACGGATGTCGCCCAGGCGTTCCTCCTCATGGGCGGAGCGTTGTTCAGCCTGGGCTTCATCATCTGGTCGGTCGACGGCGGCCTCGGGGAGGCCCTGCGCACCGCGTCGGCCGCCGGGCGCTTTTTCGAGTCCGTCGACTGGTCCTGGGACCTCTCCGTCGCCTCGGGCTGGGTGATCATCATCGGCAGTCTGTTCCACAACCTGTTTCCCTACACCGTCAGTCAGGATGTAGTGCAGCGGTACGTCACCACACCCACCGAGCGAGCGGCTGCCCGGGGCATTTGGCTGAACGCGCTGATCGCGATTCCCGCCCAGGCCGTGTTCTTCGCGATCGGCACGGGGCTCTACCTGTTCTACCTGCAGCGGCCGGAACGGCTGGAACCCGGGCTGCAGAACGATGCGATCTTTCCGTTCTTCATCTTCTCCGAACTGCCGATGGGCGTAGCGGGTCTCATGGTCGCAGCCATCTTCGCCGCCGCGCAGTCGACCTTGTCGAGCAGCATGAATTCCGTCGCAACGGCCTACGTGACCGACTTCCACCGCCGCCTCCGTCCCCGCGAGACCGAGGCCCACTACTTCAAGGTGGCCCGGCTCAGCACGCTGGCCGTCGGTGTCGTCGGCACGTTGAGTGCGCTCCTCATCTCCACGTTTGAGGTGCGATCGCTGTACACCGCGTTCCTCGAGATCATCGGCCTCCTCGGCGGCAGCCTCTCCGGTCTCTTCCTGCTTGGAATCTTCAGTCGCTCGGCTCATGGCCGGGGCGCCGTCGCCGGGGCGCTGCTCAGCGCCGGGATCGTCTTTGCGATCCGCCTCGTCCACCCGCTGGCGGTCTATGCGTACGCGCCCATCGGCCTCCTCACGTGCACGTCCCTCGGGTGGCTGCTCAGTCGCGTCATCCCCGCGCCGGAAAAGAGCATCGCGGGACTCACCATCCACTCGCTGCGTCGGTCATCCTGACCGCGCCGAGGACATTGGACCGGCGGCGCGCGGCGGACGCGCTGCGACACCCGGCGAGCGTGCCGACACCGACCGCGTGCGGTGCGACGGGTGCTTTCGCCTGCGGTGTCCCTAGCTCAGCGCGCCGGGCGGGCGTGCCGGATCACGAAGTCCGTCAGTTCCTCGTTCTGGAAGAAACCAGCCCAGCGGTTGTGTCCCTGACCCCGGGCGATGATGACGCGGCACTGGCCGCCGAGCGCGAAGATGCGGGTCCGGACCTCGAGCGAGTTGTCCTCAAGCGGAACCAAGGTGTCGATGTCGCCGTGGATCATCAGCAGCGGGACCCGGGCGCGGGCGAGCGGAGCGAGGCGGTCGATGGGATTGTGCTCCGCAAGCTGGGCCTCCAACTGCGCCGGAGTCAGTCCGTACGCCGGCGCGGCCTTGGCGAGACCGGGGTAGCTGACGAGGTTGCAGACCGGATAGATGCCGGCGAAGGCCGCCACCTTCTCCGGATTTTCAGTCGCCCAGTTCAGCGCCATCAGGCCGCCGCGGCTGCGCCCAAGGAGCACCGGACGGAGGGCGAAGGTGCGGCGCTGCGTCAGTTCGTCGTAGAGCGCCGAGAAACCGACGCGCCCCTCGGGGCTGCCGAAGGATTCACCGACGTCGATCCCGGCGATCGCGATCCCGGCCTCGGTCAGCCGCGTGAAGAGCCACTGCTCCTCCTTGTCCGGAAGTCCGCGCAGGGTAGGGGCATACCACACCCAGGGCGTGCGCCCTTCGCCCTGCGCCTTGGGCTTGGCGGGGATCACGAAGGCGGTCAGCCCGTCCACGAGGAAGGTCTCCCCGGGTAGCGGCAGGATCTTCACGGGCGCCGCATCCGCCGCGTGGAGAGCAGGCAGGGACGCGAGGAGCGCCGAGAACATGCCGAGGCGGAGGCGGCGAAGCAGCGCCTGGCTCAATCGCAGGGAGGCCATGCCGGGAAGGTAGTGCCGTCGAGACGCCCGGCAAGCGCCGGCTCGCGGCACGGCCGGAGTTGCGGCCAACGCGCTCCGCGGAGGTGGCTGCGGTGCGGAGCGGCTGGGCGGTACGGCCTCCGTGGGAAAGGGCGGGGCAGCCCATCGGCGACGCGGACCCGCGGTGGCTGTCCGCCCCGCGATCGAAGCGCCTCGGAACCACGGGGTGGCGGTGCTCGGAAGCGGGCGGCCAGGCGTGGAACCAGGCGTCTAGGCTCCGAACCAGGCGGCGGGGCGTGGAACCGGGGGCGAAGCACAAGGCGGGCCGCGACGTTCCGCGTGGCCGAGGGGGGGCGTCACGCCGACGGCTCGTAGTCGAGGTAGGGCGCGAGCCACTTCTCGACTACGGCCTGCTCGTCGCCGCGGCGCCGGGCATAGTCTTCCACTTGATCGCGGCCGACCTTCCCCACGCCGAAGTACTTGGCTTCGGAATGATTGAAGTACCACCCGCTCACGCTGCTCGCGGGATGCATCGCGCAGCTCTCGGTCAGGGTGATGCCCGCCGCCGCCGGCGCGGCGAGGAGGTCGAAGAGGAAGCGCTTTTCCGAATGATCCGGGCAGGCGGGATAACCGGGAGCCGGGCGGATGCCCCGGTAGCGCTCGCGCAGAATCTCCTCCATCGAGAGCCGCTCGGCGCGACCGAAGCCGCAGGCTTGGCGCGCCCGCTGGTGAAAGTATTCCGCCATCGCCTCGGCGAGACGATCACCCAGCGCCTGCGCCATGATCGCCCCGTAGTCGTCGTGCTGGTCCCGGAACTCCTGGGCGAAGGCCTCGACGCCGTGGCCGGCGGTCACGGCGAAGCCACCGCAGTAATCGAGACGGCCCGATTCCTTCGGCGCCACGTAGTCGGCGAGGCAGAGGTTGCTCTGATCGGCGGGCTTTTCGAGCTGTTGGCGCAGGTGGTGGCACCGGCCGATCACGCGCGAGCGGGTCTCGTCGGCGTAGAGCTCGACGTCATCTCCATCGGCGTTGCAGGGCCAGAAGCCGAGCACGCCGTGCGCCGTGAAGCGGCGCTCGCGCACGATCCGGTCCAGCAGGCGAAGGGCGTCGGCATGCAGGCGGCGCGCCTCGGCTCCGACGATCTCATCCTGCAGGATGTCCGGGAAGCGTCCGTGCAATTCCCATGCGCTGAAGAACGGTGCCCAGTCGATGAACGGAACGAGGTCGGCGAGCGGGACGTCGCGATAGCTCCGGGTGCCGAGGAACTCCGGTTTCGGAATGTCCACCGCCGCCCAGTCGAAGCGCGGCCGGCGCTCCCGCGCGGTGGCGAGGCTGAGCAGCGGCCGCCGCGCCCGCCGGGCCGCGAACTCCGTGCGCTGCTGCTCCTGCTTGCTCCGCACCTCGGCGAGGTAGGCGGGCTTGAGGGTGGGGGAGAGGAGGGAACTGACGACGTTGACGACGCGGGAGGCGTCGAGGACGTGGACCACGCCCCCGGCGTACTCCGGTGCGATCTTCACCGCAGTGTGCGCGGCGCTGGTGGTCGCTCCGCCGATGAGCAGCGGCACCGTGAACCCCTCGCGCTGCAACTCGCGGGCCACGTGCACCATCTCGTCCAGCGACGGCGTGATCAGTCCGGAAAGGCCGATGATGTCGGCACCGATTTCCCGCGCCTTGGCCAGAATCCGTTCGGCGGGCACCATCACGCCGAGGTCGGTGACCTCGTAGTTATTGCAGGCGAGGACGACGCCGACGATGTTCTTGCCGATGTCGTGCACGTCGCCCTTGACCGTCGCGAGTACGACCCTGCCTTGGGCGCGGGTGGCTTCGCCGGCCGCGGCGGCCCGCTGCTTTTCGGCCTCCATGAAGGGCGTGAGGTAGGCGACGGAGCGCTTCATCGCGCGCGCCGACTTCACGACCTGCGGCAGAAACATCTTCCCGGCGCCGAACAGATCCCCCACGACGCGCATCCCGTCCATCAGCGGCCCCTCGATGACGTCGAGCGGACGCGCGAGCGACTGGCGGCATTCCTCGGTGTCCGTCTCGATGAAGGCGTCGATTCCCTTCACCAGCGCGTGCTTCAGGCGCTCCGCCACCGGGGCGCTGCGCCAGGCGAGGTCCTCTTTGATCTCGGTCTTGGAGGCACCGCCCTGCTGCTGCTTGAGCGCGTCGGCCCGCCGGATCAACCGCTCCGTGGCGTCGGGCCTGCGATCGAGCAGCACATCATCGACGCACGCACGGAGCTCCGGCTCGATCTCGTCGTAGACCCCGAGCATCCCGGCGTTGACGATCGCCATGTCGAGCCCGGCCACGATCGCATAGTAGAGGAACGCGGTGTGCATCGCCTCGCGCACCGGATTGTTGCCGCGGAAGGAGAAGGAGACGTTCGACACGCCGCCGGACACGCGCGCATGCGGCAGCGTCTGCTTGATGAGTCGCGTGGCCTCGAAGAAATCGACCGCGTAGTGATTGTGCTCCTCGATGCCGGTCGCGACGGTGAGGATGTTGGGATCGAAGATGATGTCCTCCGGCGGAAATCCGACCCGGTCAACCAGCAGGCGGTAGGCCCGGGTGCAGATTCTCACCTTGTCGTCGCGCGTCGCGGCCTGTCCCTGCTCATCGAAGGCCATCACCACTGCGGCCGCGCCGTAGCGTCGGATCCGCTCCGCCCGCCGCAGGAATTCGGCTTCGCCGTCCTTCAGCGAGATGGAGTTCACGATCCCCTTGCCCTGCAGGCACTGCAGGCCGGCCTCCAGCACCGTCCACTTCGACGAGTCCAGCATCACGGGGATACGGGCGATGTCGGGCTCGGCGGCGATCAGATTCAGGAAGTGAACCATCGTCGCCTCACCATCGATCAGCGCCTCGTCGACGTTTACGTCGATGACGTTGGCGCCGCTCAGCACCTGCTGGCGCGCGATCTCGACGGCGGCGGTCCAGTCCCCGGCCTTGACCGCCTTCGCGAACTTGGGCGAGCCGGTGAGGTTGGTGCGCTCACCGATGACGAGAAACGAGGAACCGCTCCGGGACATGATCGGACGGGGAATCAGCGCGACTCTAGGACGGTGAGCGGCTCGAGTCCGCTCAGCCGCAGGGCGCGGGGAAGGGTGGGGACGGACCGCGGTGCGACCCCGCGCACGGCGGCGGCGATCGCGCGGATGTGGTCGGGCGTGGAACCGCAGCAGCCGCCGACCAGGTTCACGAGGCCGGCGCGCGCGAACTCGCCGAGCACCGCGGCCATCTCCTCCGGCGACTCATCGTAGCCGCCGAAGGCGTTCGGCAGTCCCGCGTTCGGGTAGCACGTCACCCGGCAATCCGCGATGCGCGACAGCGCCTCAAGGTACGGCCGCATCGCGCGGCCGCCGAGGGCGCAATTGATCCCGACGGAAAACGGGTTCGCGTGACGGATGCTGGTGTAGAAGGCCTCGGGAGTCTGGCCGGACAGCGTGCGGCCGGACGCATCCGTGATCGTGACGCTGATCATCACCGGCACACGCTGGCCGAGTTCCGCGAAGACCTCCTCGATCGCGAAGATCGCGGCCTTGGCGTTGAGCGTGTCAAAGATCGTCTCGACGAGCAGCGCATCCACGCCGCCCGTCAGCAGCGCGCGGACCTGCTCGGTGTAGGCGGCGACGACCTGGGCCCACGTCACGGCGCGGTACTCCGGGCGATTCACGTCCGGCGACATCGAAAGCGTGCGGTTGAGCGGGCCGATCGCGCCGACGACGGCGCAAAGGCGGCCGGGCTGCGCGGCGGCGACGGCGTGAGCGGCCCGGCGCGCGCAGGCCACGGCGGCGAGGTTCAACTCAGTGACGACGGACTCGAGCCGGTAGTCCGCCTGAGCAATCGACGTGGAGCTAAACGTGTTGGTCTCGATCAAGTCCGCCCCGGCCTCGAGGTAGTGGCGGTGGATTTCCTCGATCACGTCCGGGCGCGTCAGGCAGAGCAGATCGTTGTTGCCCTTCAGATCGTGGCCATGATCGCGGAAGCGCTCGCCGCGGAAATCAACCTCGCTCAGGCCATAGCCCTGGATCAGCGACCCTATCCCCCCGTCGAGCACGGCGATCCGGCCCTCAAACAGGGCGGCGAAGGCGTCAGGCGTCAGGAGACGGCGAAGCGGTGCAGACACCGGGAAAGCATGGGCGAGTTCCGGAACGGCCTGCAAGCCTCATATCATCGTATCTGAATGGGATGATATGATGAAAAAGCAGCGTCTTTGATCGTGTTAAGTTCCTAAGAGCAACGACTAAGCGATGAACGCGGCGATCGAATCCGCCCGCGGCGAGTTCATGCTTGCACCCGGATGGGGGCTGTATTGGCTCCTCACGTTCGTGTTCTTTCCACCTTTCGGGAACAGGGGAAGGCCGTGAGAGCCGGCCACAGTTGCGCTGCGGTATCGCATGACAGACCCCCACCGCGTCGGCGAACGACGTGGGCAAAGCCAATCGACCCTGACCGGTCGGTGAAGGCGGGGGCGAGGAGGCGGAGGAGACCTGCAAGGGGCTCCTTCGCGGGAAATGCGGAGTCCGAATATCCATCCCGGAGGCCCTGCAGCAGCGCGTCCTGCGCGCGGCGGCATTCGTTCATCGCATCAATGACCCTCGGCCCCGCCACGGCGTCCCCGGACGCGACGGTGCGGCGGCTTGGAAATCGGCAACATGACCCTTGTTCTCCCCCCCTCGGCGGGTGGCGGCCGCTCCTGCGTCCGCGCGCTGCGCCGCGCCCGTCTCGCCGCCTTCGCGGTGATCGGAGGCTGCTCGCTGGCTGCGGCTGAAGGCGCGGCGGGTACACCTTCGTCGCTCGCGGCCGCCCCGGACCTCGATCCGTTCGTGATCACGGCGACCCGCACCCCGGTCCGTCCGGGTGAGTCGGGCAGCGTGGTGGATCATCTCTCGGCCGACGAATTGGCGCGCCGCCAGGTCTCCGGATTCGCCGGCGCGCTCGGCCTCCTCGGTCTGCCCGTCTCCGCGTCCGGGCAACCGGGGGCCAGCACGGCCATCTTCCTGCGCGGGGCGAATTCCAACCAGACCCTCTTCCTCGTCGATGGCCTGCGCTTCAACGACCCCAACACGGACTACGCCGTGTTCCTTGGCGGCGCGTGCGTGTCGGCCTGCGACAGCCTGGAGGTGGCGCACGGGCCGCAGAGCACCTTGTACGGCGGCGAGGCGGTCGGTGGCGTGGTGTCGCTGCGTTCGCAGCGCGGCGAGGGACCGGTCCGTCAGCGCGTCGCCGTCGAGGCCGGCTCCTTTGGCACGTGGCAGACCGCGTGGGCCGCCCAGGGTGCACCCGGACCGTGGGCCTTCAACGTCGCGCTCCAGGCGGGCCGGACGGACAACGACCGGGTGAATAATGCTTTCCGCAGCGGAAATCTCACCGCCCGCCTCGACCGCGTCGTTTCATCGCGGGTGGCCGTCGGAGCGACCCTCCGCGGGTTTGAAGGCCGGTACGGTTCGCCGGGCACGCGGTTCACCAATGACCCGGATAACGCGGAGCGGGAGAGCAACTGGCTGGCCACGGCCTTCACTCACCTGCGTTGGGGCGATGCCGGCACCTCCCATCTCGTGCTGGGCGGGCAGTCGCGCCGCTTCGAGTCGGAGAATCCCAGTCCCGGCCGACCGACCCAGCTCACCGTGGTGACGAACCGGCGCGCCGTGCTCGACTGGCAGAACACGTACGCCGGGCTGGCCGACCACCGGGTGACGTTTGGCACGACGGCGGAGGCGAATCACACCGTGAACACCGGCTTTGGCGCAATCGACCGTTCACAGTCGCTGCTGGCGTTTTTCGTCCAGGACGAGTTCCAACCTCACGCGAGCGTGCATCTGACTGCCGGCGCGCGGCTCGACGACTTCGACACGTTTGGCCGGCATGCGACCGGCCGGGCGACGGCCGCGTGGGCCGCCGTTCCGAACCTGCTCAAGCTGCGGGCCTCGTGGGGCACGGCGTTCCGGTCGCCGAGCTTCCTCGACCTCTACGGGGTCAGCGCCTTCTACGTCGGCAACCGGGCGCTGCGCCCCGAGCGCGCCCGCGGCGGCGATGTCGGGGCCGATCTCTCGCTCGCCGGCAGCGCGGTCACGCTGGGAGTGACAGTCTTCGACAACCGCTTCGTCGACCTCATCGTCTCGGACTTCTCCCGGACTCCGAGCTCGGTCGCCAACGTCGGCCGGGCGGTGACGCGTGGGATCGAGCTGACGGGCCGTTGGCGCGGTCCGGCGGGCCTCGACTCCCGCCTCGCCTACACCTACCTGGAGGCCGGGAGTCGCAGCACCGGCCAGCGCCTCCTGCGGCGTCCGCGGCACAGCGCGACGGCGGACCTTCTCCGCGACTTCGGTGCCCGCCTTTCGCTGGGCGCGGGCCTGCGACTGGTGGCGGATCGACGGGATGTGCACGCGCGGACCTTCGCGACGGTGGACGGGGAGGACTTCAGCGTCGTGCGTCTCCATGCCCAGTGGCGGATTGCTCCCGGTTGGCGGATGCGCGGACGAATCGAGAACGCGCTCGATGAACGCTACGAGGAGATCCACGGCTTCCCGCAACTGCCTTGGGGTGCGTTCTTGGGAGTGGAGCGCGACTGGTGAGGCCGGCGTCTTGATTCCCGCGCCTGCCAGGGGTGGGGACGCCGCTCCGGGACTCCGGCACTGCGGCAGGGCGATCGTTGCGCCCGCTCGTGGCGGCGGCGCGAATGGCGTGAGGCGATCCGCCGCCCGTCCGCCCGCGGGTCAGTCGTTGAACGACTGGCGGCCCTGCTGCTGGACATACTCGGCGACGGCCGCGGCGAAGGCGTCGCCGAACTCCGCGCGCTTCTTTTCGCCCATGCCGGTGATGCCCTGCATCGCCGCCACGGAGGTCGGGTAGACGCGCGCCATCTGCCGAAGCGTCGTGTCCCCGAACACCACGTAGGCCGGGACCTGGCGCTCGTCGGCGAGGCGCTTGCGCAGCGCGCGCAGACGCTCGAAGAGAATCTCGTCGCACGCGATCTCGCCCGCGCGGCGCACGGACCGGCGGGCCTTCGGCAGTTCCATCGGCTTGGTCAGGGTGATCAGCCGGCGGGACCGCAGGGCCTCGATGCCCTCATTTGTCGGTTGGACCACGGGGTACTCCCCCTCGCTCAACGTGAGCAGGCCCAAGCGCAGCAACTCGCGGCCGATGGCGGTCCAGGCGGGTCGCGGCAGATCGCGGCCGATCCCGAAGGTGGAGAGTTGATCATGCTGCCACCGCCGGATCTTGTCCGTGTCGGCCCCGGTCAGGACCTCCGCGAGGTGATTCAGGCCGACTCCGAAGCCGCTGGCCTGCCGGATGCGGTAGACGCAGGACAGGAGCTTCTGGGCGACGAGGGTGCCGTCGTACGTCTCGCGCGGCTCGAGGCAGTTGTCGCAGGCGCCGCAGGCGTCGAGGGGGAACTCCTCGCCGAAGTACGCGAGGAGCTCGCGTCGGCGGCAGCCGGCGGACTCGGCGTAGTGGACGATCTGGCGGAGCTGAGTCCGGGCGACCTGCTGCTCGTGAGGGTCGGTGATTTCGTCGAGGAAGTGGGTCTGCTTGGCGATGTCGCCGGGACTGAAAAGGAGCAGGCAGTCGCCAGGCAACCCGTCGCGGCCGGCGCGGCCGGTCTCCTGGTAGTAGCCCTCGATGTTCTTCGGCAGGTCGTAGTGGACGACCCAGCGGACGTTGGGCTTGTTGATGCCCATGCCGAACGCGATGGTGGCGCAGACGATGCGGACCTCGTCGCGGAGGAAAAGCTCCTGGTTGCGCGCGCGTTCCTCGGGTTCGAGTCCGGCGTGGTAGGGGCGGGCGAGGTGTCCGCGGCCGGCCAGCGCCTCGGCGACGGTCTCGGTCGCGGCGCGGGAGGCGCAGTAGACGATGCCGCTCTCGCCGGAGCGCGTGCGGAGGAATTCCAGCAGCTGGCGCTGCGGCTGGTCCTTCGGCAGCACCCGGTAGGTCAGGTTGGGGCGGTTGAAGCTGGCGACGAAGACGGCGGGGTCGCGCAGGCGCAGGTGTTCGATGATGTCGGCCCGCACGCGCTCCGTCGCGGTGGCGGTCAGGGCCATGAATGGCACGTCCGGCAGCAGGTCCCGGAGCTTGGAAAGCTGGCGGTATTCCGGCCGGAAGTCGTGCCCCCATTCCGACACACAGTGAGCCTCGTCGATCGCGAAGGCCGCCACGTTCCACGACCGGAGATTCTCCTGCCAGTTGTCGAGCATCAGCCGCTCGGGGGCGACGTACACGATGCGCCACTCGCCGCGGTGCAGGCCGGCCATGCGGGTCCGCGCCTCCGCCGACGTCAGGGACGAGTTCAGGAAGGTCGCCGCCACACCGCTGGCCTGCAGTTGGTCGACTTGGTCCTTCATCAGCGCGATCAGCGGTGAGACCACGACCGTGAGCCCCGGTCGAACCAGGGCGGGCAACTGGAAGCAGAGGGACTTGCCCCCGCCGGTCGGAAGGAGGGCGAAGACGTCCCGGCCGTCGAGGTGCGCCTCGATGATCTCCCGTTGCAACGGCCGGAAACGGTCGTAGCCGAAGGTGGTGTTCAGGGAGATCAGCAGGGAATCGGTCACGAGGGGGGCTCCCGATCAGGGGGAAAACCGGCGCGCCGTCGAGCCTCCAGTCGCCGGAAAAGGGGCGGCGGGCTTGCCCTGCGTCGGATTCCGCCTGATGAGAGGGGCGTGTCGAGCGTGTACCTAGGCTGTCCCCTGTGGGCGCATGCGCCTTGGCGGGGGGCGTTCTTCACCCGGGGGGCGCGGCGGGAGGAGTTCCTGCCGCAGTACGCGTCCGTCTTTCCGACCGCTGAGGGTAATGCGACGTTCTATGGGCTGCCGACCGAGACCACGGTGGAGCGATGGGCCGCGGAGGCGCCGGAGGGGTTCCGTTTCTGCTTCAAGTTCCCGCGCACGATCAGCCACGAGCGCCAGCTTGAGGGGGCCGGCGAGGACACGGCGCAGTTCCTTGCGCGGGTCGCCCCGCTGGGCGGCCGTCTGGGGCCGTTTTTCCTGCAACTGCACGAACGATTCGGCGTGGAGCGCATCCGCACGCTGGAGCGGTACCTGGACTCGCTTCCGGCGGGCTGCCGCTGCGCCGTGGAGGTGCGGGCCCCGGAATTCTTCGCCGGCGGGCCGGCGGAGAGGCGGCTCGACGACCTGCTCACGTCCCGCCGGGTGGACCGGGTGCTCTTCGACACCGCCGGTCTCTTCGCCGTGAAGGCGCAGGATGAAGCGACGCGTGATGCCCAGCGCAAGAAGCCGCGCGTGCCCCGACGCGAGACCACGACCGCGCTGGCGCCGTTCGTGCGGTTCGTGGGCGACCCGGTCATCGAGGCGAACGATGCGGCCCTCCAGCGCTGGGCGAAGGTCGCGCGCCGCTGGTGCGACGAGGGCCGGACGCCGTTCATCTTCCTGCATCACCCCGACGACTTGCACGCGCCGGCGCTGGCGCGCCGCTTCCAGCACTGGCTGCACGTCGAGGATCCCACTCGCTTCGCTCCGCCGCCGCGCTGGGCGGCGGAGGGAGAATCGGAGCCCGAGCGCCAGCTCAGCCTTTTTTAAGCCGCAACCCTGCGGTCGACTCCAGCGCCGCTGAACCTCGCCTCGGCAACCGCCCCGCCTCGGCCGCCGCCCCGGCCCCGGTTATGGCTCCGGCTCCGGCTACGGTTGCGGCTGAGGGTCGAGCGTCGGGGGAATGGCGAACCATGCCGACGCGAGAACTAGGGTCGGGTCACGGCGGGCGCCGCTTCGAGCGAGACGCCCTTCAGGGGGTGCAGGTCGAGGAGGTTGCCGTGCCAGCCGTTGATCCCGGGGCGGCGCAGGTTGTTGCGCACGTAGTAGTAAATCGGGGCGATGGGGAGCTCTTCGGCGAGGATTTCCTCGCAGCGCTGGAACATCGCGTAACGTTCCGCCGCGCCCGCGGCCCCGCGGGCGGCGAGGACGAGGCGGTTGTACTCGGCGTTCTTCCAGCCGGTCTGGTTGTTGCCGCTGTCGCCGGCCATGATGTCGATGAAGGTGCTCGGATCGAGGTAGTCGCCGACCCACGCGAAGCGTCCCACGGCGTAGTCGAGCCGCCGCATCGTATCCACATACACCTTTGCCTCCTGGTTGAAGAGGCGGGCGTCGATCCCGAGCTCGGTGCGCCACATCTGCTGGATCGCCTCCGCGATCTGGCGATGGCCTCCGTTGGTGTTGAAGAGGATTTCGAAGGACGGAAATCCCCGGCCGCCCGGGAATCCAGCCTCGGCGAGGAGGCGGCGGGCCTGCTCGGGGTCATGCGGCACGCGGCTCCGGGCGGTGAAGCCCGCCGTGGCGGGCGGGGTCAGGCTCTGCGCGGGCTGCTGACCGCCCTTGGCGACGCGTTCGACGATGCGCTGCCGGTCGATCGCGTAGGTCAACGCCCGGCGCACGCGCACGTCGTCAAACGGGGCGCGCGTGGTGTTGAACCGATAGAAGTACGTCGCGAGGTTCGTCTCCTGGTGGAGCAGGGGGGCGAGGGCGGGGTCATTCTTGTAGACCGCGATCTTCTCGATCGGAATCGAGGCGGTGACGTGCAACTGGCCCGACCGGAACATCCGTTCCTCGGCGTCGGTGCTGTCGATCGGATAGAAGACGACGTCGTTCAGCCACACGGTGGCGTGGTCCCAGTACGTCGGGGAGCGACGGACGCGGATCAGCTTGTTCGGTATCCACTCCTCGAGGACGAAGGCACCGTTGCCGACGTAGTTGCCCGGTTTCGTCCACGCGGAGCCGCGGGTCGTTTCTCCCCCGAAGCGGGTGACCGTGGCGGGATGGAGGGGGTACCACGCCGCGTGACAGACCAGCTTGTCGAGGTAAGCCACCGGCTGCGCCAGCCGGAGCACGAGGGTGTGGTCGTCGCGGGCCTCCACGCCCACGGCGGTGAAGTCCTTTTCCTTGCCGGAATAGTAGGCCTCCGCGTTGCGGAGGACGAAGAGCATCGAGGCGTACTCGGCACCGATTCCCGGATTCAGCATCCGGCGGTAGGCCCAGGCAAAGTCCTTCGCCGTCACGGGATCGCCATTCGACCACCGGGCATCGCGCCGGAGGTGGAAGGTCCACGTGAGCTGGTCCGCGGAGGTCTCCCAGCGTTCGGCGGTCGCGGGGACCGGCTCGCAGGTCTTCGGGTCGTACTGCGCCAGACCCTCCATCAACGCCATGATGACGTTGAAGGTCTGCTGGCTGTCGGCGATCTGCGGGTCGAGATCGTTCGGCTCCGAGAGATTGCCCAGCAGCAACGTGCGCGAAGCGACCGCGGCCTCAACGGCGCTCTCGCGGGGACGACACCCGGTGAGCACCAGCGCCGCTGCGGCGGCGAGGACGAGGAGCGGATGCCGGAGGAGGCGGAGCGGAGCGGCGGCGACGGGCGCGAAACCGGTCATGAGCGGGTGAGCGGGGCGAGGGTGATGGGACATCGTCGGTCGAGGCGGGAAAAGCGAAACGCCAGGCCGTTGGCCTGGCGTTCGCACGAAAAAGGACGCCCGGCGGGCGGGATCACTTGGTCGGCTGCGCGGCGCCGATCTCCTTCAAGCGCTGGTCGATGGCGTTCATGCGCCGCACGAGATCCTCCTCGATCTGCTTGCGCTCCGCGCTGTTGACGATGCTGAGCTTGGAGACGTCGCGAACGACGTTGGCCGGCAGCGTAAGCAGGCGCGTGAGCACGCCCTGATCCTTGAACGAAGAAAGGTAAAGCGCCGTGACCTCCTGCGAGAGCGCGAGCGACTCGCGCGCAATCGACTGCGTGGCGGCGAGGTTGTTGTTCAGCTGCTGGTTCTTCGCCAACTCCGTGGTCAGCACGACGCCGATCTGGTCCGAAATCTTCTGACTGTATCCATTGATTGATTCGCGCGTGAGGTTCTGGTCGGCCGCCATCTGCGCAAGGATCGGCTGGATCCGCTGCGAGAGACGGTCGCCCACCTTGTTGACCTGCTCGGTCTGCTGCCGCTCGGCGTCCTCCGGCGTGGTCGGCAGCGGCGTGAAGGGCTGGATCTTCGCCGCGATGGCCTGTGCGAGTTGGTTGACGCGCTCTTGGTTGAGCCGGTTGACCTCGTCGTCGGTCATGAAGACCTCGGCCGAGCGCTTCGCGATCGCGTCCTTGAGCAGCGTGTTCACCGACTCGATCTGCCGGCGATTCTCCTCGGCTGCGGCCTTGATCTCGGCGTTGGTCTGATCCCGCAGGCGCGCGAGCTCCGCCTGCTGCGAGGCGGCCGTCTCCGCGAGCGTGCGCGTGTGCATCCAGTAGGCGATGCCCCCGATGATGACCACGGTGAGAATGACGGCTGGAAGTTGGTCGGCCAGCTTCGTCCACAGGGACGGACCAGAGGGTTGAGTTTCCAGCGGGTCAGACGGGAGCGAGGGATCGGTGGGCGAGCTCATGGGTGAGGGGAGGATGAAGCGGCAATTGAGGCTTGGACAGTGAAATGCATTGTTTTTCCGTCGAGTGCGAGCACCGTGCGGCGATGAGCTTGAACCCGAGCGAGGAACGTTTGAAAGCCTACGTCGAAGGTCACCGTGATGAACGACAGCACTGGCGGGAAAAAGTTCGGCACGTGAGCGCCAAGTCCGCTGATTTGCATGAGGTTGCACAGGTGCTGGAGCGGGATCTCCGGAGCTACCTGCGGGAGCGCGCTTCGGTGGTCCCGGCGCTGCGGGCCGGCTCGACGGCCGACGCCGTAGCCCGTTTGAGCCTTCGGAATCTGGCCGAGTACTGGCTCCGCGTCTGGAGCGAACCGCGACGGAAGCCTCCCGGTGCCGACCGTACTTCCCCTGCCTTCCCGCCGCAGGCGTGAGCGGCCTCAAGGGCACGCCGGGAGCGTCGAGTCCCTGAAATACCCAATTCGATGCCCGGGCGCTTGACCGAGGCGGACGTGAAGGTCTTGATTGAGTTTAAATTATTAATTGATAGGTATTTGTGGTTTTGTTGGTCCCATCATCAACTAATTTTGAGCCAATTGGGGGCGAGGGGCGTCTTTCTCGGTGGTTCTGGTTTGGTCTCTTCCGCTCTGCGGAAGATTTGGGGTTAGCTAGAAAGTGATGGGCGGATCGCCTAGGGGTAGGCGATCCGCCCTTTCTCTTTGGCAGGTCCGGGCTTCCGGGACCGTGCAACAATCGTGCGCGCCGCAAGTCGGTGATCGACAAGTGGCATCGGTCGTGCTGGTTATTCACACGTTATCCACACGCGATGGCACACCTGAGCGGGCCTTCGGCCCAAATCTCCCAGCTCAAGGTTTCGACGAAGGTGAAGACCTTCGTCCTCGACACGAACGTCCTGCTGCACGACCCGCAGTCGATCTTCAAGTTCGAGGACAACAACCTCGCGATTCCCGTCGAGGTGTTGGAGGAACTCGACGCGATCAAGGGCGAACAGTCCACGGAGCGTGGGCGCAACGCGCGGCGCGTGCACCGGATCCTGCAGGAGTTGCTGCCGGATTCGCGCGCGATGCTGGAGGGTGTGCGTCTTCCGACGGGCGGCACGCTATCCGTCATCATCAACCGCTACCTGCTCGAGAACCGGCAGGACACGCCCGCGATGCTGCGGTTGCGCGCGGTGCTGCCGGATCTTTCCAAGAAGGACAATCGCATCATCGCCTGCGCGCTCTTCGTGCAGGAGCAGTACCCGCCGCCGACGATTCTCGTGACCAAGGACGTCAACGTCCAACTCAAGGCGCGCGCGGTCGGCCTCGAGTCCGAGGACTATCTCAACGACAAGGTGCCGGCGGCCGAGGACGAGCAGTCCTACACGGAGGTGCCGCTCACGGTCTATGAGTTGCAGCGTTTCTGCTCGGAGGGGGAATTCGACATCGGCGCCGAGGCGGCGCGCAGCCTCTACTTGAACGAGTACGTGCTGCTGCGCTCGGAGCAGGACAAGACGATGCCGGCGCGGTATTGCGGCGACGGCCTGGTCCGGCGCCTCAAGATCCCGGAGTACGTGAAGGCGCCGGGCGGCATCCCGATCCGCGCGCGCAACCTGGAGCAGCAGTTCTTCATGGATGCGCTGCTCGACGACTCCGTGACGCTCATCACCTGCTTCGGCAAGGCGGGCACGGGCAAGACGCTGCTCTCCACCGCCTGCGCGCTGCAGCAGATCTGCGACGAAAGCGGGCGTTACGACGGGCTGTCGATCTCGCGGCCGGTCATCGCGCTGGGCAAGGACCTCGGTTTCCTGCCGGGCTCGCTCGAGGAAAAAATGAAGCCGTGGCTGCAGCCCTACCACGACGCACTGGAGGTGCTGATCCCGTCGAAGCCGCAGAAGGATCCGCAGTTCGCAGCCAAGAAGGTTTCCAGCAAGAAGGCGCGCAAACGGGACTCGTTGATGGCGATGATGTCCTCGCCGCAGCCGACCCACGCTTCGCAGTCCTTTCCCCTGGGCGCCCCGCCGGTCAAGCCCTACGAGCGCTTGCTGCGCTCCGGCCTCGTCGAGATCGAGGCGCTGGCGTTCATCCGCGGGCGTTCGATCGCGCGGCGTTTCTTCATCCTCGACGAGGCGCAGCAGCTCACGCCCCACGAGGTCAAGACCGTCATCACGCGCATCAGCGAGGGATCAAAAATCGTCCTGATCGGGGATCCCGCCCAGATCGACAATCCCTACGTGGATGCCCGCAGCAACGGACTCGTCTACGCCCACAATCGCATGAAGGGTCAGTCGCTGCACGCGCACGTGAAGCTGACCAAGGGTGAGCGTTCGAAGCTCGCCGAGCTGGCGGCGGATCTGCTCTAGCCGCGGCGGGCGAGGGCTCATTGCTCCGCTTCGCGGGCAAGGAGCCAGAGGAGGTCGCCGAGGCGGTTCACGTACTGGCGGAGCAGGGGGCGCACCGATTTGCCCGCCGTCGGAAGGGAGCCGAGGCGGCGTTCCGCCCGGCGCGCGGTCGTGCGGGCGACGTCGAGCGCGGCCGCCGCCGGGTTGGCGCCGGGCGTGGCCCAGCCGCCGAGTGGGATGTTCCGTGCCTCGAGCGCGGCCAGCGCTTCGTCGAGGCGCGCAAGATCCTCCTCGCCGAGGCGGCGAAACGTCGAGGCCGCATGGCGCTCCGTGTCGGCCTCCGCGCACGCCACTTCGCCCATCAGCGCCACGAGGTCGTGCTGAATCCGCTCCAACGCGGCGCGCCGCACCGGGTCGGGACTCGCGGCCTTGGCTGCGCCGATCGCGGCATTCAACTCGTCGAACGCGCCAACCGCCTCGATCTGGGGATGGTCCTTCGGCACGCGCTGCCCGTAGAGCAGGCTGGTCGTGCCGTCGTCCCCGTGGCGCGTCGCGATCGAACTCACGGTCAGGCGAGGCGGCGCGCCGCCATCTGCGCGCGCAGGCACAATTCCGCCGCCTTGAAGGTGTGGGCCTGCGTCATCGCCTTCTCCGTGCGGTTCAGGCAGTCGAGGATCAGTTCCCCGAAATAGCGGAACCCGACCTTGCCGGCGACGTTCAGGTGGTGCTCGCCGGCGTCATCGACGAGGTAAACCTGATCGCCCTGACGCTCCCGGCCGACGTCAACGTACTTGCGGAGTTCAACGTAGCCCTCCGTGCCGAGGATGAGGGTGCGTCCGTCCCCCCACGTGCTGAGGCCGGCGGGCGTGAACCAATCCACCCGGATGTAGTTCGAGGTGCCGTTGTTGCCGACGAGCGAGGCCTCGCCGAAATCCTCCAATTCCGGGGTGTCCGGATTATGGTAGTTCGCCACGGTCGCCTGGGTGACCGTGGCATCCGTCGCGCCGGAGAAGGTCAAGTACTGCTCGAACTGGTGGCTGCCGATGTCGCAGAGGATGCCGCCGTACTTCGCCTTCTCGTAGAACCAAGCCGGGCGATTGCCCTTCGGGCCGATGCGGTGCGGACCAAGCCCGAGGACTTGGATGACCCGGCCGATCGCGCCGGAGCTGACGAGGTCCGTCGCGTACATCGCGCTTTCGACGTGGAGGCGCTCGCTGTAGTACACGGCGTACTTGCGTCCCGTGCGGGCCACGACGGCCTTCGCCTGATCGAGTTGATCGAGTGAGGTGAAGGGGGTCTTGTCGGTGAAGTAGTCCTTGCCCGACTCCATGACCCGGCAGCCGAGCGGGCCGCGATCGCAGGGTACGGCGGCGGCCGTGACGAGGCGCACGGCCGGGTCGTCGAGGATTTCCGGCAGGGAGCGCGCTGCCTCGGCCTGCGGGTAGCGCTTGCGGAACGCCTCGACCTTCGCGGGATCCGGGTCGTAGACCCACTTCAGCGTCGCACCGGCCTCGAGCAGGCCGTTCGTCTGGCCATAGATGTGGCCGTGGTCGAGATGGGCGGCGGCGAAGACAAAGTCGCCGGCCTGCACCACGGGGCTGGGTTTGCCCTGGGGTGCGTAGTTCATGCCGTCCGCTTTCTGGGTCATGGGAAAGTGCCGGGGTTTGGGCGGGCGGGGCCTCAGGCCACCTCGGTCCCGCTGTCGCGGGTGCGCTGCGCGAGGTCGCGCACGGCCGTCTCGAGGCCGGCGCGAACCTTCTTCTCCATCCGGTCGATGAAGAGGGTGCCGTTCAGGTGATCGACCTCGTGCTGCACGCAGCGGGCGAGGAGCCCGGAGGACCGGAGTTCGTGGGCCGTGCCGTGCACATCCTGGAAGCGGACGAGGATCTGGGTGGGCCGGATCACGTCGCCGCGGATTTCCGGGAAGGAGAGGCAACCTTCGTTGTAAGGCTCACGCGGGGAGGGCAGGGCCAAGACCTCCGGGTTGATCAGCGCCATCGGCATGATCAACTCAAGCGGGGTGGAAGCCCCGTCGAGCGTCCAGGCGAAGTCACGGTCCGTCCCGCGCAGGTCCATCACGCAGACCTGAAGATCGAGGCCGACCTGCTGGGCGGCCAAGCCGATGCCTTCGGCCGCGTGCATGGTCTCGACCATGGCGTTCACCAACTCGGCCAGCGCCGCGTCGAAGCCGACAACCCGGCGACCCTTCCGGCGCAAAATTGGGCTGTTGTAGTGAACAATTCGGAGTGGCATCGGTCGATGGAGGAGTCACCTTGCTTCAGGTTGCGCCGCCCGCAAACCAATTGTTGCTCCCGATGGACCGCTCCCGCCCCGGCTTGAATCCGACGCATCAAGCGCTGGCCCTGCTGCTTGCGGGGGCGGCGCTGCTCGCGCTGGCTGCCCTCCTGCCGGTGAACGTGGGCGCGCTTCCGCGGACTCTGCTCGCGGCCGCGGGCGCCGGGACGCCGTCGCTCACCGAGCGGGCGGAGGACCTGTTGGAGCGCGAGAAACTGGGTCCGGCGGCGCTCCTCCTCTCGACGGCGCAGGCGCTCGCGGTGCCGCAGGCCGGACAACTGGCCGAGGCGGTCGCCGCCACGGCGGCGCGCACGCCGGCGCACGTGCCGTGGGGCGGATGGGATCCGATGCTTGAGCCGCTGTTGCCGGTGGTGGCGCTGTCGGAACCTGCGCGGAGCGCCCCCGTGTTCACCGTCATGCTCCCGGAGCGGGCCCGTCGGGCCGTCCGCACCTACCTCGCCAATTCGCGCTCGGCGGGGGTGCAGGCGCTGCTGCGCACCGCCGACGTCACCCTGACTGCTTCATTCACCCCGGCGCGTGACGCCGGTGGGCAGCCGCTCGATGCGATCATCCTGATGACCGCGCTTCTCTATCAGGGCGAGCACCTCTCGCCGGCGCTGCAGCGGCAGCTGCGCGGTCTGGCGGAGCGCGCCGTGGCGCGGAACGACCTCGGCGATCTTGAGGCGGCCTACCTCGATCTGGTGTCGCTGGGTTCCCGGCTCGATTGGATTTCGCTGACCGAACTGCTGCGGCGCACGAGCGGTCTGGGCACCTTGCGCGAGTACGCGCACCTCGCGCGGGTGGCGCCGGATGAGTTTGCGGTCATCTACAGCGCGGCGTTGCTCTCAGGCTCGGCGGACTACGTCGCGGCCTATCTCCTGACCTTCGGTCGCTCTGGACTCGACGACGTGGGACTCGCCCTGCGCCTGGGGCAGGGCGCGCTCGACGTCTTGGTCGAACGGCAGGTGCCGGTGAACCGATCCCGTGACTCCGGCTTCGGCTGGGGGGCGGAGTTTGCCCTGCTCCATCCAGCGACCGCCGTCGCCTTCCGCTGGCTCGGTTTCTTCCTTGCCGCCTTCCTCCTCCTCCGCGGTGCCGCGGGTCTGGTCTTTCGGTCCGGGACCCTCGCGTCCGGCCATGGCCTGACGACGGCGGTGCTGGCGCTGCTGAGCGGGGTGGTGCTGATCCTCGCGACCGAGCCGTTTCTCCTCGCCGCCGCGCCCCCTTCGGAGTTCGCGCTGCGCGTGCTGATGCCGGTGCTCGGCTCGATCTCTGACCCCGCGTCCCTCACCCCGACCCCGCCCACTTTCGCCATGGACACCTCAACCCTGCTCTCGATCGGCCTGTTCGCGCTCCTGCAACTAGGCTGGTTTTTCCTCTGCCTGCGGAAGATCGCCGAAATCTCGCGCTCCGGACTGGCGCCGCTCGTGCAGCTGCGCCTGATGGAGAACGAGGAGAACCTGTTCGACGGCGGCCTGTACCTCGGCATCGCCGGCACGGCCGCCGCCTTGGTTCTCCAGGTCCTCGGCGTCATCCAGCCGAACCTGCTCGCGGCCTATTCCTCGAACCTGTTCGGCATCGTCTGCGTGGCGCTGATCAAGATCCGCCATGTCCGTCCGTTCAAGCGGCAGCTCATTCTCGCTGGCCAGGACGCCGAACGGGCGCCGGCGTCCTGAGGGCCGTCCCCTCGCTCACCTCCGGGTGGTCATGCCATGAACCGCACCCTTCTCCTCATTCTCTGCGACTTCCTCCTGCTCAACCTGCTGGCGCTCACGCGCTGGGAGCAGGCCCAGCCGCCCGCGCCCGCTCCGGTCGCCGCCCCGGCCGCGAGCGCGGGGGCGGGAGCGGCCTCGCGCGAAACCGACCTGCTGGCGGCGATGAAGGCGTCCCTGGCCGACGAGCGCGCGTCCCGCGAGCAACTCGCCCGCACCCTGACCTCCGCGGAGGAGCAGGTCCGCGCGCGCGAAGCGAGCCTGAGCCAGGTCGAAGCGGAGCGGTCGCGCCTCGGCACCGACTTGGAGGCAACCCGTCGATCCGCCGAGGAGGTCGCCCGCCGCGCCGCCGCCGCGGCCGAGGAGGCGGCCGTTTCCAAGGATCGGCTCGCCGCCGTGCAGCGCGAACTCGACGAGAAGCGCCGCGAGGCGGAGGAGCAGCAGCGCCGGGTTGCCGGCCTTGAGCGCGATCAGGCGCAGGCGCGCGAGCGCATTGAGGGTCTCTCCGTCGCGGTGCGGGTCGCCGAGCAGGAGAAACAATTGCTGCGCGAAACATCCGAGACGCTGCGCTCGCAGGTCGCCGCCGAGCGCGAGGAGCGCCTCAAGGTTCAGCAGGCCACCAGCGAGCTCGCCCAGGGCGTGGGCCAGCTCGCGGAGAAGTCCACCGAGCTCAGCCGCGAGATCCGCGAAAACCGCCCGGTCAACGCGAACACGCTGTTCAACGAATTCCTCGCGAACCGCGTGCAGACGCAGTTCACCGCGTTCCGGCGGACGTTCCTCGGGCCGGTCACCCGCACGCTCGATTCCCGCACGCTGCTCGTCACGGATGGTCAGGCCACCTACGCGGTCCTCCACATCGACGACACGCCGCTCGCCCTGCGCGAGTCAGCCGTCGACTGGGAGCGGCTCACCGCCGAGTTCAGCCGCGCCGACCGCCGTCTGGGTGCCACGCAGCTGGGCTTCCTTTCCCTCGATCCGCGGATCGTCGTGCTGCCGGTCACGCCGGAGCAGGTGCAGGCGCTGGGCGCGAAGGTCTACCGGACCGCCGTCGATCCGTTCCGTTTCCCCGAGGCGGTCCTCATCGCCAACGGGGGCGCCGGCTACGGCGAGGTGCCGTTCAAGCTGGACCCCGGCAGCACGCATCATGTGCGGATGGACAACCGCCTCGTGCGCCGGGTGCTCGGGGAGTTCACGCCGTCCCGCGGCGACCTCGTGCTGGGCAAGAGCGGCGAATTGCTCGGGATCATGGTCAACGCCGACTACTGCGTCGTGCTGGACTCGTTCGCCCTGTCCCAAACCATCGCTCTCGGACCCATCGCGGCGGACCAACCGACGGGTCCGAAGCTCGAGGACCTGAACCGTCGCTGGCGCGGGCTGCCGTTGCGCCTGCAGTAGGAGCGTGACGGTGACTTGGCATCCGCCCGGGTTCTGCTTTGCTGCCCGCATGTCTCCTCTCCGTGTCTGGGTGCGGCGTGTCGTGGTCTGGGTCGCGTGCGGCGCGGCCGTTCTCTCTGGATCCTTCAGCGGGCTGACCGCGGCCCCGGCGGCGGCACCGACCGCGGCGGGAGTTTCCGCGGGGGCGGGCATCGCACCTGGGGTAAGTCCGGCGGCTTCCAGCGGCACGCGTGACCGGGTGCCGTGGCGCGCGACAGTCGGGATTGAGCGCGGTGCCGGGACGGTGGCGGTCACACTCGATGGGCGGCTGTTCACGACCTATTTCTTCGGCGACGCTGCGCCCAAGACCTACTTCCATCCGATCCTCGCCGTCGACGGTACGCAACTCAGCCGCAGCTATCCGATGGCCGATGTCCCGGGCGAGGCACGAGATCACCCGCATCACCGCGGACTCTGGTTCGCCCATGGTTCGGTGAACGGCGTCGACTTCTGGGCGGAGAAGGCCGGAACGACCGGGCGCATCGTTTCGACGGGCCAGCCGACGGCCCGGGTTGACCCCGGCAGCGACGAGGCGGCGGGGGTGGCGGTGATCGAGGACCGCCGCCGCTGGCTCGCGCCCGACGGGAGGCAGGTGTGCACCGATCGGCTTTCCGTGCGCATCACCCCGTTGCCCAACGGCAGCCAGTGGGACGTCACGATCACGCTGGAGGCCCCGGCGGATGCGCCGCTGGTGCTGGGCGACACGAAGGAGGGAACGTTTGCGTTGCGGCTCGCCCGTTGGATGACGTTGCCGCACCGGGCCCAGGGCCGCGACGAACCGGGGGTCGGTCAGATGGTGAACAGCACCGGTGCCTCCGGCGCCGGGATCTGGGGCCAGCGTGCGGAGTGGGTCGACTACTTTGCCCCGCGCGAGGGCATCATTCACGGGGTCGCGTTCTTCGACGCGCCCACGAATCCGCGGCACCCGACGTGGTGGCACGTGCGCGACTACGGACTCTTCGCCGCCAATCCGTTCGGGCGGCATGATTTCGAGGGACTCAAGGACCAGCCGCGCATCGGCGACCTCACGGTCCCGGCCGGGCAGAGCATCACGTTCCGCTACGGCGTCTATATCCATCTCGGCGATACCGCCGCCGGCGAGGTGGCGTGGTTGTACCGTCAGTTTGCCGGACGCGGCCAGCCCTAGCGTGCTGCGCCGAACCAGCGGCGCCAGCCGCGGGGCACGCGGGAGATCATGCCGAAGTGTCCGGCGAAGGGGCGGGGAAGCTCGAGCCGGTAGCGCCCCGGGTGCTCCGCTATGAATTCATCGACCGCCGTCTTTGCGCCCGTGGAGAAGAAGTCGTAGTCGTCGACGACGATCCGCCCGCCCTCCGCGAGGTGGGTGTCGAGGTATTCGAGCGCGTGCTTGATCGGGGCGTAGAAGTCGAAGTCGATGTACGCGAAGCTCACCGCGGCCGGCCCGCGGCCGGGGCGCAGCGTCTCCTCCACGAGTCCGGGCTCCAGGCGCACGCGGGATTCCGGAAAACCGATCGCGGCGAGGCGGGTCTGGACCTCCGCGGGCTCGCAGCGCATTTCGCCCTCATAGCGTTCGATGGAGCCGAGTCCGAAGATGTCGTCCTTCAACTGGTCCTTCGGCGAGGGGCGGGGGAGGCCGGCGAAGGTGTCGTAGAGCCAGAGGGTCTTCGGGGTCGCGCGGATTTCGTTGGCGATGAGCGCGGAGGTCGCGCCTTGGGCCACCCCAAACTCGACCACATCGCCGGGTTGATCGAGGCTGGCGTGCAGTTGGTCCAGCAGGTACAAGGCTTCGCTGATGCCGGTGCCGAGGAGCCGGGCGAGCAGGGCGGTGCGGCCTTCGCAGGCCGGCAGGCGGGGGAAGAGCCGGTCGCGGAGCGCGTCGTGGAACTCCCGCACGAGTTCCGGGTACTTGATCTGCGTGTTGGGCTCGAGCGGAGTCATGGAGCGGCGGCGGAGGAAGAGCCTGAGACGGAGGGCGGCGCCGCGGCGAGGCGCTTCGCGGCGTGCCGCGACCAGAGTCCCGCGACCGTGCCGCCGGCCGGGGCGATGTCGCGGTGGTAGCGGTGGACGATGTCGTTGAAGGAGCGCGGGCTGACAAGCTGCATGAACCAGCGGTTCAGCCGCGCCAGCACTGCGGCGCGCCACTCGCGGGCGTCGCGCGACGAGTCCTCCGTCGCACCCCACGGCGCGGCGTTGATCGTCTTGATCACATACTCGAGTGAATAGATCCAGACGCAGCGACGCGCGACCACGAGCGGTCCGGGCGGGGGCGTCGAGGCGAGCACCGACATGATCTCCCACCAGCGGCGCAGGCCGCCGGAGTTGGTCTTGGTCTGCGGGTGGTCCCGGTTCGCCGCGAGAAAGTGCGGCAGACGACGTCCGCGCAGGCCGGCCGCGAAGAAACGGGTCAGCCACTGGTAGTCGAGGAACCAGCGGAGGTCCGCCCGCAGCGGACCCACGCGCTCCAGCACGCCGCGGCGGAGGAAGAGGGTGGGCTGGCAGATGTAGTCGTGCGAGAAGTAGAAACGGTCGCGACTGCACTCCTCGGTGAAGAGGTTCGGGGTGAGAATGCGGCCCTCCTGGTCGATTTCGAGGGCGTCGCCGTAAACGAAGTCAAGGGTGGGATCGGCGGCGAACGCCGCGTCGACGCGGGCGAAGGCCCCGGGGAGATAGGTGTCGTCGGAGTTCAGCCACGCGACGATTTCGCCGCCGGCGAGGGCGAAGCCTTGGTTGATCGCGTCGGCCTGGCCCTTGTCCTTGCGGCGGATCCAGCGGATGCGGTCGCCGTAGCCCGCGAGGAGGGTCGGAGTCTCGTCCGTCGACACCGAGTCCATCACCGTCACTTCAAGCGAGTCGGTCTCCTGGTCAAAGATGCTGCGCAGGGCCACGTCGATCCACCGTCCGTGGTTGTACGTGGGCATGAGGATCGAGAAGCGCGGCCGGGTCATGGGGAAAGGGTTTCGCAGTCCGCCGGGACTTGCGAGCGTTGACGGAGGAGGGCCGCCGCCGCCGCCCGCTCGTGCGGGGTGAGCGTGTCGCGGGGCCGGAGCGAACGGGGGAGGCGGACGCGTTCGTTCCACCACGCGCGGGCGGGGTTGTAGCGGTTGCGCGCGGCGGTGAAGGCGCGGAGGTGGCCGTCGACGAGGCGGGGGACGTTGAAGGCCGGAGCGCGCTGGAGGCCGGCGGCGATGAGGCGGCGGCGCAGCGCGTCGTCCGCGTCGATTCGCCGCACCGCCCGCGCGATCGCGCCGGGATCATCCGCCGGGAAGTAGAGCGCCGCCCGGCCCGCGACGTCGGGCTGGCTGGTGTTGGCGCCGCAGGCAATGGGGCAGCCGCAGGTCATCGCCTCGAGCAGCGGGATTCCGAAGCCTTCGAAGAGTGAGGGAAAGACGAGGGCGCGGGCGTTCCGGAAGAGCCAGCTGATCTCGCTCCGCGCGATTTTCCCGAGGTGGTGCACACGTCCCCCCAGGCCGAGCCGGGCGACGAGACCGTCCCAGGCCTCCTCTCGTCCGAGGCAGCTGCCGGTGCAGACGAGTTCCACCGGCGCGCCGTGCAGCGCCTCGTGGGCGAAGGCTTCGAGGAGGCGTTCGTGGTTCTTGTGCCGCCAGAAGTTGGCCGGGTAGAAGACGAAGCGGCGCTCCACCCCGAGCCCGGCCGGGAGGTTCGCAGGGCGCACGGGCGCGGGGAGCTCGTCGGCGACGTGGGGGACGACGTGGCAGTGGCTGCGGGCCACTCCGGCGAGGTCCGTGACCATCGCGCGGGTGAAGTCCGAGATCGTGATCACCGCATCGGCCATCCGAAGCGACCAGTCGTAATGGAAGAAACGCTCCGCGAGTTCCTTTTCCGTGAAGAACTCCGGGTAGAAGCGCTCCTGCATGTCGTGGAACGTGAGCACGGAGGGCTTGCGCACCGGGCGCGGCCAGAGCGTTCCGAAGGGGCAGAAGTACACGTCGATCGCCGCGAAGTGGTCCAGTGCCTCCTCCTGCGTCCGGAGACGGATTTCGTGACGGCGCGCCTCGGGCGGCAGCGTCGCGAGCAGGGGCTCGTTGTGATCGAAGCTGAAGAGGACCAGCGGATGCTCCGGCGCGAGGGTGGGCCAGTGCCGGAGCAGGGTGAGCGCGTAATTGGTCACGCCGCCGTTGTCCGGGGCGAGGAGATTGAGTCCGATACCGATCCTCATGGTCGCAGGCCGGGGGGCGCTCAGCCGGCGCCGAGGAAGCGCGCGTGCGCCCGACGGAGGCGGCGCTGGAGGGGACGCCAGCCGCCCGGGAGGCGGCGCAGCACCGCCGCCGCGGTGACGTAGGTGTGATGGGGTGCGGTTTCCCGGTGCCACGCGAGGAAGGGTCCGATGTCCTCGGCGTTCCACGTCGGGGCGTGCAGGGGCTCGAGATCGGGGTGCTGCAGCAGCAGCGCGTCGAAGCCGCGACGGTCGAGCGCCGTCCCGCCCCACGCCGGGTAGGTCATGCCGTACCCGGGTTCGCAGATGTCGCAGGAGAGCGCGAGCAGGCCGCCGGGGCGCAGGACGCGCGCCATCTCGTCGACCGCCCGGACCTTGTCGGGCTGGTGCTCGAGGACGGACAGGCTCGTCACGACGTCCACGCTGCGCGGAGGCAGCGGGAGGTCGGCCGTGTCCACGATGCGCCAGTCCACCGCCACACCCAGCCGCTTGCGGAGGTACTCCCAGTGTCCGGTGAAGTTCGGGCTGCGTTCGATGAGGGTGACGCGCGCGCCCTGCGTCGCGAGCCACCACGGGAGCGCCGAGAGTTCACTGCCGATGTCGACGAGCCGGGTCTGCGCCCAGGGCATGGTGGCGAGCCCGCGTTGCCAGAGCGCGGGGTACTCCCAGATCTTCGACCAAGAGTCGAATTCGCGCAGGCCGAGCGGGCGCGCAAATGCATTCAGCCCGTCCATGAAGCCGCGCCACTCCGGCGAAAGCATCTCCGGGAGGTTTGCGAGCAGGGGCGTGGCCTCGGGTGTTGGTTCGCGGCGCCGGGCGACGACGAATTCATGCGCGCGGACCCACGCTTCGTCGTTCCGCAGGACCTCGAATCCGGCCGCCGCGAGGAGGGTCGCGATGGACGTGCGGGTGAAGATGAAGCTGTGCTCCCAGGGATCGAAGACCTTCGGCGTGATGCCGCCGAAGTCCGCTTCGCCGGGTACGAGGAGCGGAAGCTGCAGGAAGAGGAGTCCGCCGGGGCGCAGGCGCGCGTGCGCCGCCTCCACGAGGCGCTGCGGATCGAGGGCGTGCTCCAGCACGTCGCAGGCGACGAAGAGATCGCAGTCCGGGATCGCCACTTCGGGAAAGGCGCCGGCGCGGACCTCAAGGCCGGTCGCGGCGGCGACCGCCGCCGCGGTGGCGGCGTCGGGCTCGACGCCGCAGACGGTCCAGCCGCGCTCGCGCAGGCGCAGGAGGAGGGTGCCCTCGGCGCAGCCGATTTCCACCGCCGTGCCGCGGTTGCCGAGGGTGTGGCGTTCGATCGCCGCCATCCAGCGGTCGACGCGGCCGTCGCGCTCCAGCAGGGCCCGGCGTTCCAGCAGGGTGGGGTGGGCCTTCTCCCGCTGGCGGGCGTGCCAGTAGCCGGCGAGGCTGTAGAAGTCCGCCACGCGCTCCGCGCGGAGGCGGCGCCGGGCGACGTGCGTGCCGCAGCGGGAGCACACGAAGTAGTCCGCACTGCACGGGCTTGGCGCGCGCTCGCTCCCGCCGCACCAGCAGCGGGTCGCGGCGAGGAACCACGCCTCCGGGGCCGGCGGAGCGGCCACTCCGACTGAAGCGGGGGCGTCGGCCATTACGGGGACTCCGGATAGCCGAAGCGCGAAAAGTCGCCCGGTGCCACGGCCCCGAGCCACTCGCGCCACTGCGCGTCCGCCTTCCACGTGGCGCTGTCGCCGGTGCGGTAGAAGGTGCGCGGACCCGGCCGGGTCATGCGGTCGAAGCGGGTCCACTCAAAGACGAAATCCGGCGAGAGCTTGGGACGGACGCCGATGAAGGCGGCCACGCCGGCGAGGATGGCGGGGCTGGCCTTCAACTCCTCGAAGCGCACGAGGTGCACGCGCGCGGGGTCCGCGCAGTGCATCGCGAGGGCGTCATCGTAGAAGCGGGCGTAGCTGCGGTACGCGTCGGCGATCCACGCGGGCACGTCGTCGACCTTCGCCCCCCAGCGATCCACCGACGTGTGGTACCAGCTGTAGATGGTGGGGTGGGGATCGCGGATCAGCAGCAGCACCGGATGCGCCCCGAGACGCGGGGTGCCGTGGAGGCCGTTCGGCGCGGCGTCGATGTGCACGGGCTGGAAGGGCACTCCGTCCTCCCGCAGTTTCATCGCGTAGGTCGCGAGGGGGTTCAGCTCCTCGTTGCGCTGCCGCGCCTCCGGATTCTCGACGTGCTCGTTTGCGAAGAAGACGAGGTCGAGCAGGCCGGTGAGGCTCGTCCACAGGAAGTGGCTCCCGGTGCGGGGAAACGCGAAGTAATCGATGCGTCTCGCGAGGGTGGTCCCGAAATAATAGCCGTCGGAATGCATGGGGGGCGTGCCGCGGTCAGTCGAAGCGGGCGGCAAGGTGGAAGCTGTGCATGGCGTCGGGTCCGTCGTCCGCCGCGACGATCCGGCCGCCGCGTCGGGCGATGGCGTCGTGGAGGAGTTCCGGCGTGGGCTTCCACTTGTGTCCGTCCCCGACGAACGCCGAGCCGGGGTGCCAGATTTCGCAGTCGGGGTGGGGAAGGTAGAGGAAGAGGAGGCCGGCCGGCGCGAGCAGGCCCACCCAGCGGTCGAGCGCGGCGTTCCAGTCGTCGATGTGCTCCAGGCAGTGCGAACTGAAGACGAAGTCCAAGCTGCGCGGCGCGAAGTCCTCGAGGGTGTGCTGCCGGCCGGGGCCGCGCTGGAGGTCGACGGGGGTGGCGCCGGGAAGGGGCCAGAGGCCGGCGCCGATGTCGATGCCGGTGCCGGTGCAGTGTTTCAGGGCTTCCCGGAAGATCGCGAACGAGGCGCCGCCGACGAACAGGTAGTCCGGGTAGAAGCGCCCGCGGTACCGCCAGCCCCCCGGCGCGCGCTCGACGTCGGGCTGCGCCAGCCAGTAGCGGTAGGCGTGGAAGAAGTCGGGTGCGTTCGGATAGTCTTCGAGGGAGATCATTGCAGGATCGTCAAGTGGCGAGGGGCGCATGGGATCCAACCGCACCGCCGGGCATAAGTCGAGACTGCGGACGCTCGGCGCAGCGTGCCGATCAGACCACGTCGGCAAACGCCGGGCGGGTTGCCCGGAAGAACGCAAAGCCCGCCGCAAACACCGCCACACCGCAGGCCCAGGTATAGGCAAGAGCGCCGGGGTCGGGGGCAGTGCCCCAGAGAACGGTTTGTCGGACCAGATCGATCGTCTGGAGCAGGGGATTGACGCGCAGCACCGCCCACACCGCCGGCACCAACTCCGCCACCCGGGTCGGTGGGAAGAAGATGCAGCTGGAATACATCAGGATCAGGTTCAGGAAACCCATGATTTGCTGGAGATCCCGCAGGAACACGCCGAGGGCCGAAAGCATCCAGCCAAGTCCGAGCGCAAGGAGGAGCAGGGGGAGCAGGATTAGGGGCAGCCAGAGGGCTTGGAGGGTGAAGGCGTGACCGAGCA
Source organism: Verrucomicrobiota bacterium (assembly GCA_016871755.1). GTDB lineage: Bacteria > Verrucomicrobiota > Verrucomicrobiia > Opitutales > Opitutaceae > UBA6669. The sequence continues at coordinate 15,654 of VHCJ01000023.1, read as the reverse complement.
CAAGGGCTCCGACGAGGAACAGGCCCACGCTGACGAGCAGGTGAAACAGCGAGGCCCCCACCACCGCCGCCGGCAGGATTTCGAGGGGGAACACGACTTTGCGCACGAAGTTCGGATTGCTCGTGATGATGCCGGGTGCGTTCGCGAGGACGTCCGCCATCAGGTGGTAGCAGATCAGCCCGCTGAAGATGATCAGGGCGTACCGGGGTTGTGCGGGACCGGAGCCGAACTGGCCGGGAAACACCACGCTGAAGATGAAGGTGTACAGGCCGAGCATCAGCAGGGGGTTCAGGAACGCCCACGCCATCCCCAGGAAGCTGCCGCGATTTCGCGCCTCGATCTGCCGGGCCGTGAACTGGCGCAGGAGCGACCGCTGTCGCCAAAGCGAGAGCACGGAAAGGACGTTCGAAGAGGGCCGCTGCATCGGCGTCACTTGACGCACGGGACCGCCGCCCGCGCAACGCTGATTTCCACCCGCGCCTCCGGCGCGGCGCCGGGATCCGCGGGTCGGCGCTCAGTTTCCGGGCAGCGCGTCGCGCTGCCGGGCCATCACTCCTTTTGGTACCACTGGCCGGAGTCGGACTGCAGCCACGTGCCCGCCGGGCTCTGGGCGGCGATCTGGCGCGCCCGCGCCCGGCCCACCTGCTCCGCCGACACGCCACCGCCCTGCTGCTGGGCGATCGCGGCATAGACGATCTCGCGGTCGCGGTTCTCCGCCGCGGAGACCGCCGAGGCTCCCTGCGCGTCGCGGCGGACCTCGGTGTAGCCGCGATTGTTCTCGCCGATCGCCCCTTGCTGGCGGAGAGCCACGAGCGCCGGCAGACGTTCGCTCATGCGGGCGCGGACCGCGGCAAGGTCCTCGGCGCGGCCGGGCAGGACCGCAGCGCAGAAGGCCACGAGGCACAGAAGAAACCGGGGGAGGGTGAGCGTGGACATGGCGGGAAAGGTTCAGGGCTTCGTGGGGGTGGCAATCTGCGCGGTCTGCTTGTCGAGGTCGCCGAAAAAGTCCGTCAGCGCCCGGTCAACCTTCACGTTCACGTCGACCACGGCGTGCACCTTGATCGGATCCATCGAGACGTGAATGCAGCCGCCGAGCAGCAGACCGAGGGGGAGGAGGGCCAGCAGGGAAAGTCGCTTCATCGGGAGCGTGGTTGGGGGAGTGAGACCCGCGAACGCACGTGATGTTTCGCGTTCCGGCATCACGGTCAAGGGCGCTCCGTCCCCGGCAGTCGAACCCGCTCGTCCAGACCGAGTTTCAGGACTTGGTTGAGGGGGCCAAAGAGGTTGATCTCGAAACTGACTTCCCCGACCGCCCCGGGGTTCGCCGGCCGGGCGCGGACCTGCAGCCGGGCGGTGCGCCCCGCGGTGTCGGCCTCGGGATGGGTCATCACTTCCAGCGACTCGATGACCAGGGGCGCGCGTCCGAGTTCGATCGCCTCCACCGCCGCGTAGGCGGGGTTCGGGGGCGAGAACCAGCCGGAGATCGGACCGAGCCATGCCGGGAGGAGGGTGAGGCGTCGCGGCAACTGGCTCGTCAGGAACCCTGGCTGCGGCGCGAGGCGCATCTGCGAGGATTCGCCGCGGGAGAGAGTCAGCGAGCCGCTGCCGATCGTCAGGCTCTGCTCGCGCGACCATTGGACGCCGACCGCGCCCGAAACCGACCCGGTCGCCGCCGAGACAGATTCCGGGAGCAGACCGATCACCGCGCCGAGGGCGATCTGGTCGAGCCGCACCGTGGTGGCGAGGGGTTCCAGCCCCGCCGGCGCAACGCGCAGGGCGAAGGGTTCCACGCTGACCTGGCCGCCGAGGAGGCCGACCTGCGCGCCTTCGATCTGCGCCTCGCGGAATCCCCGGATGCGGAAACGGATGTCCGCATTCGTGGCCGTGATGTCGCCGACCCGGGTCGTGGAAAAGCTCGCCCGCTGGAGCGGGGAGTCGGCGGGGTCGCGAAGATTCGGCAGGGTCACGGTGAGCGTGAGCCCCTCCACGCGCAGGGGCGGGGTGGCGCGCTGGAGGGTGGCGCTCACCGCGAGGTCCGCCCGTCCCTCGAGACCCCGCGCGCTCCACGAACCTGCGGTCGACGCGGTTAGTTCCCCGCCCACGATCACCCCGGCCGGCAGCGGCGCGAGGCGCGCCGCGTCGAGGAGGCGTGGGAGCCATCGCCCGAGGTCGAGGCGCAGGGTGCCGTCGCGCCACGTGACCTCGCCCGTGGCCGCGTCGACGACAACCGACGCCTCACCGCTCAGCCCATCTGCGCTCACCCGGGCTCGCCCGTTCACACGGGTCGAGAGAACCGGGCCCTCCGCCGTCTCGATTGTCCACGCGATCGGAGGCAGTCCACGCCACTGGAGAACGCCGGAGAGGCGGGTGGGGGCGTCGGCGTGGGCGGTGCCCGCAGCGAGCGCGAGTCCGGCAAGAAGCATCCACGGGCGGAGCATCGGTCCAAAGCATGAAGCGCGGGCGCGCTGAAGCGAAACGATTCGACACGCTGGTCGGTCACCGTGTTCACGGCGGAGGCACCCGGCGGTGACGCGCCCGGCCGCCGTTCCCTGGCGGCGGCGATCGGCCGGCGGGCGGCACGGAGCGCGACCTCGCCTTTGGGTTTGTCGCGGGCCGGGGTGTCGCCTTCGCTGCAGGCATGGCTTACCCCCCTCCTTCGCTCCGTCGCCCCCGGCGAATCGCCGTCGCGCTGCTCGCCGCCACGTTCTCCCTCGCCGCGCTGCTGCCCCGGCCCGTCGCGGCCGCGCCCCGAACCTTCGATCCAGGGCGTCTCGCCCGGATGGATGCGCTTATCCAGCAGAGCATCGACCGCGAGGCGCTGGCCGGGGGCGTGCTCTACGTCTCGCGCGACGGCGTGCCGGCGCGCCTGCAGGCGTTTGGGTGGCGCGACAAGGAACGCGGGATCCGCATGTCCGAGGATTCCATCTTCCGCATCGCCTCGATGAGCAAGGCCATCACGTCCGTCGCGGTGATGATCCTCTACGAGGAGGGCCGTTTCCTCCTGCACGATCCCGTCTCGAAGTACCTGCCCGCCTTCGCCAATTCCGTGGTCGCTGAGCCCGCCCCCGCCGGCTCGCCCGCCGGGGTCACGTACGTCACCGTGCCGGCGCGTCGGCCGATTCAGATCCGCGACCTGCTCACCCACACGGCCGGTCTCACCTACGGCGCCGGGTTGGCAGTCGAGCGCTACAAGGCCGCCGGTCTGCACGGTTGGTACCTCGCCGACAAGAACGAGACGATTGGAGAGTGCATCAACCGACTGGCGACGCTCCCCCTGCACGGACACCCGGGCGAGGCGTGGCAGTACGGCTACGGCACCGATGTGCTCGGCTACCTCGTCGAGGTGGTCTCCGGGCAGACGCTCGACCGCTTCATCGCCGAGCGGATTTGCGCGCCGCTGCGCATGACGGATACGTCGTTCTTCCTCCCGCTGGAGAAGGCCGACCGCCTGGCGCCGGTCTACGGCTTCGAGGAGGGCAAGCTCACCCTGCGCGAACCCACCGAGAAGAGCGACTACGTGCACGGTCCGCGCAAGTGCTTCTCCGGCGGCGCGGGGCTTCTCTCCACCGCCCGCGACTACGGTCGTTTCCTGCAGATGCTGCTCAACGGCGGGCAACTCGACGGCGTCCGCGTGCTTTCGCCGAAGACGGTCGAGTTGATGACGGCCAATCACACGGGCACTCTCTTCCGCAACGACACGAACGCCCACGGTCTGGGGTTCTGGGTGAATCAGGATCTCGGCGCATTCGGCGAACTTGGCTCCGAGGGCGCCTATGGATGGGGCAGCGCCTACTACCCGCAGTACCTCGTCGACCCCAAGGAGGGCGTCGTGGCGTTCTTCATGGCGCAGTTGCTGCCGTCCGGCGGCCTCGACCTCAACCGCAAGCTCAAGGTGTCTGTTTACCAAGCGATTGTTGACTGATGACGGCGCCCGCAGTCGGATGGCGCACGGAAATCTTGCACGCAAGTCGCTGCGGTCGAGTGGCTAGCAATTCCGGCCCGAAACGCCGGCACCGCCCCGGGGGCACCGGGTCTCAAGCAGGAACCCCGTTCCTCCCGTGCATCCACGTATCCCCACGATGGCGTTGGTCTGCTCGGCAAGTCTCTCTTGCCTGTTTGGTCAGGAGTCCGTCCCCGGTTCGTCCCCTGAGCCTTCCGCCGCTGCGGCTCCGTCCGCGCTGCCGGAGCCGTTGACCGCGCCGCCGCCCGTGCCGGCGGAGTTCGCGGAGCCGGCGCTCTCCGCGGTTGAGCTCGACAACCTTGTCGCCCCGCTTGCGCTGTATCCGGACGCGTTGGTGGCGCTGATCCTGCCGGCCGCCACCGAGCCGTCGGATGTGGTGCTCGCGGCGCGCTTCCTGCGTTCGCAGCCGAAGCCGGAGGCGGAGATCGAGGCGCAGCCGTGGATCGACTCCGTGAAGCTGCTCGCGCGCTATCCGACGGTGATTGCGTGGCTCGACCAGGAGTTGGCGTGGACGAAGCGGCTCGGCGAGGCGTTCGCGCTGCAACCGGCCGATGTCATGACCGCGATCCAGCGGCGGCGGGCCCAGGCGCGCGCCAGCGGCGCGCTGCGCACCACGCCGCAGCACGTGGTCTCCGACGTGGGCAGCAACATCGTCATTGTCCCCGCTCAGCCCGAGGTGATCTACGTGCCGGTCTACGATCCGTTCGCCGTCTACGTGAGCGCGCCGATTCACCGGGCCCGCGTGGTGATCAGCTTTGGGCGCGCCTACTCCTGCGGCTACTGGCTTGCCTACGGGTGCGACTGGGGCCGCCGCACCATCTGCTACGTCGATCGGCCGCACCGGGTGCGGGTCTGGCGCGAGCCGCCCCGCACCACCGTCATCGTCACGCGCACGTGGTCCCACCCGAGTCATGATCCCTCGCCGCACTGGCGGACGTGGTCGCCGAATCCGCACCGCTTCCGGTTTGAATCGGGCGCGACGGTGCGCACACATGCCCGGCCGGGGGCCCCGCGCGGCGCGGAGCCGGGAGTCGTGTCGGCTGCCGGAGTCGGCTTGCCGGCGGGTGAGGGCTCGGCTGCCGGAGTCGGCTCGGCCGCGGGTGCCGCGTCGTTTGCCGGGGGCGCACCGGCCTCCGGCGGTCGGTCCTTCGCGGGTGGACGGTCGGCCGGCGGGGGATCGTCTGCCGTGGGCGCCAGGTCGGCGGCCGGCGGCACGTCCTTCGGGAACGGGGCCTCCCGCCCGGTGATGGAACTCGGGCGCTCCCGCGCTGAGGCTGCCGGGGTGGTTGCCCGGGCCTATGATTCACCGCAGCCGGTGGAGTCAGCGACGGCCGCCAATACGGCGGCAGCGCCTGCCGGGCAGGCGTCCGGTTCGCGCCCGGCTTTCGGCGCGCGTCCGGCCGGGTCGGCGCGGTCGTGGGAGGCGGGCCGGGGTCGCGATTCCGTCCGGCCCGACGATGCCCCGCCGGCCGTCGCTCCCGGCGCCGCCGCGGCGGCTTCCGTCGCGACGGCACCGGCCCCGACGTCCCGGAGTGGATCTCGTCGGAGCGAGGTGGATTCCCGCAGCGGGGGTTCCTTCGGTTCGCGGCCGGAGCGATCCACCACCGTGACCGCCGGCGACGGTGCCCGCGGATGGGCCGGGGCGAGCCCGCGGACCTCCCGCGTCGAGACGCCCCGCACCGCGGCCCCCGTCGTCGCGGATCCCGGCGTGCTGCAGTATTCCTCCCCCGCGCCTGCGGAACCATCGCGGGGCTCGCGTTGGGGCAATCCGGAAGCGGCGCGTTCCGGCGCCAACGTGGGCGGAAGCGAGCAGTCGTTCGAAACGCGCTCCGGCCCGTCGTCGCGGACTGTCGAGAACGGACCCCGCAGCGGGAGTTTCCGCGGCGGCGAGCGCAGCGGGGGCGCCACCGAGCGTCTGCCTGACTAAGCCGAGTTCGTCGGCTCGCTCAGCCGTTGCCCGAGGCCCGCGGCACCTGCGGTGCGCGTGCCGCGCGCGGGTGGCGCGGCCGATCCCGCCGCGAATCGGTTCCCTCGCAGCCACGCCGCGTGGTGCGGGGGGGCCGGCCTTGCGGCGGCGGGCGCTCGGCTCCGGTCGCCGCCCGCTGCGGGGCGAGGCCATCCGGCGAACGTGGGAGCTCCCTCAGTCCGTGCGGGACGTTATGCTTCGCGCTCGGGCCAGTGCTCGAGGAACGCGAGTTGGGCGGCGCCGTCGGGAATGCCGGGGCGTTCCGGGTCGAGGAGGAAGCGCTTTGGGTAGGCGGGCTCGATCAGGGTCACGCGCACCTGGGCGCCTTCCACCGCGAACTGCGCGCGCCACGCACCGCACCCGATCTCGAGCACGCCCGACCGGCGGCGCCGGATGCGCCGCGCGCGGTGCGGCGTCGGGTCCCGCGCGAGCAAATCCGTCAGGCGGTCCTCAAAGTCGATGCCGTGCGCAGTCTTCAGCCACGCGAGTTGCTCGGTCGCCAGCGGTTCGAGCGCGACGGTGAACGCCGGCGGCGCCGCGAGCGCGGCGTCGACGTCGTCGAGCCATCCCGCCGTCGCCTCCGGAAAGGCGTCGTACGCGGGGATGTAGGGTTTCAGGTCAAGGATCGGCGTGCCGTCCACGAGGTCGCAGGGTCCGATCACGAGCGAATTTCGCCGCACGGCGAGGAGGTGCACCGGGGTGATGCCAATCGGGTTCGGTCGGTGCGGAGATCGGGTGGCAAAGACGCCGCGGCGCTGCGCCAGTCCGCGGGGCGGCAGGACAAGCGGGCGCCAGTTGGGGTTGCGGTGGAACCACCAGATCAGCCACACGCGGGAAAATCCCGCGAGGTCGCGCAGGGCGAGCTCGAGGTCCCGGCCGGGCAGCAATTCGACGACGTTGGTCTCCGCCTGCGTCTCCTCGGGCTGGTGGCGGGCCGCGAACTTCACCCGCTTGCCGGTGCGGACGAAGCCGATCGGCCGCAGCGTCAGTTCCGCCGGCGTGGGTGCCGTCGGTTCATCCGGCGGGGAAGGGGGCTCGGGAGGGATCGGCACGGTGAGCGGGTTGCTGCTTCCCACGAACCACGGGCAAACGGAAGGGAAATCGTTCCGGCCCTTGCTCCGGGCCAGAGCCTTTGCCCAATCGATGGAAGAGGTTGAGGAAGAGGAGAGGGCCATCGCCCCATCCTTTTCTGTGGCAAGGTTCAGGATCAGCGCGGCTGAACTTCTGCACGGGGTTGAACGTGCAAATTCGGCGTCTCGCAAGGCGGCACGATCCGCCATCGTCGAGCACTTCCGCCAAGCCCTTGACGTCATCGACTACGATCTGGCGGTGACACGCACCCATGCCACGCTCCGGGCCGGGCTTGCGAAGTCGGGTTCTCTCATCGGCGCTGATGACATGATCATTGCCGCGAGCGCTCTTACGCACGGTCACACACTAGCCACGCTGAACGGGAGCGAGTTCAAGCACGTCTCGAAACTCAAGCTCGTCGACGTTCGCTCGTACGTGAAGGCAGGCAGCTAGAGCGTGGCTCCACCTAGAACTAGACTGCCGCAGCCTCGCCGCTCCTTACACTACGGCCCTCCAAAACAAAAGACCTTGGCTCCGAGCGCGCTCGCTAGTCGCGCCGCTCCGCGTAGGCGGCCAGCACCTGCGCGATCGTGTCGCCCGCCAGCCAGTGTCCGCGGACCATCACGCCGGCGGGTTCGCGAAGGTGCGCGAGATCGGTGAGGGGATTGCCGCGCGCGAGCACGAGGTCGGCTCGCGAGCCGGGGGCAACCACGCCGAAGCGGTCCGTCGCCGCCAGGTGTTCGCCGACCGTCCGCGTGGCTGACCGCAGGATGTCGTAGCGTGACATCCCGGCCGCCAGCATCAGCGGAAATTCCCGGTGGATCGAGAACCCGGGTACACTGAATTGCTGCGGGGCGTCCGTGCCGAAGAGGACCCGGGCGCCGCCTTCCGACAGCGCACGCAGCAGGACAATCCGGTTCTCCGCGATGCGGCGGGCGCGGGCGCGGTCAAACTTCGGGTCGGCCAGGCGGCGCTCATAGGAGACGCGCCAGCGCTCGAGCTCGGCCTTGGGGAGATAGCGCAGTTCCGGGTAGGCCAGCATGCTCGCGAGGTCCGCGGCACCGATGATCGTTTCCCAGAGCGCCATGGTGGGCACCACCCAGGTGTTCGTCTCCCGCGTGCTCCGAACGATCGCCGCCAGTCGCGCGGGATCGAGCGGCCCTTGATCGCCGCCGAGCAGTTCAATGTAGCCGTCGAGGTGGTCCACCGTTTCCTGGCGGCGCGCGATCGCATGCTCGAGACCGACCTCGAGCGGAATGTGACCCGAAAATCGGATGCCGAGCCGGTCCGCGGCTTCCGCCATGGCGTCGTACACCTCGCGCTTCACCCCGGGGTGCACCTTGAGCAGGTCCCAGCCTTCGCGTTTCTGCTCCTCGACGCGCAGCGTGGCGGCCTGCGGTGAGGCGACGGAGGCGCCGCTGAAGCTGGGTCCGGCGAGGAGCAGGGTGGGACCGAGAAGCCGTCCGTCCCGGACCTGCTCGCGGAGTTCCAACTGGCCGGGCCAGCCAAGCATGCCGCGCACGGTCGTGACGCCGTTTGAAAGGAAGAGGAAGTAGATGCGCTCGACGTAGTCCACCGACGAACCGACGGGCGGATTGTGGCCGTGCATTTCGCCCAGGCCGGGAAGGAGGAAGCGGCCCGTGCCGTCGATGCGCCGCGCATCGGTCGGCACCGCCACCTCGCCCACCGGCCCGATCGCCGTGATGCGGTCGCCTTCCACCAACACCGTCTGCCGCAGGAGCACGCGCTCGGCATCCATCGGCAGGACGTTCACATCCACGAACGCGGTGCGGGCGGTGGCCGCCGCGGGATCGCGGTGGAGCAGGCGGAGCGCGGAGGGCTTCGTGGAGCCGGCCGCGGCGGGTGAGGTCGCCGGAGACGGGGCCGAAGGTGCGGCGACGACGAACCGGGTGAGCACAAGCAGGGCGAAGACGAGGGCTTGCGGGCGCATGGTCGAGGGGAATGGAGAACGCGTCGGCCGGGCGACCGGGGCGGGCAAAAGCACCCGTGCGACGCAGCGTTCTTCTAGCACGTGCGCCCCCCTTGTCGACAAAGCTCCTTCGCGAACCGCGGGGCTTCGCGGCCCCCCGGGGCTCGGCGGAGTCGGGCCCCCGGCGTGAGCGGCTGCGACGATCAGCCGGCGGCCCGTCCGCGGGCCTGTCCGTGGCCGTCGCGGAGCAACTCGTTCACCCAGCGCCGGTGCGGACCCGACAGGAGGACCGTCTCGAGAGCGTTCAAGGCGACCCAGACCAGGTCGCCGGCTGCCGATGCCTCCGCCTGCGTGTGCGTCGGCGCCTTGGCCGGCGACGCGGCGGTCGACCGGGCGCGCGATGAGTCAGCGACACCGGAGGAGCCGTCCGCCGAAGGAGTGATCGGACCGGGGAGTGCTCCGGAGAGCGTCACCGCGTGGATCGTCTCGGTGATCGCGAAGCGCGTGATGCCGCGTCGCCGCGTGGCGAGGAGGGGAGCGCGTCGCACGTGCTCGGCCGCCAGCGCGAGGTGTTCCGCCGCCGGCAGTTCGTGGACGTTGGCGAGGCGGCGCGACGTCGCGGCCGTCTTGTGGAGGAGGAGGGCGCCGCCGCGCACGCACCAGACGCGGGTGATCTCCTTCTTCTCGATGATCTTCGCGGCGAGGCGCGGGTAGGCCTCCGGATCTCCCGCCGCCGCGGCCCGGCAGAACCCTCGCACCGGGCAGGTCAGGCAGAGCGGCTTTTGGCGGTGGCAGACCGTTGCCCCGAGTTCCATCATCGCCTGGTTGTGGTCGCCGGGGTGGTCCGGGCTCAGGATCGACTCCGCCAATGGCGTGAAGGCCTTCGCGGCGCTCGCGCTGTCGCGGAACGCCGTGGCGTCCGCCGTCAGTCGGGCGAGGATGCGCACGACGTTGCCGTCGACGCAGGCTGCGGGCGTGCCGAAGGCGATGCTGGTGATCGCCGCCGAGGTGTACGGTCCCACGCCGGGCAATTCGCGCCAGGCCGCCGCGTCGCGCGGCGGCGCGGGCAGCGCGGCGATCGCCTGCGCGAGCCGGTGCAGGTTGCGCGCCCGCGAGTAGTAGCCGAGTCCTTCCCAGAGCTTCAGCACCTGCGCCTCGGGTGCGGCCGCCAGGGCCGGAAAGTCCGGCAGCGTCTCCAGCCAGCGCGCGAAATAGGGCAGAACCGTCTTCACCTGCGTCTGCTGCAGCATGAATTCACTCACGACGGTGCCGTACAGGCTCGGCCGCCGCCGCCACGGGAGGTCGCGCTGGTGCCGGCGGTACCAGCCGAGCAGCGCCGCCTGAAAATCGGCGCGCTGCTGCACGAGGGGTGGAGGGTGAGGGGCAGGCACGGGAGGCAAGGACGCAGGAAAGGGGCGACGAGCGACGGACGGGAGCGGACGGCGAGGGCCAGTGGAGAAGCGGCGGTGGAGGGCGGACGAAGGGTCGGGAGAGGGACAGCGACGTGAAACGGTTGCCGCGCGGCGAGGGCCGGCGACCGGCGCAGAAGACAACGCAGAAAAGTCCGCCCGACAAAAGTCCGTCCTGCATTTTTGGCGCGATTTCCGTCCCGTTCCCCGGTTTACTGTCCCTCATGCCCAAGAAACGCAGCTCCGACCCGGAGGCCGAACCAGCCCCCAAGAAGCTGAGCACCTACACGGTGAAGCTGGACGACACCCAGATGGCGAAGCTGCGCGGGATCCTCGCCAGCCGCGGCTGGGCGCCGTTCGAGGTGGAGCATGCGCGGTTCGCCTTCCGCGGCCCCGATTGCAACGTCACCGCCTACTCCAGCGGCAAGGTCGTGGTCGCCGGCAAGGGCACCGAGGATTTCGTCACCATGACCCTCGAACCCGAGGTCACGCTGGCGCCGAAGCTGGGCTACGACAACGTGCTGCACCCCGAGTGGTTCGAGGCGCATGCGGGGCTCGACGAGAGCGGCAAGGGCGACTTCTTCGGCCCGGTGATCGCCGCCACCGTGATCGCCCAGGAGTCGATGATTGAGAAGTGGCGCGAGGCCGGCGTGCAGGACTCCAAGCGCATCGCCGAGCGGCAGATCCTTGCGTTCGACGAAATGATCCGCGGCACCCATGGCGCCGTCGTGAAGACCTGCTACTGCAGCATGCCGAAGTACAACGAGCTGATGGCCCGCCCGCGCGCGAACCTCAACCTGTTGCTGGCGTGGCTGCACGGGACCGCGCTCCAGCAGGCTCTGGCGGAGAAGCCGGTGCCGTGGGGGCTGCTCGACCAGTTCTCGGAGCAGCCGCTGGTGCAGCGTGAGCTTGCCCGCAAGGGCGTGAAGAACTTCGAGCTGCGCATGCGGACCAAGGCGGAAGAGGACCCCGTGGTCGCCGCCGCCTCCGTCGTCGCCCGCGCCGCCTACGTGCGCGAGATGAAGCGGCTGTCCGATCGCTTCGGCTCCAAGCTCCAGAAGGGCGCCGGCCCGCTGGTGAAGAAACAGGGCGCGGAAATCATCGCCCGCTTCGGTGCGCGCGCCCTCGGCGATTTCGCCAAGCTGCACTTCCGCACCGCCTACGAGGTCGTGCGCGACGCCGGCAAGCTCGACGAGCTGCCGCTGCCGGAACCCAAGGCCAAGTTGGAGTGGTGACACCCCTGCGGGCATTCGTGGCATGGCCAAACGGCGGCAACTGCGCAGCTTCGACCTGAAGCACCTCGAAGGGGTGACGGAGCTGATCGGCGTGGACGAGGCGGGCCGCGGCGCCTTCGCCGGCCCCGTCGTCGCCGGCGCCGTGCTGGTCACGCGGGCCTTTCTCGAGGGCCGCTGGACCGAGGCAAATGCGCGCCGAATCAACGACTCCAAGCAGCTCGGCCCCGACGAGCGCGAGGCGCTCTGGACCGACTTCGAGCGGCTCGCGAACGAGGGCCAGATCCATGCGACCTTCGGCGTCGCGGACGTCGCTGAGATCGAATCGCTGAATATCCTCGGGGCGACCAAGCTGGCGATGCGGCGCGCCCTCGAGGGCATCTACCCGCCGTCGGTGTTCGCGCCGGTGAGCGAGCCGGATCTCTTTTCCTCCGCCGAGGAGGTTGCGGCGTTTCAGCCCCAGGCCTCGGCCCGCATCCTGATCGACGGTCTCGCGCTCCGGCATTTCCCGTACCCGCACGTCGCGGTCGTCACCGGCGACACCCGCTCCCTGTGCATCGCGATGGCGTCGATCATCGCCAAGGTCACCCGCGACCGCCTGATGGTCGAACTCGAGTCCCAGCACCCCGGCTACGGCTTCGCCCAACACAAGGGTTACGGCACCGAGGAGCACCGCGACGCCGTCCTCCGGCTCGGCCGCTGCGCCCAGCACCGCGACGTCTTCCTGCGTAAGCTGCTTGCCGCCCAGCCCGACCCCGGCCAGATGGATTTCCTCGGCACCGACGAAGCCTGACGCCCCGCCATGGCCACCCGACGTCCCTCCTCCCTTGATCGCGTGCTTGGTCGGCTCGACCAACTCGACGCGGTCAACCTCACCAACCTGGTGCAGCGGTTGGCGCGGGAGCGCGGGTTGTTCGAGGACATTTTCAACCTCCTGCAGGAGGGCGTGCTCGTCGTCGACGTCGAGGGCGTGATCGCCTACGCCAACGACGCCGCGGACCGCCTGATCGGCCTCGGTGGCGGCAAGGACCTCGCCGGCCAGACCCTCTGGCGCCTCGTTCCCGGCCTGCGCCCCTCGCTCGGCGCCTTGATGGACGACGACGTCGCGCTGCCGATCGTGGCGCGCGAATTCGAACTCACCTATCCCGAGCCCCGCACGGTGCGCCTGTACATGGTGCCCTTCCGGTCCGAGACGAAGTCGGGCGCGGAGCGGCGCTTCGCGGTGATACTCACCGACGTCACCCGCGACAAGGCGACGACCGAGGAGCGCATCGAAAGCGAACGCACGTCGTCGATCCTGCTGCTCGCCGCGAGTGTCGCACACGAACTCGGCAATCCCCTGAATTCCCTGACCATTCACCTCCAGTTGATGGAGCGCCGGATCAAGAAACTGCGGCTGGCGGCGAAGGACAAGGAAGCCGCGGCGCTCGCGGAGTCGGTTGCCGTCTGCCAGGCTGAAGTGCAGCGCCTCGACGGCATCATCACGCATTTCCTGGAGGCGATTCGCCCGCGGCCCCCGGCGCTGGTCGAGAACGACGTCGCGGAGATCCTCGCTGACGTCTTCCGCTTCCAGCAAGACGAACTCGCCGACCGTGGGATCAAGGTGGAGGCGGAGACGCAGGACCGGTTGCCGACGGTGATGGCGGACCGCGATCAGGTGAAGCAGGCGTTCTTCAACGTGATCAAGAACGCGATGGAGGCGATGAAGCCCGGCGGCGTGCTCCGCGTCGGCGCGTCGGCGGACGACGACTTCGTCAGCGTGGTCTTCGGTGACACCGGCAGCGGCATCCGCCAGGAGGACCTCCTGAAACTGTTCGAACCCTACCACACCACGAAAGCCAGCGGCCACGGCCTCGGCCTGATGATCGTGCAACGCATCCTTCGCGAGCACGGCGGACAGGTCGGCATTGAAAGCAAGGAAGGCGTTGGCACCGTCGTGACTCTCCGCTTTCCCCGCAAGGACCGCCGCGTGCGCATGCTCGCCCCGGCGGGCGAGTAGCCGCGAGGCTCGCCTCGCGAGACTCGCGGTGCGGTGAACGAAGCGTAACCGGCGCGGTGCGGCCGACGAAGCGCCACCGCGGGCCAGCGCGGCGCCGAGGCCATCCCGGCGGACCGGCCGAATCCCGGCCTCCGCCTGTGCGCTTGACCGTCGCGGCCTCTGGTGTGTCAATTTGCCCCATGGTGCCGAGCGTTCTCATCGTCGACGACGAGAAAAACACCCGGGAGGGGCTCCAGCAGGCCCTGGCGGAAGACTATGACGTCTCGGTGGCGGGGAACGCGGATGAAGCGTTCAACCTGATGGATTCGACGGAATTTGACGTCGTGCTGACGGACCTCCGCATGCCCGGCGGCAAAAGTGGGTTGAAGGTGATCGACAAGGCGCTGACCCTGTCGAACCGCCCGGCGGTGATCATGATGACTGCCTATGGCAGCATTGATACGGCGGTGGAGGCGATGAAGCGCGGGGCGGTGGATTTCCTGACCAAGCCGGTGAACATCGAGCGCCTGGAGATCCTCATCCAGCGCGCGCTGAAGAACAAGACCCTCGAAGTCGAGGTGAAGCAGTTGCATGAACGCCTTGATGAGAAGTTCAGCTTCTCGGGCATCATTGGCAGTTCCTCGAAGCTGCAGGACGTGCTCGACCGCGTGCGCCTCGTCGCGCCCTCGCGGGCGACGATCCTGATCGAAGGCGAGAGCGGCACCGGCAAGGAACTCATCGCGCAGGCGATCCATCAGGCGAGTCCCCGGTCGCGCGCGCCCTTCATTGCGGTGCACTGTGCGGCGCTCTCGGAGAACCTCCTTGAGAGCGAAATCTTCGGGCATGAGCGCGGTGCCTTCACCGGTGCGACGGAGCGACGGATCGGTCGCTTTGAAGCGGCGGACGGCGGCACCCTCTTCCTCGATGAAATCGGGGAAATCACGCCCAGCACGCAGGTGAAACTCCTGCGCTTTCTGGAGACCCGGACCGTGGAGCGCGTCGGCGGCAACAAGCCCCTCGAACTCGACGTCCGCCTCGTCGCCGCGACGAACCGCTCGCTTGAGCAGATGGTGCGGGAAGGAAGGTTCCGCGAGGACCTCTTCTTCCGCCTGAACGTCGTCCGCATCGGCCTTCCGCCCCTGCGGGAGCGCCCGGACGACATCCCGCTCCTCCTCACGCATTACCTGAAGCACTTCGCGCAGGAGAACGGCTTTGCGGCCTCGCCGGTGGAACCGGACGCGATGCGCTGCCTGCAGGCCTATCCCTGGCCCGGGAACATCCGTGAACTCCGCAACTTCGCCGAGAACATCGTCGTCCTGCAGCAAGGCCGGAAACTGACCCAGTACGACCTTGAGCCCAAGTTCCGCGGGCTTGTCCCCGTGTTTGCCCTGGGTGCGGCGGGGGCCAGTGGCTCCGCAGGCGTGGCGGGAGCGGGTGGCGGAGCGGCGTTCGCTGGAGCAACCTTGGGCGGAGGCGGGCTGGGTGGAGCCGCCGGTGGTGCCGGTGCGACCGGCGTGGGCTCGGCCGGAATGCCGGGAAGCTTTGGCAGCGGGGCGGGCTCGTTGGGAGTCGGCGCGGGTGGAGCGGTGCCGGTGACCCCCGGTTGGACGATGGCCCCGGACCGGGCGCTTTCGGTCGAGGAGAATGAGAAACGCCTCCTCCGGGAGGCGCTGATCAAGGCCCGGGGCAACCGCACCCGGGCGGCGCAGTTGATGGGCATCAGCCGCCGGACCCTGCACCGCAAACTCGCGCAGTGGCCGGATCTGGACGTGAAGGAAGGCTGATTTGGCGGCGGCGAGACGCGGGCCAAAAAACCTATTGACGCCCGCCCGTACAGGCTATGTTCTCGCCGTCCTGTTTGCGGGCGTAGCTCAGTTGGTAGAGCACCACCTTGCCAAGGTGGACGTCGAGAGTTCGAGTCTCTTCGCCCGCTCCATTTTTACCTAAGACCCTGTGACCAGCTTGGTTGCAGGGTTTTTTGTTTGGATCGGGCCTGCCGGGTTGACCTGACCCCGAAATTTTGAGCCGCCTTGGGTGTTAGTCTGGGCCACAAGAGAGGACCCAGACCATGAAAGGCAAACGACATACGACTGAGGACAAGATCCGC
>VHCJ01000022.1 GCA_016871755.1 Verrucomicrobiota bacterium | reverse complement strand
CGGGCCTTCCCTCCGCCAGGGATGGACAACCAGCGTCCGTCGTATCAACCTCAACCCATCACCCAGACCGAACTTAGGGGTGGCTCGAAAATCCGTACCCCGTCACGAGGAGGGTGTTCCGTGGTTCCGCATCGAGCAGGAGTTCTTCTGGCTCGAACGCGCCATTTTCTCCATCCGTCGCCATGGCTATCGCGAGCAAAAGCCGGGCATCGTCGCCCGCAAACTTGAGCGGGCGGACGGGGCGGAGTCATTCTTGATTCTAGACGGCAACCACCGGCTGAGTGCGCTGGTGGCGCTTGGGAGCCGGGAGGTAACGCTGCACTACCTGCCGGCGGCCACGGTCCGCGAAGCATCGTGTTCCGACTGGCGGCAGGTTCGCGCGGGTCGATTCACCGAGCGTGATGCGCGGTCCGTGTTGAGGGCCTACTTTGAGGGCGACCCGCGCTGGCGAACGAGTCTCGTTCCTGCGCCGTTGCTTGAGTTGCCCCCGCGGGAGGCGGTCGTACCGGCATGAAGCCAGCGTGGAAGGGAATGGGTCGCGCTCTGCTGCCGCCGCTCCTCGTTGATTTGTGGGAGCGGCGTTTCCGCAGGGTCCGTTTCGAGGGAGACCTTGCTTCGTAGCAGGAGGCGCGGGCGGCTTCAACCGGTTACGATTCCGCAGCGATCCAGGAGCGCGTGCTTGAGGCTGCGCGCACGGTGCGAGACGGACGTGCGGCCTTCGAACGCGATGGCGTAATCCATCGGGAGCCCGCTCCGTCATGGACCTTGGCGGCGTGCCTCATGCAGGAGGCCGCGCGTGCTGGCGGTCGACTGAACGTCTTGGATTTTGGGGGATCTCTGGGCAGCTGCTATTTCCAGCACCGCTCGCTTTGGCAAGGAGCCATTCGCATCCGCTGGGCCGTGGTCGAACAGGCGATGTTTGTGGAGGCCGGGCAGCGGGAGTTTTCCAATGGCGAGTTGTCGTTCCATTCGGACATCGCATCCGCAGTCTTTGCCGCCGAGCCGACGGTCGCGCTTCTCTCCGGCGTGGTCGGCTGAGTCGAGCACCCCCATCGGTTGCTGGACGAGATCGTTAAACTCGGCCTGCCAGCCATCATCCTCGACCGAAACCCGATCATCGCGGATGACCGGGACCGCCTGACGGTACAGCGCGTTCCCGAGCACATCGGGGGCGCAAGTTATCCGGCACGGCTTCTTTCCCGCCCCCGTTTGCTGGGGCATTTTGAGGAGAGGTATGAGTTGCGCGCGGAGTTCGAGAGCAATGACCGGCCCAGTGGTCCAGCCGTGTTCCGAGGCTATTACTTTGTCCGCCGCGGAGCGTGAGTTTGTCGATGACCTCCGCTCTCCGCCGACGCTGGCAGCGTGAACTCTTGCACCCCAGCTGCCCAACGCCCCGAGATCGCCGAGACCGAGGATGCGCTCGCCGTCGGTGACGACCAGCATGCGGATGTCATTGACGGGCCAGTGAGAGAGGATCTCGGCGAGGCGGCCGCGGTCCTGAATCGACAGGTAGAGTCCGCGCGGACGGCGGAAAATGACGCCGAACTCAAGGCAGGCCTGGCCCACGGTGGGCGTGTAGATCAGCGGGACCAGCTCCTCGATGTGATCGCCGATGACCTTGTAAAACAGCGTCTCGTTCCGGTCTTGGAGGTTGGTCAGGAAGACGTAGCGATCGAGGGGCTCCTTGATCTTGCGGAGGTTCTCCATGAGCCGAGCGGCCTGTTCGGCGAGGCTGAAGACGCGGGCGGGCAGCAGGCCGCGCAAGCCGAGGGCATCGCGTTCGGCCTCGGTGAAGGCCGTGCCCTTGTTGAGCAACGGATCATTGAGCAACGCCTGACCCCGCGGGAGCGCGGGGCCGGGGTGCGGGGAAAGGCCGCGCGACCAGGAGTGCATTCCCCCAAGTCTGCCGCAGCCGGCGCGGGCCGCCTCCGCGGAATTTGGCGGTTGCCGGCGTTTTCTTGCGGGGACCGCCTTACGGCAGATCCGTTGTGCCCATCAGGTAGCGATCGCACTCGCGGGCCGCGCCGCGGCCCTCGTTGATCGCCCAGACCACGAGACTCTGGCCGCGGCGGCAGTCGCCGGCGGCGAACACGCCCTTGAGGTTGGTCGTGTACTTCTCGTGCTCCGCCTTGATGTTCGAGCGGGGGTCCGACTCCAGCTTGATCTCCTTGAGCAGCGCCTGTTCGGGTCCGAGGAAGCCGAGCGCGAGCAGCACCAGCTGAGCCGGTCGCGTCTTCTCGCTGCCGGGGACTTCCTTCGGCACGAACTGACCCTTCTCGTTCTTCTCCCACTTGATCTCGACGGTCACGAGCTCCTTCACGTGGCCCTGCTCGTCGCCGATGAACTTCTTCACCGTCGTCAGGTACACGCGCGGATCGTCGCCGAAACGGGCCGCCGCCTCCTCCTGGCCGTAGTCCATCTTGTAGGTCTTCGGCCACTCCGGCCACGGATTGTCGGCCGCGCGCTCGGTCGGGGGCTTGGGGAGAATCTCGATCTGCACGAGGCTCTTGCAGCCATGGCGCATCGACGTGCCCACGCAGTCCGTGCCGGTGTCGCCGCCGCCCAGCACCACGACATCCTTGCCGCGGGCGGAGATGGGCGTGTGCTCGGCGCCGCCGTTGAGCACGGCCTTGGTGTTCGCGGTGAGGAACTCCATCGCGAAGTGAATGCCCTTCAGCTGACGCCCCTCGATCGGGAGATCGCGCGGCTGCGTCGCGCCGGTGCAGATCACCGTCGCATCGAATTCCTTCAGGAAAAGCTGCGGCTCGACGTTCTCGCCGACGTTCGCGTTGCAGATGAACTTGATGCCTTCCTTCTCCATCAGCTCGATGCGGCGGAGGACGACCTCGCGCTTTTCCAGCTTCATGTTCGGGATGCCGTACATCAGCAGGCCGCCCGGGCGGTCGGCGCGCTCGAAGACCGTGACGGTATGGCCCGCGCGGTTGAGCTGGGCGGCGGCGGAGAGGCCGGCCGGGCCGGAGCCGATGACGGCGACTTTCTTGCCGGTGCGCACCTTCGGGGCCTCGGGGAGGACCCAACCCTCTTCCCAGCCGTGGTCGATGATCGAGACCTCGATGTTCTTGATCGTGACGGGCGGCGCGTTGATGCCGAGCACGCAGGAACCTTCGCACGGGGCCGGACACACGCGGCCGGTGAATTCCGGGAAGTTATTCGTCTTGTGCAGGCGATCGAGCGCCTCGCGCCACTGACCGCGGTAGACGAGGTCATTCCACTCGGGGATCAGGTTGTTGATCGGGCAGCCGGAGGCCATCCCGCTGATCAGTTTCCCGGTGTGGCAGAACGGGACGCCGCAGTCCATGCAGCGCGCGCCCTGCTGGCGGAGTTTCTTCTCCTCCATGTGGGGATGGAACTCGTTCCAGTCGCGGACGCGCTCGGTGGGCGAGCGGTCGACGGGAAGTTCGCGCAGGTATTCGATGAAACCAGTTGGCTTGCCCATGGCGGAAGGGGGTCGGAGGGATTTCGGTGTGGTGGGGGTGCGTGCGGTGCCGTCGCGGATCAGTTGCCGCCGACACGCGAGGTGTCGCGGGCGTTCTCCTCGAAGGCGGCCATGATGGCCTCGTCGCCGCTCAGGCCCTGGGCCTGGGCGCGCTCGATGCAGGCGAGCATGCGCTCGTAGTCCTTCGGCAGCACCTTGACGAACTTCGGGAGGTAGGTGTCCCAGGCGCCGAGGATCTTCTGGGCGCGTTCGCTGCGGGTGTACTCGAAGTGCTTTTCGATCGAGCTGCGGAGTTCCGCAATGTCCTTGGCGGCCGTGACGCGGCCGATCCCGACCATCTGCGGATTGACGCGCTTGGCGAAGTCGCCGCTCTCGTCGAGCACGTACGCGACGCCGCCGGACATGCCGGCGCCGAAGTTGCGGCCGGCGGGGCCGATCACGACCACGCGACCGCCCGTCATGTACTCGCAGCCGTTGTCGCCGATGGCTTCGACGACCGCGTTCACGCCGGAGTTGCGCACCGCGAACCGTTCACCCGCCATGCCGCGGATGTAGATCTCGCCATCCGTCGCACCGTAGAGGGCGACGTTGCCGACGATCATGTTCTCGTCGGCGCGGAAGGTCGCGCTGGCCGGCGGGAAGACGATGATCTTGCCGCCCGAAAGGCCCTTGCCGATGTAGTCGTTCGCATCGCCCTCGAGCAGGAAGGTCATGCCGCGCGTCATGAAGGCGCCGAAGCTCTGACCGGCCGAACCCTTGAAGTGGATGCGGATCGTGTCCTCGGGGAGGCCCTTGGCGCCGTGGCGGCGCGTGACCTCGCCGCTGGTGATCGTACCGACCACGCGGTTGACGTTGCGGATGGGCAGCTCGGCGATGACCTTCTCGCCGCGCTCGATCGCGGGCTCGCACAGCCCGAGCAGCGTCGTGACGTCGAGCGAGCGATCAATGCCGTGGTCCTGCTTCATCTGGCAGTAGCGGCCGACCTCCGGGCCGACGTCCGGCTGGTAGAGAATGTTGGAGAAGTCGAGACCCTTGGCCTTCCAGTGGTCGACGGCCTTGCGCGCCTCGAGGCGGTCGGTGCGGCCGACCATCTCGTCGATCGTGCGGAAGCCGAGCTCGGCCATGATGCCGCGGAGATCCTCGGCGATGAAGCGCATGAAGTTGACCACGTGCTCCGGCTTGCCGGCGAACTTGGCGCGCAGCTTCGGATCCTGCGTCGCGACGCCGGCCGGGCAGGTGTTGAGGTGGCAGACGCGCATCATGATGCAGCCGGTGGCGACGAGCGGGGCGGTCGCGAAACCGAACTCCTCGGCGCCGAGCAGCGCGGCGATGGCGACGTCGCGTCCCGTCTTGAGCTGGCCGTCGGCCTCGACCGCGATGCGGGAGCGCAGGTTGTTCAGCACGAGCGTCTGGTGGGTCTCGGCGAGGCCGAGTTCCCACGGCAGGCCGGCGTGCTGCAGCGAGGTCTGCGGCGAGGCGCCGGTGCCGCCGTCGTAACCGGAGATCAGCACGACGTCGGCGTGCGCCTTGGCGACGCCGGCCGCGATGGTGCCGACGCCGACCTCGGCGACCAGCTTCACGCTCACGCGGGCGAGGCGGTTGCCGTTCTTGAGGTCGTGGATCAGCTCCGCGAGATCCTCGATCGAGTAGATGTCGTGGTGCGGCGGCGGGGAGATGAGGCCGACGCCGGCGGTGGTGTGACGCGTCTTCGCGACCCACGGGTAGACCTTGGAGCCGGGCAGCTGGCCGCCCTCACCGGGCTTGGCGCCCTGGGCCATCTTGATCTGGAGCTCCTTGGCGTTGACGAGGTACTCGCTGGTGACGCCGAAGCGGCCGGAGGCGACCTGCTTGATCGCGGAGTTCTTCGAGTCGCCGTTGGGCAGCGGGATGAAGCGCTCCGGATCCTCGCCGCCCTCGCCGGTGTTGGACTTACCGCCGATGCGGTTCATCGCGATCGCCAGCGTCTCATGGGCCTCCTTCGAGATGGAGCCGTACGACATCGCGCCCGTCTTGAAGCGCTTCATGATCGCCTCGGCCGGCTCGACTTCCTCGAGCGGGATGGCCGGGCCGGTCTTGAACTGGAGGAGGCTGCGCAGCGTGCAGAGAGTGCGCGACTGATCGTTGATCAGCGACGCGTACTCCTTGTAGGCGGCGACGCTGTTCGTGCGGACCGCCTTCTGCAGCTTGTGGATCGACTCCGGCGTGAAGAGGTGGGCCTCGCCGTTGGCGCGCCACTGGTAGATGCCGCCGCCGGGCAGCGTGTGGCTGCTGGCCGAACGGTCGGAGTACGCGGCGCGGTGGCGCAGGAGGACCTCCTGCGCGATGACATCGAGGCCGATGCCGCCGACGCGCGACGGCGTCCACGTGAAGTAGTGGTCGATGACGTCCTGGCGGAGACCGAGGGCCTCGAAGACCTGGGCGCCGCGGTAGCTCTGAATCGCGGAGATGCCCATCTTGGACATCACCTTGATCACGCCCTTGGAGGCGGCCTTCACGAGGTTCTTGCAGGCGGTCTTGTGGTCGACGCCCGGCAGCTGGCCGTCGCGGATCATGCCGTCGATCGTCTCGAAGGCGAGGTATGGGTTGATCGCGGAGCAGCCGTAGCCGATGAGCAGCGAGAAGTGATGGACTTCGCGGGCCTCGCCGGTCTCGAGCACGAGACTCGCGCGCGTGCGCAGACCCTCGCGGATCAGGTAGTGATGGAGGCCGGCGATCGCGAGCAGCGACGGGATCGGCGCGTATTCGCGGTTCACCCCGCGGTCGCTGAGGATGAGGACATTGACCTCATCCTCCTCGATCATGCGGCGCGCCATGATGGAGAGTTCCTCCATCGACTTGGCGAGGCCGCGCTCGCCGCGGCTGACGCGGAAGAGGATCGGCAGCACGCCGACGCGCAGGCCCGGGAGCTGGGTGCGGCGGATCTTGGCGAATTCCTCGTTGGTGAGGATCGGCCACTTCAACTCCACGCGGCGGCAGGCGGACGGCTGCGGGTTGAGCAGATTGCCCTCGGAACCGAGACGCGTCTCGGCCGAGGTGATGATCTCCTCGCGGATGCAGTCGATCGGCGGGTTTGTGACCTGCGCGAAGAGCTGCTTGAAGTAATCGTAGAGCAGGCGCGGCTTGTTCGAGAGCACCGCGAGCGCGGAGTCGTTGCCCATCGAGCCGATCGCCTCGACGCCGTCACGCGCCATCGGCGTCAGGACGATGCGCTCGTCCTCGTACGTATAGCCGAAGGCGATCTGGCGCTGCAGGAGCGTCTCGTGGTCCGGCGTCTCAGCCACCGGGGCCTCCGGCAGGTCGCTCAGGTGCACGAGGTGCTCCTTGATCCAATCCTGATACGGCTGGGCGCCGCAGATCTCGCGCTTGATCTCCTCGTCCTCGATGATGCGACCCTGTGTGGTGTCGATGAGGAACATGCGGCCCGGTTGGAGACGGCCCTTCTGGACGATCTCGGACGCGGGAATGTCGAGCACGCCGGTCTCGGAAGCCATGATGACCAGCCCGTCCTTCGTCACGCAGTAGCGCGAAGGCCGGAGACCGTTGCGGTCGAGGATGGCGCCGATCTGGCGGCCATCGGTGAAGGCGATCGAGGCCGGGCCGTCCCACGGCTCCATCAGGCAGGAGTGGTACTGGTAGAACGCGCGGCGCTGCGGATCCATCGACTCGTGGTTGGACCACGGCTCGGGGATCATCATCATCATCGCGTGGGCCAGCGGGCGGCCCGCGAGGACGAGCAGTTCGAGCGTGTTGTCGAACATCGACGAGTCGCTGCCGTTCGGATTGATGATCGGCAGGATCTTGCGGATGTCGTCGCCGAAGAGGTCGCTGTCGAAGAGCGCCTGGCGGGCGTGCATCCAGTTGATGTTCCCGCGCAGCGTGTTGATTTCGCCGTTGTGCGCGAGGTAGCGGTACGGATGCGCGCGCTCCCAGCTCGGGAACGTGTTCGTGCTGAAGCGGGAGTGGACGAGGGCCAGCGCGGACTCCATCAGCGGGTGCTGCAGGTCCGGGAAGTACTGGTCGACCTGGTCGGTCGTGAGCATGCCCTTGTAGACCAAGGTCCGCATCGAGAGGCTGGCCACGTACCAGTACTCGGCGCCGGCGAGGGTGGAGGCGCGGATGTCCGAGTACGCGCGCTTGCGGATGACGTAGAGCTTGCGCTCGAAGGCGAGGTCGCTGGTGACGTCCGCGCCCCGGCCGATGAAGACCTGGCGCATGAACGGCTCGCAGGAGCGCGCGGTGTCGCCGAGGGAGGCGCTGTTCGTCGGCACGGTGCGCCAGCCAAGGAAGACCTGGCCTTCCGACTGGACCACCTGCTCGAAGCGTTCCTCCACCTTCCGGCGGACGCTCGGGTTGCGGGGGAGGAAGACGAGGCCGCAGCCGTACTCGCCGGCAGCCGGCAGGGTGATGCGCGACTGCTTGCAGGCGTCCTGGAAGAACGCGTGCGGCATCTGGATCAGGATGCCCGCGCCGTCACCGGTGTTGATCTCGCTGCCCGAGGCCCCGCGGTGGTCGAGGTTGCGCAGGATCTGCAGGCCCTGCTGGACGATGCGGTGCGATTTGCGGCCGTGCATGTCCACAACGAAGCCGACGCCGCAGGCGTCGTGCTCGAACCAAGGATCGTAAAGCCCCTGCTTCTTCGGACGGCGAAGAGACTCGGCGGGGGCTTGGGCGTGGAGGTCAGGGCTGCTGTTCATAGGCAATCGGTTGGATCGCACCGCAGGGTGCGGGCCAAAAAGCGGAAAAAGCGGGCGTGGACGCCGAAAGCGTCGGTGAGAGGGTGGGCGTCAGTCGAGCCGGGATTTGGACAAAAAAAAGGCCGGTCGCGCGGAGTGCGCGATGCCGGCCCAGAGGGATGAGTTCGGGAGGCGGTTCGCGCTCAGAAGAAGCGGATCGTTTTAGTGGCCATTTTCGCGTGCTCCTCATCGGAGCAGCCCGCGTTCGTCGGCACACCGGTTTGGCTGTCGGTCGGGGTGACCAGTTGGTTCGAGAGGAGGTAGTTTTCGACTTCCTCGCCCGAGATGTCCGCCAGCATCACGCCGTCGATCTCGACGCAGGGGGACAGCGGCTGGCCGGACTTCTGCACCATTTCCGCGTAATTCGCGCGGTCATTGATGATGTCGATGTCTTGGAACGACAGGCGGTACTTGCGCAGGATGGCCCGGACGCCGTTGGACCAACCGCAGTGGGGCTTGAGGTAGGCTTTGATCTTCATGACGGGCAAACGTGAGGAGTCGGCAAAACGGGCGCAACCTTAGTAGGTTCATTTTTCCGGCGGCAAGCGGAAGTTTACAACTTCGTCGAAAGGTTGTAGCCGAGACAGTCCATGAAGGTCCTCGTTACCGGAGCTGCCGGGTTCATCGGCTACCATGTCGCGCGTCGGCTCGCTGAGTCACGCCGGTGCGAGGTGGTGGGGATCGACAACCTCAGCGAGTACTACGATGTCGGGCTGAAGCAGGCCCGGCTGGCCCAACTGGAGCGGCTCGACGATTTTCGGTTCGTGAAGCTCGATTTCGCGGAACCGGGTGCGCTGCAGGGGCTTTGGTCGCAGCTCCGCCCGGATTACGTGGTCCATCTGGGCGCCCAGGCCAACGTCCGCTACAGCGTTACGCACCCGGAGGCCTACGTGCAGAGCAATCTCGTTGGCTTCTTCCACGTGCTGGAGGCCGCCCGGGTGCACCCGCCGAAGCACCTGGTATTCGCTTCGTCGAGCAGTGTCTACGGGGCCGGGGTGGAGACGCCGTTCGAGGAGGAGGGCGATACGGACCGTCCGCTTTCGTTCTACGGGGCCACGAAGAAGAGCAACGAGGTCATGGCCCACGCCTACGCGCATCTCCACGGGGTGCGCCTGACCGGCCTGCGCTTCTTCAATGTCTACGGTCCGTGGGGGCGCCCGGACACCGCCCCGACGCTCTTCAGCCGCGCGATCTTCGCCGACCAGCCGATCGATCTGTTCGCCGAGGGAAGGAACCGCCGGGATTTCACGTTCATCGACGACGTGGTCGATGGTCTGCTGAAGATCCTCCTTTACCCGCCGGCCGTGCCGCCGGTGCCACCCTACCAGATCCTGAACCTCGGCCACCATCGGCCGGTCGAGGTGAGGGATATGGTGGAGTTGCTCGCCCGAATCATCGGCCGCCCGGCCCGGCTGAACCTGCTCCCCGCCCAGCCCGCGGATGTCCCCGAAACCTGCGCCAGCCTCGACCGGGTCGGCGCCGCCATCGGCTACGCGCCGCGCACGACCCTTGAGGAGGGACTGCGGGCGTTCGTCGACTGGTACCGCCCGTACTACGGGGTCTAGTCGGCGAGGGGCATCCGCTGCACCGTGGTTCCCGTCGCGGTCCGTCCGCCGCACGTCTCCGCCGCCATTTCTTCCGCCCCCGCCCTCCCACCGCGAAGCTGCAGCCCATGGAGCCCAGCCAGATCGTCACCGCCGCGGTCGCCACGGTGACCCTCATCGGGGTCGCCGTGGGGCGCTACCCGGTGCTGAAGATGAACCGGGCGTCCATCGCGTTGGTGGGCGCCACCGTCCTTCTCGCTGGGGGCGTGCTCACGCTCGATCAGGCTTTCCACGCCGTCGATTGGAACACGATCCTGCTGCTGTTCGGGATGATGGTCCTGAACGTGAATCTGCGCCTCGGGGGATTCTTCCAGCGGGTCACGGCCGGGGTCATTCGCTTTGCGCGGACGCCGCGGCGGCTCCTCGCCCTGATCATCGGGGTGTCCGGGATCCTGTCCGCCGTCTTTCTCAACGACACCATCGTGCTCGTGTTCACGCCGCTCGTCCTCGATGTCACGCTCGCGCTGCGCCGCAATCCGCTGCCTTACCTGGTCGGTCTCGTCACCGCCGCCAACATCGGCTCCGTGGCCACCATCACCGGGAACCCGCAAAACATGCTGGTCGGTCTCTCTTCGGGCATCCCGTTCGTGGCCTTCACCGAGGCCCTCGCCCCCATCGCCTTCGCGGGACTCGCCGTGGCGTGGGCGGTGCTGGTGGTGGTGTACCGGGGGGAGTTCACCGGCGAGCCGCTCGCCACCTCCGTCTCCGTCGCCGTCACAGGGGATCGTCGCACCCTCATCAAGTCCCTCCTCGCCACCGGGGTCATGGGCGTAACGTTGGTCCTCGGTCTTCCCGTCCCCCTCGCCGCCGCGCTCGCTGCCGCAGTGCTGCTCGTCACCCGGCGGACTTCGCCCGAGACGGTGTTCCAGGAAATCGACTGGGGGCTCCTCGTCTTCTTCTGCGGGCTCTTCGTGGTCACGGGTGGGCTCGAGGCCAGCGGCCTGAGCGGTCGGCTGTTCGGGGCGCTGCGCCCGTGGGTCGAGGGCGGGCCGCTCGCTTTGACCGGAGTCTCCGTCGTGCTGAGCAACGTGGTCTCAAACGTCCCCGCCGTCATGCTGCTGCGCCCGATCATCCCCACCTTGGGTGATCCGCACGGCGCGTGGCTCACCGTCGCGATGGCCACGACGCTGGCGGGCAACCTGACCCTGATCGGCTCCGTCGCGAACTTGATCGTCGCCGAGATCGCCCGGCGCCGCGGTGTGGAGCTCTCGTTCACCGAATACCTGAAGGCCGGGACGGCCATCGCGATCCTCACCTTGGGTCTTGGGGTGCTTTGGCTGAGCCGTTGACCCAGCCCCCGCCCTTGCCTCGCGCCGCGGTCGGCCGTCGGAAGGGTGAAATCCGCCGTTTTCCTCTCCGTGGCTGCGAACGTCGGTTGCGCCGGGGGCGGGAGTTGAGCTA
This sequence comes from Verrucomicrobiota bacterium, assembly GCA_016871755.1. Classification (GTDB taxonomy): domain Bacteria; phylum Verrucomicrobiota; class Verrucomicrobiia; order Opitutales; family Opitutaceae; genus UBA6669. The sequence goes on along the minus strand of VHCJ01000022.1, from coordinate 39,330 downwards.
GGGTTGAAGCATGACGCTCGCCCTCCCCCGCCCCACCCTTCGTATCACCGCCGCCGCGCTTCTCGGTCTCGCGGCCGCAGTCGGTACCGCGTTCAGCCAAGCCGCCACCCCCACGCCCGCCCCCAAGCTCGAATTCCCCGCCGCCAGCCCCGCCGCCACCCTCAAGCTTCGCGTCGGCGTCACCGACATCGAAATCGACTACTCCCGCCCGAGCATGCGCGGCCGCACCATCTTCGGTGGTCTCGTCCCCTACGACCAACGCTGGCGAACCGGCGCCAACAGCGCCACGCGCATCTCCTTCAGCACCCCCGTCAGCCTGAATGGGAATCCCGTCCCGGCCGGGACCTACGAATTGTTCTCCATCCCCGGGCGCACGGAGTGGACGATCATCGTGCACAAGAACATGTCCCAGTGGGGCGACTACCAGTACGACGCCGCGAACGACGTGCTCCGGTTCAAGGCGAAGCCCACCACGATGGCCACGCCGACTGAAACGTTCGCCATCGGCCTCTCCGAGTTGCGTGACGCGTCTGCCACCCTCTACCTCGCGTGGGAGACCACCCGCGTTCCGATCAAGCTCGAGGTCGATACCGTCGGCATTCTCAAGCCTCGCATCGAGGCGGCCATGGCCGCTCCCTCCGGCAAGAAGCCCTACGCCCAAGCCGCCATGTTCTATTACGAGAACAACATTGAGCTCCCCACCGCCTTGCGCTGGATGAACGCCGCCTTGGCCGAAAACCCCAAGGCCTTCTGGCTGACGTATCGGAAGGGGCTCATTCTTAGTAAAATGGGCGACAAGAAAGGCGCGCTGGAGGCTGCCCGCCAGTCCCTCGCCATGGCCTCCGAGGCCAAGGGGTCGATGAAGGACGAGTACGTCCGGCTCAACGAGGCGCTCATCGCCAGCCTGAACTGACCCGCGTCCGCCCGCCGTCCCGCCACGGATGAGTCGCGAGACGTGTTACCGCTGCTTCTGGCCGAAGCCGCTGTGCTGGTGTGCCTCCATCGAGCCGATGGCCACCCGCACGCGGTTCGTCTTCCTCATGCACCCCAAGGAATTCAAGGAGGAGAAGGCAGGCACGGGGCGATTGACACATTTGTCCTTGATCGAGAGCGAGATCCACATGGGCGTGAGCTTCGAGGAGCACGAGGTGGTCCAGGGGATGCTTGCGGATCCAAGCCTCTTTCCGGTGCTGCTCTACCCGGGAACCGCCGCCCGGAATCTATCCCGGGGTGATCTGGGAGAAGCCGATCTGGCGGGGCGGCGTTTGGTGGTCTTCCTGCTCGACGCCACCTGGGCGTGCGCGCGGAAGATGCTCCGGCTGAGCCCGAGTCTGCAGCGGCTGCCGCGGGTGATGTTTACCGCCGAAACCGCGGTCAGCCGCTACGTCATCAAGCAGCAGCCTCAGGAGGGTTGCCTTTCCACCCTCGAAGCCACCCACGAGCTGTTGCTGGCGTTGGACCGTTCGGGACTGGATCGCTACCCGCGGCCGGACCAGCTTCTGACGCTGTTCCAGCGGATGCAGGACTTCCAGATCCGCTGCGCCTCCGACCCGTCGCGCCCCGGCTACCGTCGCTCCGCGTACCGGCCGCCCGCCGAACGCCGCCCGGTCTCCGGGCGCAGCGGCGAGCGGCGCACCCGCTACGTGCCGTAGCCAGGGGTCTGCTCGCCTTCGCCGGGCACGGGGGCCGCGCGTGGCGGGGTTCCGGGAAACCTCGAAAAACGGGCGGGAGGGACGGAGGGATGCGATTCCCTTTTTCCCGCCACACCGCACTTGCTTCCGACGGGGGCAGCGATTCACGTCATTCCAACATGTCCAAGGCCGCCCCCACCTCCCCCGCCAAAGCCGCCGCCGCTCCCGTTGCTCCCGCTGCCAGCGGCGTCGTCCCCGTCCCCGCCGAATCGCGCAAGAACGTCGAACTCGCGATCAGCTCCATCACCAAGCAGTTCGGTGAGGGCTCGATCATGCGCCTCGGCGAGAATGCCAAGATGAAGGTCGAAACGCTGTCGACCGGCTCCCTCGCCATCGATCTCGCCCTCGGCGTCGGCGGCCTGCCTCGCGGTCGCATCGTCGAAATCTACGGTCCGGAATCCTCCGGCAAAACCACCTTCTGCTTGAGCGTCATCGCCGAGGCCCAGAAGCGCGGGGGTCTCGCCGCCTTCATCGACGTCGAGCACGCCCTCGATCCCAAGTACGCCCGCGTCGTCGGCGTGAACCTTGACGACCTCCTCGTCGCCCAGCCCGACTCCGGCGAGGACGCCCTCAACATCACCGAGACGCTGATCCGCTCCAACGCCATCGATGTCATCGTCATCGACTCCGTCGCCGCCCTCATCTCCAAGCAGGAACTCGACGGCCAGATGGGCGACGCCACCGTCGGCTCCCAGGCGCGCCTGATGTCCCAGGCCATGCGCCGCCTCACCGCCGTGGTCAGCAAGACCAAGTGCATCTGCATTTTCACTAACCAGATCCGCGAGAAGATCGGCGTGATGTTCGGTAACCCCGAGACCACCCCGGGCGGTCGCGCCCTCAAGTTCTTCTCGTCCATCCGCATCGACATCCGCCGCAAGGACCAGATCAAGACGCCCGACGGCAAGGTCATCGGCAACCGCACCAAGATCAAGGTGGTCAAGAACAAGGTCGCGCCGCCGTTCACCGAGTGCGAGTTCGACATCATGTACGACGAGGGCATTTCGAAGTCCGGCTCGATTCTCGATCTCGGGCTCGAACACAAGATCCTCGAAAAGAAGGGCGCGTGGATCGCCTACCAGGGCGAACTGGTCGGCCAGGGCCGCGACGCCGCCAAGCAGACCCTGCGCGAACGTCCCGAACTCGCCGACAAGATCATCAAGGCCGTCCTCGAGAAGGTCACCGTCACCGGTGGCACCGCCGTCACCGGCGACGCCGGCGAGTGAGGCGCCGGCCCGCCCCCGCCGTCCTCGCCGCTCGCGTCGCCGTCGCCGGCGGTGGCGAGGGCGAGGGCGGTGGCGAGGGCGAGGGCGAGGGCGAGGGCGAGGGCGGTGGCGGTGTCGGGGTTCATCTCCATGGACTTCGAACCCCATCCCGGTCCGATCGCCATGGATCCAGCGCCCAGCGTATCCGCATCGTCAGTACAAGCGGAGCGTCCGCTCCGGGCCCGGCTTGGTAATCCCGGGCGGCGCTGGCGGGTCGTAATCCGCAGGGGTTGCGGGGGGTGCGTCGCGTCGATGCATCCCGACGACCCGCACCCGCGCCATGACCCGCGCTCGCGCTCGGGCTCGGGCCCGCGTCTGCTTCTGCGTCTGCTTCTGCGTGCGCGTGCGCGTCCGCTTCCGCGTCCTAGCCCTGACATCGGCGGGGTCTTCGCCGTCGTCGGTGGTCCGCTCTCCGATGGGGTCGGACCCAGGACCGCGCTGGTCCGCGGGGTCGTGGCGGGCTGGCTTCTCCTCGTCCTGCTGGCGCTGTGCCCCACCCCCGCGCTCCGCGCCGCGTTCACCGACGTCGCCGCCGGCGCCGGACTGCACGTCGTTCCGCCACCCGAGTTCGAGGAGCCGTTCCCGGCCGGACTCGATCGCTATACCTCAGGCTACGCGTCGTGCGCGGTCGATCTCGACCGCGATGGCTGGACCGACCTGATCCTCTCCCAGAATCCGCGCCGCTGCCTCGTCTTCATGAACAACCGCGACGGCACGTTCCGCGAGGAGGGCGTGCTGCGGGGCTTTGCATCCGCCGTGGACATCGGCGGAATCGCCGCCGGTGACTTCACCAACTCCGGTCGCACCGATGTCTTCATGGTCCCGCGCAACGGGCCGCGCTACTTCCTCTACGTGAACGATGGCACGGGCCGCTTCACCGAACAGGCCATCGCCCGCGGCGCCGACGCCACCGTGCCGGGTGAACCCCACCGGGGGCAGAGCATCGGGCTCGTCGACTTCGACCGCGATGGCTACCTCGACGTTCACGTCACCGAGTGGGGCGTGCTCGTCGCCGGCAATGACGCCCGCTACTCCGTGCTGCTGCGCAACCGCGGGGCCGCCCAGCCCGGCCACTTCGAGAACGTCACCGCCGCCGCCGGGGTCCGGCAGCCGTACTTCGGCACCGTCATCCACGGCTACTCCTCCGCGTGGGCCGACTTCGATGAGGACGGCTATCCCGATCTCTCGCTCGTCAATGATTTCGGCAAGAGCCAGTTCTGGTGGAACAACGGCAACGGCACCTTCACCGAGGGCCGGCAGTCCGCCCGCGTCGGCACCGACCAGAACGGCATGGGCGTCGCCGTGGCCGACTTCGATCGCGATGGGCGGCTCGACTTCCTCGTCAGTTCCTTCGACTTCGGCACGGGCGAGACGGTCCGGATCCCCTTCGGCGGCAACCGGCTCTACCGCAACCTCGGCAGTCGCCAGTTCGAGGAGGTCGCCAGCCGCCTCGGCGTACTCGATTCCAGCTGGGGCTGGGGCGCCGCGTTCTTCGACGCGGACAATGATGCGCGGCTCGATCTGATGGTGACCAACGGGTATTTCTTCGAGTCACCGCCGTACACCGGCCCGCGCGCGTTCCCGATCCGCAACGCCAAGAACGACCGCACGTTGTTCTACTTTCAGAACGAGATCGGCTTCTACGAGGCCGGCCTCGCTTGGGGCGTCACCGACCGCACGTACGGCCGCGGGATGTCCGTGCTCGATTTCGACAACGACGGCGACGAGGACGTGCTCATCACGACGCTCTACGGCAACCCGATCCTCTACCGGAGTGATCCTCCCGCCAGCGCCGCCGGCAACCGCTGGCTGCGGTTCTCCTTCCGCGGCACTGCCTCCAACCGCGATGGCTACGGCACCGTCGTCCGGGTGACGGCCGGCGGCGTGACCCAGACCGCGGTCTACGCGCCGACCAACGCCTACCTCGGCCAGCGCGAGCCGTTCCTGCATTTCGGCCTCGGCCCCAACGCGGTCGTCGAACGCGTCGCCGTGACCTGGCCGAACGGCGCGACGCAGACGCTCACCGGCGTCGCGTCGAATCAGATCGTCGCCCTGCTCGAGCCTTCCGTCACCACCAACGAGCCACCGCGCTTCACCCAGCAGCCCACCGGCGGCACGTTCCGCAAGGGCGACACCGTCACGCTCATAGTCGTCGCCGCCGGCGTGCCGGCGCTGGCGTTCAGCTGGTTCCACGATGGCGTGCGCCTCGCCGGGGAGAACGGCCCGACGCTCGTGCTGGAGCGTATCCATCCTTCGGATGCAGGCCGCTACCAAGCCGTGGCCAACAGCCCGGCGGGCACGGCGCAGAGCGTGACGGTGGAGGTGCGGGTGACGGCCGATCTCGCCTCCCGCTCGATCGCGCGGTGGTGGAACGAGGCGCTGCTCGACGGCATCCGCCGCGACCGTCCGAACCCGCCGGTGCACGCGCGCAACCTGTACCATCTCTCCGCCGCACTCTGGGACGCCTTCTGGGCCTACGAGCCCGAGGCGTGGCGCTCCGTGCAGCCCGCCTTCCACCGCGAGACCGGGCGCTGGGGCGCCGGCGCGGGCGAGCGCGAGGCCGCGCAGGCGCGGGCGATGAGTCACGCGGCGTACCGCATCATCACGACGCGTTTCGCCGCCAGCCCGGGCGCGGCCCGGACCACGCTGGGAGCACGGTGGTTGATGGAGCTCGCGGGCTTCGACGCGTCCGACTCCACGACGACCGGCGATTCCCCGGCGGCGGTCGGCAACCGGATCGGCGCCGCCGTCCTCGCTGCGACGCGCAACGACGGCGCCAACGAGGCGGGTCGCTACGCCGACGCCACCGGCTATCGTTCCGTCAATGAGCCGATGATCGTCGGCATCCCCGGGACCGTGATAGCCGATCCGAACCGCTGGCAGCCGTTGTTCCTTGAATTCTCCGTCACGCAGAACGGCATCATCGAGCCGAGCGGGCTGCAGTCGTTCGTCGGCGTGAACGCGGGCCTCACCACCACCTTCGCACTGGTGAAGACCGGCCCCGCCACGTTCTACCTCGACCCGGGCCCGCCGCCGCAGTTGGGCGGCGCCGGTTCCAAAACGTACGTCAGTGACGCTGTTGAGGTGATCCGGCGCTCGTCGTTGCTCGATCCCGCGACCGCGCCGCGGATCGACATCTCCCCGGGGGCACGGTTGAACAACCCGCTCGGTACGGACGCCGGCATCGGTCACGCGCGCAATCCCGCCACCGGGCAGCCCTACGCCGCCAACCGCGTCAATCAGGCCGATTACTTCCGCGTGCTCGCTGAGTACTGGGCGGACGGTCCCGACTCCGAGACGCCGCCGGGCCACTGGAACGTCATCTTCAATCAGGTGAACGAGCATCCCGCCGCCCGGCGCTTCCTCGGGGGCCAGGTCCGGAATTGTCCCGCCTCGAGTGGGACGTGCGGGGCTACTTTGCACTCAACGGCTCGCTCCACGACGCCGCCTGCGCGGCGTGGGGACTGAAGCGTCAGTACGATGGGGCCCGTCCGATCTCGATGATCCGCCACCTCGCCGGGCTCGGGCAGTCGTCCGATCCGTCCGCGAAGCGGTATCACCCGAATGGATTCCCGCTCATCCCCGATCTCATCGAGCTCACCACCCCCCAGTCGGTCGCGCCCGGCGGCCGTCACGCCGTCGTTTCCCAGCGACGCGACACCGTCGAGGCCGTCGTCGACAAGATCGTGGTGCGGGCATGGCGCGGCAACCCGGCCGATCCGCTGAGCCAGGTCGGCGGGGTCGACTGGGTCCTCGCCGAGAGCTGGGTGCCGTACCAGATGAAGACGTTCGTTTCCCCGGCGTTCCCAGGCTACGTCTCGGGCCACAGCACGTTCAGCCGTACCGCTGCCGAGGTCATGACGCTGTGGTTCGGTTCGCCCTTCTACCCGGGCGGGCTCTCCGAGAAGCGTTTCCCCCGCGACACGTTCCTGCTCTTTGAGCGGGGGCCGACCGAGGAGCTGGCGCTGCAGTGGGCCACGTACTACGACGCGGCCGATCAGGCAGGGCAGTCGCGGATCTACGGCGGCATCCACGTCCCCGTGGATGACTACGGGGGCCGCCGGCTCGGCGCCCGGCTCGGGCTGGAGGGCTTTCTCAAGGCGCAGACCATGCGTAGCGAGGCGTCGGGTCCGGCGTCGGGCTTGGTCAACGTGTCCACCCGGGGTCTGTCCGGATCGGGCGAACGTGTGCTCATCGCCGGTTTCGTGCTCAGCGACGGCGCGAGCCAGAGCGTGCTGGTGCGCTCAGCCGGCCCGGCGCTCGCGGCCTTCGGGCTCGCCGCCGATCGGTGCGCGCCGGATCCGCGGCTCGAGGTCTTCCGTTCCGGAGGCGGATTTCTCGCGGCGAACGATGACTGGGGCCTCGGTCCCGCCGCCGCCCAGGTCCGCGCCGCCGCCGCGGCGCGGGGGGCGTTCGCGTTGCCGGAATCCGGGCGCGACGCCGCCACGTTGGTCAACGTCACCGAGGGCGCCTTCACCGTGAACGCTTCGTCCGGGTCCACCCGGCCGAACGATCTCCCCGTCCAGCTCGTCGAGGTCTACGGCGAGCGCCTGCGCAATGTCTCCACCCGGGGTCTCGTGCGCCCCGGCGAGGGTACGCTCATCGCCGGCTTCAGCCTTGCCACTGTCGAGCCGGCGATGGTGCTGGTGCGCGGGCTGGGTCCGGCGTTGGCCGGTTTCGGCATTCGCGAGCCGCTCGCCAATCCCGTCATCCGGGTCCACCGGCTGACCGCAGGCGGCGCGGCGGAGCTCGTCGCCGAGAACGATGAGTGGGATCAGGATCCCAAGGCCTCCCTCGCCGCCGTCGCATCCACCAAGCTGGGGGCGATCCCGCTCGAGCCCGGGGCGCGAGACGCGGCGGTCTTTCTGCAGCTCCCGGCCGGCAACTACACCGTCTCGCTCCAAGGCGCCGGCACCGCCGTGGAGGGCGTGGGTTTGGTGGAGGTCTATCTCGTCCGCTGACCCGCGCGGGATCGGTGGATCCGGCGCCGCGCCGTCCTGCGGGCATTCGGCACCGGCTTGATGGCGCGGGCGGGCTGCGGGAGGAAGCGCTTGAGCTTCGGTGAGGGCGCAGCCGACTCCGGCTGCCGAGCGCGTTGACGCCGAGGGTCTTTGGCCGGAACATCAGGGCGCCAGCCATGGACCAAGGCAATGTCATGAAACCACTTCCTCAAGCGGACGATGCTCGCGCGGAGGGTGTCGCTTGCCATTCAGACCGGCGGGTTTCCCCGCTGCGGCGGGGCGATGGGATCCGCCGTGTCCTTGCGGCCGCGATCTTCGCGGTGGGTGGAGGGGCATGGGTCGCGGCGGGCGGTTCCCGGACCGCGGAGCCGGAAACACAGGCTCCACAGTTGATCTCGCGCACGGGCGGCGCGGGCGGGGGCGACGTGTGGGCGTCGCCGTCGGAGTTGGCGGCGGCGGCGAAGGCTGGGAATCCGCGGGCGATGTTTCGCTATGGCGAGGCGCTGGTCCTCGGGGACCAGGTCGCGAAGGATGAGGCTACCGGCATTGTGTTTCTCCGGCGGGCGGCCGATCTGGGCGAACCTTCCGCGGCGTTCCGTCTGGGCAAGCTCATGGATGACGGCACCGCGCTACCCAAGGACTCCAAGCGGGCTTTGGGCTACTACCGCGCCGCCGCCGCGGGCCGCGTCGGCGAGGCGTTCTTCAATCTCGGCGCCGCTTACGCGAGCGGGCGCGGGGTGAAGCGTGACTACGCCGAGGCCTTGGCGTGGCTCATCCTCGCCCGGCGCGCCGGAATCCAGAACGCCGGCGAAGCGCAGGTCCGGGCCCGGATCCAAGCCGCCAAGCGGCCCGACTGGCTGCAGCGCGGCGAGGCACGGGTCGCCGAACTGGAGCGCGAACTCGACAGCCGTGCAGTGAAGGAGTGGGTCGATGTCGCCGAGGGTCGGCCGCCTCCGCCCGCCGTCGCCGCCCCCGCGGCCCCGGCTCCGGTCCGCGTCCGCCCTGCCGCCTCGGTCGCCCTCCCTTCCGTGGTTCCGCTGACACCGGCGATCGGGCCGCCCCCGGCGATTTCCCTCCCCACGCCCGAGTTCAAGCCGACCGCGCGCCCGGCCAAGCCGTAACCGCCGGCCGTCCCGCGGGGCCGTTCGTTGGGCCTGGGTGGATCGCAAGGCGGGAGGAGTCGGTGAGCGCTGTCCACCACGGGCCCGCCGGGAGCGTGTCGGTTGTCGCCCGCCGCCGGGCGACGTGAATGGACGTTGTGACTGCGACCGAAGCGGCTTAGGGTGCCTCTTTTCCTGCCGTTTCTGATGAACGCCGCTGCCCAACCGCCCGCTGCCTTGTCCGCTGTCCCGCCCGATCCGGCGCGGGGCGAGGTGGTGTTCCACGTGCGCGGGCTCTCGAAGACGTACGGCGCGGGGGAGGCCGCGGTGCACGCGCTCGCTGGCGTCGACCTCGATTTCCGGCAGGGCGAGTTGGTCGTGCTGCTGGGGCCTTCCGGCAGCGGCAAATCCACGCTGCTTAACTTGCTTGGCGGCTTGGATACACCCACCGCGGGCACCCTCCTCTACCGCGGCTGGGATTTGGGTGCCGCTGACGAGGAGGCGCTGACCCAGTACCGGCGCGGCGAGGTCGGCTTCGTCTTCCAAGCCTACAATCTGATCCCAAGCCTGACGGCGCGGGAGAATGTCGGACTCATCGGCGAACTGGCCAGCGATCCGATTCCGCCGGAAGAAGCCCTGCGGCTGGTGGGGCTGGGGGCTCGTCTGGATCACTTTCCGGCGCAGCTTTCCGGCGGCGAGCAGCAGCGGGTCGCCATCGCGCGCGCGATCGCCAAGCGGCCGCGGGTGCTGCTGTGCGACGAACCGACCGGCGCGCTCGACGTCCGCACCGGCATCGTCGTGCTCGAGGCGATCGAGCGCATCAACCGCGAACTCGGCACGCTGGCGGCGATCATCACCCACAACGCCGTGATGGCGGCGATGGCGGACCGCGTCTTCTCGCTGTCCGATGGCCGCGTCGTCCACGTGCAGGCCAACGCGCAGCGTGCGTCCGTGAGCACGCTCGCGTGGTGACGTCCGCGTCGCGCGCCCTCGTCCCGTGTCCCTTCTCGACCGCAAACTCCTCCGCGACCTGCGTGCGTTGAAGTCGCAGGCGCTCGCCGTCTCGTTGGTGATGGCGTGCGGGCTGACGATGATGGTGATGACGCGCAGCCTGATCGTGTCGCTGGAGAATGCGCGCGCACGCTACTACGAGGAGTACCGCTTCGCGGATGTCTTCGCGCGGTTGAAGCGGGCTCCTGACGACGTCGCGCGGCGCATCGCGGAGATCCCCGGCGTCGCGGCCGTGCAGCCGTCGGTCGGCCGGATGGTCACGATTGATCTGGCGGGCCTGCCGGAACCGGTGATGGCGTGGTTCGGCACCGTGCCCGAGCGCGGCGAGCCGTTGCTCAACCGGCTGCACCTGCGGCGGGGCCGGCTGCTCGATCCCGGCATCCGCGGCGAGATCCTCGTCAGCGAGGCGTTCGCCGACGTGCACCGGCTGGGGCCGGGCGATGAGCTGGCGGCGATCCTCAACGGTCGCAAGGTGCCACTGCGCATCGCCGGCATCGTGCTGTCGCCGGAGTTCGTCTTCGAGGCCCCGCCGGGCGCAGCGCTGCCCGACAACCGTACGTTCGCCGTGGTCTGGATGAATTACCAGGAGCTGGCCGAGGCGTTCAGCATGGAGGGCGCGTTCAACCAGGTGTCCGTCGCGCTCGAGCCGGGCGCATCGGATCGCGCGGTCATCGCCGAACTCGACCGGCTGCTCATGCCCTACGGCGGGCTGCGCGCCTACGGGCGGCGGCATCACGCGTCCGATGTCCGGGTCGACGACGAAATCCGCGTGCTGCTCGGGCTCGCGGTGGGCTTCCCGATCGTGTTCCTCGCGGTCGGGGCGTTCATGACCCACGCGGTGATGAGCCGGCTGATCACGCTGCAGCGCGAGCAGATCGCGATGCTGAAGGCGTGCGGCTTCGGGCGGCGCGAGATTGGCCTGCATTACCTGAAGTTCGCGCTCGTGATCGTGACGGTGGGCACGGTGCTCGGAGTGATCGGGGGCATCCTGCTGGGCCACCGGCTTGTCGATCTCTACCATCTCTTCTTCCGCTTCCCGGACCTGCACTTCGAGCTCGCGACAGGCGTGCTGTTTGCGGCGGCCGCCGCCAGCGCGCTGGCCGCGGTGGTCGGCGTGTGGGGCGCGGTCCGGCGGGCGATGCGGCTGCCGCCGGCCGAGGCGATGCGCCCGGAGCCGCCGGCGGAATTCAAGCCTTCCTTTGTTGAGCGCCTCGGCCTGGGGCGCTGGGTCGGCGTGTCACTCCGCATGGCCCTGCGGAATCTCCAGCGCAAGCCGGTGCAGGCGCTGCTCACCGGCGTCGCCCTCGCGCTCGCGACCGCAATCCTCATCATCCCGAATGCGTTTCGCGACGGGGTGTCCTACGTGCTCGATTTCCAGTGGGACATCGTGCAACGACAGTCCGTCGCCGTCTCCCTCGTCGAACCGGGCCCGGTCCGCGCCCTCGCCGATTTTCGCACGCTGCCGGGCGTCGTCTCCACCGAGCCGTTCCGCGCCACACCGGTCGAGTTGGTCTCCGGCCCGGTTGCGCGCCGCCTCAACCTCATCGGGCTCCGCGCCGAGGGCGGGCTCAGCCGGGTGCTCGACGCCGGACTACGCCAGATCGTGCTTCCAGCCCGCGGGATCGTGCTCTCGTCCAAGCTCGGCGAGGTGCTCGGGGTGCGGATTGGCGACGAGGTCCTGGTGCGTTCCCTGGAGGGTCGGAGGGTCGAGCGGCTCGTGCCGGTCGCGGCCTTCGCGGAGGACTTCGCCGGCGTGTCGGCGTTCATGGAACTCGCGGCGTTGAACCGCCTGCTGCTGGAGGGCGACCAGATCAGCGGCGCCTACGTGGCGGTGGATCGCGGGCAATGGGCGGAGTTCCTCGCCGCGGTGAAGGAGACGCCCCGCGCCACGTCGGTCGTCGTCAAGGAGGCGATGCGCGACAGCTTCCGCAAGACGACCGCGGAGAGCATCGGCGTGCTGCAGATGATCTACCTGCTCTTTGCGACGCTGGTGGCGTTCGGCATCGTCTACAACAGCGCCCGGATCTCGCTCTCGGAGCGCGCCCGCGAACTGGCGACGCTCCGGGTCCTGGGATTCACGCGGCGCGAGGTCGGCGCCGTGCTCGTCGGCGAACTGACGCTCGTCACCGTGGTCGCCGTGCCCGTTGGTCTGTGGCTCGGCGGCTGGCTTGCGCGGGGCCTGCTCACGATCGTCAACACCGAGACGGTGCGGTTGCCGCTGGTGCTCACGTCTTTCAACTACAGCTTCGCCGCCAGCGTCGTCACCGTCGCCACCGTCGTCTCCCTCGCAGTCGCGGCGCGGCGGATCCGCGAGATCGATCTCGTCAGTGCGCTCAAGGTGCGCGACTGATCCGTGCCGATCGCGCGTGGCTCGCTTCTTTTTCCCATCCGGCCTAGTCTTCTCCTCGATCTTCCATGAACGCCTCCCCCACCCCTTCGCCTGCGTTTCCCGGGGCCCGGACCGCGCCGCGGCGTCGCCGCTGGCCCGTCTGGCTCGCCGCCGCGCTCGGCGTCGCGCTGCTGGCGGCCGGCTTCTGGCCCCGCGCACAGCCGGTCGAACAGGCGAAGGTCCGGCGCGGACCGCTGCAGGTGACCGTCGACGAGGAGGGTCGTGCGCGCGTGATTCATCGTTATGTCGTCGCCGCTCCGGTCGCCGGCCAACTGCGGCGCATCCCTTGGAAGCCCGGCGCCACCGTGGTGGCCGGTGAGACCGTGCTCGCGGTGATGGAAACCGGGGCCGCCGAATTGCTCGACGCCAGTCGGCTCGCGCAGGCCGAGGCGCGGCTCGGGGGCGCCGAGGCCGCCATGGCCGCCGCGCAGGCGCAGGCCGAGCGGGCCGCCGCCGACGAGGCGCTCGCGATGATCGAGAACGAGCGGATCCAGAAGCTCGCCGCCGGCGGGTCAGTGTCACGGCAGGAAAGCGACGCCGCCGCGGCTCGGGCCGTCGTGGCCGCGCAGGAGCGGCGCGCGGCGGAGTTCGGGCGGCAGGTGGCCGAGTTTGAGCGGCGGCAGGCGGAGGCCGTGGTGCGGCGCGGTCGCGGAGGCGCCGGGGACAACCCCAGCGTCTCAATCGTCTCTCCCGTCGGCGGCCGTGTGCTGCGCGTGTTCCAGGAGAGCGAACGCGTGGTGTCCGTCGGCACGCCGCTGCTCGAGGTCGGCGATCCCGCCGATCTCGAGGTCACCGTCGAGGTGCTCTCGCGCGACGCCGTCACCATCCAGCCCGGTGCCCGCGTGCTGCTCGAGCAATGGGGCGGCGCTGAGGCGCTGGAGGCGCGCGTGCGCTGGGTCGAGCCCGCGGGCTTCACCAAGATCTCCGCCCTCGGTGTCGAGGAGCAGCGCGTGAACGTGATCTGCGATCTCGTCACGCCCTTCCCGGCGCGGTCCACGCTCGGCGACGAATACCGGGTCGAGGCGCGCATCGTGGTCTGGGAGGCGGCCGACACTCTGATCGTGCCGGCCGGCGCCCTCTTCCGCCGCGAAGGCGGCTGGCGCACCTTCGTCGTGGAGGGCGGGAGCTCCCGCGAACGCACGGTTCGCGTGGGTCGCAGCAACGGCGTCTCCTCCGAGGTGCTGGAGGGTGTTGCCGCGGGCGAGACGGTGATCGTGTATCCGGGCGACCGCATTCGCGCCGGCACGCGGGTGAAGCTGCTCGACGTGTCGGCTCGCTGAGCGGGACGCGCCGAGTCCGGTGGGCCGAGCGCGGTGCGGTGCCGCGGCACGAGCGCCGCCGGCCGCGACTTTTTCCCTTTGCGCAGGGGCGGGCCGTGGTTTCGCTCGGGGCATGGCGGCTCCGCGTGGTTCCGAAGATGAAACGATCGTGGCGCTGGCGACTCCCGTGGGGAACGCCGCGCTTGCCGTCGTGCGCGTGAGTGGTCCGCTCGCCGGGACGCTCGCGGCCGGTGGTCCATTGGGTGCGCGACCGCTCGCCGCGCGGCGCGCGGTGCATCGCGACTACCACGCATGCGACGGACGGTTGATCGACGATGTCGTCGCCGTGCTCTTCCCCGGCCCGCGCAGTTACACGGGCGAGGACGTGCTCGAACTCAGCACCCACGGGAATCCCCACCTCGTCCAGCGCGTGATCGATGACCTCTGCGCCCGGGGCTGCCGACCGGCCCGGCCGGGCGAGTTCACCCAGCGCGCGTTCCTCTCCGGGCGCATGGATCTGAGTCAGGCGGAGGCGGTCATGGACGTCATTCGCGCCCGCAGTGATCGCTCCCTCGAACTCGCGCAACGTCAGTTGCGCGGCGAACTCGGCCGCCGTCTCGCCCCGCTGGAGGATGGACTGCTGCAGGCGCTGGCGGAGATCGAGGCGTACATCGATTTCCCGGAGGAGGATCTGCCGATCGAGGACCGACAACGCGTGGTGCAGCGCCTCGATGCGGTCCGGAGCGGGGTGCAGAATCTTCTCGCCACCCGCCGCGTGGGCGCCTGGGTCCGCGACGGCATCCGCACCGTGATCGTCGGCCAACCGAACGCCGGCAAGAGCTCCCTGCTCAATCGCCTCGTCGGCTACGAGCGGGCCCTCGTCTCGCCCGAGCCCGGCACCACCCGGGACTTTCTCGAGGAAGGCGTCCGGGTGGGTCCCCATGTCCTGCGACTCATTGATACGGCTGGATTTAATGAGTTACCCAGCAACGAGTTAGAAAAGAACGGGATCACCCTAGGCACACGGCAGATGGCCGAGGCGGATCTGGTGCTCTGGGTGATTGATTTGGCGGATCCCTCCCCTGCCCGACCGCCTCCCGTGGCGTCGTCGTGGTTGCCGGAGAGGACGCTGATCGTCGGCAACAAACAGGACCTCGTGGCCCCGCAGGTCGCCGCCGCCGTCCTTGCGCAGGCGGTCGCGAGCCTCTCTGCGGCTCGGGTGCAGCCCGAGCTCTCTCCCGGCGGTGTGACTGACGTCGCGGTTCCATCCGCTTCTCCTTCCACCCCGACGGCGTCGACGTCCCCGGTGCCCGATGCTTCGGCTGCGATAAGCCCTTGGGGCACCGTGGCGGTCTCGGCGGTAGCCGCGACCGGCGTGGAGACCCTGCTCGCCGCGATCGAGGCGCGGGCGAATGGGTGGCAGCACGCCGCCGGGGCGGAGGCAGTGGCGGTCTCCGCCCGCCACGAGCAGGCCCTCCTGCGGGCGGCACAGCTCTTGGATCAGGTCCTGAGTCCCCTGCGGACGACCGCGGGGCCGACCCCGCCGATGGAGCTTTTGGCCAGCGACCTTCGCGGCGCGCTGGAAGCCTTGGGCGAGATCCTCGGCCGGTATGACCCGGAGCGCATGCTCGATCGCCTTTTCGCGACGTTTTGTATTGGGAAATAACTCCGGTTCCCGGAGCGTGCGCACCCGTGCGAAGGACTCGGACGCTTTTCTAAAGCCTTACGACCATGAGCAGCTTGCTGCATACGGATGGATTTGACGTGATCGTCTGCGGAGCCGGCCACGCCGGGTGCGAGGCCGCCCTCGCCGCCGCCCGGATGGGTGCGCGCACCCTGCTCCTGACGGGCAATCTCGATACGATTGCGCAGATGAGCTGCAATCCGGCCATCGGCGGCCAAGCCAAAGGCCAGATTGTTCGCGAAATTGATGCATTAGGCGGTGAAATGGCTCTGAATACGGATTTTACGGGCATCCAGTTTCGCCTCCTGAACGAGTCCCGCGGACTCGCCGTTCAAAGCCCCCGGGCCCAGTGCGACAAGAAGGCCTACCAGTTTCGCCTCAAGCACACCCTCGAACTCCAGCCCAACCTGCAGATCTTCCAGGCCACTGTCACCGGACTCATCTTCGGCGCCGGCGCGGTCAAAGGCGTTCGCACCAACCTTGATCTTGAGTTTCGCGCCCGCACGGTCGTCGTCACCACCGGTACCTTCCTCCGCGGCCTGATGCACATCGGCCAGAACAAGAACGAAGGCGGCCGCCTCGGCGACTTCAGCGCCAAGACCCTCTCCAGCAGCTTTCTCGAGGCTGGCATTGAGCTCCGACGCCTGAAGACCGGCACCCCACCCCGCCTGTTGGGACGCAGCCTCGACTTTCGCCGAATGGAGGAACAGAAAGGTGACCCGTCCCCCACCCTGTTCGCTTTCCACGATACCCGGGACCCCGAACCAATGTTCCACGTGGAACAATCCGGGGAGCAGCGGCTGGGCTGGGCACCGGGAACGGCGCAGGTGTCGTGCTGGATGACGTACACGACCGAGGAAACGGCGCGTCTGGTGCGCACGAATCTTTCCCGGTCGGCCATGTACTCCGGTGAAATCGAGGGCGTGGGTCCGCGCTACTGTCCGAGCATTGAGGACAAGTTCGTGCGATTCGCCGACAAGCCTCGGCATTTGCTGTTCCTTGAACCCGAGGGGCGTTCGACGAACGAGTACTACGTGAATGGGCTGTCGACGTCGTTGCCGTTCGATGTCCAGGTGGCGATGGTCCGAAGCATCCCGGGTCTGGAGCGCGCGGAGTTGCTGCGGCCGGCCTACGCGGTCGAATATGACTTCGCGCCGCCGACGCAGTTGTTGCCGTCGTTGGAGTCAAAGCGGGTCGAGAATCTCTTCTTCGCCGGTCAGATCAATGGCACGTCCGGCTACGAGGAGGCGGCGTGCCAGGGTCTCATTGCCGGGGTCAATGCCGCCAACAAGGTGCGGGGGGCCGAAGCCTTGGTGGTGCGGCGGGACGAGGGATATATCGGGGTTCTGATCGATGACTTGGTCACCAAGGGTACCGATGAACCCTACCGGATGTTCACGAGTCGCGCCGAGTATCGGCTGCTGTTCAATCACGGGAGCGCCGAGTTGCGTTTGGCCCATCACGCCCGGGCCCATGGTCTGGTTTCGGCCTCGCGGCTGGCTCGGATCGAGGCAAAGCGGGCTGCGCGCGAAGAATGGGTGGGGCGCTTCGAGAGCGTGAGGCCGGGTGGGGCGGTGGGCGGGGGTACGTGGGGCGATGTCATTCGTCGCGCCACCACGGGTGGGGGAGGGTTGCCGGACCTGCCGGCCGAGTTTCTGGCGTTGCCTTCGGCGCTCCAAGCCGAGGTGCTGTACCGGGTCAGCTACGCGGGATACTTGTCCCGCGAGGAGCGGCAGATCGCCAAGCTCGCTCGGGTCGAGCGGGTGCGTTTGCCCTCGGATCTCGACTACGGGAGCGTGCGGGGGCTGCGGCGCGAGAGTGCGCTGAAGCTCAACCAGATTCGTCCGCACACGCTCGGTCAGGCCAGTCGGATCAGCGGTGTGAATCCCGCCGACGTCTCCCTTCTGCTGATTTACGTGGAGTCACGCGGGGCAGCGTGTTTGTAAGTCTTTGTTCGATAATGGTTTCTCAGTCAAGACGGGGAGCGTGGTGGGCCGATTTGGACCGTGCTGGCAGAGGCCGGCGCCGACGGGGGAGGGGGGCGTTCGATTGCTTGGGTGACTCGGGCCGGGAGCGACCCCCGCGGACTCGGTCCGACGTTGCGAGGGGGACACAGCCACGGGAGTCGCACCAGCCAAGGAAGTTGGGCGAGCGCCGGTGAGTCGGGGGTGGGCCCCGGCGCGCTGTAACATTTGCGAAACGGCCCGGCTTTGCCCTCGGCGCAGCCCGCGGGGTTACGCTAGAGTGCCGTCCATGTCGGAGCAGAAGCCGAAGAAGATCCTCGTCGTCGATGACGAATCGGACGTCACCGACCTCGTCAGCTACCACCTCAAGGCCAAGGGCTTCGTGGTCCAGGCGATCAATGACCCGAATCGCAGCGTCGGCGCCGCCCGGTCGTTCCTGCCCGATCTGGTCATCCTCGATGTCATGATGCCCGAGCTGAACGGCTGGCAGATCTGCCGGATGCTCCGCGCCGATCCCGCCCTCAGCCGGGTTCCAATCATCTTCCTCACCGCCAAGGCCGAGGAAAACGATCGGGTCCAGGGTCTCGAGATCGGGGCGGATGACTACATTTCTAAGCCGTTCAGTGTCAGGGAGTTGATTCTGCGCGTGCAGACCATCCTCCGGCGTCTGGCCGATCCTCGGGCCGAGGGTGCCGCGAAGCTGTCCGTGGGGGGCATCGTCCTCGATGTCGAGCGTCACGAGGTGTCAATCGCCGGGAAGCCGGTCGAACTCACCGCCACCGAATTCAAGCTGCTCCGACTGCTCCTCGAGCGTCGCGGCCGCGTGCAGACGCGCGAGCATTTGTTGCTCAATGTCTGGAACTACGAGACCGAGATCGAAACCCGCACGGTCGATACGCACGTGCGGCGTCTGCGCGAGAAGCTGGGTCCCGAGGCCGACTGGCTCGAGACGATCCGTGGGGTGGGGTACCGCATCGCCGAACGCCGACCGCGCGAGGGGTCCTGACCGCCCTGCGCCCGCGCGCCCCGCCCGGCAGGCGCGGATTGCGTCCCGCCGCACGACGGCGCACGCTCCGGGCTCCCGCTCCGCATGACTGTCGCCCTCATCGTCGTCCTCAGCATCGCGCTGCTCTGGACCGTCGTCCGCCTGTGGCGACACGGGGCCGCCCTGCGCCGTCTGCAGAAGGCCATCTTCACCAAGCAGCCGTTGCTCCGCGAGGACGACCCCGGCGCGCTCGGCGAATCGTGGGACGAGTTCTGCGACCGCACCAACGAGTTGATCGAGGAGGTGAATCATCTCCAGACGCTGCGCAGCAGCCAGCTCGCGCAGTTCGAGGCCACGCTCGGCAGCCTGCGCGAGGCGGTGCTCATCGTTGACGGCAACAACTACATCCTGCTCGCGAACCAGGCGCTGCACGAGATCTTCCCGCAGGCCGTCAACATCCTCGGACAGCGTCTCGAGTCCGTCCTCCACAGCGCCGGCCTCCTCAGCCACGTCGAGGCCGTCCGCCGCCAGCTCGCGCCACCGCAGCAGGAAATCGAATTCGTCGACGGCAACACGTCCACGTGGGTCGAGGTCACCGGCACCGTCATCCCGCCGCTCGATCCCGCCCGGGGCACGTGCGCGTTGTTCGTGCTGCACGATGTCACCCGACAGAAGCGCCTCGAACGGGTCCGCAAGGAATTCGTCGCCAATGTCTCCCACGAACTGCGCACGCCGTTGAGCGTGATCAAGGGATACGTCGAGACGCTCGTCGATGGGCAGGAGGGCGTCGCGCCCGAGGACCGCGCGCGCTTCCTGCTCACCATCCAGCGCCACACCGAGCGACTGAATTCCATCCTCGAGGATCTGCTGCTGCTCTCGCGCCTCGAGTCCGTCACGCCCGGCCTCAAGCCCGAGGCCCACGATCCCGCCGCGCTCGTCCGCAGCGTGATCGACGACTACCGCGCGCGCGCCGAGTCCGCCGGACATCCGCTCACGCTGCACGAGGAGGGCGGGGCCGATCTCCACAGTCCAATCCCACTCGATCCGCTGCGCGTCAGCCAGGTGCTCGGCAACCTGCTCGACAACGCCCTCCGCCATCCGCCGCGCGGTGCGCGCATCGACGTGAGCCTCCGCAGCGCCGGCGACGAGATCCAGGTCAGCGTCCGCGACACGGGTCCGGGCATCCCCGCCGCCGACCTGCCGCACATCTTCGAGCGCTTCTACCGCGTCGACAAGGGGCGCTCCCGCGACACCGGCGGCACCGGGCTCGGACTCTCCATCGTCAAGCACATCGTGCAGCTCCACGGCGGGCGGGTCTGGGCCGAGAGCACGCCGGGCTCCGGCAGTGTGTTCCATTTCACCCTGCCGCGTCGCGGTGAGGGCGCGGGCGGC
Source organism: Verrucomicrobiota bacterium (assembly GCA_016871755.1). GTDB lineage: Bacteria > Verrucomicrobiota > Verrucomicrobiia > Opitutales > Opitutaceae > UBA6669. The sequence goes on along the minus strand of VHCJ01000022.1, from coordinate 19,632 downwards.
AGCGGTGGGTCCGGCTCTTCGCGCTAAGCGCACTTCTACCTGCGATGTGCGAGACGGGTACTCGCGGAGAGTTGGCGGCACCGCGTCGCTCGTCTTTGCGCCGAACCGCACCGGAAACCCCGAGCCGCGCGGAGTAGGGGACAGCGTTTTGTCCTGCCCTGCCGTGGCGAAGGAGCGCCGCCGTCCCGCGCCACCGCGGGCCCCCAGCGGCGCGGGTTCGGAGTTGCCCGCGGGGCCCGAGCTCAAGAGGCTAGGGGGATCTCCCGCGCGCCGCATCCGGCGCCGGCGTTTCCGCCCGCTCCGCCTCATTCCTCATGCCTCCTCCGTCCATCCCGGATTATCCGGCCGTGCTCGCGTCCCGCCGGGCGGAGCTCCGGGCGCAGCTTGCGCCCCGCCTCACCGGGGTGCGCACGTTGACGCTGGAGATTGGCTGTGGTCACGGACACTTCCTCACCGCCTACGCCGCGGCGCATCCCGACCGGCGCTGCCTCGGTCTCGACATCGCGAATGACCGGATCGCTCGCGCGCTGCGCAAGCGGGATCGCGCCCGGCTGGCGAACCTGGACTTCGTGCACGCCGACGCGGATGACCTGCTCTCGGCCTTGCCGGAGGAGATTTCACTCTCCCAGGTTTTCGTCCTCTTTCCCGATCCCTGGCCGAAACGCCGCCATCACAAGAATCGTCTGATGCAGCCGGAGTTTTTGAGCCGTCTTGCCGCGCGGTGTGCACCGAACGCCGGTCTGTATTTTCGAACCGACTACGCGCCCTATTTTGCCGAAGCCAGTTCGGTAGTGCACGAGCACTACGATTGGAGTTTAAGCGCGGATACACCGTGGCCGTTCGAGCATGTAACCGTTTTTCAAGCACGGGCGGAGGCGCACGAGTCCTTGGTTGCCCTCCGCCGGCCGGGGGTCGTCAGCGCTGCGGGTTGACCCACGAGGGCAGCGGCAGCTCGGTCATCAGGCGCAGGCCCGGTTGGGCCGTGAGCAGGCGTGGGACGATGTTGACCAGCGCCGCAACCGTGGCCGAGTCGCCGGCGACTCCGCCCGCCAATGTTAGGTGAAGTGCGGGATCTCCCTTCACGACGACGGTGTCGTGCGGGTTGGGCGCATCGAGGAACATCTGCAGGTCGAGAATGATCTTGGCCTCGCCTCCGACCTGCCCGATCGCGCGTTGGTGCAGACCGCACGTCTGGCCACGTTCGACGCGGAAGAACTGCGTGGTGATCGTCGCCGGAGCGAGCACTGGCTCGCAGGTCTCCTCGACGGAATCAAGAGTCCAGCCCATCGCGTGGGCCAGCAATCCGAGGGACTGTTGGAAGCCGGCGTGTCCCGCGCGACCGGCGCGGAACTTCGCGCGGAAGTCGTCCGGCGCCATGCCGCTGCCGATCTTGGCCTGCAGTGGCTGCCGACGGGTCGACGCGTTGACGACGCGCTCCACGTAGAGCGAATCGACGCGACGGTTCACGCCGGTGAGGCAGATGGGGAGAACGTCCATCACGAAGCCGGGATTCACGCCGGTCGCCACGACGCGAGCGCCGGACTGGCGGCAAAGAGCGTCATACTCGGCCGTCTCCTTCGGCGTGCGGAGGACCGGGAAGATCAACTCTTCACACGTCGAAGCGACACTGATGCCGGCCTCGAGCGCTGGTCGCACCTGCGCGAGCGAGGCTGCCGCGCTGGAGGAGGCGGTATGCAGAATCACGTCGGGTCGCACACCGCTCGCGAGCAGGGCCGCGATCGAATCGAAGACCCGCGCCCCGCGCAGAGTCGAAACACCGGTCAGTTCGTCCAGCGAGCGACCGATTTTCGCTGGATCGATATCCACGCCCCCGATGATCTCCAGGGAGGCGTGCGTGGCGGCGAACTTGAGCGACTCGATGCCGATGGGACCGAGACCGAATTGGGCAACTTTGATGCGGGCCATGAGATGAGAAAAGGAAGGGCGTCGGTAGCAGTCGAGCCCCGAGCGGAACAGCGTAATCCACTGGATGCGCAGCCGGTTGCGATGCCAACGCTTGCCTTACCTGTGGGTGTCGCACCCAATGGAGGAGATGAATGCCGTCACCGGTCGTCGCGCGGCCCTGCTCGTTGTTTTCCTCGCCCTTACCTCGCTTGTGCTCCGCGCCGCCGCGGTGCCCGTCACGGTCGAGCCCACCAGCGCCCGCCAGGGAATGGTGGTGGCCGGTCATCCCGAGGCGGCCGAGGCGGGTCTCGCCGTGCTCCGTGCCGGCGGCAGCGCGGTCGACGCCGCCGTCGCCGCCTCGCTCGCTCTCGGGGTGGCTGAGCCTTTCGGTTCCGGACTCGGTGGAAAGCTGCTGCTGCTGCATTATGAGGCGGCGACGGGAACCACGCTCGTGATCGACGCGATGGACGAGGCGCCCGGGGGACTCGATGCCGCGGCGTACCGCCGTCTGAATGAGAAGGCGCGATACGATGGCTGGAGCGCCGTCTGCGTGCCCGGCCTCGCCTCCGGGTTGCAAACCGCTCACCAGCTCTGGGGGCGCAAGCCTTGGGCCGAGGTCGTGGCGCCTGCCATCGACCTCGCTCGTCGCGGGTTCACGGTCCTGCCGAAGACGAGCGACCTGTTCGCGGAACGAGTGGACAAGCTCCACGGTGGCGATGCCGATATCCGGCGTCTCTACCTTCCGGGCGACCGGATTCCCGCTCCTGGCTCCCGGCTTCCCAATGAGGACCTCGCGCGCACCATGGAGATCCTCGCGCGTGAGGGGGCCGATGGTTTCTATCGTGGGCCGGTCGCGGAGGCCATCGTGGCAGCCTCGAATGCCGGCGGCGGCATGATCCGTCTGGAGGACCTTGCGGGCTATCGCGCGCGCGTCACGACTCCCATCGGCATCACGTTCCGCGGCTACACCCTGCAGTGCGCCCCGCCGCCGGCGACCGGGGGGGCGCTCGCGCTCGGCATGCTCAAGGTGCTCGAAGAGACGCCCATCGCCGCGCCGCTTCGTTCGCCCGAAAACCTCGATCACTTCGGCCGCATCTGGCGCGAGGTCCGTCCCGTGATCCAGCGCACCGTGGCGGATGGACTTTCCGGTCGCGCAGCATTCGAGCGGCTCGTATCGCCCGAATCCGTTCAGCAGATACGCGAAAAAGTGCGTTCCCCGGAAGCCCTGCCCCGGGCCGCCGCGTGGTCACCCGATGAGGTGGATCTTCTCCAGGCCTGCACGACGCACTTCGCGGTGATGGATCGCGAAGGCAACGTCGTCTGCGCGACGCAGTCGCTGAGCCTGCACTTCGGCGCCGGTGTGGTCGCCGCCGGCGTGGTGATGAACGACTCCATGAGCAACTTCGCCTTCAGCGACGAACGCAGCCCGAACTTCGTCGCCCGCTATCGTCGCCCGCGGAGCACGATCACGCCGACCCTCGTGATCCGCGAAGGACGCCCGGTGCTGGCCGTCGGTGTTCCGGGCGCCTCGCGCATCCCCACGGCCGTGTTCCAGACCCTCGTCGATGTCTTGGTGCTGGGTCGGACGGTCGAGGACGCGATCGGCGACACGCGCGTTCACTGGCAGGATTCACTCGACCCGAAGCGTGCGGATGCGGTCGAAGCGGAGGGGACCCTCGACCCCCAGGTGGTCAGCGCGCTGCGTCTGCGCGGGTGGGACGTCAATTTGCGCGAGCCTGCGGGCACCGGCCGGACGTTTGGCGGCATCAACGTCATCGCCGTATCGGGAGAGGGCGAGATCCGCGGCTACGCTGATCCGCGACGGACCAACGCTGCGCGTGGCTACTGAGATCAGCCCCGACCCGCGAGTGCGCGCCGGAGCGGGGCGATGAAGGTCGCCATGCCCTTGTAGGCGACGGCATCGTCTGGCATCGAGTCCAGCGTGCGCCGCAGGCGTTCTCGCCGATCCGGGTCCGCGACGAGTCCCTCGAGGCGGTCGATGTAGGTGCGAATCGTGAAAACGATGAAGCCGGTCGCGGGAAGTCGGCGCAGGGTCTGCCGCTCGATGCGGAGGAAGGTTTCGCCGAGCACATTTTCGGGTGTGAGGTCGGCGCGGCCGGCGACGGAATGCGGCGCGAAGCGGAGTGCGGAATCGTGGATCGTCCAGTTCAGGCGCGCGAACGAGCGTTCTGGGGTGAGCCGATCTAGAAAGCTCGTTGTGGGTTGAGCGAGGGTTTGCGCGAATCCTGGGACTGTTTCGTGGATCGCGCTCGCGTCGAGTCCGACCTTGCCGGCGATATTCCAGCGGGACGGGAAGCAAACGAGGCCGGCTGCGAGCCGAGCGGGACGGTTGGGCGAGAGCAGGCAGACGTCTTCTTGAACGATCCCGGCGATTCGGCGCAGGAGCGTACCGGCATCACATTCAGAATTAGCATCAGGTACCTGAACAGTGTGCCTAGAAGCGCGTATCCGGATTCCTTGAGGATCGAGTGCGTAATGAAGGGGATGATATCGGGTAAGATTTTCGATGACGAGCCGGAGAAGCTCCACGGTCGCCTTGCTCGTCTCAGCGGCGAGTGCCGGTTCAGCGACAACGGCGAGCGCAAGGTGCGGGGCGGTCGCTAGAATCGCCCGCTTCTCGTCGAGGTCTTGGGCGAGCGACGCGTCAGGCTGGAACCACTCGATGAGATCGAGCGGCTTGATCCCCATCGCTGGGGAATAGGGCTCGCCGTTGAACGGGAAGTAGGGAGACATGCCTCAAGAGGAGGCCGGCCGCCGGCTCGAACCGAAGAGTCAAAACGGCCAGCGCTTACCCAGTCCGCTCGAACACGGAGGCCCCTTCGCGTGCGGCGGACTCGCGATTGCGATCAGACGAATTACGCATGGGCTTCGGATCGACCAGAAGGAACGCGGTGCGTTCGCCGGGCGTGATCTCCGCGGAGATACCTTCGATGACGATATCCTTCAACGTCCGGGCGTCGCGCTGCAGAGTCTCCATGAAGAGCTCTTGGGCTTCGCTGGTGACGAGAATATCGCCGTGCCGTTCGGACCGATCTGCAGTCGGAGCAACCATCCCATCGGAAAAATCAGGACCGAATTCGGCCGTGGTTACGACGATGGTATCATCGGCCATTGCAGGATTATCGAACTCCGCTCCGCCGATCGACGTAACGATCGGAGCAGAGTCGATTGTTTCGATGAGCGGGATTGAATCGATGCTGACGGAGAACTCGTCGCCCGTAGTGAGCGGGGCGGGCAAGGCGACCAACCCGTGATCGGGTAGGAAGTGGAGGTGGGCTGCCGCAGATGCCGAATCCAGCGCGAGATGCGCATCCAAACGATCGAGTGATTCGATGAACGACAGGGGATTCAGACCGCTATTCGACCGCAGCAGTTCTCGGATGCGGGCGATGAAAAGATTTGTGCGCTCGTTCGGCTCGAGCGTGAGCACGTTGGGCGCGCTGCTCGGAGTCTCTCCTCCGATGAGGGTTTGAACCTGTTTGGATGAGTCCGCCAGGCCAGCGACCGAGACCAACTCCGCCTGGTACAGCATGGTGACCGTTTGGGTGCTGTTGAGGCTAACGATCGAAACAGTCGGAGTGACCGAAGAAACCGAAAGTCGCTGCAGATCGGAGATGATCAGCGTGTTGTCTAGCCGAGCGATATCCAATTTGCTGGCGGTGCCGCTCAGTACGGCAATCTCACCACCCGTGGCGAGAGACACGGATCCCACATTCGTGGCGTAGAGGCCTGTGCTGACGGAGATACTCTTTGCGTCGAGGACCTTGATATCCGACGCCACCAACTTCTGGAGTGAATCCGTGCCAGAGAAAGTGACCGTATCGAAGTTCTTTACCGTCACGGCAGTGACGAAGCTCGGCAGCGTGTCGAAGTTGATCGTCACCGTCCCCAGGTTGGAGCCCGTAATGAAAATCTCACTCTGGCCGATCCGCTCGCTGAACGAGACGGAGAAATCACCCGTGCCCTTGATGGCCGGAGAAACTTCGGCCAACGCCTTATCAAAGCCTGTACCCGCCAAAAGCGTACGGGCCTCCAGCATTTCCAGCCGGAGGTTACGAGCGCGTTGGACGGCGGGCTTCATGATAGGTCAGGGGTTAGTTGTGCCTCGGCAGACCAGCCGAGGTCAAACTTAGAGTTCGGGTAAAAGTAGCACCGCGGTGAACCCAGCGGAGATATCGTTGGTGACGGCGATTTGCAGCTTGATCCGGAACGTTCCGGTTGACGGATCGACAATCGGATCAACGTGAGAGACTTGCGCATCGATGACCTGACTCCCGCCGGTGGGCAAAGCGACACGGACCTTCACCTGTTTTGCAGGTGAAAAGCTTTTGAAATATTTAGCGTCTGCGTAAACGAGCATCTCAAGGCGGGAGGAATCCACCACTCGGGCGACCGTTTCGAAGCGTTCGACGGCTTCTCCAAGGGACTTACTGGTCTTGAGGAAGACGCCGTCGATCGGGGAAGTCAGGGTGCGGTTGGCCAGGCGGGTTTGCGCCAGGTCGCGCGCCGCTTCTGTTTGCGCGAGGCGGCTGGCCGCTAGGTCGCGAGCCGTGCGCGCCTCGACGAGTTGCTTTTCGCTAAAGATGTTTTCAACGCTCAAAGGACGCGCGCGTTCATACTCCGAGTTCGTGCGTTCGAACTCGGCTTGGGCGCCGGCGACCATTGCGACGGCCTGCGCCAACTCCGCGCGTTCAGCGTCCATGTCGAGTGAGAGAATCGGATCGCCCGCCTTCAAGGCGGCACCTTCTTCAACATGAAACCGTTCGATCACGCCGGCGGCCTTTGAACTGACGCGGATATCGGCAATCGGGCGTAGCACTGAACGCAGCGAGCCGCGCATCGCTTCCTCTTGGGTCGAGCCCGCAACGGGGATAGCGACTTGGCCGATGGCGTTGCCCGCGACGGCCGCCGCGAGAAGGCAGAGACGAAAAAAGGCGCCGGACGAAGAGAACATGGCTCAGAAGAAGCGAACGCGGAGGAAGTTGATGAAGTCGCGGAACAGAACGTAGCACGACGGCTTTCGTCCGGTGCTGAATTTGGCGCGGCCGCCGAAGCCGGACTTGAGGAGTGAGGCGTCGCTAATCGTAGTCTCGAGAGGAAGCATCACGCTGAAGTCGTATTTGCCACGAGCGGTATCCAGCCCGTACGCAATCTGCTTTGGGGAATTAACCTCGAGCGAGTACCGCTTTGCGGGATTCGCGGCGAGCGTCAGCGATACCGGAACCTTACCATCCTTGGTGAGTGTGTCGCCGAGATAAATCAGATCCTGCTCTCGCATGCTCACCTTGACCTGCCAGATGGAGGGATCCACGACGTCGAGCACCGGTTCTCCAATCCGCAACATTTCGCCCAAGCGGGTGGAGAGCGTCTGAGACCCCAAGGCTACGCCGTCAATTGGCGCCCGCAGGGTCGATTGCTCGATATCGAGCTTCAGCTTGTCGGCGATGGCCCGCGACTTCTCCGCGTTCAGCCGCGCGGCATGCATGCGGAACTCATCCCGCTGCGCCATGGCAGATTGGGTCTCTAGCAAGGAGCGCTCGTAGTCTTGTTCCACCTGCCGCACCTGCAGTCGGAGGTCACGGGTATCCAGTTCCGCGAGTACTTGTCCTTGCTTCACCTCTTCTCCTTCGCGGACACTGACGCTGATGAGGCGCGAGTTCACCAGTGTAGGCAGGGTCACCTGATGCACGGGAAGAATCGTCGCGTCTCCCTTGAGAGTATAGTCCATGGGCACCAGCAGGAGGAGCGCCAAGATGATCGCTGGCAGGGCAAACTTCAGGAACTTCTTCTTCGCAGGCGTATCGATGTAGGCTCGCTTCGCCCGCACATAACGCTGTGCCAGCCGCACCGACCTTTGGCGATTCCAATAAAGCGCCGTGCCGAGGGCCCGACCGGCGGATACGCCGAGGTCGAGCATGCGCGGGAAGGTCGTGACGAGATTCTCGGCGGGCTTAACGCCCTCGAAGAGGAAAATGCCGCACACGCGATTATTGCGATCGAACAGGGGCAGCACGGTCGCCCAGTTCATTGGCATGACCGCGAAGTAATCCTGGACCTCCTCTGGAAGATTCGAGGGCCTCTGCAGCGTCGCGCGGTTGATCAAAGTAAGGCGGACCACTGGACGCGCGGTTTCCAGCTTACGCGGCGTCGGAGCCTTGGCCCCGTTGACCGGAGTGACGGCCTCGCTCCCGGGGGTAGCGGCTTCTGTCAGTGATGATCCGGCTGCGGCTGTTCCGTCAGGCGACGAGGGAGCGGCTGCCCCCGTAACCGCCGCAGGTGCGGCATCGGGCGCCCCCGTGGTTGATCCAGGCTCGGCGCGCTGCTTGAGCGGGCCGATGTCCAGCGGGGTCAGCGAGCTCTGCGTCAGCCGCCGGGCCACGCGCCGCAGGATGACGGCCTGCTCGCTGCGGGGGTTGAGCGTCTTGAGGCCGCTGCAAGCATGCAGCTCAAACTCATGCTCGAGCACGTTTTCCACCGGTGCACCGGGGAACGGCTGCTCGTAGTTCATCGCCACAAACAAGCATACCCGATCGCACGCGATCGTTTCCCGGGCAAAATTGACAATGTTCCAACCGACCGACTCGAGCTCGAGATCGCCGCTCAAACTTTCGAGCAAGCGGGAGTAACTCGTGAGGCGCGTCACCTCCTGCGAGATGTCGCTAAGGCGCCGCGCCTTGAGGTAGAGCTCAACTTCGGCGCAGGCCTTCTGGAGCAGCGCCACGCGGGCTTGGGAGAAATCCGCCGCACCGGGCTCGAACCAGATGTGAAGCACGCCGACCGTCGACTGGCCGAGTAAGATCGGAACAAAGACTTGCTCGAAGGCCGTGCGGTTAAAGATCGGAAGCTCCTCCGGGGCCGGCGAATCCTCCACCGAGAGCCCGTGTAAGCCTGCCGCGGGTAGTGTGTGGGGCCCGATTCGGACCGGATTCTTGCGCGTCGCCGCCAACTTGATCGCTCGCAGAAAGACTCCCTCCTGCTCGGGCATGCCGCGGTAATTCAGCGACTCCAGATTGCTATGAAGCAGGCGCTGAAAGGATTGCCCACTTTGCATCTCATAGGCAAAGCCTGCTGGGCGCAGGGTATTGGAGATGCATTCGGCGTGAACGCGGAAGTAGGCCAGTAGGTCCGGGGGCTCCTTGGCCAACTGCGCCAAGCGGGCCGCGATGTCATTCGCCGCACGTTGGAACTGAGCTGCCACAGGATTTTGCTGCACGATCATCGTGGGGAAGGTCCATGGAATCCCGGAGCACCCGGGGATTGCAAACTCGAAATGAGTACCGATCCGGCTGGGAATTTACCCCTTTTCTACGGCTCCGCCGTTCGGATGATTCATCGAGTGGTGGAGTAGGCCTTCGCTCGTTAGCGCGGCTCAATTCAGCATTGCACTAGCTGGGCACCCGGCATGACATCTCCCCCTTGCCATCGGACTGCGGTGGCCGGACTCCTTATCTCATGGGCATTGCACTTCGTTTAACGCTTTTCCGGCTATTACCGGGGTTGGCTTTGGCTTTCAGCCTCGGCCTGTCTGCGAACGCGACGGAGCTAGCGGCGCCGGCCGCCTTGCCGAAGGCTTCCTCCTCCGCGGATGTCCCCCTTCCAGCCGTTTGGGATCTTCCGGCTGCCCTGGAACGCGCAATGCAAGCCAACCCAGAGATCCGGGCGGCTCAATGGGAGGCTGAGCGCGAGGAGGGGATGCGTTTACAGGTCCGCGCGCGGATGCTCCCGCGGGTCAACGCCGTCGCGTCCACCGATGAACGGCAGGACTCACTGATCGATCGCTCGCCGTCCGAATTCAGCCAACCCCCCAGCCAGCGATCCGCTGTATCCAAGTGGGGTTACGATCTCCGGATCGAGGTCCGCCAGACTGTTTTCGACGGATTTTCCACCTACAATCTCGCGGAGCGCCAGCGTCTGCGCCAGCGCCAGGCTTTACTGCGCGTTACCGCCGTGGCGAACGAGGTCGTCATGGCGGTGCGTCAGGCCTACGACGCCGTATTGGTGCGCCGGGCACAGCTGGCTGCCGAGAAGCAGCGGGTGGCTGATCTTGCGCAACTGGCCGATTATGCCGCCCGCAAACAGGCGGTGGGCGAAATTCCGGAACTCGATCTGCTCAATGCGCAGTCGCTGCTGCAGATCGCTCGTGCGGAGCAATCCGACATCGAGCGCGAACTGACGTTCGCCGAGCAACAATTCGGAAGGCTGCTGCAGTTGCCTGAAACGTCTGCTCCACTCGCCCTTTCCGGCGACTTCGCGGCGCGCACGTTCGAGCTCGAGTACTCGACCGCGTCCGCGCTCGCCTTCAAACACCGTCCGGATCTCGAATCCGCGGTCCTCGCGGTCGAGGCCAGTCGCCGGCAAATCACCGCCCTCAAAGGAGAGGCCCTCCCGCGGTTCGACGCCTTTGCCTCGTGGTCGAATCGGAGTAGTTACTACGACTCTTCCAGGACCTTGGATGGTTGGACGATCGGCGCCAGCGGCAGTTGGAGCCTTTTCGATGGTGGGGAAAGCCGGGGCCGCCGGCGTGCCGCTCTCGCCGAACGTCGGATCGCGGAGGTGAAGCTCGATGATCTGGAGCTGCAAATTGGCTCTCGCCTACGCGAGCTCTACCAGGCGCTTGCGCAAACCCGGAAGAGTGTCGACGCCCAGGAATCCGGCCGCCAGTTCGCTGCGCGCGCGTTTCAGGTCGCCCGCCGGCTTTACGAGAATGGTCAAACCAGTCTCGAGAAGGTTCTCCAAGCCCAGATGATCTCGCGCCAAGCCGAGAACCGGTATCTTGACGCGGTGTTTCGCTATAACGCCACCGTCGCTCAGATCGAGCAGGCCATCGGTGGCGCCGCGACCGATCAGCCCGCCGCATGGAAGCCGTAATTCCAAGTCGAGGGTCCCCGGTTGCCGAGGCCCCGCTGTCGCGTCGCGAGGCTGAACTCGCTGGCGTCATTCCATCCCGGCTGCGCGTCGACATCATCGTCCGGCGCCAGACTTTCAAGGACGAGGAATACTACGTCCTCAAGGATCCGCTCGCCCTGACCTACTTCCGTCTGCAACCGGAGGAGGCTTACATCATTAGCCAGCTCGATGGTAAGCGCACCTTGCTTGAGGTGCACCGGCGTTTCTCGGCGCGTTATCCCAACAGCCCGCGCTCCCTTGAGGAGCTCGCCACGTTCATCAATCAGTTGTCCGTCGGCGGCTTGCTCAACCAGAACGCGGGTCGTTTCGTCGAGAACGCGCGCCGCACGGTAGGTCAAGGGCTCCTTCAGGTGTGGGCCGCTGTGATCGCTAAGGCACTCTTCTTCAAGATTCCGCTGGTCGACCCGAGCCCGTGGCTCGGAGGCCTCACCCGCAGGTTCCGGTTTCTCTGGACCAAATGGTTCGTCGCCGGGGCCATCGGACTGATGCTCTGGAGCCTCGGCTTCGTCATCGCCAATGGCGATGCTTTCACTGCGGGCGTCCCGGACTTCTTCTCCGCCACTAACCTCGGATTACTCTACCTCGCGATCATCATCGCGAAGACGCTGCACGAGTTCGGCCACGCGATGACGTGCCGGCATTTCGGGGGCGAGGTGCACGAAATGGGAGTGTGCTTCATGTTCTTCACGCCTTGCGGCTACGTCGATGCCTCCGACGCGTGGATGATGCGGGAGCGACGCCACAAGGTCTACGTTACCCTCGCGGGCGTCTTCACTGAGCTGATCATCGCGTGTATCGCCGCGCACTTCTTCCTCTTTCTCCCAGATGGACTCGCTCGCGGAATCGCGTTCAACCTCATGTTGGTCGCGAGCGTCAATACCATCGTTTTCAACGCCAACCCGTTGATGCGATTCGATGGATACTATCTGCTGTGCGATCTGCTCGAGATTCCCAATCTGCGCAACAAGGCCATCGCGTACGTGTCGTTCCAATTGCAGCGCATCTTCCTCGGCTACCGGAATCGGCAGCAGGAGGATAGCTTCATTCACGACTCCCAGGAGAGTGTGTTCATCGTCTACGCGATCGCGGCCTACGCGTACATGATTTTCATCATCTACGGCGTCACCCAGATTTTCGCCGCCGTCCTCGAGCCCTATGGGCTGCACGACTTCGGTCTTTCGCTGGGAATCTTTGTCGAAGTGTCCTTCATTGCGTTTCCTATCCTGAAGGTCATCCACGATGTTATGAAGCCAGGTGCCCATATCGAGAAGACTGGTTCCGCTGCCCGGCGACTCACTCTGCTGGTCGCTGGCCTGACGGCTGCGATCGCGGCGAGTTTCTTCATCCCGACTCGCTACAAGGTTAGCCAGCAGGCCGTGGCCATGGCGGCCGTGGGCGAGTGGGTGACTCCTGAGGTCGCGGGCAAGGTGGCCAAGGTCCACGTCCGCACCGGACAGTGGGTCGAACCAGGCACGGTCTTGTTTACGCTCAGTAGCTCCGAGGTCGTGGCGGAAGTGGCCATCGCCGAGGCGGATGTAGCGGGGGCCCGTTTGGAGATGGGCGCGTTGCAGCTGCGGCCCGAATGGATTGCCGCCGAAGGTGCAGCGCGCAGCGCACAGAGTTTGGAGATCGCCGAGACCAGCTACCGGCGCGCCACGGAGCGCGCCGAGCGTCTAATCCTGAAGTCGACGGTCGCGGGCTACGTGATCACCCCCGAACCGGAGCGTCTCGTGGGCTCCCTCGCTACCCCGCAGCGGCCTTTGCTGCGGATCGCGGACACTCGGGAGTTACGACTGGTAATCCCGCTCACCGAGGATCAAGCCCAGTTGGTGGAGGCGGGGAGCAGGGTGAGCGGACACTGGCTGGCCAGCGCCGATGCGGTTTCCACGCGAATCGAGGGCATCGCCAACCAGCCGGCGAGTCCGCACGAATTACACTTTGCCATGCTGTCCTTCTTCGGGGGTCCAGCCCCCTCGCAGGTGCTGCAACCTCAGGCTGATTTTCACTTCCCTCTCTTCCTCGCGTCCGCGCCCTTGCCCAATCCAGACCACATGGCGGTTGAGGGGTTGCGGCTCCGCGTAACGATTGCCGGCCGGTCTACCACCGTGGCCGAGCGGGTTGGGCGTTGGCTCTATTCTCTCTTTACGGTGGGTGGCGCGGCCTCCGCGCACGGCGCTTAGTCGCCCCTCGCGTTGGGCCATGATCGACTTCCTGCCGCTCCACGAACGCCTGCTGGAAGTAGCCCTCCAGCGCAATCTGGTGGGGTTCGAGCAGGCGATGAAGAAGACTTTGGCCCTCTTTCAACTGAGTGCCTGGGCCTGCATTTTCCCCCCGAGCCTGCAGGCGGGCGGCCGTCCTCTCTTCGTTGGTCATGGAGTGCAGGCTCAAAATAGCCGACTGCTTGCAAAAGCTTTTAAGGCCGGCACGGAGGCGGTCTTTCTGGATCCCGATGCGGGCGCTGCTCTCCTGACCAAGCTTGCGCAGGAGATTTCCCCGGATCGATCGTCGCGCTGCCGCATCCTTCGGGTGTCGCGGGCCAAGGAGATCGAGTTGGTGATGATCTGTTACCGGCCGTCGAGTGAGCAGAACTTTGACACGGTGCAGGTCAACCTGCTCATGCGCGTCGGGCGTCTCTTCGACCGCTGCTTTCAGATCTTGGCGCAGGATCAGCAGCAGGAATTTCTGGCGGGGCTCTTCCGCATGGTCGGTAATCTGCATCCCGAAGGCCTCTGCATCCTCGATTCCAAGCTCCGCGTGCTCTTTGAAAACCGGCGGTTCCGCGAGCACATGCACCTGTGGAACCATGGTGCCAACGCCATGCAGAACTTCTCCCTCCCGCGGTCCGTCGAGTTGCCGGAAGAGTGGCAGCGCGCCTGCCAGCGCTCTTTCCAGTCTTTTAACCAAGTCGAGATCCCCCCGATTTCCGGCAAGATGGTCGTGTCGCAGGGTGCGATCGTGAACCTCAACCTCAACCTAAACCTGGGAGGGAATCAGCTCGACGGGGCGGTCCGCTACGTGGCGTTCCAGACGGCCCTGGGCGTTCGGCCCTACGCGATGCTCACGTCCAATCTGCGAGAGCGTCAGCTGAGCCATGGCCCCGCTCCCTTCTCCCAGATCGCGGAGGCCCTGAAGTTCTCCCGGCGTGAAGCGGAGTTGGGGGAACTTATCCTCAGCGGTGCGCCGGCTCAGGTGATTGCCGACCAGCTCAAAATCGCGCTTCCAACGGTTAAGACTCATATTCGGAACATCTTGCGTAAGGCCGGCGTGAAAACCCGACTAGAATTCGTCAGCCTGTGTCGCAATCCGAATGCAAGGGTGGTCACGGAGGACGTGGCCTCCTAGCTCACGGGCACCGCGGTCTGAGCAGTAACTATAATAGGGGAGTGCCCTGGCCGACCCGACCCGATCAAGGCTTGGCTTGCTCCGCGCGCCGACTTCGGCAATGGTTCCGTCATCGCATGCGTACCTACGGATCATCGTTGCGGATCCCGATCCCTCGTCCGTTCGGCTTCCTCTCAGCGGAATCGAAATTCATCCGAAAGGATGATGGTTTTCTTCCCCGTGATCTGGTAATCTCAGCGGGTGAAATGCCAGAAGTGTCCGATCAACTGTGATGCCTCTGTCCCATTTCTCCCTCTGAAAATCTCTGCCTTCGTTCGTTAATCTCCCAAAACAAAACATCTCCCAACATGAAAAAGCTAAATCGTAATGCCAAGAAGAAGACGCGTTCCTCCCTGCGGGTTGAAACGCTCGAACAGCGCCAGCTCCTCGCCGGCATCACCGGCGGTGGCACCGAGGTGGGTTCGAACATCGTCGCTCCGAATGGCAACGTTTACGACCAAGTGCTGATGACGGGTTCCTCCGTCTCGGTCACGGCTGATGCGGGTCAGATCACCCGCGTTTCCTTCCTCGATCTTTCCGGTGACATCGTCCAGGCCGAGTTCAGCGGCAAGGGCACGCTGACGGTCTCGCTCGATTCCTTCGGCGCCGCTGCTGCCCCGACGAAGTACAACCAGCCGGGCGTCAGTTACGTCTCGGGTCTGGCCTCCTTCACGATCTCGGGCTCGGACGCGACCACGAACTTCAGCGTCTTCTCCGTTGGTACGGGCAACGCCCACCGCGGTGCCGACAATCCGATTTTCGCCGACGGCAAGTTGGGTGGTAATAATATCGCCGACGTGCAGCGCATCACGGTGGTGGCTGATCCGGCCAACGCGAACGGCTCGGCTTTCGGCGGCATCCGCGCCGGAAATGCTGCCTTCGTGGGTAGCTCGGGCGTGGTCGGTATCTCCGCCGCCAACGTGGCGGTTCAGGACGTCGTCACAATCGGCGACATCTATGCGACGGACTCGGCTTCGCCGTCCCTCGCCTTCGGTTCGAATTCCCAGTTCGGCAACGTGACCGTTGCTGGCGGTGACCTCCTCCAAGGCAATTCCAAGACGATCGCTAACTCGGGCTACAAGTACGATGTCGTCCTCGCGGCCGGCACCACCTCGGGTGGCGCTGCGATCGCCGCCCAGGACACCTACAGCAAGCTGTCCTTCACCCAGACCCCGGCCTCCGTTGCGGCGGCCGTTGCGGCGGCTAATCCGGCTGTTTCGCCGACCTTCACCCTGACCGCTGGCGCCACGGCGGTGAACGAAGGTGCCAGCGTCATCTTCACGCTCCAGACCACGAACGTGGCGGCGGGCACGCAGTACAGCTACTCCCTCGCGGGCGTGAGCGCTTCGGACGTCACCGGCGGCGCCCTGACGGGCACGGTCACGATCGGTGCGGACGGCAAGGCTCTGATCCCGGTCTCCCTGGTGGCCGATTCGAGCACCGAAGGCGTTGAGACCGTTACGGTCTCGATCGCTGGCCGCGAAGCCTCGGCCACGGTGAACGACACGTCCCTCACCCCGGTAGCGAGCCCGCTCACTATTGCGCTCACGACCGGTGTTGATACCGGCGCGAACTTCGTGGGTGCTGCTACGAACGACATCTTCAACGCCGCCCTCTCCGGCGCGGTCGCGACCCTGAACAACCTCGACGTCCTCGACGGTTCCACGGGCACGGATACCCTGAACGTCGAACTGAACGGCGTGACGGTCACCCCGGCTGGCCTCACGAGCATCGAGCAGATCAACGTCACGAGCACCGCCAATAACTCGGCGCTCGACCTGACGAATGCGACCGGTGTGACCGGCCTGACGAGCTCGGCCTCCACGGGCACCCTGAGCCTCAACAACATCCCGTCCACGACGCCCGCGATCACGATCGCGAACAGCAAAGTGGGCCACACGATCGGCTTCACGGCCGCTGCGGTCGCTGGCGCGGCTGACACCGTTTCGGTGACCCTCAATAACGTCACGGCCAGTCCGCTCCTGACGATCGGCGCTGGCGTTGAGACACTCGCCCTCACGGTCGTTGGAGCGAACGACGTTGACACTGCCTTCGCAGGCGCGGTCACGATCTCCGGCGCCGGTACCCTCACCCTGACCGCCGCCGATAACGCCGCGGTCGCCGCGACGACGATCGACGCGAGCGCCAGCACCGGCGCCCTCACGGTCGCCATGTCTAACGCCGCGCACACCGTCACCGGTGGTAGCGGTGCCGACAATATCACGGGTGCGTCTGGGACCGCTAACCGCCTGATCGGTGGCGAAGGCGCCAACACCATCGTTGGTGGAACGGGCGCTGACACGATCACCGTCGGTGACGGCAACAACACCATCACAACCGGTGGCGGCGCAGACACTGTCACGGCCGGCGCTGGTAACGACAGCGTGACTGGCGGCGGCGGTGCTGAGCGCATCAACCTCGGTGCCGGTAACAACACCGTCACCGCTGGCTCGGGTGATGACAGCATCACCGCCGGAGCGGGCAATGACCGCTTCATCTTCGCGGCCGCTGGCGACCTCACGGTCGCCGACACTCTCTCGGCAGGCGATGGCACTGACACGTTGGTGGTCACTCAAAATGACATCACGACAAACGAGGGCGAGGCCGATACTGCTGACCTTCGTGCCCTACAAGCTGGTATGGCCGAGTTCGAGATCGTGGAAATTTCCAATGCGATCGCGGCCAATGCGACCACGATCAACGTTGGTCGACTCGGAGCCAACATTAGCCGAGTTGACGTCACGGCGGCGAACGCCGGAGCCGCCACGATCACGCTGAATCCCGGTTCGAATACCCTGAACCTGAATGTTGCGGGTAACGCTCTCGCGGGCGCGCTCACCGTTCAGGACACCGGTACGGCGACCACCGACAGCATCACGATCGTTAACGCGAACGCGAACAACTCGGATCGCTTCGGCGGCAATCTCGCGAACATCCTCGGTTTTGAGACGGTCACGATCAACACGGGCTCCACGTCCGTCGCGACGGTTCAGACCACGGGCGCGATTGCCCTCACGGCTGACGGCACCAACACCGCTGCTACCGTCAATGTCATCGGTGCGAATATCCTTACCCTCGGCGCCATCACGACGACCGGCACGGGCCGTCTGACCATCGACGCCAGCGGAATGACCGCACGGGCGGCTGGCACGACAACGATCACAGTTACCGCGCCGGTCGTGGCGGTCGGCGGCACGGTGAGCATCAAGGGCTCGAGCGGCCAGGACGTGCTCAACGGCGACGCTGACACTGCCAACACGATCGACGGCGGCGCCGGCGTTGACACGATCGCCGGCGGAACCGCAGCCGACTCCCTCCTCGGCGGCGACGGTAACGACACCATCTCGACCAACGGCGGCAATGATACCGTCTATGCTGGTGCTGGCAACGACGCCGTCACGGGCGGCGCTGGCAACGAGCGGATCTTCGGTGAAGATGGCAACGACACGATCACCTCGAGCACGGGCAATGACTCGATCGATGGTGGCGCGGGCAATGATCGCATCATCGTCGGTACCGGCCTGACGTCGTCTGACACGATCGTCGGCGGTGAAGGCACCGACACACTGGTAATCGGCCAAGCCATCACGGCTGCTGACGCTTCCCAGACGTCCGGCTTCGAGATTCTTGAAGCTTCGGCTTCGGTGAGCCAGGACCTATTCAATCTCGTGATGGGCAATACTCTCACGGGAGTGCAGTTCACGGCCGATGCTGACATGACCTTCACGAATGCAGGCGCCTCGACGAACTCGGTGGTGTTTGGCGTCGCGACGACGGGGGACTTCGACCTCACGTTCGATCGCCTGATCGATAACACGTCTAATAGCCTCACGCTCACCCGTAGCGTTGACGCCGATATCGTCGGCGACGACCTGGCGGTCGACGATGAAGAGACCCTCGTCATCAACACGGCCGCTACCACGGCTAACCGCGCATTCACCTTCGCCGAGCTGATCTCGACTGACCTCGCCGTTCTGACCCTGTCGGGCAACGGCACCATCCAGATCGACACCCTGACGACCGCTGCCCTCGCGACGATCGATGCGAGTGCCATCACGGGTACCGTCAACCTCGGTGGTACCGCCAACACCTCGGCCGTCGCAATGACGGTGACGACGGGTGCTGGTGCCGCGACCGTGGTTGGCGGCACGGGTGCCGACACGATGACGGCCGGCGCGGGTGCAGTTGCCTTCACCGGTGGCGCCGGAGCCGACACCCTCACGGGCGGTGCTGGAGCCGACGTTCTCACGGGCGGCGACGGTGCCGATTCGCTGTCTGGTGGTGCAGCTGCTGATATCCTTATCGGTGGCGCGGGTGCCGATACGCTGACCGGTGGTGCGGGTGCGGACGAATTCCGCTTCGCAGCCTCGACCGAAGGCTCCGACACGATCACTGACTTCTCGGTGGCCGACGGCGATCTTATCGGTATTCCGGACGCCATTATTAATCCGGCTGGCTCGGCGGCGGGCGCTGCATACGTCGCGGATGATTTTGAGACGACCCGCAATGGCATTGCGGACATCGTTGCCGCTGACACGCTCCATATCATTCGCCTCGCCACGGCCCAGACCACGGCTCAAATTGAGACGATCACGGCGGGCAACGCTAACGCGGTGGTGCTCGTGTTCAACAGCACGACCGGTTTCGCTGAGCTCTGGTACGACAACGACTGGAGCAACGCGGCGAACCGTGTCAAGCTGGCGACCCTGAGCAGCATCACGACGCTCGCCGGTACCGCGGCGATTACCAACGCGCGCTTCATCAACCGCTAAACGTAAAACCGCGCAGGATTACCAAAGGCTGCCGCCCGCAAGGGCGGCAGCCTTTTTCGTTTGCACAGCCTGACGTTGGCGAAGCGACGGCCCAACGGCTCGCTCACCCGCTTGGAGGAATCCGGCCGATTCCGCGCTCTTCCAAGGCCTGTGCGTCCATAGCGCAACCCCAGCAGCTCCCGCCTGCACCGTCCCGACGCGGATGCTCGCGATCGCGGTGCCTGAATCACGGACGTCGAACCGAGGGTCCTGGCCGCTTCTCACCTAATAAATATTGGCTGAACCTCCAGCCATGCCGGCCCCCAGTCGGTTTAGCAGGGTCGCTCCCGCCTCTAAACCCTCGACGGATCTCCTGTGTTTCAGAACCTGAAACGATTCAACTTCGAGGTCCCGCGAGGAGTGCGAATGCCGGGATCATGCGATATCCCCCCCGCGTTCCGAGGAGAAATTCAATTTCGTATTCCCTTCCGCAGTACACCTAAATCTGACCGCAGGTACGGTATCTAAAGGTCGCCGTGAGGGCCGCGGCTGGTCGGCTGGTTGGTGAGGCCTGTTGGATCCATATACACCTCCCCCTCAACAAAGAGGGAAAAGGGCCTGTATGGCTTTAAACGCCCATTCCTTGCGTTTTAAGGCGTTTTGGGGT
>VHCJ01000021.1 GCA_016871755.1 Verrucomicrobiota bacterium | reverse complement strand
GCTGGATCCGGCCTGCTGTTGCTCGAGGACGAGCCGCTGCTGCGCAAGACGTTTGTCCGGCACTTGGAAAAACTCGGACTGGAAGTCACGGCGGTCGCCTCGCTTGCCGAGGCTCGCCGTGCGCTGCAGGACCTCAGTTTCGACTTCGCGCTGCTCGACGTGAACCTGCCTGACGGCCGCAGCCTCAGCCTCCTCGCCGACAAGGCCCTCCCGCAGCACACCGTCCCGATCGTCATGACGGCAGAAGGCGGCATCAGCGGCGCGGTGGAGGCGATGCGCCTCGGTGCGGCGGATTATCTCGTCAAGCCCTTCGACCTCGAAGAACTCGCGCCGCGCTTCGCGCGGGCGCGGCGGGCGCGGCAGACCCGGCGTGGCGATGAGTTCCGGCGGGCGACGGAAGTGGAGGAGGAGGAGCAGTTCTTCTTTGGCACGGCGCTGGCCGGCGTGCGCAGCCAGCTCGACAAGATCCTCGCGGCGGACCAGCGCCTCGCAACGGCGGGATCGCCGCTCTCGCCGGTGCTGATCGAAGGTGAGACCGGCACCGGCAAGACCACCCTGGCGCGCTGGCTGCACCGCCGTGGCCCGCGGGCGGACGGTCCGTGGATCGAGGTGAATTGCTCAGCCCTGCCCGACACCCTGGCCGAGTCGGAACTCTTCGGGCACGAACGCGGAGCGTTCACGGACGCGAAGGAAGCGCGGATCGGCCTGTTTGAAGCGGCGGAAGGCGGGAGCCTCTTCCTCGACGAAATTCCCAGCCTCTCCCCGGCGGTGCAGGCGAAGCTCCTCAAGGCGATTGAGGACCGCGTCATCCGCCGCGTCGGCGGCAACCGGGCGGTGCCGATCGACGTCCGGCTCCTCGCGGCGACCAACGTCGACCTCCGGGAGGCGGTGGCGGCGGGGCGTTTCCGGGAAGATCTGCTCCAGCGCCTCGACCTCTTCCGCGTCCGCATCCCGCCCCTGCGTGAGCGCGGGGAGGAACTGGCGGCGCTGGCGCAGGTGTTGGTGGACCGCCTGTGCCGCCGGTATGGGTTGGAGCGCCGGGAGATTCCCCCGGAAGGCGTGGCGCGGCTGGTGACGCACCGCTGGCCCGGCAACGTGCGGGAACTCGCGCACGAACTGGAGCGCTCGCTGGTCTTCGATGACGACCGCCTCACCTTTTCCGGCCTCGCCCGGACCACGCCGGCGGGGACCCTGGGAGGAACGCCGGGAGGGCAGCCCGAGTGGTTCAACCCCGGTTATCGCTTTCCGACGGAAGGGTTCTCGCTGGAGCAGGCCATTGACCGCCTCGTGCAGACGGCGTTGGAGCAGAGCGGCGGCAATGTGTCGGAAGCGGCCCGCCGCCTCGGCGTCTCGCGCGACGTGGTTCGCTACCGCCTGAAGCCCGGCTCCCGTTGAAGCCCCGCGACGTTCCGCGCGCGGCGGCAAGGGGAAGGGGTTAGCCCCTTCCCCTTGACTCCATCCTATCGATCGACGGATCGCCGTGCCGGCGGGTTGGCAAACCTGGGTTTTGCCCGTTCCCTTTGACCGCATCCCAGCTGTTGGTCGCGCTGGACCGAAGCTGCGTGCAGCTCGGAGCGCTGGACCCCTTATCCTCCACCCCGTCTAAAGAATCCCCGTCGTCTCCCCGAACCCCATCGCCACGAATACCCCTGGGCGGAGCGTGGCGGACGCAACCCCACGCTGGGGAATCTCGCCCAACGGATCGGGGCGCTTTCGGGGAATTTTCCCCAATCCTAACGTGGATTCACGCCGTGGATTTACGGTTAATCGTTATTGAAAAGATAGTTAGGTGATAATTAACGTCTGGCACGGTGCCTGCAAGGGAGTGGGCACAACTCGTCCGTCTAACGCTCCTCCAATCCCATGAAAAAGATCCTTGGCTTCGTCCTCTCCCTCCTCGCCCTGAATGGGGCTTTGCTCGCTCAGTCCACTACGACCGCTCCGGCGCCGGCGACCCGCCCGGCGATGCCGACGCTCCCCAAGATCACGCTCCCGGCGGATCTGCAGGCCCTGATTCGTCAATTTGATGCGCAGCGTGACTCGATCCTCGCGCAGCGTCGTGCGGACCTCGAGAAGCTGAAGAGCGCGACGGAAGCGGAGCGCGCCAAGCTGCTGGCCGACATGAAGGCCAAGGGCTTGGCGACGAGCCAGGAGCAGCGTGAGCTCGCGAAGAGCATCCGCGAAGAGCTGAAGAAGCTCCGCGCGGCCCGCAAGACGGGTGGCGGCTGAGCCGTAGCCCCCGGTTGGACAAACACTTTGGTCACGGCGAGGGGTCGCCAGTGGCTTGCCCGCAGGGCGGGGGTCTCTTGACCTCCGCCCTGTCTGCGTCTGCGCTTGGCGCATGGCGGAGCGGCGTCGCGACTTTCTGATGCTTCGACGAATTCGGCTCATGGCGGTGGCGGTGCTGGCGGCGCTCGGGATCCCGGCGTCCGGGATTGCCGCGTCGGTGGCGGCGACCGCGACCGCGACCGCGGCGGCGACTGCGGCGGCGACCGCGACTGCGGCTGCGGCTACGGCGGCGACTGCGGCGGCGACGGTGGCGACGGTGGCGACGGTGCCTGCTGGAGAGACGGTGCCGCCGTTGGATCTCGCGGGGCTGGCGGCGACGCTGGCGAGCCTGACACCGGAGCAGTGGGCGGCGCTGCCGCCGGAGTTGCGCGAGGAACTGCAGGCGATTCTGGGACCGGCGTGGGTGTGGGGGGCGACGGTCCGGCTGTCGGCGGAGTGGCGCGACAACGTCCTGCTCAGCCCGGTCAGCTCCACGGCGCGCGCCCTTGGCCGCGCGCAGTTGGAGTCCTACCTTTGGCGTCGCCCGGCGGGGGCGTGGGAATGGCTGGGATTCCTGAATGGGGACGTGGCGCGGCTGGTGGAGCGCCTGCCGGAGCTGGCGGGGGAGCAGGAGTGGTTTGGACACCTGGAGGGCCGGTGGACCCCGCGGCCCGGGTGGAAGGCGGTGGTGACGGCGCAGGCCTATTTTCAGGATCAGGTTTTGGATCTCTCGGCGACGGAGACGGAGCGCTTCGTGGCGCGGATGCGGGTGAAGGGAGGCCGGGCGGGGGCGGACCTGACGGTGCCGCTGCGCGGGGCGTGGGCGTGGGTGGCGGGAGGCCGGGCGCACCGCAGTGACTACGTCGAGTTCGCGGAGGATTTTACGGAAGGTGAAGGATCGGCCGCCCTGCGGTGGCGGGTGCAGCGCGGGGAGGAACGCTCGCTGGAAACGACCCTTGGCTGGACGGAGCGCCGTCGCACCCACCCGGACCGCAATCAGTACACGGCGGGCGGCCGGCCCCTGCCGGGCACCCGCCTTCGGTTCCGGATCGAGGAGGCGCGGCTGGAGACCAAGGTGGTGCGCGGCGCGTGGAGCGGCGGCGTGGTGCTGACGACGCTGTTGAACCGGGACCTCGCGTCGGGGTATTTCGACTATGCGGAGCGCGGCGTGCGGCTGACGCTGGAGCGGGCGACGCCGCGGTGGCGGGTGACGGCTGAGGCGGGAGGTACGCAGAGCCGCTACGACGTGCAGACGGTGGGAATCGGTTTTGACCCCCCGTTGCGGCGGCGCGATTACCGCGAGCTGTGCCTGCGCGTCGAACGCGTGCTGAATCCCCGCTGGACCCTGTTTGCCGATGCGGGCGAGGAGCGGAGCCGCGAGAATGAGGCGGGCGGCACGTACCGCGCGCGGATGCTGGCGCTCGGAGTTGCGCGCGTCTGGGAACCTTCGAGCCCATGAAACCAGGACCCTCCCCCGTTCCGGCCCCGCGGACCCTCGGCCCATGGATCATCGCGGCGGCGATCCTCGTCCTCGCGGCCCTCGTGGCCGTGGTCTCGGCGCGCCTGCGGCTCTCGCTCCGCGAGCAGGTCCTGCTCCGTGAAGCCGAGTCGATGCACGCGCTGGTGTCGCTGCAGCAGCGCCTCGCGGAGGACGAATGGGCGCAGCTGGGAGCGGCGATGCCGGCGGACGACCGCCTCGCGGTCGTGCTGCAGACGACCAAGCTGCGCGGCGTGGTGGCGGTGCGCATCTATGAACCGACGGGACTCCTGCACGCCGCGCTGCCGGCGGTGGCGGACGAGGCCCTCGCGGGGTCCGACTGGTTGGAGCTCGAGGAAGGCCGGCCCGTGGCGCGGCTGACGACCCATGCATCCCTCTTGGCGGAGTGGGAGGAGGTGGCGCCGCCGGGGGCGCCTGCGACCCCGGATGCCACTGCGACCCCGGATGCGACTGCAACACGGGACGGCACCGTCGCACCCCGCGGCACTGCGGCACCGGAACGGTGGGCGGAGCGACGGACCGAAGCGGGTCGGCAGGGTGTGCCGTCGCCGTTGGAGGGTGAGGAACGAAGGAGTCGGTCGCCCGCGGAAACGGTCGCGTCGGGTACCGAAGACGTGCCCGTGCGGGCGGGCGCGGCGGAGCCGAAAGACCGACCCTTGGCGGCAACGAACGAAGCCGCTGGCGAAGGCGTGCCGGTGCTGGAGGTGATTGTTCCCCTTGAAGATCCGGTGCTGGTGGGGCTGGCGGGTGCGGCGCAGTTCCTGATCGATCCGTCGGGCGTGCGGGCGCAGTTCGCGGCGATTGACCGTGGGGTGCTGCAGCAGGCGCTGCTGGCGCTGGTGGGCGGCGGACTGCTGCTTGGCGGCCTTCTCTCGTGGGCCTTTGCGCGCCTTGCCGCGGCGCAGGGCCAGCTGCGACGGCAGGCGGAGGACTTGCAGCGTGCGAATGACGAACTCCTCCTTTCCGCCAAGGTGTCGGCGATTGGGGCGATCAGTGCGCATCTCCTGCATGGCCTGCGCAACCCCCTTGCGGGCATCGATGGATTTGTGCGGGCGGGGGCGAGTGGGGAAGGGCCGGAAGCGGCGGATGGCGACGCGTGGCGGGAGGCCGCGGAAACGACCCGTCGCCTCCGGACGATGGTGAACGAAGCCACGGCGCTGATCGCGGCGGAGCGCACGGCGGGGGCACCGGATCTCTCCGCCGACGACGTGGTGCAGGGCGCCGTGGCGCGCACGACCGAGTCGGCGCGGCAGGCCGCGGTGACGGTGCAGGCCGGACCGGTCGACGCCGCGGACCTGGACGGCCGCGTCGCCAGCCTCGGCGGATTGGTCCTCGTGAACCTCCTTGAGAACGCGGTGCAGGCCTCGCCGAACGGTGCCGCGGTGCGAATCACCGCGGCGGCGACGCCGGGCATGGTGGCGTTCGACGTGACGGACCACGGTGCCGGCCTCGCGCGGGCGGTGCGGGAGCATCTGTTCCGCCCGGTCGCGAGCACGAAGCCCGGCGGCGGCGGGATCGGCCTGGCGCTGAGTCATGAACTCGCCCGCCTCGCCGGCGGCTCCCTGGAACTCGTGAGCACCTCGCCCACCGGCACCACCTTCCGCCTGACCCTGCCGCGGGCCGGCGGGTTCAGCCGAGGAGATAGCGCCACGCCTCGATGATCTGGATGCCGGCCGGAGCCTTTCGCCCGGCGGCCTCCCGCACGACCAGGGAGCGGAGCGGGGGTGCCCCGGGGGCTTGGAGGGCGGCGGTCTCGCGTTGCCACGTTTCGTCGTCGGCCAAGGACCAAGCGGTGTTGACCCATTCCTCGGGAACGGAACTTCCAACGACGAGATCGACCTCGCCCTGGCCGCCGATGTACCCGAGGTCGTCGCGGCGACGTCGGTGGTGGAGGAAGACCGCGTTCTCGAGCTTGCGGCCCCGGTCGATCATTGCTCTGGGGCGGTACGGATAGCCGAGGGCCCAGTCCACGACGTGCAGCTTCTTTGGCTGCATGGCGCGCTTGCGGAGGGAGCGCTCAGCGACCGGCACGGGGAAAACGATGAAGCCCTCGTCGAGGAACCGCAGGTAACGGTAGACCGTGTCCTTGCCGAGGGACAGGCCGCGCGAGCGGAAATCGAGGTAGATCTGGTGCGGGTTGAGCAGACTCGCGGGCGAGGCAAGGCAGTGGCGCAGCAATTCCCGCATCGCCTCCGGGTTGGCCAGACCGTGGCGCTCCACCAAGTCACGATAGAAGACGAGGTCGGTGTACTCCTTCAGGACAAGGGGACGCAGGGCCGGGTCGGCCAGCACCACCTCAGGCAGCCCCCCCGTTTCAAGATAGTCGTCGAGTGCGCGGGCGAGGATCGCGTCGGCTGCCGGGGAATAGCGCTCCGGAGCGAGATCGCGGAAGACGAGGTACTCCGGAAACGAGAGCGGAAAGACCTCGTAAGACAGGCACCGCCCCCGGAGTCCGGTCGCGACCTCCCGGGTGAGGAGCTGGGAGGAGGAGCCAGTGAGGAACAGTGCCCCGGCCCGCGTGTCGTGCAGGCGGCGGACGAACCGTTCCCAACCCGGCGCCGCCTGCACTTCATCGAAGAGAAAGTAACGCGGCTGGCCGACGAGGTCGGGATGAAGCTCGGCATGCGCCTCAAGGATGAGACCGTAGTCGGTCGCCCGCAACGGATGGAGCCGATCGTCCTCGAAGCTGAGCATGATGACCTGCCGGCGATCGACACCGTCGGCGAGAAGCCGGCGGAGGACATCGAAGAGCAGGAACGTCTTGCCGCTGCGCCGGATGCCAACCAGGACGATGACCTTCCCGCTGGCGAGGGGCAGCCGCAGGGCGCGCGGGCGGATCGGAGGCAGCGCGAGGAGCTCCGCCTCGCGGAGAACGTACTTCAATCTTTCCTTGTCCACGGGGAAAGGAATGGCACATCCTTTCCCTGTGGACAAGGAAAGAAGCGCCGCGCCCCCTCCCGCCGCGGGCCGGGTGGCCTGCGGGCGGCCCGCCCGGCGGATGGGCCTTCGGCCGTGACAGCGTGTCGGAGGAAGGTCTCAATGGTGCTCTTCATGACCCCTCGCTTGAGCTCTTGCTGTGCCTTGGCGTGGATGGCGGCCGCGCTGGCCCTCGCCCTGCCCGGCCGCGCCCAGACGGATGGCGCGATTCGCTGGTCGTTCACGACCGGCGGCCTCGTGCTTTCCTCGGCGGCGGCGGGCGCCGACGGCACGCTCTACTTCGGGTCGCAGGACCGCCGCCTGTACGCGATCCGGCCGGGGGCGACCTCGGCGACCACCAGCCTCAAGTGGAGCTTCCTCACCGGCGACTGGGTCGATGCGGCGCCGGCGGTGGGTCCGGACGGCACGATCTACGCGGCGTCGTGGGACGGCAAGCTGTACGCCCTGCGCGACGACCAGAACCGTGTGACCAAGCTCTGGGAGTACGCCCTTGGCGCCTACGCATTCTCGTCCCCGGCGGTCGGGGCCTCCGGCACCGTGTACGTCGGCTCCGGCGACTCCAACCTTTACGCGGTGAATCCCGACGGCACCCTGAAGTGGACGTATCCGGTGAGCGACTACATCGATTCCTCGCCGGCGGTGGGTCCGGACGAGCGCATCTACTTCGGCTCCTGGGACGGATCGCTGACGGCGCTGAGCGCCGAGGGCACGCTGGTCTGGCGGGTCGTGACCGGTGGAGGTATCCTGGGATCGCCGGCGCTGGCGGCGGACGGCACGGTCTACATCGGCTCCCGGGACGGGCAGCTCTACGCGGTGAATCCGGACGGGACGGTGCGCTGGGACTTCCAGACTGCGGATGCGATTGAGTCGTCGCCAGTGCTGGGGGCGGACGGGACGATTTACGTCGGTTCGCTGGATGGGCGGCTCTATGCGATCGCGCCGGACGGCACCGAGCGGTGGCGTTTCCCGGCGGCCGGGCAGGCGGCGCTGCTGCCCCTGCAGTCGCCGCCGGCGGTGCGGGCGGACGGAATGATCATCTTTGGCTCGAGCAACAACGCGATCTACGCCGTCCGTCCGAACGGCACGCAGGCGTGGCGGACGGTGGTGGGCGACTGGGTGGACGCGGCGCCGCTGGTGGCGGGCGACGGCGCGATCTACGTCGGCTCCTACGACCGGAAACTGTATGCCCTGACGAGCACGAGCGGGCTGGCGGCGACGGATTGGCCGCAGTTCCAGCGGGATCCGGCGCGGACCTCGCGGCAGCCGCTGGGCGTGGCGGCGGGCGGGACCGGACGCCTCTCGAATCTCTCGGTGCGTTCGCTGGCGGGGCAGGCGGCCGAGACCCTGATCGTCGGGTTCGTGGCGGGCGGGACCGGGTCCAAGCGCGTGCTGGTGCGCGGCGTCGGTCCGACCCTTGGACAGGCCCCGTTCAACGTTGCCGGGGTGCTCGCGGACCCGGTGCTGCGGCTCTTTGATGACGGCGTCCTGCGGGCCGAGGACGACGATTGGAGCACGGGCGCGGGGGCGACCCTGATCGGCACCACGGCGGCGCAGGTCGGGGCCTTCCCCCTGCCGAACCCGTCGAAGGACGCCGCGCTCGTGGCGGATCTGGACCCGAAGGCGTACACGGCGCACGTGACCGGCAACGCCGGGGGCGTCGGGGTGGCGTTGGTGGAGGCCTATGATGCCGGCGGCACGGGTGCAGTGCGGCTGCGCAACGTCTCCGCGCGATCGCGTGTCGGGACCGGCGGCGACATCCTCATCGCCGGCTTCGTGGTCGTGGAGGGTCGGCAGACCCTGCTCATCCGCGGCCCCGGTCCCACGCTCGGGGCGGCGTTCAACCTGCCGGGGGTGCTCGCTGACCCGCAGCTGCGGATCTTCCGGGGATCGACCTTGCTGGCGGAGAACGACGACTGGTCGAAGGCGAGCAACGCGGCGCAACTCGCGACCGTCGCCGCCCAGGTGGGCGCGTTCGCGCTGCAGGCCGGCGGCCGGGACCCCGCGCTGGTGGTGACCCTCCCGCCCGGTGCCTACACCGCGCAGGTCAGCGGCGTGGGTGCGACCACCGGCGTGGCGCTCGTCGAGGTGTACGAGGTGCGTTGAGGGCCTGATCCGCGCCGCGCGGGCCAGCGGAACGCACCGGGTACGTGCTGCGGTGCCGTCGCGATCCGCGCCGCGCGGGATTCCTTCGCGGAGGAACCGATCGCCGCCCGGACGTCAGTGGTGGGATGAGCCGGGGTGCCGTCTCCCGGATCGCCTTCGCTCCGCGCGCGGGCCGTCGCGGTAGCCGACGTCGGTGGGGGCGCGACCTTGGGGGCCTCGGGTGATCGGGTGCTCGTCGCTTCACCGTCGCTGTCGCTGGCGTCGGTGGGAGCGTGAGCTTGGGGGCTGCGCCTCGCTCCGGGGTGGACGCCGGTTGGGCGGGCCGCTTAGCCTTGGACCATGACCCGCGCTGCGCGACCCCGCTCCCCGCGTCCGCCGCCCGGCGGACTCTTCGACCTGCAGGTCAACGGATTCGCGGGGGTGGATTTTCAAGCCGAGGCGCTGACGCGGCCGGAGATTCGGGCGGCGGTGCGGGCGTTGCGGCGGCATGGGATGGACCGCATCCTTCTCACGCTGATCACGGACGACGTGGACCGGATGTGCCGGAAGCTGGAGGTCATCGAGGCGCACCGCCGGAAGGACCCGGAGATCGCGCGCACGATCGTCGGTTACCACTTGGAAGGACCGTACCTCCTCGCGGAGCCCGGGTTCGCCGGGGCGCATGACCCGCGGTGGATGCGTCCCCCGCAGCGGGCTGAGTGGGAGCGCCTCTGGGCGGCCTCGGGGGGGAACGTACGCCTCGTCACGCTGGCGCCGGAGTTGCGTGGTGCGCCGGAATTCATCGGTGAACTCGTGCGCCGCGGCGTGCGCGTGGCGGTGGGGCACTCGAACGTCGGGGATGCGGCGCTGGATGAAGCGATCGCGGCCGGCCTCTCGCTCTGCACGCACCTCGGCAACGGCGTGCCGCAGATCCTGCACCGCCACGACAACGTGATCCAGCGCCTGCTCGCGCGCGACGCGCTGTACGCCACCTTCATCCCGGACGGGATCCATCTCCCGTGGAACGTGCTGCGGAACTTCGTGCGGGCGAAACCCCGGGCGAAGGTCCTCTTTACGACCGACTGCATGTCGGCGGCCGGGGCGCGGCCCGGGCGTTACCGCCTTGCCGGGATGGAGCTGGACGTCGGTGAGGACCGTGTCGTCCGGCAGCCTGGAGAGACGCGTTCCTTCGCCGGATCCGCGCTCACGCTCGATGAGGCGGTGACGAACTTGGAGACGCACCTCGGCTGGACCCGTGCGGCGGCCGAGGCAGCGTGCGGGTCGCGGGTGGCGCGCTTCCTTGGCTTCCCGGCCTGAGGCACCGGCGCGGATCGCGGCCGCGAGGCTTGAGGCGAGCGGGGCGATTCCCGACGGCGGGAATCGGGCCTACGCGAGGATCGGCTCGACGACCTTGGCGGGGACCACACCGGTGAGACGCTGGTCGAGGCCCTGGAATTTGAACGACAGCCGTTCCGGGTGGAGGCCCATCTGGTGGAGGATCGTGGCGTGGAGATCGCGGACGTGGACCGGATCGCGGACCACGTTGTAGGACATTTCGTCGGTCTCGCCGTGAACCATGCCCGGACGGATGCCGCCGCCGGCCATCCAGATCGTGAAGCAGCGCGGGTGGTGGTCGCGCCCGTAGTTGGTTTCGGTGAGCGTGCCCTGGCAGTAGACGGTGCGGCCGAATTCCCCGCCCCAGATCACCAGGGTGTCGTCGAGCATGCCGCGTTGCTTCAAGTCTTGGATCAACCCGTAGCACGCCTGGTCGACATCGCGGCACTGGGAGGAGAGATCGCGGGGCAGGGAGCCGTGCTGGTCCCAGCCGCGGTGGAAGATCTGGACGAAGCGCACGCCCCGCTCGGCGAGACGGCGGGCCATGAGCGCGGAACTGGCGAAGGTGCCGGGGGTGCGGGAGTCGGGGCCGTACAGATCGAACGTCGCGGCGGATTCGCCGGACAGGTTGGCCAGATCGGGCACGCTGGCCTGCATGCGGAAGGCCATTTCGTACTGCTGGGTGCGCGTCTGGATGTCGGGATCGCCCAGTTGCTCGTAGCTCCGGCGATTGAGCTGCTCGAGCCCATCGAGCATGCTGCGACGCAGTTCGCGCGGGATGCCCGGGGCGTCGCTGAGGTAGAGCACCGGATCGGCGCCGTTGCGGAAGGCGACGCCGGCGTGCTGGCCCGGCAGGAAGCCCGCGCCCCAGAGCCGGGCGGAAATGGCCTGCACGTTGGCCGTCGGGCTGGAATGCCGGGCGTGGAGGACGACGAACGAAGGCAGATCCTGATTCAGCGAACCGAGCCCGTAGGACAGCCATGATCCCATGGATGCCTTCCCGTTCTGCATCGATCCCGTGTAGATGAGTTGGTTGGCGGGCTCGTGATTGATCGCGTCGGTCTGCATCGACCGGATGATGCAGAGATCGTCGGCCATCTTGCCGTGCCACGGCAGCAGTTCGCTGATCCAGGCGCCGCCGCGACCGTGCTGGCTGAACTTGTAGATGCTCGGGGCGAGGGGGAACTGCGCCTGTCCGGAGGTCATGCCGGTGAGCCGCTCGCCCTGGGCGGAGAGCCAGCCCTTGAGGTCTTCCTTGAACCGCGGGCGGAGCGCCGGCTTGTAGTCGAAGAGATCGAGCTGCGACGGTGCGCCGATGAGCGAGATGTAGATGGCGCGCTTGGCGCGCGGGGCGATGCGCCAGAGCGGGTCCGCCTTGCCGTCCGGGGCGGCGGCGCCCGCGAGCCGTTCGCCGAGGAGGGCGCCGAGGGCGGCGACGCCGAGGCCGGTACCGCTGCGCCGGAAGAACTGTCGGCGCGTGAGGGCGTTGTTGTAGGTGTCGACGGCGGAACGCCACTCGGGATGGATGGAACTCATGGCGGGGCGGGGATCGGAGGAGGGAGGGCGAGTGCGAACGGGGGCGGGACGAAGGGCGGTGGAGCCTACTTGGTGAGCGACTCGTCGAGATTCATGATCTGGCTGGCGGCGAGGACCCAGGCGGCAAGTTCGACCGGGGGCAGGGACGGATCGGCGGGGGAGTCGCCGACGCGGAGCAGGTCGGCGGCCAGCGCGGGCTTGGCGCGGTAGGTTTCGCGGGCGGAGGTGACGAATCCCTGCACGACCCCGCGCTCTTCCGTGGCGAGCGGGCGGCCGAGCAGGCGCAGCGTGATGAAGTCGAGCCGGCCGTCGAACGTCTCGGCCGCACGGAGCGCGGCGGCGGCGAGCTGGCGCGACGACTCGACGAAGATCGGGTCGTTCTGCACGACCAACGCCTGCAGCGGCGTGTTGGTGCGGTCGCGCCGCACGCACCGTCGTCTGCGGCTCGGGGCGTTGAGGATTTCCATGGACGGGTGCGGGGCGGTGCGTTTCCAGAACGTGTAGAGGGAGCGCCGATACAGCGCCTCGCCCTGGTGGCGCTGGTAGAAGCGCGTGGTCGATTCCTTCATCGCGACCTCCTCCCAGATCGAGTCGGGCTGGTACGGCTTGACCGGGCGGCCGCCGATCCGCCGGGAGAGCAAGTGGGAGGCCGCGAGCGCCTGATCGCGGAGCACCTCGGCATCGAGGCGGTGGCGCGGCCCGCGGGCGAGGAGTCGGTTGGCGGGATCGCGTTCGAGCAGGGCCGGGGAGACCGCGGCGGATTGCCGGTAGGTGGCCGTCGTGACCAACTGGCGGAGCAGCCGGCGGTGGTCCCAGCCGCTCTCGCGGAAGTCGACGGCGAGCCAGTCGAGCAGATCCGGGTGGGAGGGACGCGCGCCGGTGATGCCGAAGTCGCCGGCGGACTCGACGAGCCCGGTGCCGAAGAGCTGCTGCCACGTGCGGTTGACGGTGACGCGGGCGGTGAGCGGGTGGTCGGGTTGGAAGAGCCAGCGGGCGAGGGCGAGGCGGTTGGCCGCGGTGCCGGTGGGAAGCGGTGGCAGGGCCTCGGGCGTGTTGGCCTCGACCCGTTCACCGGGCTGGCTGTATTCGCCGCGCTTGAGGAGGTGGGCGTGGGGCGTGGAGTCGGACTTTTCGACCATCACCAGACTGACGGCCCCGCGGTCGCGCATCGGGCGCCCTTGCGCGCGGAGTTGCTCCGTCGCCGTGATCAACCCGCGGGAGACCGGGTCGATGGCGGAGAAGAAGTGCTCGCGCAGCGGCTTCAGGTCATCCTTCTGCCGCTGGTCGGCGGGCTTCTGGAGGCTGGTGAGGGCGGAGACGATGCCGCGCGACTCCAGCATGGCGTCCTCGTGGGAGAAGACGCGATCGAGCTGGCGGAAGTCCTGCAGCCAGACGGCCCCGCTCTTGAGGAGGTTCTCGTCGGTGCCGGCGCGGACCTGCCGTCCGCCAAGCCGCAGGCCGGCGGCGGGCCGGATGTCGCTGCGGAACATGCGCAGGACCCCCGTATCGATCAGTTTGTAGCCGCTGACGTGCAGGTGACCGAGGCGGAAGTGACTCCCGGTGCCGTCGAAGACGAAGAGCATCTCGTGCCACTCGCCCGGCTTGAGGGGGTTCGCGTTGACGGTCCGGATCGCGGGCTCGCCGTTACCCTCGGAAATGAAAAGGGCGGGCTTGCCGTCCTCGAGGAAGATCTCCCAGCCGGGCGCGGCGTCGTCCTCGGTGCGCGCGGAGAGGAGGGTCCCGGAGGGCGCGCCGTCGACGCGGATGAGGAAGCGCACGGAGAACTGGGAGGACTGGAGCATCGGCAGTTCGCGGCCGAGCGGGAGGCTCCGGCCGTCGATGCGGGTGGCCGGGCCAAACGGCCCGGCTGCGGGGGTGGCGGCGGGAGTCAATGCGGCCGGGGCGGTGGCGCCGCCGTTTTCCGGCCGGCCGGCGAAGCGGGCGAGCGGGTTGGGACCGTCGGAGCCGTCGAGCGGAAGATGAATTGCGGTGCGGTGGTCGAGCGGGGCGGGGCGGAGAGCGGTGACGGTGGCCCCGGCGACCCAGCGGGCGAAGTCGGTCTCGCCGGCGGTGCGGCGTTCGGCGAGGGCGCGTTCGAGGCCGTCGATTTCGCGGGCCAGCTGGGCCCACGCGGCGCGATCCTCGGGGACGGGGACGAAGACGTTGGGATGGGTCTCCGCGACGTTCCCGTCCATCACCGGCATGGTGTTGTTCCGGAAGAATGCCGCGAGGGAGTAGAAGTCGCGCATGCTGATCGGATCGAACTTGTGATCGTGGCAGGCGGCGCAGCTTGTGGTCAGCCCGAGCCAGACGGTGGAGAGCGTCTCCACGCGGTCCTTGGCGTAGATGGCCTCGTACTCCGCCTCGATCGCGCCGCCCTCGCTCGTGGTCGGCAGGCAGCGGTTGAAACCGGTGGCGACGCGTTGCTCGAGGGTGGGCTCCGGGAGCAGGTCGCCGGCGAGCTGCTCGATGGAGAATTGGTCGAACGGGAGGTTCTGTTTGTAGGCGCTGATCACCCAGTCGCGGTACGGCCAGATCGAGCGGTAGTTGTCGATGTGGATGCCGTGCGTGTCGGCGTAGCGGGCGGCGTCGAGCCACTGCCGGGCCATGTGCTCGGCGTGGGCATCGCTGGCGAGGAGGCGGTCGACCGCGCGGGTGTAGGCGGACTCGGATGGATCCGCGAGGAAGGCGGCGAGCTCGTCCGGGGTCGGCGGCAGGCCGGTGAGGTCGAGCGTGACGCGGCGGAGGAGGCGGGCGGGGGATTCCGGGGCGCTTGGCTGCAGACCTTCCCGCTCGAGACGCGCGGCGATGAAGGCATCGATCGATGACCGGGCCCAGCCCCGGCCGGCGGCGGGAACGGCGGGGCGGGTGGGGGCGATGAGCGACCAGTGTGGCTGGTAGGCGGCGCCCTCCGCGATCCAGCGCCGGAGGATTTCGACCTCGTGCGGCTTGAGCGTCTTGTGCGTCTCCGGCGGGGGCATCTGCTCCTCCGGGTCGGTGCTGAGAATCCGCTCGATGAGGGGGCTGGCGGCGGGATTGCCCGGGATGATGGCGGGGTCGTAGTCGCCACGGGCCGTGATCGCATCGTCGCGGCGGTCGAGCCGCAGCCGGGCCTCGCGCGTGCTCGAATCCGGGCCGTGGCAGTGGTAGCAGTTTTCGGAGAGGATGGGCTGGACGTGATCGTTGAACGACAGCGGGGCCGTGGGCAGGGCGGCCGCGGCCGACCCGGCCGTCTCGGGCGCGGGACCGGCGGTGGGCGTGGGGGCGGCAGCCGGCGCGGTGACCCATCCGAGGGCAGCGAGGCCGAGCAGGGCGAGCGGGGGGCGCGCGAGGGGGCGGAGCAAGCGGAGGAGGGACGACACGGCGGAGAAAAAGGACGGGCGGACGGGGAGGGGCGGATCAACGCGGCCGGGCAGCCGTCGAGGGTCGCCCCGAAGGCTTGAGGAGGCAAGGGCGCTTGGATGGTTCCACGCGGCTTCGCCTTCCCAGATTGCGTCGAGGCACCGCGCCGGGCTGCACCCAGCGGCGTCAGGCGGCGTTCCGCTCCGGCGACGGTCGTCGCCGGGTGGTCACACCAGCAAAGGCTGGACGACCTCGCCGTGGACGTCGGTGAGGCGGTACTGGCGGCCTTGGAAACGGAAGGTCAGGCGGGTGTGATCGATGCCGAGGCAGTGAAGGATCGTCGCCTGGAGATCGTGGATGTGGACGGGCTTTTCGGCGACGTTGAAGCCGAAGTCGTCGGTGGACCCGTGGGTGATGCCGGACTTGATGCCGCCGCCGGCCATCCAGAGGGAGAAGGCGCGCCCGTGGTGGTCGCGGCCGTACTTCTCGAGGCTGGCCTCGCCCTGGGCGTAGGGCGTGCGGCCGAATTCACCGCCCCAGATCACGAGGGTTTCGTCGAGCATGCCGCGCTGCTTGAGGTCCTTCACGAGGGCGGCGCTGGCTTGGTCGACATCGCGGGCGAGGTCGGGGAGCCGGTCGTTCAGCGAGCCGTGGTGATCCCAGTCGCGATGGTAGAGCTGGACGAAGCGGACGCCGCGTTCGGCGAGGCGGCGGGCGAGGAGGCAGTTCCGGGCGAAGGAGCCCGGCTCGTTCACGTCGGGTCCGTAGCTGCCGAGCGTGGCGGCGGATTCGCCGGAGAGGTCCATCAAGTCCGGCACGCTGCGCTGCATGCGGTAGGCCATCTCGTACTGGGCGATGCGGGTCTCGATCTCGGGATCGCCGCTGGCCTCGAGGTGGTGGCGGTTGAGTTCGGCGACCCCGTCGAGGAAGAGACGGCGGCGCTCGCGGGAAATTCCGGGCGCGTCACCGAGGTAGAGCACCGGTTCGCCGGCGCCGCGGAATTGCACGCCTTGGTGCCGGCTCGGCAGGAAGCCGCTGCCCCACAGGCGGGAAAGGAGGCCCTGGCCGGCGGCCTTCTTGTTGACGGAGACGAAGACGACGAACGACGGCAGGTTGTCGCTGAGGCGTCCAAGACCGTAGTCGATCCACGCGCCCATGCTCGGCCGGCCCGGCTGCTGGCTGCCGCTCTGGAAGAACGTGATCGCGGGATCGTGGTTGATCGCCTCGGTGTGCATCGAGCGTACGAGGCAGATGTCGTCGACGATCCCGCGCGTGTACGGGAGCAGGTCGCTGATCATCGTCCCGCTGCGTCCGCCGGGCTGGAAGGCGAAGCGGCTGGGCTGGACGGCGAGGCGGGACTGCGACGCGACCATGCCGGTGATGCGCTGGCCGCGGCGCACGGAGTCGGGGAGATCCTCGTTGAACCGCTGGCGGAGCACCGGCTTGTCGTCGAAGAGGTCGAGGTGGGAAGGGCCGCCGGACTGGAACAGGCAGATCACGCGCTTGGCGGTGGGCGCGAAATGGGGCAGCCCCGGGAGTCCTCCGGTGAGCGGGGACGGTGCGGTGGGGAGGGCGGCGAAGGCGTCGCGACCGAGCAGCTGGGCGAGGGCGGCGGTGCCGAGACCGAGACCGGTCTTGGCGAGGAAGTCGCGCCGGGTGTGCAGGGATTCGTAGCGATGGCAGGACATGGGGCGGGTGCGCGAAAGGGCGTGGACGCTCAGTT
Source organism: Verrucomicrobiota bacterium (assembly GCA_016871755.1). Taxonomy (GTDB): domain Bacteria; phylum Verrucomicrobiota; class Verrucomicrobiia; order Opitutales; family Opitutaceae; genus UBA6669. Next base: position 34,579 of record VHCJ01000021.1, on the reverse strand, counting down.
CTTGGTCAGGGTCTCGTCGAGGTTGAGGATCATGCCGGCCACGGTGGCGGCGGCGGCGAACTCGGCGGGGTCGAGGGAGGGGTCCGCAGGGGTGTCGCCCACGGCGAGGAGGGCGCGGGCCTCGCCGGGCTGGGCGGCGAACTCGGCGCGGAAGCGGGCGAAGGCGCGGGCGAGCACGCCGCGCTCGGTGGCGTCGGGTTCGCGTCCGGTGGCGAGCACGAACCCGTAGGCGACGCGTGCCTCGTCGCTGGGTCCGGCCTCGCGGAGGAGGCGGGCGCCGAGCTGCCGGGCGGCCTCGACGTAGCCGGTCTCGTTCCAGAGGGTCAGCGCCTGCAGCGGCGTGTTCGTCCGCGAGCGCCGCACGGTGCAGAACTCCCGGTCGGGGGCGTCGAACGTGAGCATGGCCGGGTGCGGCACGGTGCGCTTCCAAAATGTGTAGAGACTGCGACGGTGCAGGTCGGGCCCCTGGCTCTGCTCCCACTTGGTGCCGGGATAGTCCGCGCCCACCACGAGACCGGCGTAGAGCTTCTCGGGCTGGTAGGGAAACACGCTGGGTCCGCCGATGGCGGGCGTCAGGAGGCCGGAGACCGCGAGGGCCTGGTCGCGGAGCAGTTCGGCGGGGAGACGGAGCCGCGGGCCGCGGGCCAGCAGGCGGTTCTCGGGATCGCGGGCGAAGGCCTCGGGCGAGGCGGAACTGGACTGCCGGTAGGTGGCGGACAGCACGATGCCGCGGAAGAGGGCCTTCACATCCCAGCCGCCGTCGACGAAGTTGCGGGCCAGCCAGTCGAGGAGTTCCGGGTGGCTCGGCCACTCGCTCTGGTAACCGAAGTCCTCGAGGGTCTTAACGATGCCGGTGCCGAAGAGCTGGGTCCAGAAGCGGTTCACGACCACGCGGGAGGTGAGCGGGTGGTTCGGCTGGGTGAGCCACTGCGCGAGGCCAAGGCGGTTACGCGGGGCGCCGGCCGGCCATGGGGCGAGCAGGGCCTCCGGGACGCCCGGCCCGACCGGCTCGGCGCGCGCGTCGTAGGCGCCGCGGGTGAGCACGTAGGCTTGGCGCGGCTGGGGCAGTTCGACCATCACCATCGTGGTGGGCACGGCGCGGTGAAGCGCGAGGTGCTCGCCCCAGACTTGGTCATGGGCCTCGACGGCGGCGCGGGAGTCGGCGCGCGCCAGCAGCAGGCCCTCCGATCGCCACGCCTCGACCGGCGCGCCCTCGGGGGCGCCACCGGCTGCCGAGGCAAGGGCGAGCGGAAGCGCCTCGGCGAGGAAACGCTGGCGCACCTCGGCGGCGTCCAGCGCCCGCGGCACGCTGCGGAGGGAGTCGAGGGAGCCGCGCCAGCGGGCTCCACCGGGAGCATTGTCGGCGCCGAGACGGTAGGGTTTGCGTCCATGCTCGGCAGGAAGGCCGTCATGGAAGACCTCGGTGGCGCGCTCATGGCCGTCGACGAAGATGCGCACCCCGGCGGCGCGGCGTCCGCCGGCGTAGGTGACGGTGACATGCCGCCAGTCACCCGCGTGCAGGCGGGCCTCCTTCGTGCGCGCGATCAAGGCGTAGGTCGGGTAGCGTTCGCTGAGCCGAAGCTCGATCTCGCCATCGATCAGGCGGACCTCGCTGCCGCGGCCGAAGGTCGTGTCGTCCTTGGAGCCGCTGTAGTCCATCGCCGACAGCAATGGTACGTCGCGGGGGTTGTCGGTGTCGGGGCGGATCCAGAACGACACGCTCAAGCCCTGTTTGCCGGCGAAGTTGAGGGCCTCGGGCGGCACGGAGGGAACGGCGTCGAGCGGGACGTCCGGCGCGGTGCGCCAGGCGGGTCCGGTGATGCCTGGCGGGCTGGACGCAGTGCGGGCGGGGAGCAGGTCGGGGCCGAGGTGGCCGACGGTGGCTCCGGCTTGGGCGAGCAGGGAGCGCAGGGTGCGATCGGTTGCGGCGGAGCGGGGCGGGAGCGAGGCGCGGGCGCGGCCGACGGCGGCCTCGAGCTCGGCGAGGCGGCGCTCCTGGTCGGCGAAGGCGATCTGCTGGGCGGTGGTCGGTGCCGGGATCATTGGCACGGCGTTGGCGACGCGGCCATCCTCGCCGAACTCGGGCACATTGTTGAGGAAGGCGAAGAGGCTGAAGTAGTCGCGCTGCGAGATCGGGTCGAACTTGTGATCGTGGCAGCGGGCGCACTCGAAGGTCAGACCCAGCCAGGCGGTGCTGAGCGTGCGGACCCGGTCGGCGACGTATTCGACGCGGTATTCCTCGTCGATGATGCCGCCCTCGGAATTGATCACGTGGTTGCGGCCGAAGCCGGTGGCGATGCGTTGCTCGAGGGTGGGCGAGGGCAGGAGATCGCCGGCGAGCTGTTCGGTGACGAACGTGTTGTACGGCAGGTTGCGGTTGAAGGCCTCGATCACCCAGTCGCGCCAGCGCCACATCGTGCGCGTCGAGTCATTGTTGAAACCGTGGGAGTCGGCGTAGCGGGCGGCGTCGAGCCAGTCGAGGGCGAGGCTTTCGCCGAAGTGCGGCGAGGCGAGCAACCGGTCGACGGCCGCGCCGTAGGCGGCCTCGCCGCGGCGGTCGACATCGGCGAGGAAGGCGGCGCGGTCGGCGGGGCTGGGAGGAAGGCCGACGAGGTCGAAGCTGACGCGGCGCAGCCAGGCCGCGGGCGCGGCCTCGGGGCGCGGCGAGAGGCCCTCGCGCTCCAGCCGGGCGAGGACGAAGCGGTCGATGGGTGCGCGGGGCCACGACGCGGTGCGGACCTCCGGGAGCGGGGCGCGCTGCGGCGGGGAGAAGGCCCAGTGGCTTTGGTACTCCGCACCCTCGGCGATCCAGCGCCGGAGGGTCTCGATCTGCTCGGCGGTGAGGTGCTTGTTCGACTTCGCCGGAGGCATGCGGTCCTCCTCGTCGGTGGAGATCAGCCGGGCGATGAGCTCGCTGTCATCCGGCTGACCCGGGACGATGACGGCGTAGCCGCCGCGATCCAGCGTGGCGTTCGCGGCGTCGTCGAGCCGCAGCCGCCCCTCGCGGTGGTTCGCGTCCTGCCCGTGGCAGTGGAAGCAGTTCTCCGACAGGATCGGACGGACGTCGCGGTTGAACTCCAGCTTCGCCGCCGGCGCCGCGGCGAAGGCGGCGGCGGGAGCGAAGACCCACGCGCAGGCGAGCAGCCGGGCCGCGAGCGAGGGGAAGGCCGCGAGCGAGAAAGCGAGACGGCGCATGGGGGAGTGTTTCCGGACCGCGGGCGCGGCTCCGGACGGGGTGACTATGACGGGCGAAAACACGCGCATAGCGTAGCCTCGCGGCGGAGCTTCCCGCAAGTGTGCGCTGCAGGAAGTTGACCGAAGTTTTCCAGCGCGGACCGCCTGAAATTTCAGGGGCCGGATAGCGTCGAAGGGCGTCCGCTCAGGCAGCGTCGGCGGACCACACCACCTCGCCGCCGACCCACGTGGTGTGGGCGGTGAAGTCATCGTTCCACAGGACGACGTCGGCATCGGCGCCGGGGCGGAGCGATCCCTTGCTGGAGAGGCCCACCACGGCGGCGGGACTGGACGTGCCGAGGGCCCAGATCTGTTCGGGCGGCAGACGCAGCCAGCGGTGGAGATTGGCGATGCCAACGTTCATCGTCAGCGCGCTCCCGGCGAGGCCGCCGTGGTTCGGGCGCTCCGGCGCGTGGACGCGGGCGGCGTTGCCGGCGGAGACCTTGACCGGGAAGCCGAACGTCGTCGGGTAGATGCCGTCGGGCAGCCCTGCGCCGATGTTGGAGTCGGTGATCAGCACGACGCCCCCCGGTCCCTTGGCGGCGAGGGCGGCGCGGACGGCGACGGGTTCGACATGGACCCCGTCGCAGATGAAGTCCACGCGGCAGCGCGGGTCGGCGAGGATGGCCTCGACGGCGCCGCACGGGCGGACGCCGGGCTCGCGGACCTCGGGGACCGGGAAGACGTCGTAGAAGTGGGTGGCGTGGCGCGCGCCGGCTTCGATCGCGCGCTCCGTCTCCTCGACGGACGCGTGGGTGTGGGTGATGAACGGCGTGATCCCCCGCTCGACGAGGCGCTCGATGACCGGAAGGATGTGCGGCGTGTCGGGGCTGATGGACATCGCCCGCGTGCGTCCGTGGGTGGCGGCGAGGATTTCGTCGAGCAGCCCGAGATCGCCGGGGATGGTGTCGGCGCCGGCGCCGGGCAGGCGGAGGAACGGACCCTCGAGATGCCAGCCCGGAACGGAGACCCCGCGGGCGGAGCCGAGGGCGCGGGACAGCGCCTCGAGGTGCGGCAGCGACGGCCGCGTCATCACCCGGTACAGCGTCGGCAGGACGGAGGTCGTGCCGAAGCGTCCGAGGAAGGCGAGGCCGGCGAGGAGACTCTCGGGGGAGCTCTCGTAGAGCCACGAACCCACCCCGTGGGTGTGGAGATCGATGAGACCGGGCGTGACCCGCCGCCCGCCGGCATCGACCCGGAGCGCATCCGCCGGCACGGCGGCGTCGGGCGGGTTGACGGCGGCGATGATGCCCCCGGAAAGCAGCAGGCGGCCCGGGGCGGTGCGCTCGCCCGGGAACACGAAGGTCGCGTTGGACAGCAGGGTGGTGGTCATGGCTGGCGGACGGAGATGGCGGCCCCGCGGTCGGTGCGGGGCGGCGGGGATCAGCCCAGGATGGCGATGGAGAGCGTGAGTCCGGCCAGGCTGAGGAAGTAGAGGCCGGAGAGGCCGAGGGCGATGCGCGAAGGCCAGCTCGGGCGCAAGGGTGGGGGCAGCAGCCGCACGTTGACGGCGAGCGTGTGCAGGCAGCTGAGACCGAGCGCGAAGTTCATGACGTTGGCGGAGACGATGACGAGCCAGAGCGGGCTGGCGAAGCTGAGAAAGGCACCCGCCATGACCAAGTAGGCGATCAGGAATCCGTAGTAGATCCACTTCACCCGCTGCGGATCGAGCTTCCGGAAGCGGCCGAAGGACGTCCACGTGATGTCGACCCAGCGGCGGAGGAATCCGTCGACGGTGGTGATGACGACGGGGAAGAAGATGAGGAAGCCGCAGAGCAGCATCCCGTGCCAGAGCAGGTGGCCGAGCATTCCGCCGACGCGGGTGCTGGCGCCCTCGGCCATCATTCCGGCGAGGACCCAGCGGTCGGCGACGGTGCCGCGGGGGACGACGGCGAGGGAGATGAGCGCGGGCAGGGCGAGGCCGATGAGCGACGCGGGGATCCAGACCAGCCATTGGTCGAGGCGGACCATGCGCAGCCAGCCCCGCCAGCGTTCGAGGGCGGTGGGCGTGGGGGTGAACACGGTGCCCGTGTGGGCGAGTTCCAGGTCGAGCCCGCGCACGGCGCTCGGGATGGCGCCGACCTTGCCGCCCATGCCCCAGCCCTGCTCGCGGATGTAGGCGCAGATCGTGGTCTGGGTCAGCCCCCCGACCCCGGCGATGGCGGCGAGGGCGGTGAAGAGCTGGAGCGAGGTGGTATCGAGCTCGGGCAGCGCCTGGCCCTTCGCCAGCTGGGAGAACACATTGACGACGGTTCCATCGGCGGCCGGCACGGAACCGAACGAGACGAACCCGAGCAGGACCTCGCGCACGTCGGACCACGACGCGAGGAAGCAGGCGACGAGGAGCGTGAAGCCGAGCACGTAGAAGACCTTCGCCATCACCAGCGTCTTGATCATGCGGTAGATCGTGCCGCCGAAGATGAGCGGGATCGGGAACAGGATCAGCACCACGTACGTGAGCGTCCGCATCAGGTCGGTCTCGGTGCTCGGGTTGGGAATGCGGTCGAGAAACAGGGCGGCGAGCGTGACGGCGACGCCGGCGAGCTGGTAGGGCAGCATCGTCCAGAAATCGATCACGGCGTAGAGGACGGTCCAGAAACGCGACCCCGGCTTGAGCCGCAGCTTGCCGGTCATGATGCCCTCGCCGGTGGCGAGGGTGTACCGGCTGGCCTCGACGTTGTAGATGTACTGGGCGACGAGCGTGAGGAGGGTGATCCAGAGCAGGGCGCCGCCGTAGCGGACGGTGACGGCGGGGCCGAGGAGCCATTCGCCCGCGCCGAGGGAGGCGCCGGCCATGACGATGCCGGGGCCGAGGAGATCGCGCCACGTGCGGCGGTGGGGAGCGGGGAGCTCGCCCTGGTTCCAAGCGGGGAGCCCGGTGCGGGACTCGCGCGGGGGAGGCGTGCCGCCGGCCGGATCGACGTGAGACATGCGGGGAGCGGGTGGGGTGAATCCAGCCCGACACCCTCGCGGTCCCGAAGCAAGCCTCGGGTGGGCGGCGCGGAGGGAGCGCCTAGCGGTCCGGCAGGGCCCGGCGGATCTCGGTGCGGATCGCGACGAGGGCGAGGTTCATGTCGCGGATGAACGCGACGAGGGAGCTGATGAGCAGGAGCAGGCTGGCGGAGAAGAGCGAGATGGCGGCGAGGCCGGACTCCCAGCCGAGCAGCGTGGCAACGAAGAGAAGCAGGATGAGGACGGCGACGAGCAGGGCGGCGAGGGAGGCGCTGAGGATGGCGAAGCGGAGGATTCCGCAGCGCCGGTCGAGGACGGCGACCTGGGCGGCGATCTCGGCGGCGAGCGGATGCCCGGGCTGGCCGATCAGTTCCCGGGTGAGCAGGCGGGCGCGGTCGACGATGCGCCCAAAGCGATTCGTCAACATCACCAGCAGCAGCCCAATGCCGGAGACGAGGATCACGGGGCCGACGGCGAGTTGGAGGATCGGGATCAGCGTGGGCAGGGAGGTTGGATGCACGGGGAGGAGTCTGGAGGGTTTTCCCCGCTTTCCGAGGCGGAACCGCCGGACCCGGTCGGGCCGGGAATCGCCAGACCCGGTCGGGTGCGGGATCGCTTGCCCGGATGGAGTGCGGCTGCAGGCTCGAGGTTCCGCCATGAGCTCTCCCGCCCCCGCCCCCGCCGCTGCCCCGGCCCTGCCGCTGGAATTCACGACGCCCCGCCTCGTCGCCCGCCCGACGCGGGTCGCCGATGCGCCGGAGATCTTCGCGGCGTATGCGGCGGACCCGCTCGTCACCCGCTACCTCAGCTGGCGGCACCATGCGTCCCCGGCGACGGTCGCGGAGTTCCTCGCGCACGGGGAGTGGGCGTGGGCGACCGGTGCCGGCCACCGCGGCTACGCGCTCCGGCTCCGCGCGACCGGTGAGCTGGTTGGCTCGATCGGCCTCGAGATCAAGGGACCAGCGGTGATGTTCGGCTACGTCCTCGGCCGCTCGTATTGGGGAAACGGATACATGCCGGAGGCCCTGGTGCATCTCGTGGACTGGGCGCTGGCGCAGCCCGGGGTGTACCGCGCGTGGGCGTTTTGCGACGCGGACAACCCGGGTTCGGCGCGGGTGATGGAGAAGGCGGGAATGGAGTTCGAAGGCCGGCTCCGGCGCTGGCACGTCTGCCCGGAGCTCGGTGACGAACCGCGGGACTGCGTGGTGTACGCGCGGGTGCGCTGAGCGCCGGCGGCGCCGGTGCGTGGCGCGGGACGAGCGGCGGCCGCATGCTTGGAGCGGTCCGCGGCGGCGAGACTGAGGGTGGCCGCGCCGGGCCTCAGCGCATCCGGAGGAGCAGCAGCGTGCGGTCGTCGCTGCGGGTGGACAGCGTGCTGAACTGCCGCAGGTAGCGGGCGAGCATGGCGACGATCTCGGGGAGCGGGCGGCGCACGTCGCGCGAGAGGGTGGCGGCGAGCCGGTCGCGCCCGAACTCGATCCCGTTCGCGTTGCAGGCCTCGTTGATGCCGTCGGTGTAGAGGGCGACCAAGTCGCCGGCCTCGAGGGTGGTCTCGCCCCCGTCGAGGGCGTCGTCGAAGATGCTGTCGGGGCACAGCCCGAGGGCGAAGCCGCCGGCCTCGAGCAGTTCGGTGCGGTCGCCGCCGCGGCGGATGACGAGCGGCGGCTCGTGCCCGGCGCGGCTGTAGCGGAGCCGGCGGTGGTCGAGGTCGAGGACCGCGTAGAACAGCGAAATGTACATGCCCTCGGGCATGTCGGGCTGGAGGGCGGTGTTCAGCCGGCGGAGGACGGTCGACGGATCGGATTCGCCCGGGGCGAGCAGCCGGAGCGTGGCGCGGCAGGACGCCATCATCAAGGCGGCGGCGGCGCCCTTGCCGGAAACGTCGGCGATGGCGAAGCCCCACTGCCGCGGCCCGACGGGGATGACGTCGTAGTAGTCGCCGCCGAGTGACAGCGGCGTCTCGTAGTGGGCGGCGATGTCGAGTTCGGTGATGGACGGGAACTCCTGCGGCAGCAGGTGGCGCTGGACCTCCTGGGCGACGCGCAGGTCGCGCTCGCGGGCGGCGCGGGCATCGTCCTCCGCCAGCTTGCGGCTGGTGATGTCGGTGATGAGACCCTCGTGATGCGTCATCCGGCCCTCGGCGTCGAAGCGCACCACGGTGTGGTCATCGACCCAGCGCACGGAGCCATCGGCGCAGAGGATGCGGTATTCCTGGTTGTACTCCCGGTGCTGGGCGCTGGCGTGGGCCGCGACCTCGGCGGTGACCCGCTCGCGGTCATCCGGGTGGGTGATGTCGATGAACCGAAGACGTTGCGAGAGGAGGTCCTCGGGCCGGTAGCCGAACTGGCGGATGCCCTGGGAGACGAATTCGACGGGCCAGTTGCCGCTCTCGGCGCGCCAGAGGATGACGACGGATGGGGAACGGTCGACGATGCGCTCCATCTCCTCGCGACGGGCGAGGGCGGCGCGGAGATCGTCCTGGGCGGAGCGGCGGAGGCTGATGTCGCGGCCCACGCCAAAGAAGGCGCGGCGGCGGTCGCGGTCGGTGTAGGCGGAGCCGGTGGTGGCGTGCCACAGCCAGCGACCGTCCTGGTGGTGCATCCGGTACTCGACCATCCCGGGGTTGGGCTGGCCGGCGAGGATGCCCTCGATGAAGGTGCGGCAGGTGGGGGCGTCGTCGGGGTGGACGAAGTCGAGGACCGAGCGCCCGAGGACGGCCTCGGTCGGATGGCCCAGCTTGGCGGTCCACGCGGGGGACACGAACTTGTAGCGCAGCTCCGGAGTGAGGGCGTAGAGGATTTCCGACGCGTGCGTGAGGTAGGTGCGCCAGCGGGACTCGCTGCGCTTGAGATCATCCTCGGCGGCGTGGCGCGCGGTGATGTCCTCGAGCATCGCGAAGTGATGCGTGATGTGCCCCGCGGGGCTGCGCAGGACGACGACGGTGAGGCTGCCCCAGACCGCGCGCCCGTCGCGGTGCAGGTAGCGCTTCTCCATGCTGAAGCGGTCGAGGTCGCCCGCGTAGAGCTGGCGCGTGAGTTCCTCCTGTCGCGCCCAGTCCTCGGGATGGGTCGCCCGCCGGATGTTGTCGAAGTCGAGGGCCTCGGCCTCCGTGAGCCCGATGATCTCGCAGAAGCGGCGGTTGACGTGGTTGGCGCCGGGGCGGCCCTCGGGGTCGACCTCGCGCCAACTGATGCCGATGGGGGCGTGGTTGAAGAAGACGGCGAGCTGTTCCTGGGAGCGGCGGAGTTCGTCGGCCTGGGCGGCGAGTCGCCGCGAGAGAGCCTGGAACGCGGCCTCGCTGCGCTTGGTGGCGGTGACGTCGGTGCGGAGGGCGATGTAGTAGGCGGGCGCGCCGTCGTCGCCGGGCACCGGCAGGAGCGTGCTGTCGACCCAGTAGAGGTGACCCTGCTTGGCGCGATTGCAGAACGTCCCGTGCCAGACCTCGCCCCGGCGGATCGTCTGCCACAGCTGGGCGTAGAATTCCGGGGGATGCTCGCCCGACTTCAGGATGGCGTGCGTCTTCCCGATCAGCTCGTCGCGTCCGTAGCCGGACAACTGGGTGAAGGCGTCGTTCGCGTAGAGGATGACGCCGCGGGCGTCGGTGACGGCGACGATGGCGTGGGCATCGACGGCGCGGGGGAGCCACGTGGCGAGGAGTCCGGCGGGAAGCGTCGACGCGGGGGCGGTCATGTCCGGTGCTCGGGGAAAGGAGAGTGAAACGAACCCCGGCCGGGCCGTAAATCCCCAAAAAGAAGGGCCCCGGGGACCCTGGCCCCTCGCGTCGGCGGGCGGCCGCGCGCGGCCCCCGCTCCCACTGACCGAGGCTGGGTGCAGGATTCAAGGGATCCATTGATCACGTGCGACGCGGTTGCGCCGGGTGGCAGGTCGGTACGACACGGGAGACGAGCGGCATCCGGGAGCGAGCCCGGGCGCGGAGGGCGCGATGCCGGTGCCCGGGCTTGCCGGGCGTGGCGGGCCGGGCGAAGGTGGCGGCCGATGAAACTCATCTCTTGGAACGTGAATGGCCTGCGGGCCGGGCTCCGCAAGGGGCTGCTGGAGTACATGGCGGGCAGCGGGGCGGACGTCATCTGCTTCCAGGAGACCAAGTTGCATCCCGGCGACGTCCAGCACGTCGAGTGGCCCGCCGGGTACGAGCCGGTGTGGAACAGCGCGGTGAAGAAAGGCTACAGCGGGACGGCGATCTTCTCGCGGATCAAGCCCCGCCGGGTGACGCTTGGCATCGGCGTGCCGGAGCATGATGCCGAGGGGCGGGTGATCACGGTGGAGTTCGACGACTTCCAGCTCATGACGGTCTACCAGCCGAATTCGCAGCGCGGCCTGACCCGCCTGGAGTACCGCACGCAGGGCTGGGATCCGGCGTTCCTGACGCATTTGGTGAAGCTGGAGCGGCGCAAGCCGGTGGTGTTCTGCGGTGACCTGAACGTGGCGCACGAAGAGATCGACCTCGCGAATCCGGCGAGCAACCGCCGCAACGCGGGCTTCACGGACGAGGAGCGCACCAATTTCCGGGCGTTGCTGGACCGTGGTTTCGTGGATACCTTTCGGGCGTTCACTCCGGAAGGCGGACATTACAGCTGGTGGAGCCAGCGCCTCGACTGCCGGGCGCGGAACATTGGGTGGCGCGTCGACTATTTCGTCGCCTCGGAGAAACTCCGTCCGGCGCTGAAGCGGGCCTGGATCAGCCCCGAGGTCATGGGCAGCGACCACTGCCCGGTGGGATTGGAGCTCGCGGTCTAGGCAGGAGCCCAACGACGGGAGATCACGAGCGGGCGTGCCCGTGCCGCCGGATCCGGCGCGCGGCCAGCCGGTGCGTTCAACGGGCGGACCCCGCGCCGCCCGTCCCCGTTTGCGGGACCCAAGGCTCCCACCTCAACCCGTGGTCGACGAAGCGGGCGAAGTCTGCGTCCCGCGAGATCCACGTCGCCGCATGCTCGATCGCGAGTGCGGCGTGCTGCGCGTCGGCGACAAGCTTCCCGACGGCTTTCGTGCCCCGGCACAGCTGCGTCACCAACTCCCAGTGTCGTCGGCCCGGATTGACCCAATGCGCGTTTGGGTGGGAGGCGAGGGCTTCGATGACCGCGAGGGCCTGTGGCAGCGGGGTGGGACCGCCCGGGAAGCGAGGGGCGGTGACGATGCGGACGAAGGCGCCGGCGACCAGAGGCGTCAGGCCGAACGGCTCGCCGGATCGCGCGAGCGTTTCCAAACGTTTCCGGAAGTAGCGGTGGTGCTCCTGATCCTCGCGGTGCGCGTAGATCAGGATGCAGACATCGGGGAGTGTCATGGCGCGTAGGGCCCCGAGTCCTCCGCCGCCAACAAGTCGTGCAGGGCCCCGGGGGAGGTATCTCGCCGCGGCCCGGAGGCCGGCCGGAATGTGGGCATGCTGAATGCGAGTGCCCCGGGCTCCGCGGGGACCGAGCGCAAGCCCCTCCGCAACGCCTCGTTGATCACGGCGCTGAGGCTCACGCGGCCCTCGGCGGCCTGGCGCCGCGCCTCGTCGAGCAGTTCGTCGTTGAGGATGAGGGTGGTTCGCATGGTCGTGCAGCATACGTATGCAGCAGAGTGTTTCAAGCCACATCCGCGGCGAACCCGCTCGAGCGAGAGGAAAAGCGGGCGCCCTGCTCCTCAACACCGGAGGCGCGCGGGCGTCCGGCGGGCGCGGGACGACGTGCCGGAGCGGTGACCTGTCCCCAGACCTGGAGTGGCGCGAGCGGGCGTGCCCGTGCCGCCGGATCGGGCGCGCGGCCGGCCGGTGCGTTCAGATTTCCTGTAACCGTGCGGGGGGCTGGTGCGCCTCATTGCAGTGTGGAGCGCCACGTTTCCCTTGCATCATGTCTTCCCCCGAGCCGATCACCCCTGAATGGCTGGAGCGGGTGGAGGACGCTTTGGTGGTGCAACGATCGCGCGCGCCGTGATAGCGTCCCGCCATGTTGTCCGGTGTATCGCCCTCGTCCCTGCGGTCCCTGCTTCTTGGACCACCGGTGCTGACCCTGGCGGTGGCGGAGAGCCTGACGGGGGGGCGGGTGCAGGCGCGGGTGACGGCGGAGTCGGGGTCGTCGGCTTATTTTCTGGGAGGCGTGACGGCCTATACGATCGAGTCAAAGGTGCGCTTGCTGGCGGTGGATCGTGCGGAGGCGGAGGCGTGTGGCTGCGTCTCGGCGCGCGTGGCGGAGCAGATGGCGCAGGGCGTGTGTCGGCTGTTTGGCTCGGACCTGGGCGTGGCGACGACCGGGTGGGCCGAGCCCTCGGCCGAGGCCGGAGTGGCGGAGCCCTTCGCGTGGTGGGCGATGGCGCGCTGGGATCGGGCGGAAGCGCGGGCGCAGCGGACCTGGTCGGGGAAGGTGGTTTTCCCCGGACAGGGTCGTCACGCCGTGCAGCAGGCCGTCACGGACGCGGTGTGGGCCGAGTTGGAAGCCTATCTGCGCGAAGTCCGGCGCGCCTAGGGCGCGATTGACCGGATGTAGGACAGCAGCGGCTGCACTTCCTCGGGCGGATTGATCCAATCGCTGTCGAGGATCTCCGGCATGGTGAAGGTCGTGCTGTAGAGCAGCCGGTTGGCGTCGTTGTCGGCGGCGAGGAAGCCGGTCTTGACGGTGGCTCCGGCGAGTAGGCCGCGGGCCTTGGAGTAGACGAGGACGGCGGCTTGGAGGATGTCCTCATTGGAGCGGCCGGACTCCGCCGCGCGGGGACCGGCGACGGCGGCGGCGTCGGCGCCGATGTTCAGGCGTTGGGAGAACATCCGGCGGGGTGTCTGGGCGTCGTTGAACACGTAGATGGTCTCGAGGGCGTGGCCGCCGACCTGGAGGCCGAGGCTGGTCTCGCCGGCGCGGATCAAGATGGGGAGCCCCCACTGGCCATCCGCCTTCTTGGCGAGAAGCACACCGTAGCCATCCTTGATGCCGAGGATCAAACCACCCTTGAACTGGTTGGTGATGACGAGGGCGCGGGCGCCCTTCAGGACATCGGCGGGGATTGCGGTCGACGGGTCGGCTTGGAATTCGCGGAGGATCGCCTCGCAGGTCTCGATACGAATGATGCAGTCCTTGCGCTCAAGCGGCCGCTGGGCGAGGCCTACGGAGGGCGCGGCGAGGGAGGCGAGTCCGATCAGGGCGGCGAGAAGGAACGAAGTTTTCATGAGTCGCGGCGAAGCAATCACTATGCACGGAAGGAATGGCTTGGAAAGCGCGGAGTCACAGACCGTGCGCAGGCGGACGGGTTCCCGGGGGCGTGACGAACGCGGGGAAGGAGACGGGTGCCCGGGAACGTGGATGTCCTGGCGGACGCCGACGTGAGTCGGTCGGAGGGTTGGGGAGATGGCCCCGCCGCGCCCGCGGCGCACGGCGTGAAGCAGGTGAAGGTCCGGGTCCGGAACGATCCGACTGCGTTGTGCCGGGGCGGCCTCCCGGCGCGATTGTGACCGCTAAAGGAGAGCGGGCGCGCTTGACCGGCGGCGATGGTCCGATTGCTTCGGGCTCCATGGCCTTCTCACTTCCAGTCGCGGCGGCGCGGATCACCGAGTCTTCCTTCTTTCATCGTCTGGTTGTCAGCGTGATTCTTTTCGCTGGCCTGCTCGTGGGCTTGGAGACCCACGCCGGCCTGGTGGCGCGGATTGGCGGCGTGCTGCACCTCCTGGACCGCGTGGTCCTCGGCTTCTTCGTGATCGAGCTGGCGTTGCGGATCGCGGCCTGCGGCCGGCGCCCGTGGACCTATTTTCGGGACCCATGGAACGTCTTCGATTTCATGGTCGTGGCGGTCTGCCTACTCCCCTTCCCGACGGGGTTTGCGGCGGTGCTCCGGCTGGCCCGGGTGCTGCGCGTCCTGCGACTCGTGACGGCCCTGCCCCGGCTCCAGATCCTCGTCGGTGCCCTGCTCAAGAGCGTGCCCTCGATGGGGTACGTCGTCATGCTGCTGGGCCTGCACTTCTACGTCTATGCGGTGATTGGCGTGACCTTCTTCAGCGCGGCGGACCCGGAGAAGTTCGGCGGTCTCGGGCGTGCCGTCCTCACGCTGTTTGAAGTGGTGACGCTGGAGGGTTGGGTGGACGTGATGGATGCGCAGATCAAGGGCTTGGGATCGGCGTGGATCCCGGTGGCATACTTCGTGAGCTTCATCCTGCTCGGCACGATGATCATGCTGAACCTGCTGATCGGCGTGATCGTGAACGGCATGAGTGAAGCGCGGGAGGATACCGAGGATGCGGCGCGCGCGGCGCGCGGCGGCCGTCCGGCGGTGGCGGACGACCTCGCGGACCTCCGGCGGCAGGTGAAGGCGCTGGGTGAAGGCATCGCCGCCCTGCAGCGCCGGATCGAGTCGGACGGCCGCGGCGGACCGCCCCGGCGCTGAATGGGCGCGACGCGCTGGCGGGGGACGCTGGGCTCCATTTGACATGAACATTATCTTGATGTTCATGTTGCTGGGTGAAGACGATCACCATGGTTGAACTCCGCACTCACTCCACGAGGGTGGTGCGCGACTTGGAGCGCGGCGTCCGGCTCGCGCTGAGCTACCGGGGGAAGCCGCTGGCGGAGCTTGTGCCGGTGGCGAACCGGGAGATCGCTTCGCCCTTGGATGCGCTCGCGTCGGCGCAGAAGTCCGCCGCCGTGCGGTCCGATCACCCGAGGGCCGTGGCGGCCTATCTGAAGAAACTCGCGAAGGATCGAGCGGACTGGAGTACGCGCAAGTGATCCACCTCGACGCGAACTACCTCATGCTCGCGACGGTGGCGGGTTCGCTCCAGGCGCAACGCGTTCGCTCCTGGCTGTCTTCCGGCGAACCACTCGCGACCAGCGCGATTGCGTGGATGGAATTTGTGACCGGCCCGGTGTCACCGGACGTGGTGGTGGCGATGAACGGCGTGATCGAAGGCCGGATCGAGGCGGTGGGACAGGTCGAGGCGGAGCTGGCGGCCCAGTTGTTCAACGAGCTGGGTCGGCGGCGCCCGATGCGGTACGATTGCCTGATCGCGGCCTGCGCGCTTTCCCATGACGCCGCGCTGGCTACGGCGAACACGAAGGACTTCGCGACGTTCGCGGCCCGCGGGCTCCGGGTGGCCTGAACGTACTGGCGCCCGGGCGTTCGACGCTGCCGCCTAGACGGCGGAGGCGGCAGGGGCGGACTGCAGCGGGCGCACCGGCGAGGCGTGGGCGGCGGGCGGGTGGGCGGGCGGCGCGCTGAAGTCGCGTTGCCGCGGATCGCCGGTGCGGTCGAACAGCGTCTGCCAGTGGCGCAGCGTGGCGAGCCGCTGCGCGCGGAGCTTCGCCAGATCCTCGATCGTGAAACGCCAGCGCCAGTTGCCCTCGGTGGTGCCGGGGCGGTTGAGCCGGGCGGACGACGGCAGGTCGAGCAGGTCCTGCATCGGGATGACGGCGAGGCGGGAGACCGAGGCGAAGGCGGCGCGGATGATGGGCCACGCGCTGTCGGGGGTCTCGAGGCCGAAGTACTCGGCGACCGGCGCGAATTCCTCGGGCGGCAGCCCGGCGAGCCAGCCACGCGTGGTGTCGTTGTCGTGCGTCCCGGTGTAGACGACGCTGTCGGGCGGGAAGAAGTGCGGCAGGTTGACGTTGTTGTCGTCGTGCCCGTACCCGAACTGCAGGATCTTCATCCCGGGCAAGCGGGCGTCGCGGCGCAGCTGGGCGACGCCGGCGGTGATGTAGCCGAGGTCCTCGGCGATGAGCCGCGCCTCGGGCAGGGCGCGGGCGATCGCCTCGAAGAAGCGCAGACCCGGGCCGGAGCGCCAGGTCCCGCGGCGCGCGTCCGGGCTGCCGGCGGGGATTTCCCAGTAGGAATCGAAGCCGCGGAAATGGTCGATGCGGATCAGGTCGCAGAGCGAGAAGGCCATCCGCAGGCGCTCGATCCACCATGCGTAGCCGGTGCGCTCGAGGGCCTCCCAGTCGTAGAGCGCGTTGCCCCAGAGCTGGCCGCGGTCGGAGAAGTAGTCGGGCGGCACCCCGGCGACGGCGGTGGTGCGGCCGGCGGAGTCGAGGCGGAACACCTCGCGCCAGCGCCACGTGTCGGCGCTGTCGAGGGCGACGAAGATCGGCACATCGCCGACGAGTCGCACGCCGCGTCGCGTCGCGTGGGCGCGGAGCGCCTCCCACTGGCGGAAGAACAGGAACTGGTAGAACCGCTGGCGCGCGGCCTCGGCGGCGGCGGTGGGCGGCAGCTGCGCCTCGATCCCCGGGCGCCAGTCGCGCCACTGGGCGGGCCAGCGCGCCCACGGGTGGCCGCCGAAGTGGTCCTTCAGCGCCATGAAGGCGGCGTACGAATCGAGCCAGCCGGCGTGCCGGGCGGCGAAGGCCTCGACGGCGGCCGTCCCACCCCACGGGGCGTCGGCCCCGCGGGAGACGAAGCGCGTGTGGGCGCGCGCGAGCAGCAGCCAGAACCGCTGGTAGAGCCGGCCGTATTCGGTTTCCCGATACGGAAGGGCGGTTGCGGACGGACGGGCCGCCCGCGGCACCTTACAGGAACGCGACGTTCTGCCGGGCGAAGCGACCGAGGTTGGGGAGGACGATGGAAAGATCCGTGGGGCTGACGCCGAACCACGTGGCCAAGGTGGCGCTGTATTCATCCACGCTGGTCGTGGGGATCCACTGACCGCGGGTGCCGGTGTCCTGGGAGCCGCGGAGCGTGAGATCGGGCATGCGCCCGTAGATTTGGCCGCCCTTGACGGCGCCGCCGACGATGAGGTGGTGGCTGCCCCAGCCATGGTCGGAGCCATCGCCGTTGGTGTTGTAGGTGCGGCCGAAGTCGGACGCGGTGAACGTGGTCACCTGATCGGCGACGCCGAGCTCGACGGTCGCATCGTAGAACGCCTTCAGGGAATTGGAGACGTCGGCGAGCAGATTGGCGTGGGCGCCGATCGCCGGGTTGGCGTTGTCGACCTGATTGTCGTGCAAGTCCCAGCCGCCGATGCGGGCGAAGAAGATCTGCCGCTTGAGCCCGAGCGTGTTGCGGGCGGAGATGAGCCGGGCGATGGTGCGCAGCTGTTGCGCGAGATTGCTGGTGGAGAACGCGCCGTACGTGTTGGGAAACGCCGAGTTCGCGCCGGTGGTGCCGGTGCTGAGGATGGTGGACAGCAGGGCGCTGTCGGCGATGGCGCTGGTCGTCATGCCGCCGAAGGCGGTTTCGAAGAGATTGCCCTGCGGTGAAGTGAGGAGATCGTTGACTGCCTTGGTGCGGACGCTGGCGACGGAGGTGCCGGTGGGGGAGGCGGCTCCGGTGAGTCCGATCGCGCCGGTGGTGGCGACGGAGTACTGACTGACGTTGCGGCCGACCTGGAACGAATTCCGGCCGTTGAGGCTGATCGACATCGAGATCGACGCGTTCGTGTTGAACGCGTTCATCAGGTCGGCAAGGCGGCCGCCCCAGCCGGTCTGGAAGGCGCGGTCGGCGAGGCTGCTCTGCCATTCGACCTGCTGGTCATTGTGCGAGAACAGCTGCGGCGGCAGCGGCACGGTCCGGGCGGCGTACTGCGCCTTGGTGGTGGGGTAGAGCAAGGTCCCGACGTTGGCGAGGAGGGCGGCCTTGCCGGAGCCGAAGAGCTGGTGGACCCCGTTCATGGACGGGTGGAGAGCCCAGGCGCGTCCGTCGGGGGTGGGCGTGACGAGAGGCAGCGCGGTGTTGGCGGGCAGGGCGAGGGCGGTGCGCGCGGTGGCGTAGGCCGCGTAGCCGGCGGGGTCGGCGGGGATGATGACGTTGTTGGCGTCGTTGCCGCCGGCGAGGAACAGGCAGACCAAGGCCTTGTAGTCGCCCTCGGCGCGGGCGGTGCGAGGACCGTTGCCGGGTTGGGCGAGGGCGCCGAGGACGCGGAGCTGGGCGAGGGCGGAGAGCATCCCGGTGGCGCCGACCGCGGAGCAGCAGGAGCCGAGGAAACGACGGCGGGAGAGATCGGGAAGCAGCGCGGGGTTGAGGGGCGGCATGGTCCGGGAGCGGTTGGCGGTCGGGGGTCGATCGCGGCGAGGGCGGCTGGCGGCGGTTGGGCGGCGGCTTATTGCTGCGTGGCTCCCTCGGGACTGACGAGCACGAGGTAGGCCGCGCTGCGCACCTGTTCGACGTCGGTCGTCGTGCTCGGCATGGCGGTGAGGGTGGACACGATGCGGGTGCGCGAGGACGGGCTGAGTCCGCCACCGGCGAGGAGCAGCCCGAGCTTGTCGACGAGGTCGGCGGGCTTCGCGGCCAGCGCGGTGTAGCCGGTGACGTCGAGGTAGACGGCATCGCTGTCGACGTTGGTCGGCTTGGTGGCGTACAGGTAACCGTAGAGGTAGTTCGGGACGGTGATGGCGGTGGTGTCGGTGAAGATCTGGAATTCCGGGGCGTGGAGGCCGGCCGCGGCGAGGGCGCCGGGCTGCACGTAGCCTGGCTCGAAGAAGTTGAAGACCGTCGGTGCGCTCAGGGCCATCTGCGCGAGTTGGGCGTTGGAGTTGGTGATCGGCATCCGCCGGGTGTTGGACGTGGCGGAGAAGTTCCGGAACAACGCGGTGGTGCGCAGCAGCGGCTCGCGCATCTTGCCGTAGCTGAGGGAGTCGGCGGCGACCGGGCTGCGCGCCTCGTAGTCGAGCAGGATGGCGCGGACGACGGCGGCGAGGTCGCCGCGCGTGCCGGCGCCGTTGTTGGCGAAGACCTGGGCCACGCGGTACACGTAGCCCGGGCTGGGATTGCTGGTCACGAGCCGCTGGATGAGTTGGCGGCTGATGAACGGACCCGTGTTCGGGTGATTCACCAGCGCGTCGAGGGTGTCAGCGAGGTCCTTCATGCCGCCTTGGTTCGCCGGCAGCACCCGGCCGCCGACGATCGTCTTCGCGCCGTTGTCGTGATTGTCGGCGAACAGCCGCATCGGCTCCAGGTAGTCCGGGTACGTGCCGTTGGGCCGGCGGCTGGCGCCGTTGGTGAAGCGGGGGGCGGTGGCGTAGCTCTGGGCGTAGCCCCAGCCGGTGAAGACCTTCGCCATCTCGGAGATCGTCGTCTGGTTGTACGTCGGGATCGGGAGGCCCTGGGCGTCGAGGCGGAGCGTGCCGTCGGGGTTCAGCTCATTCAGCCCGATCGAGAACAGCTGCATCACCTCACGCGCGTAGTTCTCGTCGGGCAGCGCCGAGCCGGTCGCCTTGTTGTTCCGCAGGTGGGACAGGTAGATTCCCATCATCGGGTTGCGGCTGACATCCTCGAGGAGTTGCCGGTAGTTGCCGAACGCGCCGTTGACGAGCAGATCGTAGTAGTTCGCGGCGCCCTCCTGCCACGCGTTCACCGTGCCGTTCTGATCGGAGATGACGAGGATCTGGGAGAGGGCGAAGGCGACGCGCTGCCGGAGTTGGTCGGGGGAGTAGACGGCGTTGTACCACCACACGTTGAGGCGGTGGGCCTGGCCCGGGCGCTCGTTCACGCCGTTGGTCGCGTTCTGTCCGCCGCGGTTGAAGGCGGCGAAGTCCGCCATGACGGTCGGCCGGTGCAGGGAGGCCGGCTTGCCCAGCTGGTCGGTGATCCACCCGTCGTAGCCGCGGGTGGTGACGGAGGAAATCTCGGCCTCGGTCGGCCCGAACGTCGACTGCATCAGGAAACGGGCCGCCTCGGTCGGGCTGGGCGTGCCGATAGCGTAGGCGGGCGGCGGGAGCGGCGCGGTGAAGGACATCGACCCGCTGCTGCGGATCAGGGAGCCCTGCAGTTCGCCGTTGGGAAAGGCGGCGGACTCGATGCTGACGAAGACGCGGCCCTCGCGGATGGCTGCGACCACGTCGGTGGCCTGCAGGCTGCCGGTGGCGCGGATGTCCCATTGCAGACCGGAGGCCTGTCCGTTCGGGATCTGGAAAAGGTAGGCGGCGCCGCTCTCGCCCGGCTTTCCGAGGCGGAGGTAGGCGAGGGTTTGGGGGGCGCTGAGGCTGGAGAACGACACATTGACGAGCGCGAAACGCTCGTCGGAGCTCAGCTGCAGCGTGGCCGTGCCGTAGGCGGCGGAGGAGGCCGCGTCTGCGGGAACCCGCAGATTGGAGACGTACAGGGTGCCCGGGTTGAAGGCGATGTCGACGGCGGCGGTGGCGGTGCGCCCGACCCCGTAGCCGAGGGTGGAGTTGAGGGTGAGGAAGACGGACTTGGAGGCGAAGAAGGCCTGCACGTTCCCGTACGGCTGGATCTCGATTGTCGCGCTCGACGCCCCGGCCGGGATGGTCACGGTGCCGGGCACGGCGACGAAGTCGACGCCGCCCTTGGCGGTGCCGGTGAGCGTGTACGAGACGGAGAGCGGCTGGGTGAGTGGCCCCTCGCGGGTGACGGTGAACACGCCCGGATCGCCGCCGGAGGAGCTGGTCTCGGGGCGGGACGCGGCGACGGTGACGACGGGCAGGGAGCCGGGCGTGAGGTCGTAGGCCTCGATGAGGGCGACGCCGCTGGTGCCGTTTGCGCCGCTGACCTGGATCGTGTAGCTGCCCGGGGCGAGGTCGATGAGCATCCCGGCGTCGCGGCTGGTCGCGCTGGTGAAGGCGAACGCCCCGGCGCGGATGGCGGCTTCCGCAACCACCGTGCCGCGCCCGCCGTCGCTCCAGTTGTCGTTGGTCGCGAGCGTCGCGCCCTTGTCGTTGAGCACGGTGACGACCGGATCCGCGAGGGTTCCCGGCACGCCGAACGCTGCGAGGGCGGGGCCGGCGGCGCGGACGAGCACCTTGCGCGAGGCGGTGCCGGGGGCGACGACGAGGCCGGAGATCACGATCTGCGAGCCCGTCTGGACCTGGGCCCGCGTGGAGAGATTGAGGAGCGGGGCGGCGCCCGACAGATCGTAGACCTCGACGAGGGCGAGGCCGGTGGCGCTTCCCTCACCGGAGACCCTGGCGGTGTAGCTGCCGGGGGGCAGCGTGGCGACGAGGGCGGAGTCGGTGCTGGAGGCGGAGGCGAAGGCGAACGCGCCGGCGGCGCGGAAATCCGCGGCGGTGGCGGCGGTGTTGCCGGAGGCGACGCCCCAGTCGTCGTTCTCCGCGATCTTGATGCCCTGACTGTTGAAGAGTTCCAGCCGCGGATTGGCGAGCGTGCCCGTGAGCCCGAACGGCGTGAGGGCGGGTCCGGCGGCGCGGACCAGGACGCGCTTTTCCGTGCCCTCGCCGACGACGAAGCCGGCGATGAGAGCGTTGTCTCCCGTGCCCACGCGGGCGCGCGAGGAGAGATTCACGAGACGATCCGGGTACTCGGCGGCGGAGCCGCCGTGCGGCCAGGCGAGGAGCGCGAGGAGCGCAGCGAGCGCCAGGATCGTGACGCAGCGCGGAAAAAGACGGGGTCGCGGACGACGCATGACGGGACGGGGGGTGAGTCGATCTAGCCACCCCGGGCCGACAAAGACAACCGCGCAATTGCAACGAAACCGGCCGCCTCCCCCGTCCGCTGCGGCAATCGGCGTGACCCGCCGCGGGGCTGCGCGATGGGGCGGCCCCGTGGGGCCCGGCACGGCAAGACACGGTGCGGTGCCCGGCACGGTCTGGTGCGCGGCACGGCGCTGCCCGGTGGTGTGCAGTGTCGCGCGCGGCCGCGACGTGCAGCGCTGCGCCGCCGCGAGGTGCCCTTACTTCTTTCCGGACCCGCCGCTGTGCAGCATCGTGCCGCCGAAGACGCCGACGGCGAAGACGGCGAAGTAGATCCAGGCGGCGGAAGCGTGCACGGGCTTCTTGAGCAGGAGCGGGAAGCGGAAATCGATTGAGTGGGTGTTCTCGGTGCCGACGTAGATCACCACGAAGAGGATCAGCAGGAAGACAGCCGTGCGAAGGAGGGCCTTGACGTTCATGGGGGCGGGCGCGTGAGGAAGGTGTCGCAGGTTGCGGCGGCACTGGCAAAGGCAAAACGGACCGGCGGCGCGGTGTTCAGCCTTTCCCCGGGCCCGGGTTTGCGTTCTGCTGGCGCATCATGTTCCTGGATTTCGCCGCGATGGAGCCCCGGCAGGCGTATCAGTGGATGGTGTCGGCGATCGTGCCCCGTCCGATCGCCTGGGTGTCAACGCTCTCGCCGGACGGGCGCGCGAACCTGGCGCCCTTTTCCTTCTTCCAAGGGGTCACCTGCAACCCGCCCACGCTCCTCTTCATCCCCGCCAACACGCGGGACGGACGCAAGAAGGACACGCTGCGCAACATCGAGGCGAACGGGGAGTTCGTGGTCAGCCTGCCCTCGTTCGCGCAGGCGGAGCAGATGAATGCGACGGCGGCGCTCCTGCCGTACGGGGAGAGTGAATTTGAGGCGTTCGGCGTGGCGGCGGCGCCGAGCCAGCGCGTGAAGCCGCCCCGCGTCGCGGAGTCCGGCGTGGCGTTCGAGTGCACGTGCCTGCAGATCGTGCCGGTGGGCGAGGGGCCCTTTGCGGCGAACGTCGTGTTCGGCCGCATCCTCTGTGCCCACGTGCGCGACGACATCCTCGGGGCGGACGGGGCGATCGACCCGGCGCGGCAGGATGCGATCGGCCGGATGGGAGGAGAGAGCTACACCCGCACGCGCGAGCGCTTCGCGCTGGCCCGGCCCGATCGCGCCAACCTCGGCCCACCCCTCCCACCTGGCCCGGTCGCGCCGCCGCCGGCTTCCGCTCCCTCCGTCCCAGCCCCTGGCGCCGCCTGACGGTGCGCCGAGCACTCCGCAGCAGATTCTTCCTGATGACCCTGACCGCATGCTTCCCGCTCACTCCCGCCGCCCATGGCTGACCACGGCGCGATTGGGGATTCGCGGCCCGTGTCGACCCTGCGCGGGACGGAGGGCTTCTTCCGCGTCGGGCAGGCGGAGGACGGACGCTGGTGGCTGGTGGACCCGTCGGGCCGGGCCGTCTGGCTGGCGGCGCTGGCGGTGGGGGCGGCGAGCCGACCCCGGACTACGCTGTTGCGGGCGTGGGGATTTGCGGCGGTGTCGACTGGGCGGCCTGGGACGGGGGGCGGCGACGGGATGGTGTGGCTTCCGACGGCTGGGCTGAGCGACGGCGTGCCGTGGGTCCGGCTGGGCGGAGCGCGGCTGCCCGATGTCTTCGACCCCGACTGGTCGACGCGTGTGAGGGAGCGGGCTGCGGCCCTGTGTGGACCCCTTACCGATGACCCCTCGCTTCTCGGCTGGCGACCGGATGACGGACTGGATTGGGCGTGGGAGGAGCCGGTGGGGCGCCCGACCCTGCTGCAGCTCTGCCTCAGCCTCGAACCCCGGTTTGCCGCGTACCACGCGGCGTGGGAATTCGTGCTCGCCTTGCACGAAGGCCGGCTCGACCGCGTGGCGGAGGCGTGGCAGGTGCCGCTGACGAACAAGGAGTTGCTCCGGACCTGGACGACTGAGGAGCACGGAGTGGCCACGTTGGGCTACCGGGCGGATCACCGCTTGTGGACGGAGCAATGGGCGCGCCGGTACCTTGCGGGGGTGGGGGCGGCCCTGCGGGAGTCCGCGCCGCGGCACCTCTGCCTCGGTCCCTCGCCTGGCCGGGCGGCGACGCCGCCCTGGTGGCCGGACCTGGCGGCGGGCGCGGTGGACCTGCTGAACCTGCGCTGGACCCCGGGACTGGCGCCCGCCGGTCCGGGTCCGGTGTGGGTGGAAGACTTTGCGTGGACCGACCCGCGGCTGGCGGCGCTGCCGACGGAAGGCGAGGAACTCACGCGCGTCGAGCGGATGCTCGCCCGCGGCCGCGGCGAGTTGCGCCGGCTGGCGCAGGAGCCCGCCGTGGTGGGCTGGACCTGGCCGCGGGCGACCGAACTGGCGAGCCCGGCGCCCTGGACGGATCCCAGCCTCGTGGACGGCCGCGGCGAGGAACTCGCGGTGCATGCGGAGGCGCTGGCGTGGGTCAATCACCGGGCGCCCGGCTGGCGCCGTTCCCCGGCGGCGCCCGCACTCCGGGCTTGCGCCGCTGCGGCCGCCCCCGCGTCATCACCCCCCGCCGATGCACCACCCCGACCTTGATGCCTACCTCAAGCCGCGCATCCGCACGGTGCGCGACTGGCCGCTTCCCGGGGTGAACTTCCGGGACATCACGACCCTGTTCCATGACCCGGAGGCCTTTCGCGTGATGGTGGAGGCGTTCTCGCTGGACTGCACGCAGCAGCGGGTCGACGTGATCGCGGCGATCGATGCGCGAGGGTTCATCATTGGCGGTGCCCTCGCGTACCAGCTGCACAAGCCCTTCGTGCTCGTGCGCAAGAAAGGCAAGCTTCCGTTCCGGACGGTCTCGGCCGAATACAGCTTGGAGTATGGCAGCGCCACGATCGAGGTGCACGCGGATGCCTGCCGCCCGGGCGACCGCATCCTGATCGTCGATGACCTGATTGCCACCGGCGGCACCTGCCTCGCGGCGGCGCAACTCTTCCGGGCCCTGCGCGGCGAAGTGGTGGGCGTGTCGGCGGTGATCGACCTCCCGGAACTCGGCGGCTCGCGGCGGCTCGCGGAAGCGGGGATCCGCGTGCACACGCTCTGTGCCTTTGGCGAGAACGACTGAACCTCCCCGCGCCGCCGCGGGCCGCACGGATTTTCCCATGAAGCCCCTGACGATCTGGACCAACGGCGTGTTTACGCCGCCGGCCACCCGGCTCCTGCAAGAAGGCCTGCGCGACCACCGACTGGTGGTGGCGCCGACGGCGACGACCTCGGTGCTGATCCCGGGGCAGCGCGACGAGGCCCTTTTCTCCGCGGACATCGCGTTCGGCCAGCCCGACGTGAAGGACTGCCTTGCGCACGCCGGCCTGCGCTGGGTGGAAGTGACGAGCGCGGGCTACACCCGGTATGACACCCCGGAGTTCATGGATGCGTTCCGGGCCCGGGGGGCGGCGTTCTCGAACCTCTCAAGCGTCTTCGCGGATCCCTGCGCGCAGCATGCGCTGGCGATGATGCTGGCGCTCAACCGCCAGCTCCTGACCTCGCACGTCGATCAACTCACCGATCACTCCTGGCATTACACGGAACGGCGCTACGCCTCGGCGCTGCTGACGGGACAGACCGTGCTGCTGCTCGGCTTCGGAGCGATCGGCCGCCGTCTGGCGGACCTCCTCGCTCCCTTCGGCGTGAGGATCTACGCCGTCCGGCGCCAGACCCGCAGCGAACGCGGCGTCACCATCCTTCCGGAGGAGCAGCTGACGGCGGTCCTGCCGGAGGCGGACCACGTCGTCAACGTGCTCCCGGAGAACGCCTCGACGATCAATTACGTGAACGCCCGGCGCCTCGCCGCCTTCAGGCCCGGGGCAAAGTTCTACAACGTCGGCCGTGGCACGACGGTGGACCAGACGGCGCTGCTCGAGGCGCTGCAGTCGGGTCGACTGGGCGGTGCCTACCTCGACGTGATGGACCCGGAGCCCCTGCCGCCGAGTCACCCCCTGTGGACTGCGCCGCGCTGCCACATCACCCCGCACATCGCGGGAGGGCGCCTCGATCAGGACGAGGCGATCGTGCGCCACTTCCTCGCGAACCTCGAGGCCTTCCAGCGCGGCGAGCCGATGACGGATCGGGTGTTTTGAGGGCGGGGCGGCGGGAGAGCGCCCGCCGCAGCCCGGTCGTGAGGGCTTGGTGGGCGGCGCAGGGTGGGGTGTTCGGCGCCTTGCCGAACGGGTTCCGGCCAAGGAATGCGCAGCCCTCGGCAACCTGCGCCAAGCGCGGGCGCGAGGGGACGGCTAGGCTGGTGGGCGAACCCCCACCCCCCATGAATGTCTTCGAACATGCCGACCTGTGGTCGGATTATGAGGAAGATGCCCCCGCACGGATCCGTGTCCCGCTCCCGGTTGCCAGCGCCGCAGCCCATCCTCATGCCTGGCGTTACGTGATTCCCGGCGGTCGGCGCACCGGTCGGCTGCTCCTCGCGATCGGCCTTGCCGGCAGTCTGCATGCGCTCGTGCTCCTCGGCTTCAACCGCAAGGCCCCGCCGTCCGTTGCGGCGCCGCCCGACCAGCCGCTGATCGAACTTTCGCTGGTGGCGGACGTCTCGAAGATCGAGGAACCGGAGCCGGCGGACGCCGGCGAGCCGGCCGAGGCCGCCCCCGCCGATGCGGGCTACGTGCCCACGCTGGCCGATGTGCCCATGACGGTGGACGTGAGCACCGCCTTCGTGCAGGCCATGGACTTCAGCAGCCTGCAGCCGAAGACCGATCTCAGCGCGGCGCGGGTCGTCTCGATCCCAACCTCGATCCGGCGCGGCGGCAGCGGCACCGGGCAGGGGCTCAAGGAAGTCTTCAGCCTCGCCCAGCTCGACCGCATCCCGGAGGCAATCTTCCAGCCGCCCCCGATCTTCCCTGTGGCGCTGCGCAAGGATGTGGACACGGCGCGCATCGAGGCGGAGTTCGTTGTCACCGCGAAGGGCGAGGTCACCGAGGTGCAGGTGGTGAGCGCGACGTACCCCGGTTTCGAGGCGGCGTCGATCGCCGGCGTGTCGCGCTGGCAGTTCCGGCCGGGCATGAAGGCGGGCAGGAAGGTGAACACCCGCATGCGGGTGCCCCTGATCTTCCGCGTGCTGGAGAACGACTGACTCGGGCGGGCCCTCCGGCCCGCCGCCGCAGCGGGCCGGTTTCAGGGTGTATCCGTGGACCCATTACGCCGGCCGAGCCGGGCGCGCACGCCGTCGGCGGCCTCGAGGGCGTCGGCGGTCGGCCGGACCGGGTTGCGGAGGAATTCCTCGACCGCAGGGCGCGCCGCGCCCCAGGTTGCGGCGAGCCGGGCGGGCACCGGGCCCTCGCCCTCGATCGGTTCGGGCAGGCTCGCCTCGACCGCAAGGGCCGCGCTCAGCGCCGCGAGGGCGGTGCGCAGCGCGGTGGCGGCCTCGGCGGGGAAGTCGCCCGCGTCGGAGGCCAGCAACCGCGCGAGCCGCAGCTGCCGTCCGGCGACCTCAAGGTGCGTCGTGAGCCGTGACTGCGCCGCGGCCGACAGGCGGCGGGCTTCGCCGGCGATGGGAAACAGGGTCCGGCTGACGCGGGCGGTGCGCTGCACGAGTCCCTGCTCCTCCAGGCGGGCGAGCAGCTCGGCGGCGGCATGATCGATCACCTCGAGCCGGAAGCTGCGTTCGGCGGCGTCGGACCCTCCGTCGCGCAACCGCTCCAGCGCCTCCCGGGCCCGCGGGGCCTGATCCGCGACGACCACCCACAGCGTCGGCGGACCGGACGGTGCCTGGCGCTCCTCGCAGGTCACGAGTTCAACGTCGCGCACCTGGCGGGCGCGGGCGACGAAGGTGGCGGCGGGGTCGGCGGTGCCCGCGGCGGCGGACCGGGTGGGATCGGGGCCGGCGCCGAGCACGGCGCGCACGCGTTCGAGCAGCGCGGCTCCGCCGCTCCGCAGGGGGATCCGCTCCAGGTCGCCGCGGCCGTCGAGCACCCCGTCGGCCAGTCCCTGCTTCACCGCCATGGTCCCGAGCATCCGGTGCTCGAGGGTGTTCTCGGCGATCAGATTCACCACGGTCACCGGACGGTGCTGGTGCTTGCGCCAGACCCGGGCGACCCGCTGCTCGTAGCGGGCAGGGCTCCACGGCAGGTCGCAGTTGATCACCACGCTGGCCATCTGAAGATTGAGTCCGACGCCGCCGCTCTCCGAGGACACCAGCACCCGGCAGGCCGGATCGTCGCGGAAGCGCAGGAGTTCGGCGCGGCGCGCTCCCGGGCGCAGCGCGCCGGTGTGGAGCGCGAAACCGATCCGCCGCCGCTCGAGCAATTCCCGGACGAGCTCCAGCATCCGCAGCCACTCCGAGAAGACGACCACCTTGACGCCGTCCTCGGCGAGCGCGGACGCCAGCACCGCGTCGAGTTCTCCCAGCTTCGGGCAGTCGGTGCGGTCCGCATCGTCGCCCGTGAGCAGGAACGACGCGTCGCACGCCATGCGCATCATCGCCAGCTCGCGCATCAGGCGTTCCTGTTCGCGCGGGAGCAGGGCGCGGCGCTGGGAAACGGCGAGCAGGGAGGCGGCCTCGCGTTCGTGGTGGCTGTAGTGGCGGCGTTGCGACTCCGAGAGCGGCACCATGCGCTGGCGGTCGTGCCGGCTGGGCAGCTCGTTTTCGACGTCGGCCTTGCGCCGGCGCAGCAGCACGGGTCGGAGCGTCTCGCGCAGCCGGTCGAGGTTCTGGTAGGCGACGGGTCGTCCGCGTTCGTCGAAGCGGTAGTACTCCCGGTTGAAACGGAAGAGTGAGCCGAGGAGGGAGGGATCGAGGAACTCGACGATCGAGTAGAGTTCGTCGAGTCGGTTTTCGAGCGGGGTGCCGGTGAGGACGAAGGCGCAGCGGCTCCGCAGGCGCTTGATCGCCTGCGCGGTGGCCGAGCGCCACGTCTTGATGCGCTGGGCTTCGTCGAGGATGACGATGTCGGGCCGGAGCCGCGCGTTCAACTCCGCGAGGTCGCTGCGGGCCTGCTCGTAAGTGATGAGGCTGAAGAACGGCGCACGGTCGTAGGCGGCGAGACGCTGGACACGGCTGCCGTTCACGGCCTGGCAGGGCAGCGGGGTGAAGCGCTGGATCTGCTCCTGCCACTCGGCCTTGAGCGAAGCCGGGGTGATGACGAGCACGCGTCGCGCCTGGCCGAGGCGGTGCAGGAGTGCGGAGGCGGCGATGGCTTGGATCGTCTTGCCGAGCCCCATCTCGTCGGCGAGCAGGGCTCTCTCGGTGAAGGCGAGGTGCAGCATGCCCTCGCGCTGGTAGGGAAACAGCGGGACGGTGGTTTCGCTGAGCGGATGGAGGCCGGCTTGGACCTTCTGCTCGTAGTCGCGACGGAGACGCTGGCGCTCCGCGGCGCGGCGCCGGCGGTCCAGCCACGGGGCGACCTCCTGACTGAGGCGCACGCCGGCCAGCGGATGCTGGGCGAGGTCGGCGACGACGCGCGGCGCGGAGGCCGCGTCGCGCAGGCGGCCCCCGGCGTCGAAGGCGGCGCGGAGTCGCGCGGGGAGGCGGTCGAGGCCTGACTCTACACGCAGGGTCTGGCCGTCGCTGTCGGGCACGATCTCGGCGCGTTCCGATCGGGCGGCGCCGGCCTGGGCGGCGGCGAAGGCGGCGGGATTCGCGGCTTCGAGGTGGAGCAGGGTCGCCTCGATGTGCTTGCACGTGCCCAGCCCGCTGGTGCGGAAGTCGACGCAGGTGCAGGCGAACCGGCGCTCGGCGACGTCGCGCAGTTCGACGTCGTAGGAGGAGCCGCTGGGGGAGAGAACGCGGAAGTTGCTGAAGACCGGGTGCTCGGGGGTGCGATTCTCGATCTGCGGCTTCTCATCGCGGGCGCGCTGGCGCCGACGCGCGATCTCATCGCTGTCCGTGGTGCGCCAGTCGTGCAACGGCGGCGGGCTGGGATCGGGGCGCATGGGAAGGAGGGCGGGCGGAGAGGACGGTGAATCGGCCGGGTCGCCGCGCGGGCGCGGGGCGACGAGGCGCGAGAGCACACGGGCACGGAAACCTGTTGCGTTCGCGTTGCGTTAGCAAGCGGCGTTCCGGGCCGGTGCGCGGGTGCGGCGGTACGCCGGTGCGGCGGGGGCGGAATCGGCCGGAGCCTTTGCTTCGGGTATGCCCCGGCTTGCTAAGCAGGGGGCGGCGCTGCGAGGCTGAGGGCCGATGGCGAAGTCCAGTCCTTCCTCCTCCCCCTCCGCTGCGGCGGAGTCCACGGTGATCCCGAACGTGCTCGCGGAGCGTTATGCCTCCGCGGCGCTGCGGGCGATCTGGTCCCCGGCCGGGCGCGTGCGGGTCGAGCGGGACATCTGGATCGCAGTCATGAAGGCGCAGCGCGCGCTTGGGCTGGCGATCCCGGAGCGGACGATTGCGGATTACGAGCGGGTGCGCGACCGCGTGGACCTGGCCTCGATCGATGCGCGGGAGCGGGCCTCGTTGCACGACGTGAAGGCGCGGATTGAGGAGTTCAATGCGCTGGCCGGGCACGAGTCGATCCACCTCGGCCTGACGAGCCGCGACCTGACGGAGAACGTCGAGCAACTGCAACTCGCGCGCTCCCTGGTGCACTTCCGCGTCAAGACGGCGTCCGCTCTCCTCGCGCTGGCCGGACGGGCGAAGGAGTTCCGCACGCTGCTGCTGACCGGGCGCACCCACAATGTGCCCGCGCAGCCGACGACCCTCGGCAAGCGCTTCGCGATGGCGGGGGAGGAATTGCTGCAGGCCTTCGTCCGGCTGGACGAATTGGTGGCGCGGTACCCGGCCCGCGGACTCAAGGGAGCGGTCGGCACGCAGCTTGACCAACTTACGCTGTTCGGCGGGAGCGCGGCAAAGGTGCGTCGACTGGAGCGGAGCATCCTCGACCACCTCGGCTTCCGCCAGGCGCTGGATGCGGTGGGCCAGGTGTATCCCCGAAGCCTCGACTTCGACGTCGTGACGGCGTTCCACCAGATCGGCGCGGCTGGGGCGAGCTTTGCCACGACCCTCCGGCTGATGGCGGGGCAGGGCCTGCTCACGGAAGGCTTCCAGAAGGGGCAGGTCGGATCTTCGGCGATGCCGCACAAGATGAACGCCCGCAACTGTGAGCGGATTTGCGGCTTTTCGACGCTGCTCGCGGGCCACGTGACCATGGCGGGGTCGCTGGCGGGTCATCAGTGGAACGAGGGCGACGTCTCGTGTTCGGTGGTGCGGCGCGTGGTGCTGCCGGATGCCTGCTTCGCGTTGGATGGCTTGCTGGAGACCCTTCTGACCGTGCTGCGGCAGTTGGAAGTCTTCCCGGCGGCGATTGCCGCGGAGAACGCACGCCAGCTCCCCTTCCTGTCGACGACGACGATCCTGATGGAGGCGGTGAAGGCCGGGGCGGGCCGCGAAACGGCGCATCAGGCGATTAAGGAGCACGCGTTGGCCACGGCGCGCGACCTGCGGGATGGCGGGCGCGGGGCCGGGTTGCTGGAGCGGCTGGCCGGGGACGCCCGCGTCGGCTTGGACCTGCCCCGGCTGGAACGCCTCCTGGCCGAATCCGAGCGGTTCGTCGGCGCGGCGCCGCAGCAGGTCGATGCCTTCGCCCGCCGTGTCCGGGGCCTGGCGCGGCGCTTCCCGGAGGCGGCCGCTTACGAGCCGGCACCTCTGCTCTGATGCCAATCCGGGAAATTTGGGTTTGCCACCCCGGGGACCCCGGCGTTTTGCTCGTCCCTCGCGTTGTTTCCACCCCTTTTCAAAAACCACACTCCCATGGCTGAAGAACTCGTAGGAAATGTCCTGGTTGGCCAGTCCGGCGGCCCGACTGCCGTCATCAACGCCAGCATCGCGGGCGTCGTCTCGGAAGCCCTCAACCATGAGTGCGTCGAGGAAGTCTACGGGACGCTGAATGGCGTGCTGGGCATCCTGCAGGAGGACCTGATCGACCTCGCGGCTGAGTCGCAGCAGGCGATCCGCGGCCTGCGCACGACGCCGGGTGCGGCGCTGGGCACGGTGCGCTACAAGCTGAAGAAGCAGCAGGATTTCGAGCGCATCCTCGAGGTGTTCAAGGCGCACAACATCCGCTATTTCTTCTACGCCGGCGGCAACGATTCGCAGGACACCGCGGACAAGATCTCGAAGCTGGCGCAGGAGCAGGGCTACGCGCTCCGCGTGATCGGCGTCCCGAAGACGATCGACAACGATCTCGTCGTCACCGACCACTGCCCGGGCTATGGCTCGGTCATCAAGTACATCTCCACGACCGTGCGCGAAATCGCCTGCGACAACGCGGCGATGGGCCAGCATGATCTCGTTCAGATCGTCGAGGTGATGGGCCGCAACGCCGGCTGGATCGCGGCCGGTGCCGCGCTCGCCAAGCGCCGCGACCACCCGCACGATCCTCCCCACCTGATCCTCCTGCCGGAGGTTGCGTTTTCCCCGGAGAAGTTCGTCGAGGACGTGAAGCGCGTCCTGAAGCGTGAGAAGTACTGCCTCATCGTTGTGGGCGAGGGGCTGGTTGACGCCGACGGCAACTACGTCGCCGCAGCGGACAAGACCGACGCCTTCGGACACGCGCAGCTCGGTGGCGCCGCCGAATACCTGCAGGCCCTCGTCGAGGAGAATCTCCCCGGCATCAAGGCCCGCACGGTCAAGCTCGGGAACGCCCAGCGCGCCGCCGCTCATCTCGCCTCGAAGACGGACAATGACGAGGCGTTCCTCGCCGGCCAGCGCGCCGTGCAGGCCGCGGTCGCGGGCGAGACCGACAAGATGGTCACGCTGATCCGCGGTGATGGTGATCACTACACGGTCGAGACGGGCCTGGCCCCGCTCGGCGACATTTCCAACGGCGTGAAGAAGCTTCCGCGCGAGTGGATCAATGAGGATGGCGTCTCGATGAACTTCCAGTTCGTCCGCTACGCCCAGCCGCTGATCCAGGGCGAGGTGGCGGTGCCGTACGAGAACGGTCTGCCGGCCTTCGCGCATCTCGAGAAGCGCCGGGTCGAGAAGATCCTCCCGGCCTACGAGCTGTAATCGGTCCGCCCCCTGCGGACGGCCCGGTTGCGGGTTTCGTCGGGATCCTGCGTGAGATCGAAGTCGAGCCACACGCGCCCGTCCGGGCCGTGAATGACCTTGCGCGCAGGGCTGCGCCAGCCGCGCCAAGTGCGGTCGCACTGCAGCGGGAGTTCCACGACCGACGGCATTGAAATCGCCGCCGCTTCGCGCACGCAGCGCCACGGCCGACCCTCCGCCCAGGCGAGGGTCATGGCGGGAAGGTCGATCAGTGAAACGGGTTCGCCGGATGTGCCTCCGGGAGCCGTGCCCGGCGCGCCGCGGACAAGCAGCGGCACGCGGATGCTCTCCTCGTAGGGCCATCCCTTGCGGAAGTGTCCATGCGCGCCGTGCAGGTCGCCGTGCACCGAGGTGAACGCGACGATCGTGTCGCGGGGCAGGCAGGCGACGAAGCGCCCGATCGCACGGTCGGTTGCCTCCAGGTGCGCGTGGTAGCCCGCGAGTTCATGGCGGGCGCGTTCCTCGACCGCCCCGCCGCGGGGGACATTGGGTCGGAGGTGCAGGGACTGCGGATCGCGCGCCGGGATCCCGGCGGCCGGGGCGTGATAGGGAGGATGGGGCGGCTCGAGGCTCACGACGGCGAACCAAGGCGCGGCGGCGTCGCTGGAGCGGAGCCAGCTGGCTGCGCGCGCCGTGACGACATCGCTCTGGTAGCCCGGGAACACCGTGGGCTCCGGCAGGCGGGTCCCGTGCAGCCAGGGATCGTTGAGGAGGAAGCCGCCTTCGAAGCCCTCCCAGAAGCTGAAGCCGCCGCGGGCGTCCGCCGGCACAATCGTGCGCGCGTGATCCGGCCCGACCAGCGCGGCGTGCGGGTCGCGTGGCGCGAGGTGCCACTTGCCGAAGTAGGCGGTGCGGTAGCCGCGCGCGTTCAGGTCATGCGCGATGGTGCGCGCGTGGGGCGGCAGCGGGTCGTGGTAGCGCTGCACGCCGTTGGCGGGCGAAGGCACTCCGGTGAGCAGCGCCGCGCGCGCGAACGGGCCGAACGGATGCGGCGTCACCGCCTCCGTGTAGCGCAACCCCTCGCGGGCGAGTTGGTCGAGGTGCGGCGTGCGCGCATCGACATCCCCCGCCTGCCCGAGCGACTGGGCGCGCCATTGGGTGGTGACGATCCACAGGAGATTCGGCGAGGGCACGCGGGCATCCTCGCAGACCCCGCCGCCCCGGCCAATCCGTTTCCGCGTCGGATCCGGGACCGGGATGAATTCGGCCCCCATCGCGAAGCGGTTCACCGCTGCGACCACGCGGACCTCGACCCGCGACCTTGCGGAAAGGTCGTTTTGCTTACCGGAATGGATTCACGATCCGCACTCCCTCGATCACGCGATCGTGCTGGAGGTCTTCCGTGTAAAGAAGCTTGGCCCCACTCGCGATGGCGCCGCACACGATGAGGCTATCGTAGAAGGAGCACTGAGTCGCTTCATGGAGGGTGAGCGCGGTCCGCAGCAGGTTGGGCGACGGAAGCACGCGACACCGAGGCCAGAGGACCAGGTCGACGTAATCGCCCAGGTCGACCGGGGAGAGCGGCGTTGCGAAACGATGCCGTGCGACATGAGAGAATTCCTGAATCACCTGCCAGCTGCAGCACCAGGTGGACCCGCGAAGCAACTGCTGCGCGCGCCGGCGCTTCTCCGGCGCGGTTTCGTCGAACGCGTACACCACGATGTTGGTGTCGAGAAACGCCCGTTCAGCGCTCATTCATCTGCTCCCGCGTAAATCTACCGCCGGCGCGCGCGTAGCTCAGGCGCTCCTCCAATTCCGCCAATCGCTGCTGGCGGTCGTGCTCCTCGGTCAGCGAGCGGAGCCAATCGCGGAAGAGTTGATTGAGCGTTGAGCGTCGCGATCGGGCCAGCTCCCGCGCCCGCTCAATCAAGGCAGCATCGGCGCTTAACGTGATGTTTTTCATTTGCACGAAAATAGTGTGCACGGGAACAGTGTCAATGTCCTGAACTAGCCCGAGTTCCGCAGTTGGGCTGAGGCACGAAGATTGTTCCAGAGGGGAGCGGCGGTGAAGCG
This sequence comes from Verrucomicrobiota bacterium, assembly GCA_016871755.1. Classification (GTDB taxonomy): domain Bacteria; phylum Verrucomicrobiota; class Verrucomicrobiia; order Opitutales; family Opitutaceae; genus UBA6669. The sequence continues at coordinate 33 of VHCJ01000021.1, read as the reverse complement.
AACGGTCGTTCAGAGGGGAGATTTTGGCGCGGA
>VHCJ01000020.1 GCA_016871755.1 Verrucomicrobiota bacterium | reverse complement strand
CAGCCGCACGCGGTCATGCTGGAGGACATGGACGGAGACGGCCTGAAGGATCTGATCACGGGCAAGCGGCACTGGGCGCACGGGGACAAGGGCGATCCGGAGCCGAACGCGCCGGCGGTGCTGTACGTGTTCCGACTCGTCCGCGGCACCTCCGGAGCAAGCTTCACCCCGGTGCGGGTGGACGATGATTCCGGGGTGGGCTGCCAGTTCCCGGTGGGTGATCTCGACGGCGATGGCCGACTCGATCTCGCGATCGTCAACAAGAAGGGCGTGTTCGTCTTCCGCCAAAATCCCTAGGACAGCCGCTTTGCAACCGGACGCCTCCGGCCCCGGTTGTCACGAGGCTGTAAAAGCAGTCTGGGGTATTCTATCCACTCTTGTCATCGCGATGTCTGGAAAGCTCCGTTGCTCCGTGCCTTCCCGCGCCCGCCAAGTCGCCGGCTTCACCCTCCTCGAGATCATCGTCGCCGTGACCGTCATCGGGTTCCTGGCCGCGATGGCCATCCCGGCGTTCCGGGTGATGCGGGAGAAATCGCAGGCGGCGCGGATCGCCGGGGATCTTCGCGCGTTCCGGACGGCCTTCACGACCTATTCCTTGGAAAATGCGGGATGGCCGCCCTCCGGCGGCGCCGGCGAGGTTCCGGAAGGCATGCGCACGGCCCTGCCGGCCAACTGGGGGGAGGAGTCTCCGATTGGCGGATACTGGCAGTGGGAGTCGGATTCCGACGCCGGCACCGCCACGATCGTGCTCTCTGGCGGCCTGATGACTCGTTCGGTGTACGTCAAGGTGGACGAAATGATCGACGACGGCGACATCAGCGCGGGTTCCCTGACGTTCGACGGATCGAGCCTCCGGCTCGCACTGGACCTCTGAGCCGCGATGCCGCGGCTGGTTCGCCCGGCCGGCGGGATCCGACCGTTTTCATCTCGGTCATGGTTGGACCGGACGGCACGCGTTCCGCATTGCCCTTGGTCCGGATCCCACAGCGGTGGGGGCCCTGGGTCGGTGGGATCGCCTTCCAGACGAGCTTGAGCGAGAGGGGGTAGGTCCGACCGAGGACGAACGGTGCGCCGGAGAAGCTACCCATGGCGGACTCGTTCTGGGATCGGGGGTTGACGGCTCCGGCGGGACTCGGAAGGAGTAGGTAACCCCATGCGATTCCCTCCCCTGTGTCGCCCCTCGACGGACCGCTTGGTCCGTCGTTCCCGCCTGTTCCTCGCCGTCTCCGTGGGCCTGCCGGTGCTGGCGGCGGCGGAGTGGCCGGCGTACCTCGGCGATGCCGGGGCGACGCACTATTCGGCGGTGCATGAGCTGACCCCCGGAAACGTGGCGCAGTTGCGCCCGGTGTGGACCTGGAATTCGGGCGACACGCGGGGCAACAAGACCCAGAACCAGTGCAATCCGCTGATGGTGGACGGCGCGATTTATGTCACGACTCCCGGGCTCGCGGTCGCGGCGCTGGATGCGGCGACCGGGCGGCAGCGCTGGCGGTTCGAGTCGGGGCAGACCGCCGGGTTGAGCCGCGGCTTGGCAACGTGGACGGACGGCAAACAGAGGCGCCTGTACTTTGGCGCCGGACGTTTCCTCCATGCGATTGATGCAGCGACGGGTCGGCTGGCGGAGGATTTTGGCGACGGCGGACGGATCGACCTTTCGGACAACCTGGGGCGTGACGCGCGGGGGCTGAACCTCTTCGTGAACACGCCCGGCGTGGTGTTCCGCGACCTCATCATCATGGGCATGCGGGTGGGCGAAGGCCCGGCTCCGGCCGCGCCCGGGCACATCCGCGCTTACGACGTTCGCTCGGGTCGGTTGGTCTGGACCTTTCGGACCATCCCGCACCCCGGGGAACCGGGGTACGAGACCTGGCCGCCGGATGCCTGGCAGCGAGCGGGCGGGGCGAACGTGTGGGCTGGGATGACGGTGGATGCGGAGCGGGGGATGGTCTTTTGCCCGACCGGTTCGGCATCCTTTGACTTCTGGGGAGGGGATCGGGTGGGGAACAACCTGTACGCGAACTGCCTGCTGGCGCTTGATGCGGCGACGGGCCGGCGCATCTGGCATTACCAGTTTGTGCGGCACGACCTCTGGGACCGCGACCTTCCGGCGCCGCCGACGCTGGTGACTGTGAAGCGGGATGGCCGGGAGATCCCGGCGGTCGCCCAGCCGACGAAGTCGGGTCATGTCTTCGTCTTCCACCGCGAGACCGGCGAGCCGCTTTTTCCGATCGTCGAGGACATCGCGCCCAGTTCGGACCTGGTGGGCGAGGTCACGTCGCCCACGCAGCCGCGGCCGTTGCTCCCGGAGCCCTTCGCGCGCCAAGTGTTCACGGCGGACGAGATTACGCGGCGTACGCCGGAGGCGCACCGGGCGGTCTTGGAACGCTTCATCCGCCTGCGCCCGCACGCCCCGTGGGTGCCGCCGAGCAAGGAAGGGACGGTAATCTTCCCCGGCTTCGACGGAGCGGCGGAGTGGGGCGGGGCGGCGGCGGATCCGGAGGGGGTTCTTTATGTCAATTCAAACGAGATGCCGTGGATCCTGACGATGATCGACGTGCGCGACGGCGGCGGCAGCCTTGGACGTCACGTTTACCTGCAGAACTGCGCGGGCTGCCACGGCCCGGACCAGCGGGGCAACGCGGCGGCGAACATTCCCTCCCTCGTGGACATCGGTTCGCGCCTTTCCCGCGACCAGATCGCGGACGTGATCCTGCGGGGTCGCGGCGTCATGCCGGCTTGGGGATTCCTCTCGGCGAAGGAGCGGGGCGCGGTCGTGGACTTCCTCCGCGGCGAAGCGGAGAAGGACGGCACCCTCGTGTCGCTGGCGCTGCCGGGCGCGCCGGCGGCGGAGCGGCGCGAAGCGGGGCCGCCGTATACGCACACCGGATACAACCGCTTCCTCGACCCCGACGGCTACCCGGCGGTGAAGCCACCGTGGGGGACGCTCAACGCCATCGACCTCAACACGGGCGAGTACCGCTGGCGCGTGCCGCTGGGCGAATACCCCGAGTTGGTGGCGCAGGGCATTCCCCCGACCGGCACCGAGAATTATGGCGGTCCGGTCGTGACGGCGGGTGGCCTCGTGATCATCGCGGCGAGCCGGGACGAACACATCCGCGCCTTCGACCGCCGGGACGGCCGCGAATTGTGGCGGGCGCGCTTGCCGGCCGCCGGCTATGCGACGCCCGCCGTCTACTCGATCGGCGGGCGCCCCTTCGTGGTCATCACCTGCGGCGGCGGCAAGAGCGGAACGCCCAGCGGTGACGCCTTCGTGGCGTTCTCGCTGCCGGAGGGATCCTGATCTGACGTCCGACCGAGCACGATCCCGCTGCAGAGCGGGATCGTGCGCGCGGTCACCCTCAGGAGGCTCGCTCCGACGGTCGGCCGACGGCGGCTCCCGCCCGGCGATTGGGCTCAGGGACGCTCCCCTCAACCCGCGGCTCCCGCTCGGTGGGCGGCCCCGGAGGGTGTCCGGGGCCGCCCGCCGGGGGCGGCCGAGGAGCCGCGCCGTCGGCGGCTAGAACGAGAACGTATTCGTCAACGACCAGAGTGTCGGCTGCGGGATTCGGGCCGACGCGATCGTGCCGTTCGGCTGCGCCGTCACGGCAATGAGATCATCGCTGCCGAACAGATCGCGGACGTTGAGCTGCGCGGTCCAGCGAACCTTGTCGCGGCGGAACTTCCGGGTGTAGCGCAGCCAGACATCGACATCCAGCTCGTCGCTGCCGAAGAACGGCTGATTGACGTCGGAAACCCAGACCCCGAGCTCGTTCTTCTTCACCCCGTAGCCGACGGCCACGCGGTCCTGCCAACGGGCCGCGCCGCCGAGGCTGAAGCCCTTGAGACGCGGATGCTGGAAGTCGTAATTCGTGACGGCATTGAAGCGCCACTTGCGCAGTTCCTGCACGGACGCGTTGTTGGCCGCGAGCGCGTTCAGGTACGGGATGTACATGTTGTTGATCGCGAGCACGCCGAAGCGCGAGCCGGTCACGCTGTTGAAGTACGGGATGTCCTCGAGACCGTTCTGGGCGCGGATGCTCGAGGCGATGACGCCGTCGCCATCCGTCCACAGTGGCAGATTGCGGGTGATGAAGTCCTCGAAGTCCTTGCCGTAGTTGGCGCGGAAGGCCTCCTGCCGGGCGGCGTTGAACGTCATGCGCCAGTTCGGGCGCGGGTTATAGGTGGCTTCGAACTCCCAGCCGCGCGACAGGGTGTCGGCGATGTTGCCGACATTCGGCGGCCGCGTGGCGGACCAGGTCCCGCTGCTGTTCTGGGTGATGTTCCAGTTCGAGACGAGCAGCGGATCGACGCGCTTGAGCCACTCCTCGCGGGTGCGGGCGGCGAACCAGGCGTTGCGGGCCGCGGTCTCGGCGCTGGTCAGCGTCGGATTGGCGACGTTGGCCTGCGCCGGGTTGGTCAGGCTCGCCCGCAGCGGCAGGTAGCGAGAGTCGCCGGGGGCGAAGCCGAACCAGCGGTTGATCAGCACCTCGGAGGTCTGCGAGCCACGGAGACCGTTCATTGCCCGGACGATGTCGTTGCCGGGCCAGAACGTGTTGTAGAACGTGCTGGCGTTGTTGGTCTGCGTCGTCTCGTAGCGGATGACGCGGAGGACGAATTTGTTGTCCGCGAGCGAGAGCGTAATGCCGGCGTCCTCGGTGGACCCGGAGGGCGGTGCGAACGGACGGCCGTAGACGTCGGCCACGGTGGATGACGGGCGGAAGTTCTCCGAGCGGTTGTACGAGAGGCTGACATCGGTGCCGCGCGGGAAGCGGCGCTTGATGACTTCGGGGGCGTGGCCGACGATGCTCCAACTGACCGTCTCGTCCTTGGCATCGATCGTGGGCGTGGACGGGTACGTCCAAGTCGGATCGAACGGATTGACCTGATCGGTGACCGGCACGCGCTTCGGGACACCGGCGTCGAAGAGGGAGAATTCATCGCGGCGCCAGCCGACGAGGCCGACGAGCTTCCGGTTGAGGAGGAAACTCTGCCAGATGAGCGACTGGCTCTTGGTTTCGTTGAGCGCTCGGGAAGCGTTCGTGTAGAGCTTGTCGAGACTGCCTTCCGCATCGAGCACGGAGACCGGCGCGTAGGTCCAGACATCCGTGCGGTTGTCGAAGAGGAGGGCGGTTCCGGTGGGAGCGGGGGAGTGCAGGGCGGTCAGGCCTTGGACGTTGGCGCCGGCAGGCGAGGAAAGGTTCGCGATCGAGGGTCCGAGGTAGTGGATCGCGGCGTAGCCGGGGTAGCTTTGGGCGCTCGGGTTGTCGGCATACACGTTCTGGTCGAGCGTGTAAACGTAGCCCTGATGCGTGCGCGAGAGGCGCGTGCTTTCCTGGTCGCTGTAGACGCCGGTGAAGATGTGACGGCCGAGGAAGCGCGACAGGCCGTTGCGGCGGGTGAAGTCCACCGTGGTGTAGGCGGTCGCGCGAAACGCCTCGCGGTCCGTGTCGATCGAGTAATTGCCGATGGAGTCCGATGCGAAGTACGGGCGGCCGAAGTTCGGGTTCGGCTTTCCGTCGACCAGCTTGGTCTGCATGTCGACGTGGATCGTCGCGGCGTCGAAGCCGATGAGACTGCGATTGCGGCGGGCGTGGTCCTGCTTGTCGTAGGCGACCTCGAAGCCGATCGCGTCGTTGAGGAACGTCTGGCGCAGCACGGCGTTGAGGGCGTTGAAGTCGGAGCCCTCGCTCTTGTTCGGGCCGTCGAGGAGGGTGTCGTAGAAGTTGAAGACCGACGGATCGCGGATCTCCTGATAGCGCCAGAGGCCGGCGTAGGCCTGACCCGCCGGGGCGAACTGCTGGTTGAGGAAGAAGGCGGCGTTATTGCCGAGCGAGGTGTAGTTACCCACGCCGAACCACTGCGTGAAGGGCGCGCCGCCGCGGCTCATCATGTACGGCGGGACGCCGTTGCCGCCCTGGGCGTTGGAGGCGGGATCGGTGAACACGGCGCCGACCTGGCCGAACCACCGGCCGGCGGAGCCAAGGTGGGCGGCGAGGAACGGATTGTTCGTGACCGCACTCGGGTTGGTGGGGTCAAGCTGCACTTTGTTCAGCACATTGAACCAGACTGAGAGGCCGTCAGCGGGCGGAGTGACGCGCGGGCGGTTGGCGCGGATGGAACCGTCCTCGTAGCTGACCTGCAGCTGCGTCAGACCATTGCGGACGAGCTTCGGCTCCCAGCGCATCGCGGCGTAGAGACGGCGGTCGTTCTCGAAGGCCGGCTTCTGGCGGAATTCCTCCTCGTCGTTCAGGCCGATCACGCGGACGGCGAGCTGGTTCTTCAGGACCACCTGGTTCACGTCGAGGATCTCGCGGTGCGAGCCGTAGCGGCTGACGTTCTGGCTGAAGGTCACGCCGTTCCTGCGCAGGTTCGCCATCTTCAACTGGTTGTTGATGATGCCAGCGGGGCTGCCGAGACCAAACAGGATCGCGTTGGCACCGCGCGAAATGTCGACGCGCTCGGTGTTGTAGGAGTCCATGCCGATGTCGGTCGCGAAGAAGTCGCGCGTGAGGTCCGCGCCGCTCAGGCCGCGGACACGGGTCTGCTGATTGGGGCTGAGGAGACCCTCCTCCGGGTTCGAGAAGCCGTTGCCGGTGGAGACGCCGGAGATGTTGCCGCCCATGCCGGCCGCTTCGGTACCGGTGGTGTAGACAAGGATGTCCTTTGCGTTGGTGGAGGCGGTGTCCGCCATGAACTGCGCGTTCACCACCGAAATGGCGGCACCGACATCCCGCAACTCGGTGCGCAGGCGCGTGCCGGCGAGCGTCGAGGTGGTCTGGTAGCCGCGATCCGCATCCGCCGCCACCACGAAGGGCGTCAGCTCCACGATGTCCTCCTCAGGGGAGGACGTGGCGTTGGCGCTGGTGCTGACGACCGGCACCGAGTTGCGGGCCGGAGCCGGCGCGGCGGGCGCCGGTGCGGGGACGGTCTGGCCGTGCGCGGCGGTCGTGATCAGGCCAAGGAGGCCGAGCACGAGCGCACGCCCGGATTTCGGGAGGGCGGGGAACGTTCGGGAGGACATGAGGTGCTTGCTGGGTTGACGGACGGAACGAGGAAAAGCTCATCGGGTCCGACGGCGTGAGACGTCGGGCGAGCGTGAGCGCAGGGTAGTCCGCGAGAGCGTTTGGTCTGCTCGGATTGTGTCAACCCCGTGTCGCGGAGTAGCGGATAAGCGCGTCGCAATGCGGTGAATTTTCAACGCGCAGCCAAAGCTTTGCCCTGCAGGGATTTGCGGATAGAAAAGCTGCGGATGCCGCAGCGCGGCTCGCGCCGACTTCGGCAGAAGCACCGCGTTCGTTCTGCGAAGTGAAGGTGCAGGTCGTCATCGAGCCCCGCGCGGAGCGGGACATTGACGAGGCCGCAGGTTGGATTGCGGTGCACGCGGCGGAGGCGGCCGAGCATTGGTTCGAAGCGATGCAGTCCGCGATCCAGTCGCTGGCTGACTTTCCCCAGCGATGTCCGCGGGCCAGGGAGAGCTTGAGCGCCAGGTATGTGCTCCGGCAGTTGGTCTTTGGCCGGAGGCGCGGGCGTTATCGATTCATTTTCACGATCCACGACAGTCGCGTGCATGTTCTGCATGTGCGGCATGGTGCGAAAGCCTCGATGACGAAGGCGGAGGCCGCAGAGCTCCTGCCGCCTTGGGGTTAACCGATCCGACGGGTTTGCGCGAGGTGAAGGCCCACCTCGCGCCCGCGCTCGCCGGTGGTTCGTGAGGACGAGCCTGCGGTGTACCTTGGCTTCGTGGCCGGACTACTTGCTCGCGCGTGACGTGCTGGACTCGAGTTCGGTGAGGATGACCTCGCGGACCTCGATGGTGGCGACGCCGCCGCTGTGGATCTGGATGCCGATCAGGCCGTCGAGCGGGATGGAGGCATCGGTCTCCGTGAAGTCGATGGCGGGCACGCCGTTGATCCAAGTCCGGATCCGCGGCCCCTCGGCGAGGATGCGGTAGTCGTTCCAGTCGTTGGGACGCACGGCGGCGTTGACGGCGGCGAGGTCGGCGGCGGTGGCGATGACCTTGTTGCGGCGCGATTCGTCGTAGAGCTTGCCCCACCAGCCGTCGCCGGCGTCGACCTGGTAGCCGCGCATCTCGGTGGAGTCGGGCACCCGTTGGCTGCGGATTTGGATGCCGCTGTTGATCATCCCGGTGTTGGGCGTGCCGCGCAGCCGCAGGGAGAGACGGAGATCGAAATCGCGGTACGAGCGGGTGGTCGCGAGGAAGACGTTCTTCGGAATCTTCTCGGAGCGGGACCCGCCGAAGAGCGCACCCTGCTCGACGCGCCACCAGCGCGGGTCGCCCTCCCAGCCGGCGAGCGACTGGCCGTTGAAGAGGCGGGTGGGTTCCCCAGCGGAAAGGAGGGGCGAGGCCAAGGCCGTCAGAACGAGCAGGAGGAAGGAGGACCGGGTGCGCATGGGGTGGAAGGGGCGACCGCGCCGGATCGCGCGGTGAGGGCTGCAAGCTCAGGCCGGCCCCATCGGTGCGGCAAGGCGATTCCGGGAGACGGCGCTGGGTGGCCCGTGACCGGACGGGGCATGATCGGTGGGTGGGTGGGCGGGCGTGGCGAGGCGAGGCGTTTTCGGAGGATCCGTCGTGGGCCGCGTCCGGGTCGCCGGCCAACGCGTGGGCAACCGGATCTCCCGTGCCCGCGTGAGCGCTCCGCTGCGGGCTCGGTCCGCCAGACGGTTCGGGCGCAGTCGCGCGCGGCGCGGCTACGTCAGGACGGACGCGGGCTTGCGCTCCGGGGGGCGGCGCTGTCAGAGCTCATTCTCGTATCCCCCTTGCGCGCATGAACGCTTCCCTTCTGGTTTCGCGGCGTCGATGGTTGGCGAGAGCGGGCGTGACGCTTGCGGGGCTGGGACTGGGCGGGCGTTTCCTCAACGAGGAGATGCGCGCGCAGACGATGAGCGCCGAGCGCTTGGCGGCGGTGGCGCCGGGCTTGATTCGCCTCTCGTTGAACGAGAATCCCTACGGCCCCTGAGCGTCCGCGCGCGAGGCGATGCACCGCCTGGTGGCCTCGGATCGAGGCGCGCGTTATCCCTATGCCGAGGTGCATGCGTTCGTGCAGCAGGTTGCTCAGTACGAGGGCGTGGCGCCGGCGCAGATCGTGCTCGGCGTGGGCTCGGGCGAACTGCTTGAGACCCTGGGCGTTCACTGCGGGCTCAAGGGCGGCGAGGCGCTTTACGCCGCGCCCGGCTACCTGCAGTTGCCTCGGGCGTTTGAGGCCATGGGTGGGCGGGCACGGGCGGTGCCCCTCAACGCGCGCCTCGAGCACGACTTGCCGGCGATGGCGGCGCAGGTTGGCGCTGGTACCTCCGTCGTCTACGTGGCCAATCCGCACAACCCCACCGGCACGGTGGTCGATCCCGCGGCGCTGCGGGCATTCGTTGCGGACGTCGCGGGCCGCACGACGCTGCTCGTCGACGAGGCGTACCTCGAGATCGTGGACGACGCGGCGCGGCGCAGCGTGGTCGATTTGGTGCGCGACGACCGTCGCCTGATCGTGGCGCGGACGTTTTCCAAGATTCATGGCCTCGCGGGTCTGCGGATCGGGTATTTCGTGACACCGGCTCCGCTCGCGGCCGAGTTGCGCCGTTATTCGGTCGGCGGAGTGAGTGCGCCGGCGGTGGCGGCCGCCGCCGCGAGTCTGGCGGACGAGGCGTTCGTGAAGGCGACCCGGGCGCGGATCATGGCGGAGCGGGCGCGCGTCACGGCCGTGCTCCGCGAACTGGGGCGCACCTACGCCGAGCCGCAGGGCAACTTCGTCTTCTTCCACGCCGGCCGTCCGCAGGCGGAGATCGCCGCGCGGATGCAGGCGGAGGGTGTGGCGGTGGCGCGGGCGTTTCCGCCGCTCCTCGACTGGGTCCGCATCACCGTCGGCCTCCCCGACGAAAACACCCGCGCGATCGCCGCCCTGCGCCGCGTGCTGGCGTAGCCCGGCGCGGTGGCGGCAGGCCGCAGCTACCATCCGCCGCTGCGGGCGGGGCGCGCGCGCCCTAGGTCGCCTTCGTCCCGCGACTCCGCGTGGCCCACGCCACGCCGAGCGTGATGAGCGTTCCGATGAGGGTGAACCACGGCCAGAAGACTTCCCCGCCGAACGTGGCGAGCCACCACGCGCGCACCCCTGGCCACGCGGTGAGGTTCGGCGGCCAGTAGAGGAGATTCATGACCAGCACCGAGGCGCTCATGCCGATCATCGCCGCCCGGGCGCCGACGCCGCGGGCGAAGAGCGCGAGGATGATCCCGCCGAGGAGGGCTCCGCTGGTGAGGCCGCGCAGCGAGAACGCGGCGTTGAGCACGAACTGCACCTCCCGCGTGAGCCACGCCACGCCCACCAAGGCTGCGGCCCAGCCGATCGTCGAGAGCTTGCTGAAGGTGAGGAAGGACCGCTCCGAGCGGTTCGGCAGGAGCGGCTTCACGAAATCCATCGTCGAGACCGACGACAGCGAGGTGAGTGCGGAGCTGATCGATGACATCGCGGCCGAGAGGATCGCGACGATGAGGAATCCCTTCAGGATGTGCGGCGTTTCGGTGAGGATGAAGGTCGGGAAGACGAAATCCACCGACTTGATCCCGGGCCGTCCTTCCGGCAGCGGAATCTGGAAGGGATGCCCCTGGTAGAAGACCCAGAGGAGCGCCCCGACGAGCAGGAAGACGAGGAAGAGCGGGAAGATCAAAACCGCACTGAACACGAGGGCCTTCCGCCCCTCGGACACGCTGCCGCAGGCCAGCACACGTTGCACGATCAGCTGCTCCGCGCCGTGAGTCGACAGGACCATCACGGTGCCGCCGATCAGGCCCATCCAAAGATTGAAGGGGGCGGAGAGCCCGAATTCGAGGTTCAGCCACGCCAGCTTTCCGGCCGCCGTCGCCTGCTGCAGGGCCGCGGTCCAGCCACCGTCGATCAGCGTCGGGACGTAGAGGATGGTGAAAACACCCCCCGCGAGGAAGAGCCCGAACTGCACCGCGTCCGTCCACACCACCGCCTTCACGCCGCCGATGTAGGTGTACACGAGCGAAACGCCGACGAAGAGGATGATCGCTCCGAGAATCGGATCCACCAGACCGCCGAGGCTGCAGATCGACTCGCCGAGCATGAGGCGGATCGGGATGCACGCGACGAACACGCGCACGCCCGCCGCCATGGTTTCGAGAAACAGAAAGAAGGCGGCCGCCAGGCGCCGCGCCCCGGGTCCGAGGTGCTGCTCAAGCAGTTGATAGGGCGAGTAGATCTCGCCGCGCAGGTAGTGCGGCACCATCACGATTGCGAGGATCACCCGCGCGATCACGTACCCCATGATCATCTGCAGGAAGAAAAAGTTTCCGCCGTAGGCGATCGCCGGGACGCCGATGATCGTCAGCGCGCTCGTCTCCGCCGCAATGATCGACATGCCAATCCCCCACCACGGGATGTTCCGGCTCCCGAGGAAGTAGTCGCGCGTCGTGTGCTGGTCGCGTCCGAACCAGACGCCGAGCGCCACGATGCCGCCGAGGTAGCCGACGATCACGATCCAGTCTGCAAGGTTGAAGGCGTGGGGCATGGGGATGATGGAGGAGGGAGCCGGGGGCGGGAGAGCCTCGGCGTGAGTCGGTGAACCGGTCCGCGGGATCACTCCGCCGCGAGCAGCACCTCGCCAGTACGCGAGTCGAAGACGGTCGTGCTGCGCGGCGGCAGGGTCGCGGCGACGGTGCCGCCGCCGGGAAGGCGAAGGTGACGCGCGCCGCCGGCGACGGTGTGCACGACGACGAGTCCGTTGCCGAGGAGCGTGGTCTCGTCGGCGTCGTTGACCACGAGGCAGCCCGCGCGGCGGCCGAGGGCGCGCCACGTCGAGGGGTGATTCGGCGGGAGCGCGAACGTCCACCACGTCGCCTCCGACTCCTTGCGCCACGCCGCGCTCGGCGTGCCGTCGGCCCAGCGGCCGACGACCTGAGCGTCCGGGGCCTCGATTGCCGGAAGATCGAAGCCTCGGCCGAGTGCGAGCGTCTCACGGGCGTCGTCGAGGGCGATCGTTTGGACCGCGTTGTCCTGATGCACGAGGCGGGTCGGGAAGTCCGTGAGTTCGGCGGCGCGGTCGGCGCCGATGCGCTGCCCATCGCTCCACGCCGCGTAGCCGAGGAACACGACGTGCCGCCCCTGCCGCGCCACGCGCTCGCGGATCGCGCGGCGCTGGGCGGTGTCGAGCACCGTGCACGTCGCGATCACGACCAGACGGAATGGCGCCGCGTCGAGGTTGGGCAGTTCCGACAGGAGGCCCTCGGTGTGGATGAGGCCGGACTGGTAGAGCGATTCGACGACGCCGTCGGTGAGGAGTCGGGAGACCGGATCGACGGTGGACACCGGCATGACGCCGAAGACGAGCCGGGTGGGATCGTGGCGGGCGGAGGCGAGGTGGGCGAACGACCACGGATCGTGCAGGAGGAGCACATCGCTGGCGCGCTCATAGGGCGCGGCGAGCCGGGACTGCGCGAGCGTGCGGATCGCCTGCCACTCGCGCTGCAGGACGGGGTGGTCCCACCACCCGATGTTGCCGAGCCGGGCGAAGGCCGGGGTGCCGGCGATCGGGCCGAAGTCGAAGCCCCACAGGCCGCCGCCGCGCGTGATGGGCTGAAGGAGATTGCGGCGCAGCACGGCGACATCATCGGCGAGCGAACTCGCGAAGGCCTTGTCCCAAGGGCAGGGCGCGACGGAGGTGGCGCGGTCCATTTCGTCGAGCCAGAGCTTGCTGGCGCGGCGGACGGCATCGACGAGCCCGCGGGAATTGCCGCTGCCGCCGAGCGGCAGGGCGGTGGGGGTGTAGGCGGGCGTGGCGCAGACGCAGTCGAGGTCGGGCGAGGCGAGCAGGCGATCGAGGCTGAGATGCCCGCCGGCGGCTTCGCGTCCGAAGGCGCAGTAGAAGTACCCGAAGAACGTCGCGGTCAGCACGGGGCGGGGCCAGGACCGCTTCACGGTGCGCGCCATCCCGAGGACGGCGTCGGCGAGTTCCTCGTGCTGGAAAAGGAAGTAGTCGATGACATCGCGTTGCGTGGCCGGATCGCGGAGGATGGCGAGGGCGGCGCGCTCGCGTGCCGGGGAGTCGGGCGGGCGAATTGCGCCCCACGTGATCCCCGGTTGGTTCCACGCGGCGGCGAGGGCGGCCTCGGTGCCGTACTGCCGCTGGGTCCAGCGCTGGAAGCCGGCGGTGGCGGCGGGGCTGACATCCGGATCGTGGGCGAAGAAACCGAATTGGTGCCATTCGCCGTAGACCCCGTAGGCGACCTGCAGGGCGAAGACTGCGCCCCCCTCCGGCGTGGCGCCGAAGGCCTCGCAGAAGCGCGCGAGCTGACGCTGCGCCCATGCCTGCCAGAGCGTGGATGAGAAACTCGCGCGGACCGGGGCGTCGTTGTCGCGACCGATCCACCGTTCCAATCCCCAGCGTTCCTCCGGTTCCGCCGGGCCATCGGCGTAGTGGACGCATTCGTCGGGATGCGCAGCGCACCAGGCGGGTGGCGGGTTGAGGTGGACGCGCAGCATGACGGCGGCGTCCGGGCAGGCGTCGAGGATCCCGCGGACCTGACGCCGGGCGAGGGTGAGGTCGAGGGAGTCGTCCGGACCGAGCAGCCACTCGAGCCACAGGTCCGCTTGGAAGAGCCGGCAACCGTGGTCGGCGAAGAGCCGGAGATTGCGTTGGGGGACCTCCTCCCACGAGAAGCGACCGCCGGGGCAGTCGGTCAGGGCGTAGATGACCGGAGCGGTGGGCTGTCCGTTGAGCAGCAGGACCGCGCGGCCCTGGCTGGGCTCGACGGTGGCGTGGAGAGCGGAGCGGGAGGAGGAGGACATGACTTCAACGCGTGGACGCGAGGGGCCGGACGGCGGTTACTGTGGCGTTTCGTCCGCGGCGCTGGCGAGGGGATTTCGGGGCGGATGGGCGTGGATGGCGCGGGCCCGACGCGTGGGTCGGACACCCGTCGGACTCCGCGTCAGGCGGAAGGTTGCCAGACCGACTGCTGTGCCTAGGGTGGAGGGATGGAAAATTTCACGTTTCACAACCCGACCCGCCTGCATTTCGGCCGCGGCCAGATCGCCAAGCTTGCGCAGGAGGTGCCGGCGAACGCGCGGGTGCTGCTGCTGGCGGGCGGCGGCAGCATCAAGCGCAACGGCGTCTACGACCAAGTCCGTGCCGCGCTGGCGGGGCGTACGGTGTTTGAGCATTTCGGCGTGGAGGCCAATCCGGACTACCGCACCCTGATGGTCGCGGTGGAACTCTGCCGCCGCGAGCGCGTCGAGTGGGTGCTGCCCGTCGGCGGCGGATCGGTGTTGGATGGCGCGAAGTTCGTCGCCGCAGCGGTGCACTTCGCCGGTGAGCCCTGGGAAATCCTCGCGAAGCGCCTCAGCGCGCTGCCGCACGCGCTTCCGATCGGCGCGGTCCTGACCCTTCCCGCAACCGGATCCGAGGCCAACGGCGCCGCCGTGATCTCCCGCCGCGAGACGAAGCAGAAGCTGGCGTTCATCAGCCCCGACGTTTACCCGCGCTTTTCGATCCTGGATTCCGAGACCACCTACTCGCTCCCGCCGCGGCAGATCGCCAACGGCATCGGCGATGCCTTCGCGCACGTGATCGAGCAGTACCTGACCTTCCCGGCGGATGCGGCGGTGCAGGACCGCTTCGCCGAAGGCGTGTTGCAGACCCTGATCGAAGTCGGTCCGCGCACGCTGGCGCATCCGACTGATGCCGCGGCGCGCGCGAACCTCGTCTGGGCCGCCACCTGCGCCCTGAACGGCTGGATCGGCGTCGGCGTGCCCCAGGACTGGGCCACGCACATGATCGGGCATGAGCTCACCGCCCTTCACGACATCGATCACGCGCGCACCCTGGCGATCGTGCTCCCGAGCCTGCTGCACGTGCAGCGCGACGCGAAGCGCGGCAAGCTGCTGCAGTACGCCGCCCGCGTCTGGGGCCTGACGGAAGGCAGCGAAGAGGCCCGCATCGATGCCGCGATCGCCCGCACCCGCGCGTTCTATGAGTCCATCGGGATCCAGACCCGCCTCTCGGACTACGGCGTCTCGGTCGAGACCGCCACCGAGGTAGCCCGCCGCCTCGCCACCCGCGGAATGGTCCGCCTCGGCGAGCGCGGGGACATCACCCCGGCGAAGGTCGAGCAGATCCTCCGGCTCGCGGCGTAGACAACGCCTACCGGAAGGGTCGGCGGCGAATTACACTTCTGTCATTTTCCGGAAAGCCGCCCGTCAGGTCGGTGTGCGAGAGTGGAGTCCAGCAAGACTCCATGAACTCTGTCTCCCAACCCTCCCGTTCCTCTCCCGCCGCGCGGCGGCTCCGTCTCGCCGCGCTCGCCCTCCTCCTCGGCGGGGCTGGGCTCGCCTACGCGGCGACCCCGGCCTCGGCCAGCAAGATTGAAATCAAGCGCGACGCCGCGGCGGTTGACCGCAGCAAGGCGGAGCCCTCGAGCTACGCCCCGGTGGTCAAGCGCGTCGCTCCGAGCGTCGTCAAGATCACGACCGAGACCCGCGCGAGCCGGGTGGCGCGGACGGGTCCCGGCCAGGAATTCCCCGGTTTTGACAACCCGATGTTCCGGGAATTCTTCGGCGGGCGCATGCCCGAGATGCCCCGGACGCCGCAGGGCGGGCTGGGTTCGGGCGTGATCATCAGCGCCGACGGCTACATCGCCACGAATAACCATGTCGTCCAGGGAGCCGACCGCGTGACGGTCGCGCTCGACGACGGTCGTGAACTCTCCGCCAAGGTCGTCGGCCGCGACCCGCAGACCGACATCGCGGTGATCAAGGTGGAAGCGACCGGGCTCCCGGCGATCACCTTCGCGGACAGCGGCAAGACCGAGGTGGGCGACCGCGCGATCGCGATCGGCAATCCCTTTGGCATCGGCGAGACGGTCACCACCGGCATCATCAGCGCCAAGGGACGGCGGCCCGGACTGGGGCTGGCCTACGAAGACTTCATCCAGACCGACGCCGCGATCAACCCGGGCAACTCCGGCGGGGCGCTTATCGACCTCGATGGCCGCCTCATCGGCATCAACACGGCGATCCTCAGCCGCAGCGGCGGCTTCCAGGGCGTCGGCCTCGCGGTGCCGTCGAACCTCGTCGCCAACGTGGCCGACAGCCTCGTGAAGCGCGGCAAGGTCGTGCGCGGCTTCCTTGGCGTGACGGCGCAGGACATCACGCCCGGTCTGGCGGAGAGTCTCCGCGTGCCGGCCAAGGCGGGCGCGCTGGTGGCGGATGTGCAGCCTGGCAGCCCGGCCGAGAAGGCCGGCCTGGCCAGCGGCGACATCATCGTCGCCGTCGACGGGCAGAAGGTCGAGGACGCCAACCGCCTGACCTTCGCGGTCGGCGCGATTGCCCCGGGCACGGAAGTCGAACTCCGCATCCTGCGCGACGGCAAGGAGAGCACCCTCAAGGCCACGACGGCGGAACGCCCGCGGTCCGCCCGGGCCGGCCGCTTCGAGGAGGATCCGTCCGACCAGACGATGCCGGGAGGCGACGAAGGCGTTCTCACCGGGGTGGCGGTCGGCGACATCGACCGCGATGCACGTCGGGCGATGAACCTTCCCCCGCGGCTGAACGGTGCGATGGTCACGGAGGTCGATCCCGAGTCCGCGGCCGCCCGGGCCGGGCTGCGGTCGGGGGATGTGATCCTCGAGATCAATCGCCGGCCGGTGGCGGATGCGGAGGAGGTGGTGCGACTCAGCCGCGAGGCCGAAGGTCGCAAGACGCTGCTCAAGCTCTGGTCGCGCGGCAGCACGGTGTTCGTGGTGGTCGACGAGACCGACGAGGCGCCGGCCAACTAATCTGGAGGTCGCTGCAACTTTGTCAGGGTTAGGTGTGTTTGGTTAAACGGGGTTAGGTGTGACCCCGGTGTGACCCGGCACCGGCTCCCTCGGGGGCTGGTGCCGGTTTTCTTTCCGCCCTTTCCAAACCGTCCGCCCCGAGCCATCCTTGTCCCATGCGCGTGCTGGTGGTCGAAGACGATGCCAAGATCGCCTCCTTCGTGGTCCGTGGCCTGAAGCAGGCGGGCTATGCCGTCGACCATGCCGAGGATGGCGAGACGGCGTTGGCGCTGGCGCAGTCGACCGCGTATGACGCGGCGATCGTCGACGTGATGCTGCCGCGGCTGGACGGCCTCAGCCTTGTCCGGCGGCTGCGGGCGGCGCGCAGTGCCCTGCCGGTGGTGTTCCTGAGCGCGAAGGGGGCGGTGGACGACCGGGTGCGCGGGCTGCAGGCCGGCGGGGATGATTACCTCACGAAGCCCTTCGCGTTCTCGGAGTTGCTGGCGCGCGTGCAGGCGCTGATCCGGCGGGCGACGCAGGCCCCGGAGGCGACGCGGCTGGTGGAGGGGGATGTGAGCCTGGACCTCGTGACGCGGGAGGTGATCTGCGCCGGCCAGCCGGTGGACCTGCAGCCGCGGGAATTCTCGCTCCTCGCCTTCCTGCTGCGCCACGCGGGACGGCCGGTGAGCAAGACGATGATTTTGGAGCACGTCTGGGACTACAGCTTCGACCCGCAGACGAACGTGGTGGATGTGGTGATGCACCGCCTGCGCGCGAAGATCGACCCCGAGCACCGCCGCATCGAGACGGTGCGCAACGTCGGTTACGTCTTCCGGCCCCATGCTGCCTGAGCGCCTCCGCCAGTCCCTTGCCCTGCGGCTTGCGGCCCAGTATGCCTTGGTCTTCGCCTGCGGGGCCGGGCTGCTCTTCGGCGCGCTGTATTGGAGCCTCGCCGAGGCGTTGGAGCAGCGCGAGCAGGGTGCGGTCGAGGCCCGGGCGGAAATGCTCGGCCGGGCGTACGAACTGGGCGGCGTGGCGGCCCTGCGGGCCGAGCTTTCCCGGGAGACATCGCCCGAGGTGCGCTCCGTGTTTGTCCGCCTCCTCGGTGCCGACGGCGAGACGCTTTTCGCCTCGGTGCCGGCCGACTGGATCGAGACCCAGGTCCAGCGCCTGCCCTTGCCCGAGGGATGGGGTCGCGGCGAAGTCGTCCGGGAAATCCGCACGGTGCGCGTGCCGCAGAGCGCGGCGCGCGACTACGCGATCGCATCGCGCGCGCTGCCCGACGGTGGTCTGCTGCAGGTGGGGCGCAGCACGGATAGCCGGGCGGTGCTCCTCGCTCCGGTGCGCCGCGTGTTTGCCGGGATCGGCACGGTTGCCCTCGTCCTGTCGCTGGCGGCGGGAACGCTCCTCGCCTGGCGGGCGACCCGTCCCCTGCGGGCGGTGTCGGAGACCGCCCGGCGCATCGTCGAGACGGGTGATCTCGCGGCCCGCGTCCCCGGCGGCGGCCGCCGCGGGGAACTGGCTGTCCTCGTCCAGCAACTCAACACCCTCCTGGAGCGGAACGCCACGCATGTCCGGGTCTTGCGGGAGACCCTCGACAACCTCGCCCATGATCTGCGGACGCCGCTCACCCGGCTCCGCGGCACCGCGGAACTCGCGCTGCAGGATTCCGGCGACCCGGCGCAGGCGCGGGACGCCCTCGTGGAGTGCATCAACGAGGCCGATCGCGTCCGGCACCTGCTTGAGACCCTGCTCGACGTCTCGGCCGCGGAAGCGGGCGCGCTGGCGCTGCACCGCGAGCCCACGGACCTCGGGGGGCTCGTCGAGCGGGCGCGTGACCTTTATCAGGAGGTCGCGGAGGAGCGGAAGATCGCGGTCCAACTCCTGCCCCCGCCCGCCCCGTTTGCGGTGTCCGTTGATCCGGTGCGGATCGGGCAAGTGCTGAACAACCTGCTCGACAACGCGTTGAAGTACACGCCGTCCGGGGGGCGGGTGACGCTCGGCGTTGGGCGCGACGGTGCTGACGCGATTCTCACGGTTTCCGACACCGGTCCGGGGATTCCCGTGGCGGAACGCGAGGCGGTGTTCCGCCGCTTGTATCGCCGCGACGCCAGCCGCTCGCAGCGTGGGTTGGGGCTTGGACTGAGTCTCGTGAAGGCGATCGTGGAGGCGCACGCCGGCGCGGTGCGGGTGGACGATGCGCCGGGCGGGGGAGCGCGGTTCGAAGTCCGGCTGCCCGCGAAGGCGGGGGCCTGAGCGCGTCCGGGACGGACGCGGGTCAGACGCGACGCAGCAACTCGGCGATCCGGTCGGCCACGGACCGGGTGCGGGAGACCCCGCGGATGGCGTCCTCCAAGGTCAGCCCGGCCTGGGCCAGCACGGATGGTGACGGCGCCCACGCGTGTCTCTCGATGGCGAGGCCGTGACCGAGTTCCTCGGCGATCCAGGAGGCGAGGTGCAGGAGGGCGGTGGTGCGCAGGTGCGACGGGTCTCCGCTTGGGGCGAAGTGATGACGGACTGGTTCGCTGGGGGACGCCGGGAATCCCCAGAGCTGGAAGACCCGGTCGACCGCCTCGGTGCTGGACGTGCCGAAGGTGTTGAACTCCCAGGCGGCGACCAGCGCGGCGGTGGGCTGGCGGCCGCCGCAGTCGCGGATTTCCTGTTCATCGGCCAGACCCTGCAGGAGCAGGCGGCCGACCGGGCGCAGCAGCCCGAGCGTGTACCCGGCGCCGGAGTCCTCCCCGGCGCGCCGGCAGAGGCTCTCCAAGGCGGCGGCGGTGGTGACGGAGTTGCGCCAGATGTCCTCGCCGGTGAGCCCGTAGATCGGCAGGGCGCGGCGCTCATAGAGATCGGAGGCGGTCGCGGCACCGACCAACCGGTAGACCTCGTACAAGCCGACGCGCTCAACGGCCTCGGCGAGGCTGGACGGTGGCTCGGCGATGCCCACGCCGGCCGAGCACGCGAGCCGGATGATCCGAGCCGCGAGGGTGGGGTCGATCTGGACGCCGCCGACAATCTCGTCGAGTCGCACCTGCGGCTCGCGCATGGCCGCGCTCAAGCGACGGAAAACCCGCGGCGCCGGGGAGAGGCGACTGGCAATAGCGGACAGCTGAGCGTCCAAGGATTGGCCAACGGGCATGGTGAGAGGCTAGCGCGCTCGCGCCCATCGTCACGTCCGGCGGACGATTCCAACCGGATTTACCGGGCTTTGACGCCTGATTCCTACCCGGAGCCCTGCCGGGCGCTTGGGTTGCCTCCGGCGGTGGCGCGTTCCTTGACCAGTTCCCGGCGAAGCCAGTCGAGGGCGGCATTCACCGCCCGGACCTTCACGGTGGGGCGGGGTCCGGGGTAGGAGAGACGCCGCGACCAGACTCCGCGATGGGAGTAGAGGGCGAGGTGGATCGTCCCCACCGGGTTGGCCTCGTTTCCGCCGGTGGGCCCGGCGAAACCGGTCAGGGCGATCGCGTAGTCGGCGCCGAGCCGCTCGGCCGCCCCGGTCGCCATCGCCACGGCGGCCTCGGCGGAGACGGCTCCGTGCTGCGAGAGCAGGTCCTCTGGGACCTCCAGAAGCTGCATTTTCGACTCGTTGGAGTAGCAGACGCAGCCCCCGGCGAAGAACTTGGAGGCTCCGCAGATGTTGGTGAACGCGTTGGCGAGCAGCCCGCCGGTGGCGGTCTCGGCGACCGCGAGCGTGTGTTCACCGGCGCGCAGCAGGTCGGCGCAGACCTGGGCGAGGGAATCGTGCCCGAAGCAGAGAAAGTCCTCGCCCAGGTCCCGGGCGCACTCGGCGGCGATCGCCTGCAGCGCCTCGTCGTTGAGTTCGCCGCTGGGCGAACTCAGGCGGCAGTCGACCTGCCCTTGGTGGGCGCAGAACGCCGCGCTCAGCGCCGCGCCGTGGCGGTCGAAGGACGGCTGCAGCTTTGCCTCCAGGGCGCTCTCGCCGATGCCGGCGGTGCGGATCTGGATGTAAGCCTCCCTTGCCCGCACGAGCCCGAGGGCGGCGAGCCTCGGCAGCACCTGTTCGCGGAACATCGGCTGTAGCTCGTTCGGGGGCCCCGGCAGCATGCAAAGCACCCGGCCATCCTGCTCGGCCCAGAGGCCCGGGGCCGTGCCGTTGGCGTTGGGCAGCACCTCGCCCCGGGAGAACCGGTAGGCCTGCTTGAGGTTGTTGGGCGTCATCCGCCGGCCCATCCGGGCGAAACGCTCCGCGATCGTCTGCTTGATGCCCTCGTCGAAGACCAACTCCTGACCCAGCACCTCGGCGATCGCCTCACGCGTGCGGTCGTCGCACGTCGGACCGAGTCCACCGGTCGTGATGATCACGTCCGCCCGGGCCCAGCTCTCGCGGAACTGCCGGCGGATCGCCTCCGCCTCGTCCGTGATCGTGACGTTTCGGTCCAGCATCACCCCGCGGCGCCCGAGTTCCGCACCGATGAAGGTGAGATGTCCGTTGGCGGTGAGCCCGAGGAGCAGTTCGTCGCCCAAGGTGAGCAGTTCGAAGCGCTTGGAGGCGGAGGCGGGCGTGGCGGGCGAAACCGGGGGGGACGACGTAACCATAATACTTGCGCTCGTGAAGATTAGGTTAAACTCGGAAAAATGCCAGCCACCGCACCGGATCAGCCCGCCGAGCCCTCGTCGCTCAAGGAAAAGGTCCGGCGGCTGCCCGACAAACCCGGCGTCTACCTGATGAAGGACCGCCTCGGGCGGATCATCTATGTCGGCAAGGCCAAGAGCCTCCGCCGCCGGGTGTCCTCCTACTTCACGCCCTCGCGGGCGATGACGTGGCACCCAAAGATCCGGGCGTTGATCGACCTGATCGCGGACCTCGAGACCATCGAGGTGCGTTCCGAACCGGAGGCGCTCCTGCTGGAGGGTCGGCTGATCAAGCAGTGGCGCCCGCGGTACAACACGGATTTCACGGACGACAAGCGCTTCCTGCTCGTGCGGGTGGATCCCACGGAGGACCTGCCGCGCTTCCGGCTGACGCGCGTGAAGGTGGACGAGCGCTCGCGGTACTTCGGCCCGTTCGCGCACTCCGGGCTGCTGCGCAAGACGCTGGCGCAGATGCGCCGGCAGTTCGGCATCCTCCTGGGTGACGCCCATCCGCAGCGGCAGCCCGACGGCTCGTGGCGCCTGTACGACGACGTGCGGCAGGAGCTTTACGGCTTCGAGAACGTGACGACCGCCGCCGACTACCGGCGGCGCGTCGACGAGGCATGTGCATTCCTTGAGGGCAAGTCGCGGGAGTGGCTCGAGACGCTGCGCGACGAGATGAAGGCGGCCGCGCAGGAGAAGGCCTTTGAGCGGGCGGCCGAGTTGCGGGATCTCGTGCTCGCGCTGGAGAAGACGCTCGCGAAGACCCGCAAGTATGAGCGCAACCATCCGCTGCCCGCGGCCGGCGAGACGGCGCTCGAGGAACTCGGGCGCGTGCTCGCGCTCCCGGCGCCCCCGCGGACGATGGAGTGCTTCGACATCTCGCACATCTCGGGAACGTTCGTGGTCGCGTCGATGGTGCGCTTCCGCGATGGCCGGCCCGAAAAGGCGCAGTACCGCCGTTTCCAGATCCGGAGCTTCGTGGGCAACGACGATTTCCGCGCGATGGAGGAGGTGGTCGGCCGCCGCTACGCCCGCCTGCGCGAGGAGGGTCAGGCTTTGCCCGACCTTGTCGTGATCGACGGCGGGCGCGGCCAGATCGGCGCGGCGTTGAAGGCGTTCGTCGCGCTGGAACTCACGCCGCCGCCGCTCATCGGTCTGGCGAAGAAGCATGAGACGATCATTTTTCCCGATGCCCGGGCGCCGCTGAACCTGCCCCTGAACTCCCCCGCCTTGAACCTGTTGCAGCGCCTGCGCGACGAAGCGCACCGGTTCGCGAACACCTACAATGCGGACCTGCGGTCGCAGAAGCTGCGCGAAAGCATCCTCGACGACTTTGCGGGCCTGGGCGCGGTGCGGCGTGCGGCGTTGCTGGAGCACTTCGGCTCCATGGACCGCCTCAAGGCCGCCTCGGCGGCGGAGATCCGCGACGTCGAAGGCTTCGGTCCCAAGCTCGCCGTCGAACTCTTCGAATTCCTGCGCCGCGGCGCGCCGCCGCCGGCGGCGGCGGTCAGTCCGGACGCGGCCGCAGGCGGATGAACCAGTCGACGACGCGCGACGGGAAAAACCAGCGCGCCGCGAGGAAGAGCTTCGCGTGGATCGGCGCCGCGTAGTGCGCCCGGGGTCGCCGGGCGCGGAGCGCGTGCTCGACGCAGCGGGCAATCACGTCCGGCCCGGCGGCGAGCCGGCGCAGGTCGGCGAAGCCGTCGCGCAGCCGGCTCATGTACGGCGTGTACGGGCCGAGGTCCGCCAGCGTGCCCGCGGAGGCCGCGGAGGCCGCGGTGACGAAGTCCGTGGCGATGAATCCCGGCCGGATCACGACCACCTGCACGCCGAACGGCTTGAGTTCGCCCCGCAGGCCGTCGGAGAGCGCCTCCAGGGCGTGCTTGGTGGAGTCGTAGACGGACGTCAGAGGCCGGGCGATGCGCCCGGCAACGGAAGTGATGTTGACGATTCGACCCCGGCCCTGATCGCGGAGTATCGGGGCGACCAGCTGGCAGAGTGCAACGACGGCGAAGACGTTGACCTCGAAGTTGTGGCGGATCGCCTCCAGCGGGACGCGCTCGACCGGACCGCGCTGACCGTAGCCGGCGTTGTTGATGAGGGTGTCGATCCGGCCGAACCGCGCGACGGTGCCGGTCACGAGCGCCTCCCGGTGTTCGGCGCGGGTGAGATCGGCGGGGAAGGCGGCGACGCGCGCGCCCGTGGGATCGAGTTCGGCGGCGAGGGCCTGGAGCCGCTCGGCGCGGCGGGCGGTGAGGATCAAGCGGGCTCCGCTCGGGGCGAGTCGGCGCGCGATGGCCTCGCCGATCCCCGAGGATGCACCGGTGATGAGGATGACCTGTTCCGACAGCGGCGGCATGGCGGCAGTCAGCCAGCGGGGACGGAACGCGGCGAGCGGAATCCCGGTGCCCCGATCCCTCCCGTTCCGGGGAAATGAGGTTGAGCGCGCCCAGGGATCGTGCCACTCCCATGCCCATGCGCTTACCCCTGCTGTTGGTGTTGCTCGCGTGCGGCGGCTGGCTCAGGGCCGACGTGTCCCTTTCGCCGCTGTTCCAGGACCACGCCGTCCTGCAGCGCGACAAGCCCGTCCCGGTCTGGGGCTGGGCGGAGTCGGGCGAAGCGGTGACGATCTCGTTCGCGGGGCAGGAAGTGAAGACGGTCGCGGACGCGGCGGGCCGCTGGCGGGCGGTGCTGGCGCCGCTGGCCGCGAGCGCGGAACCCGCGGAACTCGTGGCAGTCGGTCGGAACCGGGTGGTGGTCCGCGACGTGGTGGTGGGCGAGGTCTGGCTCTGTTCCGGACAGTCGAACATGGCGTGGAGCGTGGCGGCGTCCGATCGTCCGCAGGAGGAGAAGGCGGCGGCCCGTTTTCCCCTGATCCGGCATTACAAGGTGCCGCTTCGCGTGGCGGATGCGGCGGAGGAGCGGATGAAGGGGGAGTGGCAGGTGACCTCGCCGGAGACGGTGGGGAACTTCACGGCGGTGGGGTATTTCTTTGCGCGGGAAGTGCACCGCAAGCTCGGGGTTCCGATCGGTCTCGTGAACAGCTCGTACGGCGGCACGCCGGTGGAGGCGTGGATGAGCCCCGGGGCGCTGGCCTCCGATCCCGCCTTTGCGGTGGTCGCCCAGCGGTGGTCTGAGGCGCTGGCCAAGCACCCCGAACGCGCCGCGGCGCACCGGGAGGCGATGGCGCGGTGGACGACCGAGCGCGACGCCGCGAAGGCGGCGGGGAAGCCCTTTGACCGCCGCGCGCCGCGGCCGCCGCAGGGTCCCGGACACCCCGACACCCCCTCGGGCCTGTATCACGCCATGATTCATCCTGTGCTGCCCTATGCCCTGCGCGGGGCGCTGTGGTATCAGGGAGAGTCCAACGCCGGGCGGGCCTCCGAGTACCGCGCCTTGTTTTCCGCGATGATCACCCAGTGGCGCGAGGCGTTCGGGCAGGTTGATTTCCCCTTCTATTGGGTGCAGTTGGCGAACTTCAAGACGGACCAGCCGGACAGCGGAGCGTGGCCGCGGTTGCGCGAGGCGCAGACCCAGACTCTCGCGCTGCCGGCGACGGGGCAGGCGGTGACGATCGACATTGGCGATCCCGATGACATCCATCCGCGCAACAAGCAGGAGGTGGGACGTCGGCTGGCGCTGATCGCGCTGACCCAGACGTACGGGCAGACGGCGGACCACTCGGGTCCGGTCTTCGTCCGCGCCGATCCCGAGAAAGGTCGCCTGCGCGTCGTATTCGCCCACGCGGTGACCGGTCTGATCGCGCTTGACAAGCCGCTCTCGTCCTTCGAGGTGGCCGGGGCGGACGGTGTTTATCGGCCGGCGATGGCGGACATCGATGGCGACACGGTGCTGGTGCGCGCGGAGGCTGTTCCGTCCCCGGTGTCGGTGCGCTACGCGTGGAGCAATTCCCCGGACGCGAATCTGTTCAACGGGGCCGGCCTGCCGGCGGTGCCGTTCCGCAGCGACGCGCGCTGAGGCGGCGCGCGTGCCGGCCCGGTGGTCAGAGCCCGACGAGCGAACCGTTGCGCTTGATCCAGCGTTCGGCTTCGCGCCACCCTGGGCAGACCTCCTCCACCCGGGCCCAGAAACGGTCCGAGTGGTTCATCTCCCGCAGGTGCATCAGCTCGTGGTGGATGATGTAGTCGCGGACCGAGTCGGGCGTTTGGATGAGTCGCCAGTTCAGGGAAATGACTCCGCCGGCCGAGCAGGAGCCCCAGCGGGAGCGCTGGTTGCGGACGGAGACTTGGCGGACGGCGACGCCGGTGACGGCGGCGAGTTCCCAGGTGCGTGCGGGCAACTCGACCTTGGCGCGACGGAGGAAGTGCGCCTCGAGGGTGGGGCGCACATCGCGGTCGAGGCGCGGCACGCGGAAGACATCGGCCGCGAGGCAGACGGCGGGGCGCTCCCCGGCGAGGGCGATGCGGATCTCGGTCAATTCACCGCGCCAGAGCACGTGGGTGCCGGGCACCCAGACCTCCGCGGTCTTGGGGCGGCGCTGCTGTCGCTCGCGGGCGCGCTCCAGCCAGTCCCGCTGCGCCTCGAGGAAGCGGCGTCCTTCGCGCTCGCTCCCCCGCGCTGGGATTGTGAGCACCGCCACACCGTCCCGGCGGAGCGTGAGGCGGTAGTTTTCCGCGCGGGCGCTTCGGACCATGACGCAGTCGCTGCCGGAACCTCCGGCGGCGGGCGCCGACCACGACGGGGAGAGTGCGGTCGCCGCCCGCGGCAGCACGCCGGAGGGAGCCGCCGGGCCTGCGGCGGGCTCGGTCAGACCAAACAAATCCTGCTGCTGCTCGCGCATGTGCGGCCTAGAGAGCGACGGTTTCCCACCGCTGGAGGCGTCCGGGGGCGAGCGTGAGCCACGCGAAGCTCCGGATCCCGGCGCGCGGGAACGAGATGCAGCCCGGATTCAGCCAGCGCACGCCCCGCACATCGAGGTCGTCGCGCGGCACGTGAGTGTGCCCGTGCAGCAGCACCCGCGCGTCGGCGGGGGCGTGGCGCGGTGGGATGTGGACGAGGTGGAAGGTGAGGCCCTCGCGCGTCAGGGTGAGTTCCACCGGCCACTGCGGGTTGGAATCATTGTTGCCCCGCACCACGATGAGCGGAGCGCCGAGCGACTCGAATTCTGCGAGGACCTCCGGTTCGCACACGTCGCCCAAGTGCCAGATCTCGTCGGCGCCGCGCAGCCGCCCGGGAAGATCCTCCGGGTAGCGGTCGTGGGTGTCGGAGACCACGGCGATGCGCATGGACCACGCTTGCCGGTCGGGAGGGGTGGAGGCGAACCAAAACCGGAGCGGAGTGCGCGGGGAAAGAGCCTTGCGGCGGGCGGGGACTGGGGTGTGATCGGGTCATGCGGGATCCGGGTTTCGAGCTGCCTGTGTTGGTGACCGGAGGCACCGGCTTCCTCGGCCGGCGCCTCGTGGAGCGTCTGCTCGCGCAAGGCCGGTCCGTGACGGTCCTGAGCCGCACCCGGCCGGCGGATCTTGAGGCACAGGGCGTGCGCTGGATCGGGGCGGCTCTGGAGGATACGGCGGCCGTGGCGGCGGCGTGCGCCGGCTGCGGCACCGTGTTCCATGTCGCCGCCCGGGTCGGCGTGTGGGGCCCCTGGGAGGACTTCTTCCGGGCGAACGTCCTGGGCACCCGCGCCGTGATCGCGGGCTGTCGTGCGGCTGGCGTGGGACGGCTTGTCCACACCAGCAGCCCGAGCGTCGTCTACAACGGCCGCGCCCTGGCTGGAGTTGACGAGTCGGTGCCGCTGACCACGGATTGCCCCAGTGCTTATCCGCTGACGAAGGCGCAGGCGGAGCGCGAGGTGCTGGCGGCGAACGGTGCGGAGCTTCGGACCGTGGCGCTGCGTCCGCACCTGATCTGGGGTCCGGGCGACCCTCACCTGGTGCCCCGGCTCCTTGATCGCGCGCGGGCGGGGCGGCTCTGGATCGTCGGGGATGGCACCAACCGAGTGGACCTGGTCCACGTCGAGAACGCGGTCGACGCCCACCTTGCGGCGGAGCGTGCGTTGCTCCGCCCGGATTCCCCGGCGGCGGGCCGCGCCTATTTCATCACGAATGGCGAGCCCGTGGTCCTCTGGGACTGGATCAACGACCTTCTGGTGGCGCTGGGGGAGCCCCCGGTGCGGCGGCGGATTTCACACCGGCTGGCCCGCGGCGCGGGGGCGGTCGCGGAGGCGGTGTGGCGTGGCCTGCGGCTGGGCGGGGAGCCGCCGATGACCCGCTTCATCGCGGATGAACTGGCGAAGGATCACTGGTTCTCGATCGCGGCGGCGCGCCGGGACCTTGGCTATGCGCCCCGGATCGCGATGGCGGAAGGCACGGCGCAGCTCGCGGCGGCGCGGCGCGGCGCCCCGGAGCGATCCGGGGCCGTGTGCGCGCCCTGACTACGCTGCGGCGGGAGGAACGGCGCCGGCTTTGACGTCGGTGCGCTTGACCTGTTCGTCGACGATCACGGCGGTGACGGCGTCGCAGCCGACGTTCGTCATGGTGCGGAGCATGTCGAGGAAACGATCCGCTCCGAGCACGATGCCGATGCCGGCGGGCGGAATCCCGAACGTGGCGAGCAAGCCGGCGATCAACGGCAGCGAGCCCCCGGGGATGCCGGCGACGGCGACGGCGCTGAGCACGCTGAGCACGAGCAGGGTGATCTGCTGGCCAAACGACAGGTCGACCCCGAAGACCTGCGCGACGAACAGCACCACGCACCCTTCGTAAAGGGCGGTGCCGCTCATGTTGACGGTGGCGCCGAGCGGAAGCACAAAACCCGCGGTGGACGGCGACACGCCGAGCCGCTCCTTGACGACGGCAAGGGCGGTGGGCAGGGAGGCGTTGCTCGAGCTTGTGGAAAAGGCGGTGATGAGCAGTGCCTTGATTTCGCGGAAGAAAGCGAGCGGTGACCACCGCGTCCAGAGCTTCAGGAACACGCTCATCGAGCCAAACAAGTGGAAGAGCAGGACGGCGGCGCAGCCCAGCACGAAGACTCCGAGGGCGATGACGATGTCGACCCCGATCTTGATGATGACGCTGTAGATCATGGCCGGCACCGCGTAGGGCGCGAGCCGCAGGGCGAAGTGCACGATGCCGGTCATGAGCTCGGTGACAAGATCGAGGCCGCGCTGCAGTTTGACGCGTTTCTCCTCGGACAGCTGGGTGCCGGCGGCGCCGACGAGCAGTGCGAACAGGATGAGCGGCAGCACGTCGCCGATGAGGGTGCGCTGCTGGCCGACCACGGCGCCGAAGAGATTCTTGGGCATGAACATCTCGACCACGGTGGCGAGGCTCATCCCGGGTTGGGTGGCGCTGGTGGCGACGTGCTTTTCGGCTGCGCCGCCGAACTCCTCGAGCAGGCGGGCCTTGGCGGCCGGGTCGAGATGGTTGCCCGGCTGCAGGAGATTCATCATCAGCAGCCCGAGGGCGACGCCGAGGGCCATGTTCAGGAAGAACAGCGTGAACGTCCGGCCGGCGAGCGGCCCGAGACGATCGAGTCGGCCCAACTGGACGACGCCGGAGGCGAGGGACGCGAAGACGAGCGGGATGACGACGAAGAAGAGGATCCGGAGGAAGACTTGGCCGATCGGATCAAGGACTTGGCTCGAGAAGGTGCGGGCGGCGGCGAGGAAGCCCGGTGCGACGTGGCCGATGGCGAGGGAGATCGCGGCCGCGACGATGCCGACGACAAGGCCGAGGAGGATGCGGTTGGCGAGCTTTTGGGGGGTTGCGGCCATGGACGTGGCAGGCACGCAAGCGGGCCGGGCGGGGGGAGTCGAACGCGAAGTGGCGACGCGGCCGGGGCGGGAGCGGGCTGGCGGTCCGACGGAACGCCCCGGCGGGACGCGGAGGCCGTCCGGGTGGCACCGAGACGGATGCGGGCCCGGCGGCCGCGATGCGATGCGATGCAACCGGCGGGCCGCCGCGTGCGCCGCGTGGCGCCCCGGTGGCGCGGAGGGAGGGGCGGTGAATAAGTTCCCATTGCCAAGCCCCGCTGTCGGGTCGAACGTGCGGAAGCGACGATGAGCGACCCATGCAAGCCGACCCCTTCACCGGCCGACCCACGCGGGTCCGGGGCTACCGCCTCCCCGGAGCCGACGAACAAGCCGCTCTTCAGCACGATCACGAGCGAGGATTGGAAACGTTCGCTCGCCTCCGCGCGGCAGCGCAGGGCGTCGGCTTCGGAACGGATCCGGACGACGATCTCGTCCTCTCGGCCGAAGACGGATTGAGCCTCCTCGCGGGGGCGGACGCGCTGTGGGCCGAATTGGACGCTGCGCTGGCGGCCTTTCGGGCCTGGGTGCCGCTCGTGTCGTTGGGGCAGTTTGGCTTTCCGGAGGATGCCGAGGATCCGTTCGGTGAAGGCAGCTCCCGGCTGCGCCGGATCGGCAGCGGGGTCGAGGCGTCGGCCTTCCAGGCGGAGGACGGGTCAATCTACAAGTTCTTCCTGCCGCGCGAAGGTGGGCGCATCGGGGGCAGCTTCACCTTCGTGCGCGACGGTGACGAGGTGGCCTTCCGGGCCGAGGCGAGCCTTGGCAGTTATCAGTCACTGTTGGAGAAGCTGCACCTCATCCTCGCTTTGGGAGGGATGCCGACCGAGATCGTCGGCCTGACCCCGGAGGGAGTGCTGGTCGTGAAGCAAACCGCCGGGGAGCGACTCCCGGAGAATCAGGATACCTCCTCGCTCCTGCCGACCGGGCTGATCCCGATTCCCTCGCGTTTCCTGCGGGCGCAACGAGATCATCCCCGGCTCTGGTTCCAGCGCGGAACCCCGTGGCTCATCGCGGACCTGCATGCGAAGAACCTCGTGCGCGCCGCGGACGGTGCCCTCCGGGTCATTGACCTTCTCGCCGCCCCCATGCCGGAGCGCCGGTTCGCGGACGAACCCCTGCTCCGCAGCTGGCTTGGCCGCGTGGCGCAGGATCCCCGGGCCGGGTTGTTGGAATCCGTGCCCGACGATGAATTGTGAGGCGGGCGGACGACGTAACCGCCGGAGTGCGGCGGTGCCCCGCGGCACCACTCAGCTGCCGGACTGCTTGAGAAACGCGAGGATGTCCTCGGCCTGCTTCGTCGTGGAACCCTTGTGGTCGGCGTAGACGATCTTGCCGTCCTTGATGAGGTACGCCTGACGGCTGGCCATGGAACGCAAGGCCCCGCGGGCACCGAAAGCCTTGATGACCGCAAGATCGGTATCCGCCAAGAGTGTGAAGGGGAGCTGGTACTTCTCCTTGAAGGCCTTCTGGGCTTCCACGGAGTCAGAGCTCACCCCGATGATCGCAACGCCCTGGGACGTGAGGTCGGCGTAGGCATCGCGCAGGGAGCATCCCTGCTTGGTGCAGCCCGGCGTGTCGGCCTTCGGGTAGAAGTAGACCAACGTGTAGCGATGGGAGCGGTAGACCGAGCCCAGATCGAGGGTGGTTCCTGCGTCCGTTGGAGCGGACACGACTGGGGCGGCGGAGCCGACCGGGAGAGGATCGGCGAAGGCGAGGAAGGGAAGCATGGCGAGACCGAGCAGGGTGGAAAGGACGAGGCGGAGGCGGCTCATGTTTTGAAGGGAATGCATTACCTGCGTCGGCGCAAGCGAGCCTCCCGAAACGTCGGCTGGCCGACCCTCAAGAAAAGGAAGCTTGCGTTTCGGGAGGAGTACCGGTTGAGTGCCGCAGTCGTTAGAGAACAGCGTTAGGTGACAGTATCTGGTGAGTCGTTAGCCGAGCAAGCAGCTTGGAGGATGATTTCGAAACCCGGCGTTCGGGAACGGACTGGCAGCGGACGGGTGATCTACGAAACATCAAACATGAGTAACTCCAAACTGTACGTCGGTAACATGTCGTTCAAGACCACCGAAGACGAGCTGCGCCAGCATTTCGGCCAGTTCGGTTCGGTCACGGACGTCTATGTCGCCATGGACAAGATGACCGGCCGCCCGCGCGGCTTTGCCTTCGTCACGATGGGCACGCCCGAAGAGGCGAAGCTCGCCGCTGACAAGAGCAATGGCGTCGACCTCGGTGGTCGCCCCCTGACCGTCAATGAAGCCCGCCCGAAGGAAGATTCCGGTGGCCGTGGCTTCGGCGGTGGTGGTGGCGGCGGCGGCCGTGGCTTCGGCGGCGGCGGTGGTGGCGGTGGCGGTGGCCGTGGTGGCTACGGCGATCGTCGCGAGCGCCGCTACTAATCCGCTCACCAGCGGATCCTGACACCTTCTGTGTCCTTTTCGCGGGGAGCCTCGGCTCCCCGCTTTTTTTGTGCCCAAGGGATCCCCTTTCCGGCGTGGCTGTCGGGAGAGGTTGAATTCCCGGACCCGGTTGCTTATGACCCCTTCCATCATGCGCGTGTTTCGAGGTTGGTTGGTGCTGATGCTCTCGCTCTCGTGGACAGCCTTCCCGCTGCTGGCGCAGCGGGAGAAGCTGCCGCCGGAAGACCTGGAAGTCGTCGAGAAACGCTGGCCCGACGCGAAGCGGACCTCGACCGGGTTGCGTAGCGTCGTGCTCAAGCCGGGCGATGGCGTGCGCCCGAAGAAGGGAGATGTGGTGCGCGTGCTCTACAAGGGCATGTTGCTCGATGGCACGGTGTTTGATCAGGCGACCGATCCGGCCAAACCGTTCACGGTGCGGATCGGTCGGGGTCATGTCATCGAGGGCTGGGAAGAGGGGCTCCAGTTGCTTTCCGTGGGCGAGCGGCGCCTGCTCATTGTTCCGCACGAGTTGGGATACGGCACCCGTGGCAGCCCGCCGAAGATCCCCCGGCGCGCCACGCTCCTCTTCGAGGTCGAGCTGCTGTCCTTTGAGCCCGCCCAGCCCGTTGCTGGCGCGGCGGCTCCCGGTGCCGCCAAGCCCTGACGATCCGTCGGCGGGCTGCAGAGCGATTCCGTCCCGGCGGGTCTTGATCGCCCGCCCGACGGTGCGGCCGTTTCCCGGCGACCGCCGGGGGCGTCCGGTCAATCACCCGGACTGCCCGGGACGGCGCCGCTGGGCGAGCAGAGTATCCGCGCTGTAGAGCGCCAGTCCGGTCCAGATCAGCGCGAACGCCGCTGCCCGCTCCGCCGTAAAGGGTTCGCCGAACCATCGCCATCCGATGAGGAACTGGCAGGTGGGGGCGAGGTACTGCAGGAGCCCCAGGGTCGTCATGCGGAGGCGCCGCGCGGCGATCCCGAAGAGCAGGAGCGGCACGGCCGTGACGACGCCGGTGCTGAAGACCAGGAGCGTGGTCCGCAGGTCGCTGTGTCCGAGCGCACCCTCGTGGTGGACCGCCTTCCACAGCAGCCAGCCCGCTGCGACCGGGGCGAGGAGGGAGGCCTCGACCGTGAGCCCCAGCATCGGGCCCAGCGGCGACTGCTTGCGGAGCAGGCCGTAGAAACCAAAACTCGCGGCGAGTCCGAGCGCGATCCAGGGAAAGTGCCCGAGCCGCCACACGAGCAGGCACACGCCCACGGCGGCGATGGCCACGGCGGCGCGTTGCAGCGGACGCAGCGTCTCGCCCAGCACGAGTCGACCGAGGACAATGCTGAGAATGGGAACGAGGAAGTAGCCAAGGCTGCATTCGATGACTTGGCCGGCGTGGACTCCCCACACGTAGATCAGCCAGTTCGCCGTCAACAGCACGGCGCTCACCAGGTTGATCCACCAGTCCCGCGGCGATCGCAGCGCCGCCCGGAGATCGGCCCATCCCCCCCGTTCGATCAGGAGCGGGAGCAGCAGGGCGAGCGACCAAACGTGGCGATGGGCGATGAGTTCGACTGCGTCAACCGAGCTCAGTCGGCGCCAGAGGAGCGGGACGATGCCCCAGACAAAGTAGCAGCCGACCGCCGCCAGCACGCCGGTCGCGGGCAGCGGAAGGGAGAAATGCGCGGGCGGATGCGGAGACGGCGAGGGCAAGCGCGCATCCTCGCGGGCGGCGCGGAGCAGGTCAAATCGTCGCGCCTTCGTCTCGCTCGCGCCCGGTCGCAGTCCGGTCCCGCCCCGTCGTCAGCGTCGTGGGGCCGTCGGCCCGAGGCCGAACTTCTCGGCAAACTCGCGGGCGGCGATTTCCCGGGCCCTTCTCGGTTCAACGGCCTCCGGACCCGCCTGCAATTCGCCCATCCGGCGGGCGATCCAGCGGAGTCGGAACTCGCTCTCGGTCTCGGCGGCAATCGCCGGTTTGGGCTTGCGCTCGCTCGTGCAGGCTGGGGCGAGAAGCAGCCACGGCAGCAGGCCCAGGAGCAGCGCGGCGGAGGTACGCTTCATGGTGATTGTGGGGTCGCCGGGGAGGGGGACGGAAACTTCGAACGTTTTGAGCTTCGATTTTTTCCAGAATTGCTCAAGCTCTCATCTACGTGCTTGAGGAGACGCCCTCCACCCCACCCGTCTCTGGCGATCTTTCCAAGGAGTTTCCGGCGGTGAAACCGTCCGATGCGCCGGCGCCGGTTGCATCCTCGTCCGAGCCGGTGGCAGGTTCGTCGAATGCCCCGGGAGCCGCGTCGCCCGTCGGCGGACAGGGTAGAACCCGTCCGTGGATGGCATTGCGGGGTAGCGCGGGCGCGGCCGCACCGAGCGGACCATCGGTCACGCCGGCCCCGGCGGCACCCACGTCCACGTCCTCTCCCCAGTCCGGCCCGGCTGTGCCGCCCGCCGAGGGTGGCACCCCGTCGGCCGGTGGTCAGGCCAAGCCTCGCCCCGGGCTGACGTTGCGGGGAGGCGCAGGAGCGTCTCCTGCGGGCGTTCCCGCGGTCTCACCGGCCGCCGCCGCTCCCGTTGCCGGGGAGGCGCCCACGACGTCCGCCTCGGCGGCGCCGACATCCGTGGCGGCAACGCCGGCCGCCGCTCCCGCCCCCTATTCCGCTCCCGATGGTTCACCCGCCGCGGGCTCCGCAGCGCCGGAGGTGAAGCCGGTTCCCGCGTCTCCCGCCGGGGGAGTGGTCATCCCGCTGTTCCGGGAAGGGTCTGACTCCCGACGGACGACGGTCGCTTCCATTGTCTTTGCCGCCCTTCTCGTCTTCGGCGTCGGCATTGCGGTGATTTGGTTGCTGATGCGTCCGTCACCCGAGGAAGTCGCCGCGAAGAAGGCCGCAGTCAAGCGCGTCGCGGCGGCGGGCCCGTCCGCCGCTCCCTCAGCACCGGCGGCGCAGGATCCTGCGGTCACGCCCGCGCCGACCGCGGCTCCCCGACCCGCAGCGTCCGGTGACGCGCCCGTGGTTGATCTGTTGGCACTGGGGTCCGCATCGAAGTTTCCGGATCCGGAGGCAGATCTGACTTCGCCCCGGCGTTTCCGGGTGATCCCTGAGGCGGGTGCCCATCCCGATGTGATCCGCTGGGTCGAGGAGGCCCGCGTCGCCGGCGTGACGGTCGGCAACCCGCCCCGCGCCCTGATCAACGGGCGACTGGTGCGCGGTGGCGCGCTTGTCGATCCGACGCATGGCATCGTCTTCCTCGGGCTCGACGCCGAGCGGCGGGTCCTCGTTTTCCGCAGCTCCGCCGGCGATGTCGTCCGGCTGGAGTATTGAGCGGGACTCTCTCCGGCGTACCGCTCAGACCGGGGTTCCCATCGCGCCCTTCAGGCTGCGGAGAAGGTTCGGGTCCGTGGCGATGCCGAGGATGCCGTTGACGATGAACTGCACGCCGATGCAGAGCAGCAGGAAGCCCATGATCTTGGTCAGGGCGCTCATGCCGTTGATGCCCACGACCAGGACAATGCGGCTGGAGATGCGGAGCACAAGGTAACTGATCAACGCCACGACCACGATGCCGAGAATGATCGCGGCGTAGTCGAGCGGGGTTTGCGCGAGCGAGGTGAAGCCGATCGTGACCGCGATCGAACCGGGTCCGCTGAGCATCGGCATCGCGAGGGGCGTGAAGGAAATGTCCCGCTTCGCCCGCGCGGCGTCCCGCTCCCGCTCTTCCTGCGCGAGACTGCGGGCGGAGAGCATGCTGAGTCCGATTCCGGAGACGAGCAGTCCGCCGGCGATGCGCAGTCCCGGGATGGAGATCCCGAAGAAATTCATGATGAAGGTCCCGCCGATCAGCGAGAGCACGAGGATCGCCACCATGTACAGGCAGCCGCGCCGGGCCTGACGCTCCCGCTGGCGTTCCGTGTCGCCCTCCGTGATGGCGAGGAACACCGGAGTCGAAGCGAACGGGTTGATGATCGGTAGCAGGGCGATGACGGTGCCGAGGATCAGCTCCCAGAAGTGCGAGACGGGTTGCATGGGACAGGGAAGGCGGGAGCGGTCAGGACAACGACGCCGGGGTCACCAGACATCCACCGGGCCCGAGGGCACCGGGATGGCCTGCCGCGCGTGCACGCCGACGTCGTCGCCGTCAGCGTCCATGAAGGACGAGGCCAGCGGGCCGGGTTGGTACTTCGGGAGCAGTTCCCCGTGGTCATCGCAGAAGGGCGCCCGCCAGCGGCGGTACTCCTCCAGCGCGGCGTCGAAATCCGTCCGCGAGGACATCGCCGTGACCCGCCGCTTGAAGACTTTCGCGGGCCCGAAGCGCTTGGCGTACCACGGCGCCACCCGGCGGAACAGCCGCGGCCCCTGCTCCTCGCCATAGAATTCGCAGTAGCGGTCGAAGTGCGTGCGCATCACCCGCACGCGTTCCGCGAACGTCGGTTCGGGCAGCAGTTCGCCCGTGCGGAGATAATGGTCCGTTCGCCGGAAAATCCAAGGGTCGTAGAAGGCCCCGCGCCCGACGCTGACGCCGGCGCAGCCGGTCTCGTCCAGCATGTGCTTGGCGGCCTCGGGGTGGGTGACGTCCCCGTTGCCGATGACCGGGATGCGCTGCACCGCCTGCACCACGGCGCGGATGCCCGCGAGCTTCACCGCGCCCGAAAATCCCTGCGCGCGGGTGCGCCCGTGCACGAAGACCGCCGCCACGCCGGTGTCCTCCAACACCCGCGCCAGCTCCGGAGCCGTCAGGTGCTCCTCGTCCCAACCCAGACGCATCTTCGCGGTGACGGGAATCTTGACGGCCTCGACCATCCCGCGAACGAGGGCGGCGGTCCTGCGCAATTCGGTCATCATGGCCGAGCCACCGCCGATCTGGACGACCTTTTTCACGGGGCAGCCCATGTTGATGTCAACCGACTGGGCGCCGAGCGATTCGCAGAGGGCGGCGGCTTCGCGCATTTCCTCGGGCACGGCGCCGAACAGCTGGATCGCGAGCGGTTGGTCGCCCGGAGCGGTGGCGACGAGTTGCAGGGCGACGCGGTTGCGCTCGAGCAGGGAGCGCGCGTTGACGAGATCGGTGGTCGCCCAGCCGAGGCCGCCGAGGGAGCGCACAGTCAGGCGCATGGGCAGGTTCGTGTAGCCGGCCAGCGGCGACAGGAACAGGTTGGACGAGAGCGTGTAAGGCCCGAGGCGCATCGATCCGGCCAAGTGTGTCGGGCGGTGGGGAGAGGTCAAATGGCCCGCCCGGCCGCCGCTCATGAGGCGGTCGCGGCGGCGGCGAGTCCGGCGTGCAGGCGGCGAAGGCCCTCCCGGAGCGTCGCTTCGGGACAGCCGAAGTTGAGCCGCACGTAGGCGCGTGGCCGGGCGGCAAAGTGGCGGCCCTCGCTCAGGCCGATGCCGTGGGACTCGAAGTGGGCGATGGGATCCTGAAGACCGAGATCCGCCACGTTGATCCAGGCGAGGTATGTGGCCTCGATCGGGGCCTCGATCCGCGCGCCCGCCGGGCCGGCGGCGACGGCCTCCAGCACGAGATCGCGGTTGCGCCGGAGGCGTCCGAGGAGCGCCTGCCGCCAGGGCTCGCTGTGCCGGAAGGCGGCTTCGCAGGCGGTGAAGCCGAAGACGTTCACCTCGGCGACGATGCCGTGGGTCGCGTGCACGAAGCGGCGACGCAGTTCGGGATCGGGAATGATCGCCAACGCCGTGCCGAGGCCGGGGATGTTGTAGGTCTTGCTCGGCGCGAGCAGCGTGATCGTCTGACGCGCGATCTCACTGCCAAGGGTCCCGGTCGGGATGTGGCGCAAGCCGGGCTCGAGGATCAGGTCGCAATGAATCTCGTCGGAACAGAGCACGAGGCGATGGCGCAGGCAGAATTCCGCCAAACGCTCGAGCTCCGCGCGACGGAACACGCGGGCGACGGGATTGTGGGGATTGCAGAGGAAGAACGCCCGCGTCCGCGGCGTCACCGCCCGCTCCAGCGCCTCCCAGTCGATTTCCCAGCTCCGCGTCCCCGCCGCATACGCGAGCGGCACCATCACCGGCACCCGCCCCGCGTTGCGGGGGGCGCTCATGAACGGCGGATAGACCGGCGTGAGGCAGAGGATCTCCTCCCCCGGACCCGCCGCGGCCAACGCCGTCACGTTCAGCCCCACGACGAGGCCGGGCAGCCAGACGATCCACTCGGGGTCGATCGTCCAACCGTGGAGGGAGGAAAGATTCTCGACGACGGCCGCCACCTGGGAGGGCACGGGCCGGGCATAGCCGTAGATGCCGTGGGCCACCCGCTGCTGCAGCGCCTCGATCACCGCCGGCGGCGCCGCGAAATCCATGTCGGCCACCCACATCGGCAGCACATCGCGGCCAGCGTACTTCTGCCACTTCTGGGAGTCAGTGCCCCGGCGCTCGGGCGGATGATCGAAGTCAAAGCTCATGAGAATAGCCGTGGTTCAACCATGGTTTCGGCTGCAGGAACAGGGATTTCTGGGCGACCCCCGGCCCAAGCGCGACGGAATTACCCGGGTGCGACAAGAGTCGCCGGGAAAAAACGTCGCGCCGCCGGCGCCGATTGCGGCGAGGTCCCCTGCAATCAACGGGTTGGCCAACGGCCGCGCCCGGCATCCCACGTGCATAAGGGGCGGCAGATCGTTTCCAACCCACGACCCTTCATCCTTCGACTCCCTTACAACCATGAGACTCGTTCACTATCGTACGCCTGCGTCCCGCAGCCTCGCCTCATCCGGCCTCTTCCCCCGTTCCCCGTGGACGGACTGGGATCAGGAAATCGACCGCTGGTTTGCCAGCGCCTTCCCCGGTCCGTCGGTGTTCTCGACGGCCGGTGCGCCGCCGGTGGATCTCTATCAGGACGCCGACAATACCTACGTGCGGGTGGAGCTTCCGGGTGTCGCCCGCGAGGCCATCCAGATCGAGGTCGTCGACGGTCAACTGAACCTCCGGGCCGAGCGGGTCCGCGGTGAGGGAGACGCTCGCGAGACCGTGGCCTTCAGCCGCTCGATCGCGCTCTCCGATCAGGTCGATGAAACCGCCATCCGCGCCCAGCTGGAGCACGGCGTGCTGCGCCTGACGCTCCCAAAGAGCGAGACGGCGAAGCCGCGCCGCATCGCGGTGAACGGCGCCTAGGCGCATCCTTTCAAGTCGCGGGTCCGGGTGGACCCGCCGGTGGGAAACCCGTGAGGGTTGGGGGCGGGCTGTCGGTGTGGGCGGCCCGCCCTTTCCCTGTCCGCAGGGCGGCGGCGATGGCCGCGCCCGGACTGCCGAGCGATCCGGCGGAGCGCCTCCGGTGCCGCCCGACCGCAGTATGAAGGTCGACAACGGGCGCACGCCACCCGCGATCGCGCGAAGCGCCTCCGGCGCCGCTTGACCGCAGGGCTCCGGGTGAGGTGCGGCGGGTCCGTGGCTGGATCATCGCGGCCCGGCCCGCTGGCCGGAATCGCGTGGCGTTTCCGACATGACACGTGGCGTTGCCGCTGCGGCGGCTTTCCGCCGGCGGTGTTCAGGCGGCGGTCCCGGAACCGTCCGCGCGGGGCTTGAAGAGCACGCTGGCCAGAACGGAGAGGGCGAGGACCGAGCCGATCACGGCGAGGGACACGGTGGTGGTGACGTGGAGATCGAAGTAGCCGATCAGCATCTTCACCCCGATGAACACGAGGATGAAGGCGAGGCCCAGCTTGAGGAAGCGGAACAGTTGCATGATTCCGTTCAGCGCGAAGTAGAGCGAGCGCAGGCCGAGGATGGCGAAGATGTTCGAGGTCAGCGCCACGAAGCCGTCCTGCGTGATCGCGAGCACGGCGGGCAGGGAATCGAGCGCGAAGACGAGGTCGGTGGTTTCGACCACGATCAGGACGACGAAGAGCGGGGTGGCCATGCGGTGCCCGTCGATGCGGGTGAAGAACCGTCCGCCGTCCATGGCCGGGCTGACCGGGAAGAACCGCCGGAAGAGGCGAACGGCCACGTTCTTGTCGGGATGCACGTCATTGCCGCCCTCCTTGGCGAGGGCCATCTTCACGCCGGTATAGACCAGGAAGGCGCCGAAGACGTAGAGGATCCAGTGAAAGCGGGCGAGGACGCTGACGCCGACGAGGATGAAGATGGCGCGCATCGCGACGGCGCCGATGATGCCCCAGAAGAGCACCCGGTGCTGCCACTCCGGCGGCACGCGGAAATAGGCGAAGACGAGGATGAAGACAAAGACGTTGTCGACGCTCAGACAGAGCTCGATGAGGTAGCCGGCGAGGAACTGCTGGGCGTGCTCGGAACCGCGCCACGGGATGAGCAGGGCGCAAAAGCCGAGGGCGAGTGAGGCCCAGACCCCGCACCAGATGAGCGCCTCGCGGGTGCTCACCACCTTGGAACCGCTGTGGAAGACGCCCAGATCCAGGGCGAGCATGGCCGCGATGAAGGCGAAGAAGGTCAGCCACGCCCAGAGCGGAAGCGGGGGCAGGGCGGTGAGCGTGGCCAGCAGGGACGGCATGAGGGCGACCTTGGCAGAGCGGTTGCGGGCGGAGCAAGCGGCGAGTGTGGCGACCCGCTAGCGGAGGATCCGCAGGAGTGACGCCCGCTCGTCCGTCCACAGCGGCACGGCATCGACCCGCTCGCTCGGCGCACGCATGTGATCGTAGAAGGCATCCTTCTCCAGCACGTCCTTTTCGCGGGCGAGCAGCATCCACGTCGTGCCGTAGATCCACCAGAACTCCGAGTCGTCGTCGGTGATCGTCAGAACCTTCAGGTCGAACTGGCGGGCGAGGCCCTCGACCACCGGCTGAAGGTCGAGGTAGCGGTTGGAGGTGTGCACGGCGATGATGCCGCGGGGGGCGAGATGCTGCAGGTAGATGTCCATCGCCTCCCGGGTGAGCAGGTGGACGGGGATCGCATCACTGCTGAAGGCATCGAGTGCAAGGAGATCGAAGGCCTGGGGCTGCCCGGCAGCGAGTTCCCGCTCGAGGGTGAGGCGCGCGTCTCCGAGCACCACGGCCACCTCTCCCGGCGTCTCCGCAAGGTAGGAAAAGTGACTGCGCGCGATCCGTTCGACCTCGGGGTTGATCTCGTAGATCCGCAGGCGGTCCCCGGCCCGGCCGTAGGCGGCGAGCGTGCCCGTGCCCAGTCCAACGAGTCCCACCTGCCGCCGGCCCTCCGGTTGCTCGAGGTGCTTGAGCGCAAGACCGATGCCGCTGCTTTCGCCGTAGTACGTCGTTGGCCAGACGGTCTGGGCGGCGGAGCGGAATTGCAGGCCGTGCGTGATGCGCCCGTGGACGAGGGAGAAATGATGGCCGCTCGGGTCCTCCGCGAGGATGTTCCGCACCTGCAGCGTGCCGTAGAAATTGCGGGTCAGGTCGACCGCATCCTCATCGGCCTTGCGGATCTGGATGATGAGCAGGACGCCGAAGGCGAGGCTGAGCAGCATGAGGAACCCGCCCTGCCGCGGGCGCCACGCGCCGCGTTCCGCGCGGCGGAGCGGGAGCAGGCAGAGGAGGGCCGCGACGCCCCCGGCGGCGAGGGCGGGCCAGTACTCGAGGTAAAGTCGTTCCACGGCGAACTGATAGACCGCCGCCTGCTCGTGCCAGGCATCACCCCACGAGACCTCCAGTGCCGGCACGCCCACGAGGGCGATCACCAGACCGATCGCGGCCCCGGTCACCAGGGCCCGGCTGCGGGCTT
Source organism: Verrucomicrobiota bacterium (assembly GCA_016871755.1). GTDB lineage: Bacteria > Verrucomicrobiota > Verrucomicrobiia > Opitutales > Opitutaceae > UBA6669. The sequence goes on along the minus strand of VHCJ01000020.1, from coordinate 14,218 downwards.
GGAGGGCGATCACGCCGAGCAGGTAGCTCAGAAGCCAGAGTCCCATTTGCAGCTCGGCGTAGCGGTCGAAGATCGCGGGCGCGATCACGGCGACGAACAGGCCGCCGAGGGCGCCGCCGGCGGACATCAGGAGGTAGAACGATGTCAGGCGCGCGGGTTCCGGTCGGAGCCGGTACAATTCGCCGTGGCAGACCATCGCTGCCACGAACAGCGTCCCCGCGTAGCCCACCACTTGGAGCGCCAGCGGAGCCTCAGTCTCCTTGTGGAGAAGGTGCAGCACCAGCGCAGCGCCGACGACCAGCAGGCCGGCGAACGTGCCGTGGTGGTACCAGCGCGGGTGATCGAAGCAGAGGATGAAACTCAGCAGGTAGAGGGCGAGCGGGAGAACCCACAGGAACGGGATGACGGCGATGTCCTGACTGAGCTGGTTCGTGGTGGCCGCGAGCAGCACGGAGGCGATTGCGGGCAGCGCGACCCACAGGAGTGGCGCGTGCGGCGGCAGTGCGGCCCGCGGCTCTGCTTCGGCGTCCGGGGTTTGGGCCGGCGCCGGCGCCACGTCGCGGATCGCCCAGGCGCACCGCAGCGCCACCAGCGCGAACGCCACGAGGCCCACCGACCAGACGAGCGCCTGTTCACGGCGGGTGAGGAACGGCTCGACCACCAACGGATAACTGAGGAGAGCGAGGAGGGAACCCACGTTTGACAGGGCGTAGAGTCGGTACGGCGAGCGTCCCGGATGCCGCAGGCTGAACCAGCGCTGCATCAAAGGTCCCGTGGTCGACAGCACGAGGTAGGGCAACCCCACGGTGAGGCTGAGCACGAGGAGGATCTGCAGCACCGGAGACCCCTCCGCCTGGGGCCGCAGGGCATCCTCGGGGATGACAGGCAGGAACGCCGCGGCGGCGGCGAGGAGGCCGGCCTGGAGCCAGGCTTGGGTTCGCGGCCGCAGGCGGGTCGATACCACGTGGACATAGCCGTACCCGACCAGCAGCAGCACCTGGAAGAACAGCAGGCAGGTGGTCCAAACCCCCGGACTGCCGCCGAACCAAGGCAGGATGTATTTCCCGATCATGGGCTGGACCTGAAAGAGCAGGAAGGCCCCGAGGAAGATGGCGACGGCGAACGGCGGCATGGGGGCATCCGACCAGCCGTCGACGGCTTGGGCAAAGTCAAAACGATGGGTGCGCCCACCGCTGCCGCGCCGGCCTTCGCGTTCTGGCAGTCAGGTGCCCCTGACCTCCGGACTTGCGCTTGCGTTGCGGCAGCGGGAACTGCTTCCTTCGAGACCGGGCGCTTCGACCCCACGCGTTTCCCCGCCATGGCGGAACCCCCCACCCGCACCCCCGCTCCGCCGACTTGGTTCCGCGCGTTCGTCGTCGCGGTGGCTCTCGCTCCGGTCCTCTTCGTGGGCTGGCGGGCGACGGACACGATGCACAACATCCCGATGTGGGATGAGTTTGAGACCGTCCTGCGCTTCCTGCTCGACTTCCGGGCGGCGGATTCCGTGGCGGCCTCGGTGCACGCCTTCTTTGCCATGGCCAACGAGCACTGCGTGCTGACGAGCCGGCTCGTGTTCGGGCTGCTGGATCAGCTGACCGGAGGGATGAACTTCGTCACGCTGGCCCTGATCGGAAACGGGTTCCTCGCCGGCGTGGTCCTTGTGGCTCGCCAGGGGATCGATGATCCTTGGTGGCGCGGGATGTGGCTGGGCCTGTCCGCGCTGGTGCTGGTGCACCTCCAGCACCACGAGAACCTGTTCTCGTCGTACGCCTCGATCGATCACTACCAGGTCGTCTTCCACACGACCGTCTGCCTGCTCCTGCTGCAGCGTCGGGAGCGCTGGGCGCTGCCGGCCGCGGTGGGATTTGCGGGGCTGGCGGTGTTCACGCTGACTCACGGCGTCGCGGTGATGGTGGTGGGCGGGCTCCTCCTTGCCCTCGCGGGCCGCCGGGATGCGGTGGTGCGGTGGTGCATGGCGTGCGCGGTGGTCTTCGGTGCCTTCGCCTTTGTCTTCAGTTCCGCGACCCTCACCGCCCCGGTCGCGTGGTCGCTCGCGGCGGTGGGGCGGCTGCTGTGGTACTGGCTGACGATGGTGGGCGGCGTCGTCTCGCTGGGCTCGCCGGTGGCGGCGGCCTGGAGCGGTCTCGGCCTCCTAACGGTGCTCGGCGTCGTCCTCGGTCTCGGCGCGTGGCGTCGTGACGCCTTTCTCACCGGTCTCGCGCTGACGGCACTACTCGGGATGGCCTTCATCGCCTACGGCAGGTTCTCCGCGCCGGGCGTGCCTGCGCTCTCGTCGCGCTACATGGTGCAGAGCGGCGTGGCTTGGGTGGCGGTTGTGCTGCTCGTGCTGCGGGCGCTGCCGCCGCCGCGCTGGGGCCGGGCCGGCGCGTGGCTTGCGCTGGTCGGCGCGGGCGCGATCAACGTCCTGGCCAACCGGCACTTCGCCTTCGAGGCCTGGGAGTTTTCCCAGCGCCGGGTCGATGCGGCCCACGTCTACGACGAGACAGGTTCGATGGCGGGGCTCAAGCGCCCCATCTTCCCAAAGACGGCCCTCGGCGACCGCATCCTCGCGACGGCGGCGCGGGAGAACCTCTACACCCTCGATGTCGAGCCGAGCCATGAGGTCTTGGCGCCCGACCGAATCAAACCTCACCCGATCGTCTTTTCGATCGACAAGCTGTCGGTTTCGCGGGGGCACGTTCATTTCCGGGGCTGGATGCTGACCAAGGAGATGCTTTCGACCGAACTGCAGCCTTACCTGCAAACGGTGCAGGGCGACCGCCTGCGGCTGTTCCGCGGCCGGGTGGAGTGGCGGCTCGACGTGGCCGCGGCGTATCCGGATCGCCCCGACGCGCTGCGCAGCGGGTTCTATTTCACGGTGCCACTCTCGCAATTGTCGGCTGGACCGCAGTCGCTGCGTGTGGTCTTGATCGGGAGTCGACGCGCGCTTTACAACGAGACCCAGCGCGTGATTGAGGTGCCGTCCCCCGCACCCTGAACGTCATCGTCTTCCTGCCCGCCCTCTCTCACTCGCGTCGTCCCGTCCTCCCGTCTCCGCACCGTTCCCCGCCATGCACCCCCGCCTCCGCTCCGTCCTTCTGCTTGTCCTTGTCCTGACCGTCCTCCTCGCTCCGTCGGCCGCCTGGGCCGCCGCGGGAGCTCCGCCGCCCGCCAAGGATCGCTCCCCGGGAGCGGCCGTGTCGTCGGCGCTGGCCGGCGTCACGGGCATGGCGATCTCGCCGCTGCTCGGCACCGGCGTCTACGGGGCCTACCTGTGGTTCGGCGCGGATACCCCGGAGCAGCGGACGGCGCTCCCGTGGTTTGCGCAGATGACCTTCTGGCTGCCCGCGCTTCTCGTCGTCGGGGTCTGCGCGGCGAAGGACTCCCTCGCGGCGGCGCTCCCACCCGGGTTCAAGAAGCCCCTCGATGTCATCGAGACGGTCGAGAACAAAGTCTCCGGGCTGGTCGCGGCCGGAGCGGTCGTGCCGTTCACGATGGACTCGTTGTCCAAGCTGCTGGTCGCGCAGGGGCCCGGCCCGGGAGCGGTGCCGACCGGCTTTGCCGCGCTGCCGCTCGGGGCGATGGATTTCACGTGGCTCGTCACGGCGGCGACGCTGCCGCTGGCGGTCGCGGTGTTCGCCGTCGTCTGGATGGCCTCGCACGCGATCAACGTGCTCATCCTGCTCAGCCCCTGGGGGGCGGTCGACTCGGTGCTCAAGGCGGCGCGCACCACCCTGCTCGGCCTCGTCGTGCTGACCGCCGGGCTGAACCCGTGGGTGGGGGCGCTCCTGTCGCTGGTGGTCATCCTCGTTGCCTGGCTGGTGGCCGGCTGGTCGTTTCGCCTCACGATCTTCGGGAGCGTGCTCTCGTGGGAATTCCTCACTTTCCGCCGGCTGCGGTTCCGGCCGGCTGCGGGTTCCCGCAACCGCGTCTTCTCAGGTCCGCACCTGTGCGAGCAGGGCGTGCCGGTGCGGACGTACGGCCGCTGGCTCAACGAGCCGGAGAACGGGGGCTGGCGTTTTTCCTTCCGGCCGTGGCTGGTGCTGCCGGAGCGTTCGGTCCTGATCGCACCGCGGGAGCCGTCGATCGGTCGCGGACTCTTCCTCTCCGCGGTCCGTGACGGCGATGAGACCACGTTCACCCTGCCGCCCCGTTACCGCGGGCACGAGGAGGCGCTGGTGGAGCTCTACCAGATCGAAGGCGGGGTCCAGCCCGCCGGTCTGCGTCGGGCGTGGAGCGTGCTGCGCGAGTTGTTCGCTGGAGCTCCGGGCCGACGCCTGCCGGCCTGAGGAGGGCTGGATCGCCCGGCACCGCGCTTTGCCTCTTCGGATGGCGATATGCGGGGCGATCCGGGTCTGTCGGGCGCGGCGTACTGCGGACGACGGCGTTCCGGCGCGGCACCCCGAAATCGTCGCCGGGAGGATGACCAGCGCGGGCGGCGTCGGCCGGCGTCTCAGCCCTGCCCGCCGCGGAGCACGATCACGTTGTTGAGGTCGTGCTTCTGGAACTCCGCCCAGTAGGCGTCCTCGATTTTTTCCACCTGCTGCTCGATGGACGGCGGTGGTTCGACGCCGGGCGTGCTGGAGGCGAGGTGACGCCGGGCCTGTTCGGAGGAGCAGTCGCGGTCCGCGAGCCGCGCCACGAGCTCATGCCAGAACGTGTCGTTGGTGTGCTCGGAAAGCATCTTTTCGATGCGATCCTCGCGGATGAACTTCTCCGCGATGCGCAGCCGGCCGTCGGGCAGGCCCTCGACCAAGTCGCCGCAGCCCATCGGCGTCGCCAGCGCCAGCAGCTTCTGCTCCAGTGCGTCGTAGCGGGTGCTGGAGGGGTTGTCCGGGCCGTGGTACGCATGCACCACATGGAGCGCGTAGTGCAGCAGCTCGAGGAGGCGGGCGTATTCCTTCGCGGTGAAGGTGGCTTTCATCGCCCCACGCTCGCGTTCCCGGTGCCGGGGTGCAACTGCGGACTGGCGTCGGCGGTCCGGGCGACGAGGAGCGGGCGGAGGTGGGGCCAGACTACCTCGGCGATGCGGCGGTGCCCTTCGACGGTCGGGTGAATGCCGTCCGGCAGGTTGAGTTCCGGCACGCCGCCCACGCCCTCGAGAAGAAAAGGGATCAATTCGACGCCGGCCGCGGCGGCCAAGTCGGGAAAGAGCCGGGCGAAGGCCTCCGCGTACGGCCCCATGCTCGTGGGCAGTTGCATGCCGGCGAGCACGATCCGGACCTGTGGGTTGCGGGCGCGCACGCGCTCCATGATGGCTTCGAGGTTGGCGTGGGCCGTGGCCAGCGGCAGGCCGCGAAGCCCATCGTTGCCGCCGAGTTCGAGGATGAAGATGTCGACCGGCTGGCGGAGCACCCAGTCGATCCGGCGCAGCCCGCCGGCCGTGGTGTCGCCGCTCAGGCCCGCGTTCACCACCCGGTAGGCCAGTCCCTCGCGGTCAATCTTGGCCTGCAGCACCCCCGGGAACGCATCGACCAGGTGGTTCTCCAGCCCATAGCCGGCGGTCAGGCTGTCCCCGAAGAACAGGATCGTCCGGCGGGCGTCGCCTTCGGCGGTGGCCGCAGCGTGCGACGGCGCCGGAAATGCGCCGAGGACGAGCGCGAGGCCGAGTTGGAATAGGGCGAAAAGGCGGGTCATGGAGTTGCGGTTTACGGTCCGGCGGATTGTTTCGCGGTTCGCGATTATGGTCCATTCCATGCTGAAAGTCGAGCGACTGACGAAGACCTATGGTTCCCTCGGGGGGCCCTTGACGGTGCTGCGGGACGTGAGCTTCTCGCTCGCCCCCGGGGCCAGTCTCGCGATCGTCGGCCCGAGCGGGAGCGGCAAGACCACGCTCCTTGGGCTCTGCGCCGGGCTGGACCGGCCGACCTCCGGACGGGTGGAGTTGGCGGGCGAGGAGATCGGGGCGATGACCGAGGATGACCGGGCGCGGATGCGCAATGACCATGTCGGCTTCGTCTTCCAGAACTTCCAGTTGATCCCGACGCTCACGGCGCTCGAGAACGTGCTCGTGCCGTTGGAATTGCGGGCCGCGCGGGGCGGTGGGACTTCAGCGCTGCGGGGCGCGGAGGAGGCGGCCGTCGCGCTCCTCGAGCGGGTGGGCCTCGGGGCCCGCGGCGGGCATTACCCGGTGCAACTCTCCGGGGGGGAACAGCAGCGCGTGGCGCTGGCACGGGCGTTCATCAACGCGCCGAAGATTCTCTTCTGTGACGAGCCGACGGGCAACCTTGACGGCGAGACGGCGGCGGCGATGACGGAGTTGATTTTCGAGGTGAACCGCGAGCGCGGCGCGACGTTGGTGCTGGTGACGCATGATCTTGAGCTGGCGCGGCGGTGCCGCCGCATCCTCCGCCTGCGGGGCGGCGTGGTGGTGTTGGACGAGGGCGAGGGTGCGGGGGAGGCCGTGCGGGCGGCGGGAGGCGCGTCGGCGTGAGCTTCGTACTGCGGATGGCGTGGCGGGACTCGCGGGCCTCGCGCCGGCGGCTCTTGTTGTTTTCCCTTTCGATCGTGCTCGGGGTCGCCGCCTTGGTGGCGATCGGCTCGTTCGGCGCGAACCTGCGCCGCGCGATCGACGGGCAGGCCAAGGCGCTGCTCGGCGCGGATTTGGCGGTCCAGTCCCGGTCCGCGCTCACGCCCGAGGCCCGGGCTTTCCTCGACGGCCTGGGTGGCGAGCGCTCCGAGGAAGTGGTCTTTGCCTCGATGGTGGTCTTTCCCTCGGCGGGGGGCCAGACCCGGCTCGTGACGCTCCGCGCGCTCGAGGGAGCCTATCCGTTTTATGGGGAGTTTCTCACCGAGCCGCTGGACGCCGCCGGGCGCCTGTCGCGCGGGGAAGCGGTGGCGGTGGTCGAGGAGACGCTCCTCAGTCAGTTCGGGGTGAAGGTGGGTGACCCGATCCGTCTGGGCCAGGGCACGTTCACCATCGTCGGCGCCCTGCGCTCCATCCCCGGCGAATCGGCCGCCGTCGCGCTGCTTTCGCCCCGCGTCTTCATTGCCCGTTCGCGTCTCGCTGAGACCGGGCTTCTCGGGCCCGGGAGCTTGGTGCGCTACCGGACCTACTTTCGCTTCGCGCCGGAGGTCAATGTCGAGGCGCTCGTGACCGAGTTGCGCGGCCGCTTCAGTGAACTGCGCCTCGGGTTCGATACCGTCGAGGAGCGGCGGCGCGAATTGGGCAACGGCGTCAGGAATGTCGATGCGTTCCTGAGCCTCGTGGGGTTTGTCGCGCTCTTCCTCGGTGCGATCGGGGTGGCCAGTTCGATTCATGTCTACGTGCGCCAGAAGCTGGCGACCGTGGCGGTGCTGCGCTGCCTTGGAGCGAGTGCGTGGCGCAGTTTTGCGGTCTACCTTGTGCAGGGACTCGGCCTGGGGCTCTTTGGCGCGGTGCTCGGCGCGGCGCTGGGGGTGGCGGTGCAATTGGCGCTGCCTGCACTGGTGGGCAAGCTGCTGCCGTTCGCGGTCGAATTCTCGGTGGACTGGCCGGCGGTCACCCGCGGGATCGCGCTGGGTCTCGGCATCTGCCTGCTCTTCACCCTGCTGCCGCTGCTCGCCGTGCGCCGCGTGTCGCCGCTGCGGGCGATCCGCTCGTCGTTCGCCGACGATCCGGACCGGCCGGACCCGCTGCGCTGGGCGGTGTACCTCGCCATCGTGGCGGCCGTGGCCGGCTTCGCGTGGTTGCAGGCGCCGCGCTGGGTTGTCGCCGTCGGTTTCGTCGTCGCCCTCCTGGTCGGCTTCGGCGTGCTCGCCGGCCTCGCCCGGGTCGTGGCGTGGCTGGCCCGCCGCGTCGTTCCGCGCGGCGCCCCGTATGTCCTGCGGCAGGGCGTGGCGAACCTGCACCGGCCGAACAACCGCACCGTGCTGCTCCTGCTCGCCTTGGGTCTGGGCACGTTCCTGATCGTGACCCTGGCCCTCACGCGGGCGACGCTGCTGGCGCAGATCGAGGGGTCGGGCGGCGGCGACCGGCCGAATCTCGTCTTCTTTGACGTGCAGGATGACCAGATCGGTCCGCTTGAGGACACCCTGCGCGAGGCCGGGGTGCCGCTGCAGTCGCGCGCCCCGATTGTCACCATGCGCGTGAGCCGCCTGAAGGGCCGGCCGGTCGAGGACCTCCTGCGCGAAGGGCAGTCGACGATCCCGGCGTGGACGCTGCGGCGCGAGTACCGGTCGAGCTACCGGGCCGCGCTGGCCGATACGGAGCGACTGATCGCGGGCGAGTGGGTCCCGCGCGTCGCGCCCGACGCCGCGGTCGTGCCGGTGTCGCTGGAGCGCGGGATCGCCCGCGACCTGCAGCTGGGACTGGGTGACACGCTTGAGTTCAACGTGCAGGGCGTGACGGTCGAGGCGCGGGTGGCGAGCCTGCGCGAGGTGGAGTGGCGGCGCCTTGAGCCCAACTTCTTCCTGGTCTTCCCGGAAGGCGTGCTGGAGGGAGCCCCCAAGTTCTTCGTGGCGGCGACGCGCGCGGCCAACCCCGCTGAGTCCGCGCGGCTGCAGCAAGCGGTGGTGGCGCGCATCCCCAATGCCTCCGCGATCGATCTCACGCTCGTGCTGCAGACGATCGACGGGATCGTGGCGAAGATCCAGTGGGTGGTGCAGTTCATGGCGCTGTTCACCGTCGCCACCGGGGTGATCGTGCTCGCCGGAGCCGTGCTCAGCGGTCGTTACCAGCGTCTCCGCGAGACGGTGCTGCTGCGGACACTCGGCGCGAGCCACGGGCAGTTGGTGCGCATCCAGCTCGTCGAGTACTTCATCCTCGGCGCCCTGGCGGCCGCGGTGGGATGCGGGCTGGCGATTGTCGGCGGCCAACTTCTCGCCCACTTCGTCTTCGAGGCGCCGCCCGTGGTGCCGCCGGTTACCCTCGTGAGCGCGTTCGCCGCGGTCATCGGCCTGACGCTCCTCACCGGCCTGCTCGCCAACCGCGGCGTGGCGTCGCACCCACCGCTCGAGGTCCTGCGGCAGGAGACCTGACCGGGGGGTGGCCGGGGAGCGGGCTGGACCGGGACCGTCCTCCCTGCGGTCAGGCGACTCGGGAGCCGGCGCGAGTCCCCCCCGACCGCGACGATCCGGGCTGGCGTTCCCGGCGGACTGTGTCCCCATGAGGGCATGAGCAACCGCCGCGTGGTTTCGTTTCACTACACGCTGCGCGACCCTGAGGGTCGCGTGATCGATACCTCTGCGGGAGGGACACCGATCCTTTACCTTGAAGGTGCCGGTCAGATCATCGACGGCCTCGACCGGCGGCTGCGCGACGCGGCGGCCGGCACGAAGGCGCGTGTGGAGGTGCCAGCGGCGGAGGCGTACGGGGAGCACGATCCCCGGCAGGTGCAGGACGTGCTCCGCGAGTTGCTGCCGGTGGCCGGCGAGCTCAAGGCGGGCGATCGTTTTCAGGTGGGCGACGACGCGGCGGCGCCCATCGTCACCGTCGTCGCCGTGAAGGGGGAAACCGTGACCCTTGACGGCAACCACCCGCTGGCCGGCGTGGCGTTGACCTTTGACGTCGAGGTGGTCTCGATCCGGGCCGCCTCCGCGGAGGAACTTGCCCACGGGCATGCGCACGGGCCGGACGGGCGTTGCGGCTGACGTCCGCGCAGGAGGCCGGCATGCGCCAGGCGGAGATCCGGATCGTCGGTCAGGGCCTGGCGGGCACCCTTCTGGCCTGGGCCTGCGAGGCGGCCGGGGTGCGGTTTCACCTGATCGATCCGGGCCACGCCGCGGCCGCCTCCCGGGTCGGCGCCGGCATCATCAATCCGGTCACCGGGCAGCGGCTGGTGAAAAGCTGGCGGGTCGATGCCTTGCTCGGCCCCGCCGTGACGGCGTACCGGTTCATTGAACGCGAGCTCGAGGTGCCGCTGCTCCGGCAACTGCGCGTGCGGCGCGAACTCCGCACGGTGCGGGAGCAGGAGATCTTTGCGCAGAAGCGACGGACCGGCGAACTCGATCCGTACCTGCACCCCCTCCCGGATCGGGAGGATGCCTTCCTGATCGAACCCGTGTTCCATGTCGACCTGCCCCGGTTGATCGACGCCTCGCGTCAACGCTGGCGGCGGCGCGGCGTGTTGAGTGAGCGCAGCGCGACGGCGGCGGAGTGCTCTGGCGGCGACCTCCCGACGGTGGCCTGCCTCGGGGCTGCGGAGGTTCCGTGGCGGCGCGTGGTGCTGGAGCGGGTGAAGGGGGAGTTGTTGCACCTGGAGGCCATGGCCGGCGACGCTGGGTTGACGCGCGGCGCGGGTGGGAGCGACGAGATTCGGAATGACGGACACTGGCTGCTTCCCCTGCCGGACGGAGCGTGGGCGGTCGGGGCGACCTACGATCGCACGGCCTTGGACCTGGAGCCCTCGCCGGGATCGCGGGAGTTGCTGCTCGCGAGCGCGCGCCGTCTGGGCGGAGACGCGGGGTGGCGCGTGCGGGCGGCGCTGGCGGGGTGGCGGACGAGTGCTCCGGACCTGCGACCGGTGGCGGGGTGGCTGCCCGGACGTCCGGGGCAGGGCATCTGCAATGGGCTGGGCTCGAAAGGAGCGCTGCTCGGCCCGTGGCTCGCGCAGCAGTGGGTGGATCACCTGCGGGACGGGCGGGCCTTCGACCCGGCGGTCGCAACGGAGCGTTGCACCTTTCCGGGGTAGAGCGCGAACTCGGCCTCCGCGTGGCCGGCACGTTCGGCGCCTCGCGAGGGAGCGCGTGGCCCTTCCGGTCGAGTCCGAGCGACACCGAGCCGGTCACGCTGGCCCGCTCGGCTGTTCCGCGGGGCGTGGCACCCGTCAGTTGTAGAGCCAGAAGCGCTTCTTCGTGGCGATGTAGGTGCGGTTTTCCGCCTCCCAGCGGGCCAGCCAACGGTTGATGTCAACCCGGGCGCCCGTGGCGACGAGATCCTCGAAGAAATCGTTATCCCCCATGTGACGCAGGAAACCCTGCTGGATGCCCCGCGTTGCCTCGGCGTAGGGATTGCGTCCCTCCAGTTTGCACCCGAGGCGCATGAGGTGGAAGCTCAGCTCGGTCGGGCGCCAGTCGTCCCAGTCGGTGACTTCCACGTACAGGCCGATGGCGGGCTTGCCGCGGCGGTTCGGGGAACTGACGCGACGGAAGGCGATGCCGGGAATGCGGAGGGCTTTCAGTTCCTTCTCCACCACCTCACTCGGGACGCGCAGGTGCAGGACGCCGCGGAACGGGTAGCGCTGGCCGACCCCGTGGCGGAAACCGCCGATGTAGGTGCCGAGCCCGGTCATGGCGTAGCCCATGGCGGCGGAGAAGTCCGGGATCATCGGCGAGGTCGGCACCCAACGCAGCTCGGTCTCCGGCCAGCGCATGGAGCGGCGCCAGCCCCGCATCGGGACGACGGTGAGGCGGCCGCGGGCCTGCGTCTCGCGGGGAATGGCGAGCGCTCCCGGCGTCCGGGCGCTGAACTGGGCAAGTTCGCCGATGGTCAGCCCGTGCACGTAGGGCACGCGAAAGGCGCCAACGTAGCTCATCCACGCCGCGTCCAGCATGGGACCGTCGACCTTCAGGCCGCCGAGCGGGTTCGGGCGGTCGAGCACCACCACGTCCACGCCCTCCTCGAAACAGGCCTCCATCGCGTAGCGCATGCAGCTGACGTACGTGTAGCTGCGGGAGCCGACGTCCTGGAGGTCGATGACGAGGGCGTCGAGGCCCTTGAGCATGGCCTTGGTGGGTTTGCGGTACTTGCCGTAGAGGGAATACACCGGCAGGCCGGTGCGCTGATCGATGCGGTCCGCGATCGGGATCTCCGCCGCCTCGTTGCCGTAGATGCCGTGCTCGGGACCGAACAGGGCGACCAACCGAACCTTCGGCGAACGACGCAGGACCTCGATCGTACTTACGCCGTAACGGTTCACGCCGGCCGGGTGGGTGAGGAGCCCGACGCGTTTTCCGGCGATGGAGGCGAACCCCTGCGCCTCCAGTACGTCGATGCCGAGCATGATGCGCGGCGAGCCGACCGCGGAGGGCGGGGTGCGCAGCGGTTCGGGCGCGGTGGAGGGCGCGCTCGCCGGCGGGGTCGGCTTGCTCGCCGCCGGTCGGGGTGCGGTCGGCGGGGTCCTGGCGGGAGACGAACAACCGGCCAGCCCGAGCAGGAAAGCGATGCCGCAGGCCGCCCAAATCCGGCGCCGGAAGAGATCGGTCGTAGGCACGCGGGCCGACATCAGGGAGGGGAGTGTGAGTTCCCCCGGGGTCAGGTCCAGCGGGAAACGTCCGACTCCGGAGGACCGTTGCCGGGCACCCTCAGGCCTCGCTGATCCACTCGAACCGCGGCGTGTCGACGCCGGCGAGGCGCACGGTTTCGATGAACATGGGCTGGGGGCGGACCCAGAGGGCGGAGGGGTCGCCGTAGAGGGCCTGATAGATTACGAGGGGCTCTAGGGTCTCGCTGTGGCGGGCGAGCCCGAGCACCCGGTACTCGTTGCCCTTGTAATGGCGGTACCGACCCGGGCGGGGTTCGGCCGGCAGCGGCGGCAGGGGCTGGTCCATGGCCCTGCAGCCCGGTCGCTTTCGCGGACCGGCGCAAGTCCGGAGTGGTCCGCCGCCGGCGGCGGCCGCGTGCGCGCGGCGGCTAGAAGGGGCGCCCGTTGGCGCGGGTGCCGCACAGCGACACCTCAAGACCGAGTTCAGCGGCGAGGGCGGCCTTGGTGTAGAGCGCGAGGTCGGCCTCGCGGGCGCTGTTCGCGTAGGCGACGTGGATGTGGTTGGCCTTGTGGCGCGCCATCATCTGGTCCCGCGAAACCCCGTACGTGACGGCGTGCATGATGGGCCACTGCACGGTCGTCTCGCGCCACCGCCGCTCCGTTTCCTCCGGCGGGAGCGTCAGCACCTTGGCGCGACCGAGGTCCATCTTGAGGCGGCCCTTTTCGACGAAGACGCGGCTCCAGACGATTTCCCCCGGGCGGGCGACGCCGCGGAGCGTGCCTCCGCCGAGGCGGAAGTACATCGGCGGCTGCCGCAGGGAGTCCGAGCCGGCCCAGCCGCCGACGTGGTGATCCGCCGGGGCGCTGCCCGAGATGAGGAACACCCAGACGTAGTCCTCCGTCGTGCCGCTGCGATCGAGGTCACCCCAGCGGAGGTCGTGCAGCGTGTTCGCAGTCGGCTGGCCCAGCGCGCGATGGACGCGGGCCGTGAGCAGGCCGTCCACGCCCGCGCATTCGTCGACCTCGTTGAAGTGCACGATCGGCTCGCCGTCACGGATGATGCTGCCGTCGGCGCGCCGGACGGGTGGCCGTTCGGTGGAGTTCAGGGTGCCCTCCACCAAGTCGCTCGCCGGCAGCAGGTCCTTGAGTCCCTGCTGGTACTGGATTCCGATCGTCTCGGCGCCGAACTCGTCCGCGAGGCGCACCGCGGCGACGTAGGTGCGGCACTGCCAGAGGACCTGGGCCTCGGTCAGTTCCGTCGCTTCGTCGGTGCCGAAGTGGAAGCGCAGGCCCTTCGCCCGGTACCACGCGAAGACCTCGCGGGCCTCGGCCTCGGTCACCTGCGTGGCGGCGTAGTAGAGCGCGGACTGCGACAGCCGCTCCTTGAAGATGCCGAGCGGGAAGAGCAGTTCGTCGGGAATGATGGCGTTGTACATTCCCATGCAGCCCTCGTCGAAGATGCCCATGATCGACTTGCGGGTGCGGAGCTCCGTCGCGAGGCGCCGGGCCACGCTGCGCGCGCGGGCGGGCACTGCAGTCCGGGCAAGGGGTCGCACGTGCGCCGTGCGGTGCCGCACGCGACCGGTGCGCAGCCACGTCGCGAGGCCGTCGCGGAAGAACGCGTCCTCAAAGGTCTCGCTCCAGAGGGTCGAGTACGTGACACCGGCCTTGGTCAGGGAGCCGTTGAGGTTGAGCATGCCGACGAGGCCCGGCCAGGTGCCGGACCAGTTGGCGACGGTCAGGATCGGTCCGCGGTGCGTGAGGAGGCCGTGGAGCAGGTGATGCGAGTACTGCCACACCGACTCGGCGACGATGAGGGGGGCGTCCGGATCGACGTGACGGAAGACCTCGATGCCCTGCTTCTGCGATCCGATGAAGCCGTGGCGCGCCGCCGGATCGTAGGGGTGCGCGCGCTCGAGGCGATGGCCCAGCGCCGCGACGGCTGCCGTGAGCTTTGCCTCCATTTCGGCCTGCGCGGGCCAGCACTTCTCGTTGGCGGAGGCTCGGAGGTCGCCGTTGGCGACGAGTTGAATGACTTTCCGGGACGGGCGGCGTGTGGGCATGGCGGACGGGAGCGGGAGGGACGTTGGAGCGGG
>VHCJ01000019.1 GCA_016871755.1 Verrucomicrobiota bacterium | reverse complement strand
TGAGGTTCAGGTGCCCGAACTGCTTTCGCCAACGGTGGTACGTCACGTCGGAGATGTTTTTCTCCCGACAGATGTCCACGATGCTCCTGCCCGCATCCACGTCCCGCAGGATGCGGACTTTCTCCTCCGTACTGTAGCGTTTCCCTTTCATGATCTGGGTCCTTTCTGTTGGACCCAGACCGAACCTTCAAGCGGCTCGAATTTCCGGGATCACGTCACCCGCGTCCCGGCCTGCGCCTTCGCGTCGACACGCTTCCCCGCGCGCCCGCCCGCCACTGCGGCGGAGGTCGGAGACGCGGCGCCCGTTCAGGGATGCTGAAATTTCAGCGGGGCGTGGTGGATCTGAATCTCGGACTCGCGGCGGCGGGGCGGAGGTGTTGGAGTGCGGGGGCCGGGGTTCGGCCGCGTGGTGCGGTCGCGCCCTCGTCTTTTCATGTCCACCACTGCTCCTCTCTCGCGCCGCCGCTTTCTTCGTGCGGGTGCATCCGTTTCGGCCGCTTGGGCGTTCCCCGCCGTGCTCCGGAGCAGTCCGGGAGGCTCGCCGAATCAACGCCTCAATGTTGCCTGTGTGGGCGTGGGCGGACGTGGCTGGGCCGCGGTCCAGGGAGTGAGCAGCCAGAATCTCGTGGCGTTCGCGGACGTCGATGACGCCCGGGCGGCGCGCACGTTCCGCGAGCACCCCGATGTTCCGCGATTTCGTGACTATCGGGTGATGTTCGAACGGATGGGCAGGGAAATCGATGCGGTGACCGTGTCGACGCCGGACCACATGCATTACCCGATCGCGCGGGCGGCGCTGGAACTCGGCAAGCACGTGTTCGTGGAGAAACCGCTGGGTCACACGGTATGGGAGGCGCGGGATCTCAGCCGGCTGGCGAGCGCGAAGCCCTTGGCGACTCAGATGGGCAACCAAGGTCATGCGGCCGAGGGCATGCGGCTGCTGCGCGAGTGGTATCGCGCGGGCGTGCTGGGCGAGATCCGCGAGATTCACTCATGGACGGATCGCCCGATCTGGCCGCAGGGCGTGAAGGGCATTGATCACAGCCAGCGCCGACCGGTGGTGCCCGAGACGCTCGATTGGGACGGCTGGCTGGGCGTGGCGGCGGCGCGCGCCTATGACCCGGGCTACCTTCCGTTCAACTGGCGGGGCTTCTGGGACTTCGGCACCGGGGCGCTCGGCGACATGGGCTGCCATCAGATGGATGGCGCGTTTTGGGCCTTTGACCTCGGCGCGCCCGCGTGGGTCGAGCCGGTGAGCGCGAACGCGACCGAACTCAGCGCGCCGACCGCGTCGATCGTCCGCTACGGGTTCCCCGCCCGCGGGGCGCGGCCGGCGATCCCGTGGACGTGGTACGACGGCAATCTCGGTCCGGCGCTGCCTGCGGAATTGGAGGAGGGACGCGCCCTGCCGGAGAACAGCACGCTGATCGTCGGCACGAAGGCCTCGGTCATCGCCCAGGGGAACTACTTCACGGTGCGCATCATTCCCGAGGTGCGGATGCGCGAGTTGGCGCCGACGCTTCCGCCCAGGACGCTGCCCCGCATCCCGGGCGGGGATCACTTCGCGGAGTGGATCAGCGCCTGCAAGGGAGGGACGCCGGCCGGATCGCAGTTCAGCTATTCGGGGCCGCTGACCGAGATGGTGTTGCTGGGCAACGTCGCCCTCCGGGCCCGGCGCCGGATCGAATGGGACTCCGACGCCTTCCACATCACCAACCTTCCCGCGGCGAATGCCCTGCTGACGAAGACCTACCGTCCCGGTTGGGGCGTGTAGCGGGCGGCGGGCGCGCGGGCGCACAGGCGCCGTTGCGGCGGGTTCCTCCGAGGGCGGTTCAACCACGCGACTGCGGCGAGTCCCTCCGCGTCCATCGCGCGCGGGCCGGCCGCGGATCGCCGGCGGGCTGGATCAGGGCGAGGCGAGCGTGGCCTCGATGAACCGGTAGGCCTCCTCGCGGACCTCGGGGGGGAAGTCGTGACCGCAGTCCGGGTAGCGCACCTGAATCCGCTCCGTGGCCCCGAAGAGCGCGTAGATCTTCGACGCCTCCGCGATGGAGCGGCGCACGCCCTCGACGGCGAAGTTGGTGTCGCCGAGCGGTGAATTGGAGAAGAAACCGCGCGGGGCGAGTGCCGCGAGCATCTCCGGGAAGTCCCACGGCACGCGCGCCGGATCGTTGCCGTAGCGTGCGAGGATCCAGGGGAAGTAACGCTCTCCCTCCCAGCCCGTGAGGTCGCCGTTCTTGTAGAACGGGATGGCGGTCCAGCCGCAGCTGGAGACGACCGCCCGTATCCGCTCGTCCACGACGCTGAGCCAGATCGCGTTGTGGCCTCCAAGGGAGTGGCCGATGGCCGCGATGCGGTTCGGATCGACCTCCGGGAGTTCGGTGAGCAGGTCGACGCAGCGGAGGTGGTTCCACACGCCCTTGAGCGTGCCGGAGGGGTAGCGGTCCTTGGAGAAGTCGTATTTGTATTCGCCGAGCGAGGGGAATTCCGGGGCGATGACGACGAAGCCCCGCTGAACGAGTTCGCGGGCGTAGGCGAGGTTGGGCGAGCCGGCGAGCCCGATGATCTCGTCCTTGCCGAAGCGGAAGTGCGTTTGGTGCAGCGCGATGACCGCCGGGCCGCGCTTCCCGGGCGTGGCGCTGGTCGGGCGGAGCAGCCATGCCGGGATGCGGTCGCCGCCGTCGTCGGCGTCGACCATGATCTTTTCGCGCGTGAAGCCCGGACCCTCGGCGCGGCTGCCCTCCACCAAGGTGTAGCGGACGGGCCCGAGGCTGCGGCGGTCCGGCACCTCACCCATCGTCGCACAGAGCCCGACAACAATGTCGGCCCGCCGCTTCGCCCAGTCGGAGGCGGTGCGCACCGGCTGTTCCTTCCCGGCGTCGTCGATGTAGTAGTCGACCCGGCGGTGGTCGCGGGCGCGGGGTTCGGCCACGATGCGGTTTTCAACCGTCGCAGCGCCCGCCGCGGGGGTCACCGCAGTGCGGTCCGCCGCGACCGCCTGGAGTGCAGCGGAAAGCGCGAGCGCTCCGGCCACCCGGCGCAGGGACCGGAGCGAGACCGCGCTCGGGAAACGGAGGGGGAGGGAAGCGAGGCGACCGGCTGATCCCGGAGCTGCCATCGTGGGTGCAGGGGGTAGGGAGGAGGACATGGGGTGGATCCGGCGGGGAGGACGGAATGGAGCAAGCCTTTCCTCCCACGGGGCTGTCAACCGTCGAGCGGGACGGCGGGCTGGGAGGCGTCCGGCGGCGGGCTGCCGTGGGTCACCCGAAGAAAAGGTACGCGACGAAGATCGCTGCGACCACCCCGGCGAAGTCCGCGAGCAGGCCGTAGGTCACGGCGTAACGGGTGCGCTTCACGCCGACGGATCCGAAGTACAACGCGATGATGTAGAACGTCGTGTCCGTCGCACCCTGAAAAATGCAGGACAGGCGGCCGACGAAGGAGTCGGCTCCGTACGCCTGCATGGTATCGATCATCATCGCGCGAGCGCCGCTGCCCGAGAGCGGCTTCATCAGGGCGGTCGGCAGGGCGGCCGTGAAGTCCGTGGGCCAGCCGACGGCGCGGAGCGCGACGTCGAAGCCGGACACGATCAGTCCCATCACCCCGGAATTCCGGAGCACGCTGATCGCCACCAGCATCGCGACGAGGTAGGGGATCACCGTGATCGCGGTTTGGATGCCGCCCTTCGCCCCCTCGATGAACGCCTCGTAGACGTTCACGCGGCGCTTCGCGGCGATGAGCAGGAGCGCCACGATCAGGGTCAGCAGGGTGACGTTCGCCGTGACTTTTGAGAAGGCTTCGATCTGCGGGCGCGAGAGCTGGGTGGCGAGCACCCACACGCCGCCGATGACGAGGAGCGTCAGCCCGCCGAGCCAGCCGAGGATGACCCGGTCGAGGAGGTTGATGCCCTGCCGAATCGCGACCGCGACGAGCGCGGTGACGGTCGCGGCGTAGGTTGCGATGAGGATGGGCAGGAAGATGTCCGCCGGGTTGGCGGCCCCGAGGATGGCGCGCTGGGCGATGATCGAGATCGGGATGATCGTGAGCCCCGAAGTCTGGAGCACGAGGAACATGATCTGGGCGTTGCTCGCCTCGTCCTTGCGGGGATTGAGGCTCTGCAGGCTCTCCATCGCCTTCAGGCCGATCGGCGTCGCAGCGTTGTCCAGCCCGAGCATGTTTGCCGAGAAGTTCATCAGGATCTGTCCGCTGGCGGGATGTCCGCGCGGGATCTCCGGGAAGATGCGGGCGAAGAATGGACCGATCAGCCGGGCGAGCCACTGCACCGCGCCGGCCTTCTCCGCGACGGAGAGGAACCCGAGCCACAGGGTCATCACGCCCGCGAGCGGCAGCGCGAGGTCCATCACCGCCGTCTTGGCGGAGGTGAAGGTGCCGTCGACCACCGTCTTGAAGACCTCCGCGTTGCCGGTCGCGATCCACTGCCCGAGCGCGGCGAGGAAACCGATGGCGAAGAAGGCGACCCAAAGGTGATTCAGGACCATGGTGCTATGCGTGCCCGCTTCCCGCGGCGGGGGCGAGCACGTCCTGCCGGAACGTGAGGCTGCCCGCGGACGCGTCCATCGTCACGTGTGCGCCGAGGGGCAGGATCTGGGCGCCGGGGCCGTGGCCGGCGGGCCAGCCGCTGAGGACGGGCCGTCCGAGCGGGGCGAGGTAGTCGGCGAGGACGTCCGCCGGCGACTCCGTGCCGGAGAAGCGGCCGAGGATGAATCCGCGCGCCTCCGCCAGCACGCCGGCGTGGCGCAACTGCTGCAGGAGGCGATCCACCCGGTACGGCGCCTCCCCGATCTCCTCGAGGAAGAGAAGGCCGCCGCGCACGTCCAGCGCGTAGGGCGTGCCGAGCAGGGAGGCGATCAGGCTGAGGTTCCCCCCGATCACCCGGCCCTCCGCCGTGCCGGGGAGGGAGAAGAGCGATGCCTCCCGCGCGGGAGCCCAGCGGGTTCCGGCGCGCAGGCCATTGCGCAGGATGCCGAAGCCGAGCTGATCCGGGGGCACCGGTGAATCGACGAGGTCCGAGGCGAGCATCGGACCATGGAGCACGATCCGACCGGCGTTGGTGAACTGCGCCTGCAGGGCGGTGAGGTCGCTGTAGCCGACGAAGGGCTTGGGCTGCGCAAGGAGCCGCGGCCACGCCACGCGGTCAAGGAGGCGTCCGCTGCCGTAACCGCCGCGGACGGAGAAGACCGCCGCGATTTCGGGATCGGTGAACGCCGCCTCCAGGTCCGTCGCCCGGAGGGCATCGTCGCCGGAGAGGAATCCCTTCCGAGCCTGGCAGCTCGGGTAAAGCCGGGCGCGGTATCCCATCGCCTCCAAGGTGGCCGGGATGCGCGCGATCTTCTCCTCTGGGGCCGGACCGGCCGGGGCGACCACCCCGACGAGCGCTCCCGGAGGAAGGGTGGGGAGCGGGGCGGCAAAGGCGGACGATTCCGGAGCGATCGGGGACATCGGGTGGACCGGGATTGCGGCGGGTGACGCGTGGCCGTCGGGGCTAGCGGCTGGGCGTGGCGGATTCGAGCCGCTGCTTCAGCCACGTGTCGATCGCCGCCCCCAGTTGCGGCACTTTCCACGTCGTGGCCGTCGCCTCCGTCGGCGCGTAGCGCGTGCCGAGATTGGAGAGAAAGGCGATGATGTAGTGGCGCCGCTGCGGCGTCAGCCCCGTCACGATGCCGGCGTCGGAGAGGAAATTCTCGGTGGTGCCGGTCTTGTGGTCGAAGCGCACCTCGGCGCCCGCCTGCGCGCGGCGGATGTCGGCCGGGCGGCGGAGATCGAAAGCCGCGACGGAACCGTCGGCGGCGATCCAAGGCGCGGGCACCTGGGCGGGGATTCCCGGAAGCCAGCCCGGGACGCCTGCGACCGCGGTGCTCGACAGCACTTCATGCAGCGCCTGGCTGGCCAGCAGGGCGCGCACCTCGGCCCGGCTGCCCGCCGTGAGGAGCGGCGGCGTGTCCGCCGGAAGCCAGGGAGCGGACGGCGCGGCGTCGTCCAGCAACCAGAGCAGGCGTGCGGTGTCCCACGCCGTCATCTGGAGGGCACCGACTCCCGCGCCGTCCCGGTTCATCCAGCCCCCGTGGGGCAGAGTCCGACTCAGCCGCAGCGTTGGCAGTCCGTACCGCTCGAACGCTTCGTGCAGCGCGTTGCGGCGTTCGACATCGCCGTCCCGGATGATTGCTCCGGTGCGATGCAGCAGGGCGACGAGCGCGGTCGTGGCGTCGTTGCTGCTGACGGCCATCATCCGCTCCGCCCACGCGCGGACGGGGAGCGTGGTGCCGCCGTGACTCCACGGATCGGACCAGCCGGTGCGTCCGGCGTCGATCTCCCGGGCCACGCCGACGAGCACCATCAGTTTGACGAGAGAGGCGGGGTAGGGGGCGACGAAACGCGGCTGGCGGGGGTCGCCCCCGAGCGTGCGCCACGCCATCCGATCCCAGTCGGCGCCCGGGAGCCAGCTGGCTGAGTTCCCGTCGCCATCGCGTTGATCGGCGAGGAAGTGGACATTGTGCACGGTGCCGAACGATCCGGTGAATTCGGCGACGCGGCCCTGCGGATGGTCGCGCGAGAAGAGCACGTTGGCCCCGACGGGCGGGCCGGAGTCGGGAAAGGCGATGACGGCGAGGTCGATCGACGGAAACACGGCGACGGCGCTTCCTTGGCGCAGGCGGTCCGGAGTTGACTCGAACTGCTGCGCCTGGACCGCGATCAGGAGCGCGGCGGCGAGTTCGGTGGAGATCATGGTGCGGTTGTCGCGGTGGAGACCGCCGCCGACTCCCCTTCGCCCGGGCGCGGGTGGCGGCGCAGGGCGTAGATCACGGCGCCGACGACGAGGGCGCAGGCCCCGGCGACGAGGTTCCGCCACGTGGCGCTGGCGAGGAAGGCGAGGGACACGGCCACGGCGATGACCGGGATCGCGGGGCCTCCCGGGAGGCGGATTGCTCCCTCGGTTCCAGCGAACTTGCGGCGGAGCACGGGAACGGCCGCAGCGGTGCCGATATAGGTCGTCAGGCGTGCGATGACGGACAACATCGCGAGTTGGACGAATGAGCCGGAGAGGGCGAGGGTAAGGGCGATTGCGGTCTGCAACGCGATCGCGTTGGCCGGGGTGCGGAAGCGCGGATGGATCGCCGCGAGGGCGCGTGGACCGTAGCCATTCTGCGCAAGGGCGAACAGGTAGCGTGGCCCCATCAGCGTCGTGTTGCCGAGATTTCCCACGATTGAGACCACGGCACCCAGCGTGAGCAGGGTGGCGGCGCCACCGCCCGCAAACGCCGCCGCCGCCTGCGCCAGCGGGGCCTTCGCGGAGGCGACGTCCGGGAGGGTGCCCATCGCGATCACTTGGACGGCGGTGTAGATCACAGTCACCACCACGATCATCGTGAGCATGGCGAATGGGATGTCGCGGCGCGGGTTGCGGTACTCCCCGGCTGCGGCGGCGGTGTTCTCAAACCCGGCGTAGGCGAACAGGAGCAGCAGCGCCGCCTCGCCGAGCGACGCGTTCTCCGGGGTGGGCACGGCATCTAGGCGCGCCCCGTCGACGAACCACATGCCCACGAGGATGAAGAAGACGAGCGGAACCAGCTTGGCGACGGTGAGGATGACGGCCGTGCGGGCCCCGGAGGTCACGCCGACCACGTTGATGCGCGCGAGGGCGAGCAGCGTCACGACGATGATCGCGGCGCGCGGCCAGCCGCTGGCGGCATCGGGCCAGAGGTAGGCGCAGGCGAGCGCAAGACCGTTCGCGAGGGAGGCGAGCGAGGCGATGCGGGCCAGCCACGTCATCCAGCCCACTTCGAAGCCGACGAAGTCCCCGAAGGCGGCGCGGGTGTAGAGGAACGCCGCCCCCGGCTGGTCGAAGTAGCTGGAGGCCTCGGCGAAGCAGAGTACGAGGAACGCCACGGCCACCCCGGCGGCGACGACGGCCCAGGCGCTGGACGGCCCGAGCAGCGCGGCGGCGGCGGCGGGCAGCAGGTAGACGCCGCTGCCGATGACGTCGTTGATCGACAGGCCGACGATCTGCCAGCGCGAGACGCCGCGCACCAAGGTGGGTGCTGGGGAAGGGGAGGACGGCATGGGGTAGCCGCAGTCGCGGCGCAGTCAGGCTGACCTGCCCGCGCCTCGATTCAAGCTCCCGCGCCGTTCCGGGCGCGAGGTTCTTCGCCCGCACGGCCAAGGGGTGAGGCGCGTGCCAGCGGGAAGCGTTGCGATGGGCTTCATCGCCGACGCCTTGTCGCCGAGGGCGTCCGCGAGGCGCCGTCTTTGGCTGCGGCGACTGTCCGGCCCGGTCAGGGGGCGGGTCCCGATTCCGCCGGCGGGCCGCCGGGGAGCACCTTGCCGATGGCGTGATCGGCGGGACGGAGCCCGCGGCGGAAACCCCCGAAGCGATAGGGGCTGGGCGCGTAGGGGTCGACGACCCGGACGTCGGCGCGGCCGGGGACGAAGAGTCCGAAGCTCCAGTAGACAGCCTTGACCACGAGACGCCGCAGGTCCTCGTCGGCGAGATCCGAGGCGGCTCCGAGCGTGGTACAGACGATGCGCTGCGGCTTGCCGTCCGGTCGGGGGAGTTCCCGGCACCATGCCACGGGCATCATCGGGTCGTTCACCGGCTGCTCCATGCCGTCGGAGCGCCGCGCCTTGGTGTAGGTGGCGGGTGGGTCGGCGGCGTTCATTCCGCTCAGCACCTGCCCGCGCAGCAGGAGGGTGGCGTCGGCGACCGGATGGGTCTCGTAGACACCGGAGTCGGCGAGGATCGGACCCACGCCGCGGAGGATCGGATGGCGCGCCTGGGCGGCCTCGACGACGGTGAGCGTGGCACCCTCGCGGTTCGGTCCCCAGTGGCTGACCCAGCCCTCTCCAAGGATGTCGCGGCCGAAGGTGTTGAACGAACGGAACGAGGTGGGTGCGTCGTCCGGGAACCGGAAGGCGTGCGTGCTCGTGCGCAGGCCGATGATGGGAACCCCGCGGGCCACGGCGTCGGCGAACCGCCGCATCACCGCGTCGGGCCAGCGGCGGAAGCGCGGCATCATCACGATCCCGTCGGCGGACTCGAGTGCCTCGCTGCCGGCGAGGCTGGCGGCGTTGTCCGGATTGATGGTGCCGTCGGGATCGAGCGGAAACAGGACCGTGCAGCGGAACGCGTGCCGCACGCTGAAAAGCTTGGCCAGCATGGGGAGTCCCTCCTCGCCCCGGTACTCCTCGTCCCCGGTGAGGAACACGAGGTGCCGTCCACCGCCGCCCCCGCCGCGCAGGTTGGCGGGGTCGGTGATCTTTTCGGCGGCTGATGCGGGTGGCGCGGCGCACAGGTCGCCGCCAGGCGAGCCGGCTATTATTACCCTGTTAAGTGTTGACAGCCCGCCCGGAGCCAGATTCGATGGGTGATGGACTGGAACATGAAGTCATGGAGGAGGAGCATCGAAGAGTTCCCGGAGTTCCTTGAACCGTTGGTGGGGGAACTCGGGCGCACGGAGAGGAGGGAAGGGGCGACGCTGTACGTGCAGGGGTTGCTGCTGCCCGGGGAGCGTAAGTCGATCGAGCCGATGGCGCAGAGACTGGGAGTGGACAGCCAGAAGCTGCAGCAGTTCGTGGCGGACAGCCCGTGGGAGGAGGCGCAGGTGTGGCGGGCGATCCGAAGAGAAGTGGTGCCGGCGCTGGAACCGATCGCGGCATGGATCGTCGACGAGACGGGTTGGGTGAAGCAGGGAGAGAAGTCGGTGGGGGTGGCGCATCAATACTGCGGATCGGTCGGCAAACAGGCGAACTGTCAGGTGAGTGTGGAGTTGGTGGTGAGCGACGGACAGATCGCCGCCCCGATCGCCGGACGCCTCTATCTGCCGCAGAAGTGGGCTGAGGATCCAGTCCGACGGGAGAAGGCGGGGGTGCCGGCGGACGTGGTGTTTCAAACCAAGCCGGCGATCGCCGGCGCTCTGATCGAGGAGGCGCTGGCGGACGGAGTGCCGCCGGCCCCGGTTCTTGGCGATGAGGTGTACGGGGCTTCGGGCGAGTTGCGCGCCTTGCTGCGGCGCCGGGGGATTGAATACATGCTCAACGCCGGAGGGGATCTCAACGCGTGGACCGGAGAGGTGAAGACGCGCTTCGCCAAGAAGTACTGGGATGTGGCCGACGGCCAGCCCCCGGCCCGGAACCTCGAGGCGCTCAGCCGCTCGCTCGACCCGAGCCTCTGGCATCCGGTGAGCTGGCGCGCAGCCGACCAGAGCGTGCGCCGCACCCGCATCGCGTTCGTTCCGATCCACCTCTACAGCGATCTGGACCGGCTCACCGGCGATTGGCCGCAAACCTGGCTGGTCGTCGACTGGTCCGAAGGAGACGCCGCCCCCTATCACCTCTACGTCGCATGGTTCAAACGCGCGCCCTCCGCGACCCGCTGCCTGCGTCTGAGTCGCGGGCACTTCCCGATCGAACAGTGCTTCCAGCGCAAGAAGACCGACCTCGGCTTCGACCACTACGAAGGTCGCTCCTGGCGCGGCTTCCATCATCATCTCGTCCTCTCGGCCGTTGCCTATCTCTTCGTCCTCTCCATGCATCTCCGCTCCAAAAAAAACTCCTGGTGTTACGTGGGAACGGGTGTTGCGCGCGATTCAGCCGTGGTTGGTGCGGTCAATCG
Source organism: Verrucomicrobiota bacterium (assembly GCA_016871755.1). Classification (GTDB taxonomy): domain Bacteria; phylum Verrucomicrobiota; class Verrucomicrobiia; order Opitutales; family Opitutaceae; genus UBA6669. The sequence continues at coordinate 45,604 of VHCJ01000019.1, read as the reverse complement.
GCTGCTGCGCCTGCTGCGGGATGAGGTTTGACGGAATCTTCTACGATACTATATAACATAGTAATACTAGAAGGTCGCCGTGACCTCGTGCTGGCGCCCAGGTTCCAGCTCCAGCAGGCCGAGGGAGACGCACTCGACTTGATCGTTCTTGTAGACCTTGACCTGAATCGTGCCGGTGGCGTCGGGAGTGTCCCAGCGCCACTTGCCGATGGAGACGAAGTTCAGCGGGACGCCCTTTTCCCAACTCAGTCCCGGTCCGGAGCCCCGCACAAAGAGTTTGTTGCCGATGCCGATGTAGGCCGTGACGAGGAGTCGGGTCGCTCCATCGGATGACAGGGCAGCTTCGACTGCCCGTCCGCCCGCCGGCCGATCGGCGATGCGCCGCGGCGCGCTCGCGGGCGCGTCCGTCGCGGAAACGGTGCTGGCCGGAGTTGGGGCCGGGGGCGTGGCGGTGGTCGGAGCCCGTTCCGACGCGGCGGGCGGGCTGGGAGCCGTCGGCGGCGCAGGCGGTGCCGGTGAAGGCGGCGCGGCGGTCGCGACCGCCGGGGCGGGCGGAGAGGGCGGGTGGGCGGACACCGGAGCGGGTAACACCGCTCGTGCCGGTGCCGGTGCCGGTGCTGGTGCTGGCGGCGGCGGTGCCGCGGGGGCGGGTGCCGTTGCGGTCGCCGCTGGTGTCGGGGGCGTGGCGGCGGAGTCGGGAGCGACCGTCTTCGCCGGGGACGGAGCGAGACCCGGGCCTCGGGGGCTCAGGCGCCGGGTAAGCGACTCGAGGCGTGACTCGAACTCGCGGAGACTCTCGGTGGTGCGCGCGGACCAAGCGGCGAGCGAGCGGGACTGCGCTTCGCCGGCTTCCTCGGTCAGTTGCCGCCGCGCCCGTGCGAGCGTCGCCTCGAGTTCCTTGGCGGCGCTACCCGAGGCTTGGGCGATGCCGGTGCCCACTTGGGCCGCGGCCTGCTCACCGGCTTGGGGAAGCGAGGAGACGATCCGGGCGGCGGCGGCCTCGATGCGGGCAAACTCCCGGGAAAGCTTGGCGAGTTCGTCGACGGCTGACTGCAGGCGGTCACTCTCGGCGGCGCGCAGCGCCTGCAACTCCTGTTCGAGGGCCTCATTCTGGGCCACATTGATCTCGTTGAGCTGACTCTTCAACTCCGCGACTTTTTCCTGAAGTTTTTGGGGCAGTGATTCAAGGGCACGGGCGCTGCGCGCGTGGTCCTCGGCGAGCGCGTGGAGGCTCGCGGTGGCGATGCTGATCTGCTCCGCGCAGGCTGCGGTGGTCTTCGCCAGTGCGGCGATCTCGTCCTGACGTTCCCGCAGGAGGGCGTCGGTACGCCGTCCATACTCGGCGATGAAGGGGATGCCCAGCAGGATGCCGCCGACGACGACGCAGGCGACGATGGCGACGAGGGCGCCGCCCTCGAACGGGGAGGGGGCTTGGTAGGCGATGAAGCCGGCGACAAGGAGCAGAAACAGGTCGCTGGCGATGAAGGGTAACTTGGGCAGCCGGGGAACCTCAGGATGATCGTTCATCGGTGGCGGGGAGGTCGAGCGTCGCGATGATGACCCCAGACCTGGCAGGTCCGCAAGCGCCGATGCACCGGGGGTGTGGCGGAGGGTCGGAGCCAGGCCGAACGTGGAGCCGCGCGCCGGTTTCCGCGCCTTGCTGGGTCGGTATCTCGGTTCCCGATGCACCGTGGGTCCGCAGGCGACGGACCGCGAGCGGCGTGTCGTGTCGGGGTGGACAGGGCCCCGGCGTGTTTTTCCGTTCCCCTTTCTGCGGCCCGTGGTAGGATTCTGACATGGACTCGCCGGCCTCCCCCTTTCTCCGCATCGAACGGGACGCTGAGGGAACCCAGTCGGTGCACACCGTGCTGCACCTCCGGGATCCGAAGTTCCTGATGGAGTTCGCCCCCGACCGGGAGTCGCCCAACAAGGTGGGCCGTGGCGTTCTCAAGCGGGTGTGCGTTCCAAACTCTTGGGCGGGGGACTACGGGCGCTATTCCGCCTTCATCGCCGAGGCCCAGGAGTTCTTCGCGCGCTCGTTCGGCGAACCCGTGACCAAGGCGGTGACGCGGCGGTTTGGCCGGTGAGCGAGGGATGCGCGGGGAGACCGCACCCTTCGCGACGTGACGCGGCAGTGGCCTGGCGCGGAGCCCCGCGCCGGCTCAGCGCAGGCGCCACGCAAGCATCAGCAGCGAGGCGTGCATGCCCATCCGGATCGCGCCCTCAAAGGTCAGAATCACCAACGTCCACCGGAAGGGCAGGTAGGCGCGAAGCCCGTAGCCGAGGATTGAGGCGGCGAGCATGCAGGCCACGCGACCGGTGCCGAATCCCGTGGTCACCATGCTCAGCATCCATGCCGCGTTGATCAGGATGCCGATGCTCCACAGCGCGGCGACGCCCCCGGGCGGCGGTCTCCGGCGCGGATCCTCCCCGCGCTGAATCACCTTCACCCCGAACAGCCGCTCCGCGACGACCAACTGCACCATCTCAAGGGCGATCAGGACGGGGGAGAGGAACAGAAGGGGCGGGATCATGTTGGCGATCGGTTGCGCCCTTTCGATGCCGCTGCGACGAACTTCACGTTCTCGACCCTGCCTGCGGAGCGATCATGGGGTTCGAGCGCCGTCGCGGGCGTCCCGCCCTCAGTGGCCGGCCGCGCCCGCGTCCGGATTGCGCAGGTCCGGCGCCCCAAGGCGCAGCTTGTTTGTGGGCTCGATCAGGACGCTGGCGGCGCCACCCCAGGAGCGCGCCGATGCCTCCGGCGAGTTCGCGTAAAGGCGCTGCAGCGCGAGGGAGTGCCCCTTGGCTTCGAGCAACTGCACGGTGTCGCGCGATGTCAGAAACGGTTCGACGCGGATGACGTCCGGCATCCACTGATGATGGAAGCGCGGGGCGTCCACCGCCTGGGTCAGGCTCATCGCGTCGTCGATCACGTGGGTGATGACGTGCAGCGTGGTGGTGATGATCTTCGGTCCGCCGGGGCTGCCGGTGACCAGGAAGAGCTTGCCGTCGCGCAGCACAATCGTGGGCGTCATCGACGAAAGAGGCCGCTTGCCGGGCGCGATGGCGTTGGCCGGGCCTTGCAGCAGCCCGAACATGTTGCGCACGCCGACCTTCGAGGTGAAGTCGTCCATCTCGTTGTTCAGCAGGAAACCCGCGCCGGGAACGGTTACCCCGCTGCCGAAGAGTCCATTCAGCGTGTAGGTCACGCTCACGGCGTTGCCGGCCGCATCGACGATTGAGTAGTGGGTGGTCTCCGAGGACTCCTTGACCGCCGGCGGCAGGGACGGTGCGTCGAGCCCGGCCGGGATCCCGGCCGCGAGACCGGCGCTGGGCGTGGCGCGCTTGGGGGAGAACGTCTTCATCAGTCCGCGCGCGTACTCCGGATCGGTGAGGCCGGCGACCGGTACGCGGACGAAATCGGGGTCCCCAAGGTATTCGGCGCGGTCGCGGAAGGCCCGGCGCATGACCTCGGTGACGAGGTGGATGCGGGCGGTGGAGTTGTGGCCCAGCTCGCCCAACGGGTGTGGCTCGAGCATGGCGAGCATCTGGAGCAGGGCGATGCCTCCCGAACTCGGGGGAGGCATGGTGATGATTTCGTACCCACGGTAGGTGCCCCGGAGGACCTCACGTTCCACCGGCCGGTAAGCGCGCAGGTCGTCGCGGGTGATGAGTCCGCCGTTGCGGGCCATGTCGTCGGCCAGCAGGGCGGCGGTCTCGCCTTCGTAGAACTCGCGGGGTCCGTGCTTCTGGAGCCGGGCGAACGTGCGGCTCAGTTCCGGCTGGGTCCATCGCTCCCCGGCGCGGTAGAGGCGGCCGTTGCGCTGGAAGACGCGCCGCGACTCGGGGAAACGTTCGAAGATGCCCTCGCCTGCAGCGAGGTCGCGGGCGAGTCCCGGGGTCACCGTGATCCCGTCGGCGGCGAGCCGGCGCGACGGTTCGACCAAGTCGGCCCAGGAGAACTTGCCCGAACCGTATTTTTCGAGCGCGAGGGCGAGCCCGGCGACGGTACCGGGCACGCCGGCGGCCAGATGTCCCGAGGTGGACCGTCCCGGCACGACCTGACCGGCGGCATCTAGGTACATGTCGGCGGTGGCGCCGCTGGGAGCGCGCTCGCGGAAGTCGATTGCGGTGGTGCGTCCGTCCTGCTGCCGGAGCACGAGGAAACCGCCGCCGCCGATGTTGCCGGCGCGCGGGTAGGTGACGGTTAGGGCGAGCCCGGTGGCGACGGCGGCGTCAACGGCGTTGCCCCCGCGGCGAAGGATGTCCGCCCCCGCTTCGGAGGCGGTGAGGCTGGCGGAGACGACGACCCCGTGGGGTGCCTCGAATGGGGCGCGCTGGGCGAGGATCCGGGGGCAGGAACCGAGGAGTGCGAGGCCGGCGGCGAGCGCGCGGGCGGCGGACCCTGCGGACGCCGCCGTCCGGGCGGGGCGGGGGGATACGGTTGCGGTCATCGATCCGGCCGTGGACCGGCGTTCTTCGGGAGACGGAGATCCGGCGGAGGGTCGGGACGGTGCCGTGGACGGGAACCGTGTGGTGGCGAATTGCCGGAAGCCGGCGGGGAGCGGGAACGCGGGACGCATGGCGGAAGCCGGGGTTCCAGTGAGAAAGACCGCAAAGCCGCCGGGAGGCGAGCGCTCTTCGCGCAACCGCTGCGGCCGACCGGAGCCTGCGGCGTGTGGAGTTGCGACCGCCAGGGTTGAGCCAAAGCCGGTGAAACGTCCGGATTGGATCACGAAAAAGGGCACGCGCGGAAGCGCGTGCCCTTGGAACGTGAAGGCGCGGGGCGCCGTGGACTCAGTTGCTCTTGAGCGTGGCGTCCGCGGCGGCCTCGTCGCTCGGGTCGTCCGGGATGCGCATGTGGTAGAAGCTCCGGTAGACGAAGATGAGGCCGACGATGAGAATGGCCCAGCCGAAGATCTGCTTGGCGGTCTCATCCTCCATCTTCACGGCGATCTCGACGGCGAGCAGGCCGAAGAGCGTGGTGAACTTGATGACCGGGTTGAGCGAGACGGAGGACGTGTCCTTGAACGGATCGCCCACCGTGTCGCCCACGACGGTGGCGGCGTGGAGGGGCGTGTGTTTTTGCTTCAACTCGACCTCGACGATCTTCTTGGCGTTGTCCCACGCGCCGCCGGCATTCGCCATGAAGATGGCTTGGAACAGACCGAAGAACGCCATGCCGATGAGGTAGCCGATGAAGAAGAACGGGTCGAAGAACGGCAGGGCGAGGGCGAAGCAGAAGATCACCACGAAGATGTTGACCATGCCGCGCTGTGCGTACTGCGTGCAGATCCGCACGACCTCCTTGGAGGCCTCGGTGGAGGCGGTGGCGGCGTCCAGGCGCATGTTGCGCTTGATGTAGACGACGGCGCGGTAGGCGCCGGTGACGACGGCTTGGGTGGATGCCCCGGTGAACCAGTAGATCACGCTGCCGCCCATGAGAAGACCCATCAGCGCCTCCGGGTGCACGAGCGAGAGGCGGCCGATCGTGTCAGGATAGATCTGCTGCAGCATCAGGATGATGCCGAAGACCATGGTCGTCGCGCCGACGACGGCGGTGCCGATCAGCACGGGTTTCGCGGTGGCCTTGAAGGTGTTGCCGGCACCGTCGCCCTTCTCGAGTTGGTACTTGGCGTTCTCAAAGTCGGGCTTGAACTTGAAGTCGCGCTCGATTTCCGCCGCCGTCTCCTTCTTGGACTCGATCTGGGACAGTTCGTAGACCGACTGGGCGTTGTCGGTGACGGGGCCGAAGCTGTCGACCGCGATCGTGACCGGGCCCATGCCGAGGAATCCGAAGGCGACGAGGCCGAAGGCGAAGATTGGGGCGGCGAAACTGATGCTCTCCGGGATCATGCCGACGACGCTCGGGTGGCCGGCGAAATAGGCCGCACCGGCCATCAGGACGAGGATGGTGATGCCCTGCCAGAACGCGGAGAAATTACCGGAAACGAAGCCGCTCAGGATGTTGAGCGAGGCACCGCCCTGGCGGGAGGACGTGACCACCTCCTTGACGTGACGGCTCTCGGTCGAGGTGAAGACCTTCGTGAACTCGGGGATCACGGCGCCGGCGACGGTGCCCAGCGAAATGATGGTCGACAGCACCCACCACAGCCCCGGATGGCCTTCGAGACCGCCGAGCAGGAACCAACTGGCGGCGTAGGTGACGACGATTGAGACGACGGAAGTCAGCCAGACAAGGTTGGTCAGCGGCTGCTCGAGATTGAAGTCGCGCGAGCCGCCGTAGAGCAGCTTGCTCATCGACTCGTTCATGAGGTAGCTGACCAGCGAGGTCACGACCATCAGGATGCGCATGGCGAAGAGCCAGATGATGAGCGTGCCGCAGAGCACCGGGCTGGCGGCGAGGGCCAGCGCGAGGAAGGCGATCAGGGCGACGCCGGTGACGCCGTAGGTCTCGAAGCCATCGGCGGTCGGCCCGACGGAGTCGCCGGCGTTGTCGCCGGTGCAGTCGGCGATCACGCCGGGGTTGCGCGGGTCGTCTTCCGGAAGGTTGAAGACGATCTTCATGAGGTCGGCGCCGATGTCGGCGATCTTGGTGAAGATGCCGCCGCAGATGCGGAGGGCGGAGGCGCCGAGGGATTCACCGATCGCGAAGCCGACGAAGCACGGGCCGGCGAGGTTGCTCGGAAGGAACGCGAGGATCGCGATCATGAAGAGCAGCTCGATGGAGACGAGGAGCAGGCCGACGCTCATGCCGGAGCGCAGCGGGATCGCGAGGGTCGCCAGCGGATTGCCGCGCAGGGCGGAGAAGGCGGCGCGGGAATTCGCGACGGTGTTGATCCGGATGCCGAACCACGCCACGCCGTAGCTGCCGAGGATGCCGAGGACGGACGAGGCGAGGATGATCAGGACCGCGCCGGGGGATTCCCCGACCAGGCCTCCGAAGTAGTAGGCTATGCAGACGGCGATCAGGCCCCAGAGCCCGATCAGGAAGCGCCCCTGCTGCGCGAGGTACGTCTTGCAGGTCTCCCAGATGATGTTCGAGACCGCCGCCATGGAGCGGTGCACTGGAAGCGCCTTCGTCTGCTGATACTGCCACCAGCCGAAGAGGACGCCGACCATGCACACGGCGAGGCCGATGTACAGGACTTGGTACCCGGAGAGGGCTCCATTCAGGAAGGAGACCTGCCCGAGATCGGGGATCTTGATGTTGGCCTCGCCTGCGCGGGCGGCCGGGGAGACGGGCGCAGCCAATGCAGCGGCTGCGGCCATGCGTTGCCAGGATTTCGGAATCATACGGGGTTGGGGAATGGCGGACTGTTGTCCCGCCCCCTCGTCCATCGCCAGCCAATTTCCCGGCCGTCCCTTCGGAGGGGCGGCTTTCGCTCTTCCGCGGCGAAGGGCGAAAAGCGGGCCTAATGGGGCGGCGGCGGGCCTCCTACCTCGGAAGCGGACCCGACGAGCAGCAGACCGCATCTGCGGGCTGCTGCTCGGTTATGAATCGAACTACTTCCTGATTTTCGCCCCCGGCTCATCGGCCCGCGGCGAGAGGTCGAGCATCCGGCGCAGGACCCAGCAGAAGGCGAGGGTGTCGAGGAAGGGAAAGACCGCCATCTTGCGGAACGTGTAGTTCGCAGTGCCGGCAAGGCGCGGGCGGTGGGCGACGGGGACTTCCTGGACGCGCCATCCGCCGGAGACGGCGCAGGCCGGAATGAAGGAGTAGAGCGTGCGAAACGGGGGCAGCGAGGCGCGCACCTCGCGCCGAAATAGCCGGAGCGCGCAGCCGCTGTCGGTGACGCCGTCGCGGAGCAGCGCGCGACGGACGTGGTTGGCGATCCGCGACATGATCTTGCGCGCGAGCGAGTCCCTTCGCCCGACGCGCCGCCCGACGAGGAGGTCGGCCTCTCCGCGCCGTTCCCAGAGACGCGCCAGTTCGCCGGGAGGATTCTGGCCGTCGCCGTCGAGCGTCGCGATCCACGGGGCCCGCACCCGCTCCAGCCCGCGCCAGAGCGCGACGGCCTGCCCGCGGTTGCGCGGGAGCGGGACGACGCGGAGGTCCGGCCAGCTCGCCGCCGCACGTTCCAAGACGGCACGGGAGTCGTCCGTGCTCCCGTCTTCAACCGCGATCACCTCGGCCCGGATCCCAAGGCGCCTGAGGGTTTCCCGCAACTCCGCCAGCAGGGGAGGGATGTTCGGAGACTCGTTGTAAAACGGAATGACGACGCTCAGTTCCGGCGGGGAGTCCGCCGCAGGCTCGGCGGAGGCGGGGTCGGGCTTGGGGTCACTCATGGGGCGGCGGGACTTCGGCCGGGGCGGGCGCGGCGCCGGCGCGAAGAAGCCCCGGCAGTCTGCCCGCTTAGCGCGTTGGCGCAAGCGGTCCCGCCGACGCGGTCGCGACCGACCACGGGTCCTCACCAAGCAGGAGTTCGCTCAGCGTGCACGCGCTCAGCAGGGCGTCCTCGTGAAAGCCGAAGCGGAAGTAGCTCCCGCAGAAGTAGGTCTCAGTACCGCCCCGGGCCGAGGCGTTCAGCCCGGGCAGCGCCGCCTGCGCCTGGATCGCGCCGAGGCTGAAGAGCGGGTGCGAGGTTTCGATGCGCTGGAGCACCCGGGCCGGATCGATTGCTTCGGGCCGGCCGATGGAAACGAAGTAGTTCTCCCGGTCACTGACGCCCTGCAGGCGGTTCATCCAGTAATGCGTCGCGGTGGTGCCCGGGCCGCCCGTCCGCGACGTCAGCTCGTAGTTCCAGGATGACCACGCCAGGCGGGTCTTCGGCATCACGCGGGCGTCCGTGTGCAGCGTGGCGGTGTTCGGCTGGTACTGGAACTCCCCCAGGATTTCGCGCTCGGCGGGCGTTGCGTCCCCGAGCAGCCCCAGCGCCTCGTCGGCGTGAGTGGCCACGATGACACGGTCAAAGGCCTGCGTGGCTCCGGCCGCGGTCTCGATGATGACGCGGCCGGGCTCCCGGCGGACGCGCGTCGCGGCGTCGCCGACCAAGATGCGGTCGCGCCACGGGGCGGTCAGTCGGCGGACGTACTCCCGCGAACCGCCGTCCACCGTCCGCCACGGATGCTGGGTATGGAGCCCGAGAAAGCCGTGATTGTGGAAGAAACGCAGGAGGGTGGCCGCCGGGAAGGTCAGCATGAGCTCCGGCGGCGTGCTCCAGACCGCCGAACTCATCGGTACGAGGTACAGATTGAAGAAGTCGTCGCCGTAGCCCCGGGCGCGGACGTACTCGCCCAAGGTCATCGGCGCCGTCTCCGGCCGGCCGAGCGCAGCCACCGCCTCCTGGTTGAAGCGGTTGATCTGCAGCAGCATGCGGACGAAGCGCGGGCGCAGGAGGTTGCGGCGCTGGGCGAAGAGGTGGTTCAGCGACGAGCCGGAGAATTCAATGTTCTCGGCCGTGTGCTTCACCGCGAACGACATGTTCGTCGGCTTTGTCGGGACCGCGAGTTCACGGAACAAGCGGGTCAGCAGGGGGTAGGTGACCTCGTTGTAGACCATGAACCCGGTGTCCACGGGACGGATGCGGGCCGGGCCGAGCGCCGATGCGGGCTCGCTGATCTCGACCGTGTGGGTGTGTCCGCCGACGTGGCGGTTGCGCTCGAAGAGCGTCAGGTCATGGCGCCGGTGAAGGAAGTGCGCGCAGCCGAGTCCGGCGATGCCGGTGCCGATGATCGCGATGCGGGCCATGGTGGCGCGGGCGGACCGGCCCCGACCTCAGGCCCCTGGAGCCCGCGGCGTGCCCGGCGAGTCCTGAGCCGACTTCAACTCGTGCGCCAACTCGGTGACGTCCTTGTGCACGGCGGGCGACTCCGTCTTGCGCGGGGCCTCGGTGTTGGCGGCTTGGACGGTGGCGACCGCGATGGCGGCGGCGGCCGGGATGACCTGCTTGAGCGGCGAGTGGCCGTGTTCGCGGCGGGCGCGGGCGGCGGACTCGGCCGCGGCCACCGACGCGGCGTGCTCGGCGCGCGCGCCTTCGTTGAGGATCGCCTGCGGCACGGGCTTGAGGCCCCAGATGAAGCCCGTCCACGACAGGACCTTCAGCACGTAATAGGTGGGATCGATCTCCCACCAGTAGAACCCGTTGCGCGTCGAGGACTGGTAGCGGTGGTGGTTATTGTGCCAGCCTTCCCCCAGCGTGATGATCGCGAGGATGAAGCTGTTGCGGGAATCGTCCTCGGTCCGGAAACGGCGCCGGCCCATGAGATGGGCCATGGAATTGATGCAGGCCGTGCCGTGGAACAGGACGGTCGTGCTGATGAAGAAGGCCCAGACGAGCATCTGCGGGCCCGTGGTGCCGAGGGAGGGGGCGAAGGCTTCCAGCAGGGCGCCGATGCCGAAGAGGGCGACGGCGAAAAGGGCGGGCACCACGAGGTCGAAGCGGTTCAGCCAGACCAGTTCGGGAAAGCGCACCAGGTCGCGGATCTTCGTGTAGTCGGTCGGAAAGTTCCGGCGACTGGTGATCCAGCCGATGTGCGACCAAAGGAATCCATGGACGTGCGGCGAGTGGGCATCCTCGGGCTGGTCCGAGTGCTGGTGGTGATGCCGATGGTGGTAGGCCCACCAGAGCGATCCGCGCTGCACCGTGGTGCCGGCGAAGACCGCGAGCAGGAACTGGCCGAAGCGGGACGTGCTGTAGGTCTTGTGCGAGAAATACCGATGGTGGATGCCCGTCACCGCGAACATGCGGATGAAATAAAGTGCGACTGCGGACCAGACGGCGACGGGGCTCCAGCCGACCCAGAGAACGCCGAGGCATCCGGCGTGAAGGAAGATGAACGGCATCACGCGGAGCCAGTCAACGCGGTCGGGCTGCTCCCGGAGGCGCGCGGCACCCTCCGGGCAGTAATCGGAATCGATCCACTGGATCAGGGCGCGGGAGAGGCGCTGCAGCAAGGACGGCGGGACGGCGGACGAGACGGACTCAGGCATTCAAGGACAAGAATTGCCGGGAAAGGAGACGAGGCAAGCGGCGTTTTCGGGTGCCTTGGACGCGCCTGCGGATGTTGTTCGGGTGGCGCGGGTCGCGGGAATCCGCTGTTCGCTTGCGTTGCTTCCCGGGAGGTCCGACGCTCGGGCATGGGTTCTCCGCAGTCATCGCCGGTTACGCGGCGAGAGATCTTCGGCTGGTGCTGCTTCGACTTCGCCAACTCGGCGTTCACGACGATCATCGTCACCGTCGTCTATGCGGTGTATTTCAAGGACGTGGTCGCGGGCGGAGCGCCGGAGGCGGCAGGGTGGTGGGGTCGCACGCTGGCTCTCTCGCAGGCGGCGGTGATCGTTCTGGCGCCGTGGCTCGGGGCGATGGCGGACTTTACGGGTCGCAAGAAGCGGTTGCTGCTGGGTTCGGCGGCGGCCTGTTCCCTGGCGACGGCCCTGCTCACCGTGACGGGTCCGGGGGACCTGTGGCTGGCGGTGACGCTGGTCGCGGCGGCGAACCTCGCCTTCTGCCTGAGCGAATCCGCCTGCGCGAGTTTCCTCCCGGAGATCAGCACCCCGGAGAACGTCGGAAGAATCTCCGCCTACGGCTGGAGCTTTGGGTACATGGGCGGCCTCCTGAGCCTTGCGCTCGCGCTGGGGCTCATCGTGGGACTGGGGGCTTCGGCGCGGTGGACGTTCCTCATGACCGGCGTGTTCTTCATGGTGGCGACGCTGCCGACGCTCCTGTTTCTCCGCGAGCGGGCGCAGCCGCGCGCCCTCCCTGCAGGCGAGGGCTTCGCGACGGCGGGGTGGCGGACGATGCTGAGGACCGCCCGGGAGTTGCCGCAGCATCGCACGCTCGCCCTGTTCTTCGTCGCCTTCACGCTTTTCCTCTCCGGCCTGATGGCGATCATCACGTTCGCCTCCCTCTTCGGGGCCGAGGTCCTGCATCTCACTGCGACCGAGAACCTCCTGCTCTTTGCCGGCTTGCAGATCTCAAGCGCTCTCGGGGCCCTGGCTTTTGGCGTCCTGCAGGATCGCCTCGGTGCCAAGCCGGCGCTGGTCGCATCGCTCCTGCTGTGGATCGTCGTCTGCGGGTGGGCCGCGTTCTGCCGCACCAAGACGGAGTTCTTCGTGATCGGAGCCATTGCGGGTCTCGGCATCGGGTCAATCCAGTCGGCCAGCCGCGCCGTGGTCTCCGCGCTCACGCCGACCGGCCGCGCGGGTGAATTCTTCGGCTTCTGGAGCCTTTTCGCGCGTCTTGGCGGGGTGATCGGGCCGCTGGTCATGGGTGAACTTGCGACGGCGCACGGCTTCCGCGTCGCCGTCCTCGCGAATGGAGGCTTCTTCCTCGCCGGTCTCGGCGTCGTCCTGGCCCTGCGGCTGCCGCGCGCCGGCGGCGTCCGCTAGCGGGTTCCGCCTTCCCGGCCGCGTTTCCCGATGATCCGACTCGCGCTCAGGATGCTGTTCGGCGACCGCGGCAAGTACCTGCTGCTGGTGAGCGGGCTGACGTTCTCGACGCTGCTGATGACGCAGTTTCCCAGCGTCTTCTGCGGGCTGATGACGTGGACCTACGCGAACATGTTCAACTCGCGCTCGCACATCTGGGTGATGGATCCGAAGGCGGAGCAGTCCCTCGACAGCAAGCCGCTGCGGGATACCGACGTGAACCGCGTGCGCTCGGTGGCCGGCGTGGCGTGGGCGGCGCCGTATTTTCAGGGCACCTTGCAGGCCCGGATGCCGGACGGGAACTTCAAGCTCGTCACGCTCGTGGGTCTCGATGCGACCACGCTGGCGGGCGCGCCCGCCCTCCTGCTGCAGGGGAGCCTCGACGAACTGCGCCTGCCCAACACCGTCATCACCGACGAGTTCGGCCTCGACCGCTTCTCTGAGGGGCAGCAGTACCCGGACGGTGCGCCGCGGCGGATCGGGCTGGGCGATACCATTGAGATCAACGACCGGGAGGACCGCATCGTGGGCGTGGCGAAGACCCGGCGCAGCTTCACCGGCGGCCCTTTTGTCTTCACGACGTACGATCGCGCCGTGCTCTACGCGCCGCAGCAGCGGGTCGCCATCGCCCGGGCTCTCGTGCATGAGCCCCGCGTGATCATCTGCGATGAACCCACTGCCTCGCTCGACCGCGAGAATGGTCAGCGGGTGATGGCGCTGCTGCGCGACGTCGTGCGGGATCCGCAGCGCTGCGTCGTGGTGGTGACCCATGATCCGCGCACGTATCCGTTCGCGGACCGCATGAGCGAGATGGAGGACGGGCGCATCCTTCGCGTGCTCCAGACGCCGGCGGAGATCGCCGCGGTCCACACCGAGAAACTCTGATTCGCCGACCTCGCTCGTCCCTCGCTCCGCTGCTCCTCCGCCATCGTTCCTCTTTCGGTCCCTCTCGGCCATGATCCTCCTGCGTAAAGTCTCGGTCTACCTCGCTCTCCTCGGTGCGGTCGGCATCACCACGTTCGTGCTGCGCCTGCGCGCGACCTCGAACGTCCCGATCCCACCGCCGCCGCATGCGCCGGCCGCGAAGCCCTTTGCGAAGGCCGTCGGGGCGAGTGGCCTCGTGGAGGCGCGGCGTGAGAACACCCTGGTCGGTGTGCCTCTCCCGGGTGTCGTCAAGGCCGTGCGGGTCGCGGTGTGGGAGCGTGTGGCGGCGGGGGCGGTGCTGCTGGAGTTGGATGACCGCGAAGCGCGTGCCGCGCTGGGGGCGCAGCGGGCCCAGGTCGGTGTCGCCGAGGCCCAGGTGGCTACAGCGCGCGCATCGCTGCGGCGGGTGCGTGACTCGATGGCCCGCGTGGAGAAGCTCCGCGAGGGGAGCGTGGCCTCGGCCGAGGCGCTGGAGTCCGCTCGGAACGAGTTCGCCGTGGTGGAGGCGCAGGTGGCAACGGCCGAGGCGCAGCGGGAGGCGGCGCGGGCGGCGGTGGCCCAGACCGAGACCCTGCTGGAGCGCCTCGTCATCCGCGCGCCGATCGATGGCACGATCCTCCAGGTCAACGTGCGCGCCGGAGAATTCGTCGCCGCCGGCGCCGCGACGCCGCCCCTCGTGCTTGGCGACATCGACGAGATCCAGGTCCGGGCCGACGTCGACGAGCAGGTCGCGCCGCGGGTGCGGACCGGGGCCCGGGCCGTGGGCTACCTGAAGGGCGACACCAGTCGCCCCATCGCGATGGAGTTCGTGCGCATCGAACCCTACGTCGTGCCGAAGCGCTCCCTGACCGGAGCAAGTACGGAACGAGTGGATACGAGAGTGCTTCAGGTGATCTACCGCTTTCCCAAGTCGGCGGACCGCACGGTGTACGTTGGCCAGCAACTCGATCTCTACATTGAAGAATGAACTCCCTGGAATCACCCTCTGACACTCCGCGCTCCGCGGCGGCGACCGGCTCCGGCATCGCGGCTGGCGCCACGGGCCGCCGGGCTTTCCTTGGCACCGCGCTGGCGGCGGGAGCGTGGGCGACGATGCCCGCGCGGCTGCGCGCCGGCGAGCCGACGGGTCGTCGCTACCGCACCGTGCTGATCGGCTGCGGCTGGTGGGGCGGCAACATCCTCCGCGAGGCGATGGCCAGCAAGGCCTGCGAGATCGTCGGGCTTTGCGACGTCGATGCGCGCCAGTTTCCCGCGACCCTGCAACGCGTGCAGGAGGGCACGGGCGACACGCCGCGGCTCTTCAAGGATTACCGGGAACTGCTCGCCCAGACGAAGCCGGAGATCGCGATCGTGGCGACCCCGGATCACTGGCATGCGCTGCCGACGATCGCGGCGGTGCGCGCGGGCGCGCATGTCTACGTCGAGAAACCCATCGCCCACACCGTCCGCGAAGGCCGGGCGATGGTCCGGGCGGCGGCCGCCGCCGGACGCGTGGTGCAGGTCGGCACCCACCGGCGCATCTCCCCGCACAATCTGAGCGCGCGGGAGTTCGTCCGTCGGGGAGGGGTGGGTGAGATCGGCATGGTGCGCTGCTTCGTCAATTCCGGCGGCGGTCCGGACCGGATCCTGACGACCCGTGACGTGCCCCCGGAGCTGGACTGGGACTTCTGGTGTGGTCCGGCTCCGCTGCGTCCTTACAACGGCGGCGATCCCCGGGATGCCCGCGGAGCGTGGTCCGGGGCGATCCATCCCCGGGGCTTCCGCAACTACCTCGACTACGCCAACGGGACCCTGGGTGACTGGGGAATTCATTGGCTGGATCAGGTGCGCTGGATCACCGGCGAGGATCAACCGACGCACATCTACTCGACCGGCGGACGCCCGATTGCCGGGCCGGCGGTGCTCACGCCCGAGGGGCAGACTCCGGACGCCCCGGATCATCAGGTGGCGACGTACCGCTTCCCCCGCTTCACGGTGCTGTGGGAGCATCGGCGGTTCGGGGGCACCGGGCCTTTCCAAGGCGAGAGCGTGGGCTGCCACTTCCAAGGCACGAAGGGCGTGCTGCATCTCGGATGGCGCGACGGATGGGTGTTCTATCCGAACGATCCCAAGGCCGCCGTCGTGCGCGAGGCGGCGCAACTGGGGCAGCCGGATGGGCAGAACATCCGGGAGCTCTGGGCCGATTTCCTCGATGCGATCCGCACCGGACGCAAGCCGGTGTGCGACCTCGCGGACCTGCATGTCTCAAGCAATCTGGCGCTGCTCGGCATGGTCTCGCTCCGCTGCGGCCGCAGCCTCGAGTGGGACGGCGCCCGCGAGGACGTGGTCGGCGACGCGGCGGCCAATGCGCTGCTTTCCCGTCCGTACCGCTCCGGCTGGGAGTATCCGCAGTCCTAGCGCGGCGCGGGCGGTGGAAACGGGGTGGACAGCGTGCGCGGGCGGCTTGATCCTGCGCACACCCGTTTCCCTTATGTCACGCTCCCTGCTCTCACTCCTCCTCGCCCTCAGTGTCGGCCCGTGGATGACGGCCGCGGTCGCGGCCGATTCGCCGACTGGCCCATCCCTCGGCCTGCAGACCTGGACCTGCCGCAACATGACCTTTGACGAGGTCGTGAGCTTTGCGGTCAAGCACGGCATCCGCAACCTGCAGCTGATCGGATCGCACCTCGATCCCATGGCCCCGCGCGAGGAGACCCTGCGCAAGAAAGCCATCCTCGAAAAGCACGGGTTGGTCGCCTACACGTTTGGTGTCGCCGGCACCTCGCTGGACAAGGAAAAGAACCGCCGCCTCTTTGAGTTTGCGCGCCTGATGGGCATCAAGTTGATCGTCGTCGAGCCGCGGGATCTCGCCGAGTGGGACAATCTTGAGCAACTGGTGAAGGAGTATGACATCCGCCTCGCGATCCACAACCATGGCACCGGGACGGTGTACGGCGATCCGGCGACGGTGCGGGCGGTGCTCGCCGCGCGCGACCCGCGGATCGGCGTCTGCCTGGATGTCGGCTGGATCACCGCCGCGGGTTTTGATGCGGCGGAAGTTTTCCGCAGTTACGGGGGCCGCGTCTACGACATGCACTTCAAGGACAAGACCCGCGAGGTGGTGGACGGAAAAGTGGTGGCGATCGATACGGAGATCGGACGTGGCCACGCCAATTATGACGGCCTGTTTGCCGAGATCCGTCGCTCGGGCTGGTCGGGCGTGATGGCGATCGAGACGGACAGCAAGGCGTTCGCCTCGGATCCGAACCGCCTCGTTGCGGAGGCCAAGACTTACTTCGCGACCAAGACGGCCCGCTGAACGCCCGCCCCTTCGCATGCGCCTGACTCTGGTGATCCTCGCGGCGGGGATGGGCAGCCGGTACGGCGGCCTGAAGCAGCTGGATGCGGTGGGTCCGTCCGGCGAGACCGTCCTGGACTACGCTGTGTTCGACGCCTGCCGGGCCGGGTTCACGCGCGTGCTGTTCGTCATCCGGCGCGACTTTGCGGATCAGTTCCGCGCGCAGATCGGCGCGCGTTACGCCGGAGTGCTTGAAGTCGACTATGCGTTCCAGGCCGTGACGGATCTTCCCGACGGGCGTGTGCCCCCGGCTGATCGGGCGCGTCCCTGGGGCACTGGTCACGCGTTGTGGTGCGCCCGGGCTCAGCTCGACGGACCCTTTGCGGTGATCAACGCGGATGACTTCTACGGCCGCGATTCGTTCGTCCAGTTGGCGCGCTTCCTCGCCGCGGATCCCGGCGCCGTCGCTCCGGGCCCCGCGCGGTGCGCGATGGTGGGATTTCACTTGGCCAAGACACTTTCGGAGCACGGCACGGTCTCACGAGGCGTGTGCGAGCTGGAAGGACGGCGCCTGACCCGGGTGACCGAGCATACCGGAATCGCGGTGGCGGAGGTGGGAGAGGGTCGTCGCTACTCGGGCGAGGAGGTGGTGTCCCTGAACTGCTGGGGCTTCAGTCCGGCGGTCCTGCCGCTTCTCGACCGACGGCTGAGGGTCTTTCTTGCCGAACGGGGCAGTGACGTGAAGGCGGAGTTCTACCTGCCCGAGGCGATTTCCGGGATGGTGTCGGCGGGGGAGGCTACCGTGGACGTCCTGGAGACGACGTCGTCGTGGTTTGGCGTGACCTACCGCGAGGACCGGGCGGCGGTCGAGTCGGCCCTGCGCGCCTTGGTGGCGGCCGGGGAGTATCCGGACAAGCTGGGGTCGAAGTGAAGAAAAGAAACGCGGGGCAGGCGGAAGGGCCTCGCGATGAGGGATTGGCAGCGGGCCTGATCCTGCTAAGGTCGGGACCCGCATGAACGCTCCCTCGCTTGAGTCCCAGCAGCGCGAACGCATCCCCACGACCGTCTGCGCGAGTGCCGATGAGGCCTGCACCCAGTTGGCGGCCGAGATCGCCGAACTCATCCATCGCAACGAACAGGCGGGTCGCAACACGGTGCTGGGTCTGGCCACGGGTTCGACGCCGGTGCGGCTTTACCGGGAGCTGATCCGTTTGCATCGGGAGACGGGCCTCAGTTTCAAACGGGTCATCACCTTCAATCTCGACGAGTATTACGGCCTGCCGCGGACCCACCCGGAGAGCTACTGGCGGTTCATGCACGAGCAGCTCTTCTCGCACCTCGACATTCCGGCGGAGAACGTGAACGTGCCCGATGGTTCGGTGGCGCGGAGCGATGTGTTTGCGTGGTGCCGGAGCTATGAGGAGCGCATCCGTGCGGCGGGTGGACTAGATCTCCAGATCCTCGGCATCGGACGCACGGGACACATCGGTTTCAACGAGCCGGGTTCGACCCGTGAATCGCGCACGCGCTTGGTCACGCTCGATGGCCTGACGCGGCGGGATGCGGCGCGGGACTTCCTTGGCGAAGCCAACGTGCCGCGCCATGCCATCACCATGGGCGTCGGCACCATTCTCGACGCCCGCTCGATCGTCCTGCTCGCTTGGGGTGAGGCCAAGGCGGCCATCATTGCGCAGGCAGTCGAGCAGCCGCCGACCGAGGCGCTCCCGGCGAGTTTCCTGCAGGGGCACCCGCGGGCGCGTTTCCTGATCGATCGCGCCGCGGCGTCCGCCCTGACGCGCGTGCGCTATCCCTGGCTGGTGGGCTCGATTGAATGGACGGCGCCGCGGGTGCGCCAGTCGGTGGTCTGGCTCTCGCAGCACGTGAAAAAGCCGGTGTTGAAGCTCCTCGACGAGGACTACAGCGAGCACGGCATGGCGGACCTCCTCACCGAACGCGGCCCCGCCTACGGCTTGAACATCGATGTGTTCAACGAGCTGCAGCACACGATCACCGGGTGGCCGGGGGGCAAGCCCAACGCGGATGATTCACACCGCCCCGAGCGCGCCTCTCCGCATCCCAAGCGGGTGGTCGTATTCAGCCCCGAGCCGTCGCACGCGGTCCTCGGCATGGGTGGCACGCTGCGTCGCCTCGTCGATCAGGGCCATGACGTGACGGTCATCTGCCAGACGTCGGGAAGCTTGGCGCTGCCGGACGAGGAGGCACTGCTGGCCGTTGATCTGGTCGGGGAGCTTTCCGGGGCGTTTGAGTTGAGCGGCGGTCCGGCGGCGGGTTTCGCCGCCGATGTCGGGCGGCAGCTCCGAGCCAAGGCGGCCTTCGCCGGCGACACCCCGGAGATCCGGCGCCTCAAGGGTCTCGTCCGGCGCTGCGAGGAACGGGCGGCGCTGGCGGCCTGCGGACTCGGGCGCGAGCGGGTGCGATTTGCGGACCTCGCCTTCTACGAGCGCGGACGTTACCGGCAGTTCCGTCCCGACGCGACGGATGCCGCCGCGGTCGTCGCGATCCTGCGCGAGCTTCGCCCGCACCAGATTTTCGCCACCGGCGACCGGGACGACCCATCCTCGATCACGGCGGTGTGCTTCGACCTCATCCGGCGGGCCTGCGCGGAACTTCAGGACGAGGCGTGGTTCGCCGCGTGCCGCGTCTGGCTGTACCGCGGCGTGGAGACCGCGTGGGACGCGGCGGAGATCGACATGGCGGTGCCGTTCAGTCCGCGCGAGCTTGAGCAGAAGACGCAGGCCATCTTCCATCACCAGAGCCAGCGCAGTCAGACCCCGGTGGCGGCCGGGCTGCGCGAACCGTGGCAGCAGGCCGAGCAGCACAACCGCGGCCTCGCCTCCGTTTACGACGCCCTCGGTCTCGCGAATTACGAGGCGATCGAGGCCTTCCAACGGTGGCGGCCCGCGTCCGCGTGATCCGATCGGCGTTGTTTCCGCGTCTTCCCTGATTCGTCCTCCGTTTCCTTTCCCCGATGCGCTTTTCCGATCCGATGGCAGATGTGTACGTCCCCGCCGGCGCTCTCTCCCCGGCGGAGGCGCTGCGCCAGGTGACGCACCTCTGCGTCGCGGCGCATCAGGATGACATCGAGATCATGGCGCACGATGGCATCTGTGATTGCCTCGACGCGCCCGACCGGCGCGCGTTTGGCGGTGTCGTCGTCACCGATGGTGCGGGTTCACCGCGGACCGGGCCGTATGCGCACCTGACCGACGAGCAGATGAAGGGCGTGCGTCGGCAGGAGCAGCGTCGTGCGGCCGAACTGGGCCGTTACCGGGTCCAGATCCAGCTCGCTCATCCGAGTGCGCGGGTGAAGCAGCCGCGCCAGCCCGACGTCGCCGCGGACCTCGTGGCGATCTTCGGGGGGTGTTCACCCGAGGTGGTGTACGTGCACAACCCGGCGGACAAGCACGACACGCACATCGCGGTGTTGCAGCGTTGCCTTGAGGCCCTGCGCGGCTTGCCTCCGGAGCGCCGTCCCCGCCGCGTCCTCGGCGTCGAGGTGTGGCGCGATCTCGATTGGCTGGATGACGGCGTAAAGGTCGCGCTCGACGCGGGACGTCGTCCGGAACTCGCGCTGGAGCTGGTGCGGGCCTTCGATTCGCAGGTCACGGGAGGCAAACGCTACGACCTTGCCTCGCAGGGGCGCCGGACCGCGAATGCGACGTACAGCACGCCGCGGGCCACGGATCAACTGGCTGGCATCACGTGGGCGTGGGATCTGACACCCGTATTGGCCGAGAACGGACCGACTCTCGAAGCCTTCACGCTCGCGCAGGTGGATCAATTCCGTCGCGACGTGCAGGAGCGGCTGCGCCGCTTTGTCTGAGCGGCGGGTTCCGTGCCGGGCTGCCGATTCGAATCCGTGCCCGCGGGTGGCGTGCACGGGTGCGTCGCCCGATGCGGGCTGCCCGAGCGCCCGGTCAGCGACGGGCCGTGATGCCCTGCCCGATGCGTTGACCGAGTGACCGTCCCGACGCTGCCGGAGCGGCTGGCGGCCGTTCAGAGCGTGAGGGTGCGGCCCTCGATCGCGGCCTGGTCCGCGGCGATCACGACGCGGAGGCTGTCGATTGCACTCTGGAGGTGTGCGGTGAGGTCGCGATCCTCGCGGATCGCGCGCAGAAAGAGTTCCTGCTCGCGGCGGCAGAGCTCGTCGTGGGACGGCTCATCGGAGACATCGATCCACTCGTCCGCGCGCGAGAACGTCCCATCGGCTGCCAGATCGGAGTGATGGCGGAGCAGGGATTCAGTCGCGCTGTGCGACCCCACGTCGGCAGACTTCCCCGCGCTGGCGGCCTTGCGGGCCATGATGCTCACGCAGCCCTTGGGACCGACCACGTCTTTGACGAAGAACGCGGTCTCGCTCATCATTGGACCCCAGCCCGCCTCGTACCAGCCGACCGAACCGTCATCGAACGTCACCTGCAGATGGCCGTAGTTCACGCGACCGGCGGGCAGATCGTCGGTGAGGCGCGCGCGCAGACCGCTCACCCGGACGGGCCGGGCCTTGGTCATGCGGCACATCACCTCGATGTAGTGCACGCCGCAGTCGACGATGGGCGAGAGCGACGACAACAGGTTGCGGTGCGTGCGCCAGTTGGCGTTGGAACTCTGCTGGTTGAGGTTCATCCGCATCACGAGCGGTTTGCCGAGCGTCTGGGCAAGCTCGACGAAACGCAGCCACGATGGGTGGACCTGGAGGATGTAGCCGACGACCAGCTTGCGCCGCAGCCGGTGAGCGGTGGCGACCACGCGCTCGCATTCGGCGACGGTTTCGGCGACCGGTTTTTCGAGGAAGACATGGGCGCCGGCCTCCATCGCGGCGATGGCATAGGCGGCGTGGGTGTCCGGGTAGGTGCTGATGCAGACCGCATCCGGCTTGGTGGTGGCGAGGGCGTGGGTGTAGTCGGAGAATTCCGCGATGCCCCCGCCCAGCTGGCGGTTGAGCGCGCCGCGGGACTCGGCTCCGCGGCTGACGAGTCCGACGATCTCAAAGTCATCGGGCAGCGCGTGATAGGCCAATGCGTGCGAGGTGCCCATGTGGCCGCAGCCAACGACGAGGACGCGAAGACGGGAAGGCATGAGAAAGCGAAGAGAAGGGAAAAACGAGGGATGCCTGAACTCAGTGCGGCGCCGGAGGGGATCCTGCGTTGTCCGGCCCGTGGGTCGGCGGACGGAAGAAGAAGAGCAGGAGGGCGATGCCGACGATGGCGATGACGGTCGGCACCAGGAAAAGCCGCTGGTAGTCGATCTCCCCCCCGGCCGGCGTGAACGTCGCGACGAGGCGCGGGAAGAGTTGGCTGGCCACCACCATGCCCAGACCGAGGATGAGCAGGTTGGCGGCACCCTGGGCGCTGGCGCGAACGTCCTTCGGGAAGACGGCGTCGACGAAGATGTAAACCGTCGCGAAGAAGAACGCGTAGCAGACCCCGTGGAGAACCTGCACCGCGATGATCAGCCACGTGTGGTTTGAGTCGGCGAAGACCGCGAACACGCCGTAGCGGATCGCGTGGCCGAGGATGCCGCAGATCATGGTCCACTTCCAACCCAGCCGCGTCAGGACGGCTCCGAGCACGAGCATGGTTACGATCTCCGCGACTTGGCCGATGCTGCTGACGACCATGGTCATCTTGGCTGAAATGCCCACGTGGGTGAGGAAGCCGTCGATCACGACGAAGTATCCGTTGTGAATAACCGAGTCGAGGAAGGTGACGAGGAAGAGGATGGCGACGAAAGGCTGTCGGAGCAGCTTGGCGGCGCGCATCCAGGCGAAGCGATCAAGCCCCACGGCGTCGCGACGCGGCGGCGTGTGGGGAAGCGTGAGGCTGTAGGCGGCAAGGACGAAGGAGATCAGGCCGGCGACGATGAAGACCCAGCGTGTATCGGCGGCGTCGGCCTTGTCCCCGAGCAGGAAGATGAAGGGCCAGCTGACCACGATCCAGCCGACGGTGCCGCCCATGCGGACGAAGCCGAAGTCCCGGGCCGGGTTCTGGAGATGGGCGAAGGCGAGCGAGTTGGTGACCGACAGGGTGGGCACGTAGAGCAGACCGTAGATCAGGAAGAGCGTGAAGAACGTCGCGAAGGAGGTCGTGAATGCGGTGGCCACGAGCGCGATGCCGCCGACGAGATGGCTGAAGGCGAGGAATCGCTCAGCGGAGAAGTTGCGGTCGGCAAACTGGTTGCTGAAGAACAAACCGATCACGGACGCGATCCCGAAGACGCTCCCGATCCACGCCTGTTGACCGGCGCTGAAGCCGAGCATGCCCATGTAGGGGAAGATCTTGATCTGCCATGCTCCCCAAATGGCGATCTCCAGGAGCATCATGAAAAACAGGCGGTTGCGGATGGAGGAGTTCATGAAAGGAGGACTCGGAAGACGGTAGTGGGGGCTGGGGGTGGAGGGGCACGCTACGCCAACGCATCCCCGCCGACTCGGCAACTCCGACTTTGCCCGGACGTTGAGTTGCGACGGTTTGGGGTCCATGTTCCCGGACACCGGTGAAACGCTTTTCCTTTGCCTCTTGGGTGCGGTGTCTGGGCGGAGGCCGTTCCGTGCGCGCGGTTGCGTGGGTGGTTGCTCTCGCCTGGCTGGCGGGTTGCCAGTACCGACCGTCGCCCCTTGACCGTCGGGCCTCGGGTGAGGCGTGGTTGGGCCGCGAGGTGGAGCGACAGCCGCTGCTCGACTACGTGCGCCGGCGCACCGCAGTCCTGGTCATGCCCTGGGGTGGGATCGGATGCGCCAGCGCGATCGATGCGCGCGGGTACTTCCTGACGTCGGCCCACGGTTTGGCGAACGGCTCCGAGGTCCTGCTCCTGCAGTTTGCGGGAGGCGCCCGGGTCCACTCCGAACGCGCGCAGGTCGTGTGGCGGGGTGAGGTGGATCAAGGTGGCCCGGACCTTGCGCTGCTGCGGGTGAGGCGGCCGTTGGACGCCGTCTTTGTCTGGTCCGCCGCACCGGCTCCGGGGACCCCGGCCTTTGTTCTCGGCTCGCAGCCGCATGAGGCTCCGGGACCGCCGGCCGCGCTGCTTCCGCTTTCGGACCGGCTTTCGCGCGTGAGGGCGGAGTCGTTCAGGGAGGGTGGTTGGCGGATCGAGCATGACGCCCCGCTGCAGCCGGGTGACAGCGGCGGACCAGTGGTCGATGGGGATGGCCGACTCATCGCGGTGACGTATGCCACGGCGCGGCGCGTGATCCTGCCGGGGATTGGATGGAGACTGGGCGCGTGGGCCTATCGTCCCTTCCCGGACGTCGTGGCGAGTCTCATCGCCGAGGCGGAGCGTCGTCCGTAGACGGGCGAATCACTCGGCGCCGGAATCGGCGGCGGTGGACGGCGCTGAGCCGGGGGCGTTCAGCCATCGTTCCCGCGCGATCGGGAGCGTGGCGAGAAGGACATCCCGAATGGCGGCGCGCTCCCCGGCGGGCAAGTAAGCGTAGCGGTCCGAGCCGGCGCGGCCCTCCAACACGGCGCCGAGGCGGTCGATGAGGCGGTTGCGCAGAGAAACCGGCAGAGACCGGAACGAGTCCGAGTAGATGAGGTAGCTGCACCGCAACTGGAGCAGGCGTCCGTCGAGGCTCAACTGCTTGAGTGAGCGTCCCTCCGGCGTAGGCGGCACCCCCTGGGCGAACTGCCGGATCAGGTCCGGGTCGCCGCGGATTCCGGCCGGCAGGGGCGCGGCGCCGCGGAACAGCAGGCGGTCGATGACCTCTTCGATCGTGCTCGCGAAGACGCTGCGCACGCTGTCGTAGGCCGGCTCGTCCGTGATGGGTTCCTTGAAGGCCGCCTGCAGACCGTGCTGGTAGGCGATCATCCGCTGAGCCGCGTGGCTGGCGCGGGTCAGGGCATTGTTCACGGTCATCTGGTGCTCCAGCAGCAGCAGGGCGACCACGTCACTGGTGGCGCGCAGGTAGTCCTGCGTGCGAAAGAACGCAGACAGTTCGTCGGGGCGCGCCTCGTGAGGGGTGAACACCAAGCGGTCTGCCTTCTCCGCCGCAAAGGCATTGCCGCGGTGGGGTTCGAGGCCGTGGTATCCGGTCACGTACCATCCTCCCCAGCGCTCCGTGAACGGGGTTTCGTCGGTGACCAGCATCGTGCCATGCCGGAGCAGAGGGTCGCCCGACGCGTCGGTGAACAACGAGCGGGCGAAGACTCCCGGGATGTCCCGGACGAAGTCGCCGCCGTGGCAGCTGAGGCAATCCGCATCGCGGCGCGCGCGTCTTGCCGCGGCGGTGGTCGGGCGCGTATCCAGCGTGTAGAACACCGGACCGAGGCGGGGATCGATGGCGGCGATCTCGACAAGACCGCCGGGCACCCAGCCAACATAGACGGAGTCGGAAAAATAGAGGGCGCGCGGATGCTCCGGGCGGATCCGGCTGCGTTGTAGGCTGGTGCGGGAAAAGACGAGCACCTGCGTCCATTCCGGAACCTGCAGTTCCGCCAGCAAGGCCCGCAGCGCGGCCTTCTCCTCGTGAGGCAGCACGAACGAACCGTTGGCGATGCGTTCCTTGAGCGAGGCAAACCGATCCTGCGTGGCGGAGGCCGAGTAACGCAGCGGGTACCGCTCGTAGTCGGGCAGGGACTGGGCCGTGGCGGGCACCGCGCCCGTAAAGGCGACGAGCAGGGTGCTGAGGACGAGGCGGCGCGGGGACGTCGGGAGCAGGCGCGACGAAGAGTGGGGCATGGCCGGAGAAGAGTAGGAGCTGACCTCCGCGCGGGTGGGGACGGTGCGGCCGTCGGGGGGAACCGTAGCTGGAAACGGGAACGACGGGAAAGCCCCGGCTTAGCCCGGGGGCCACTGGAGCGCGCGCCCTCCGAGGAGGTGGACGTGCAGGTGCGGCACGCTTTCGCCGCCGTGCGGACCGTGATTGATGACGACGCGGAACCCCTGGGTCAGCTGCAGTCGGGCCGCCAGTTGTCCGGCGGTGAGGAGCAGATGGCCGAGCAGGGCCTCGTCGCCCGGCTGGGCGAGCCCGAGCCGCACGATCCGCCGCTTGGGGATGACGAGCACGTGCACCGGGGCCTGAGGATTGATGTCGTGAATCGCGATGCACTGGTCGTCCTCGTGCTCGATGCGGGCGGGAATCTCGCGGGCGATGATGCGTTCGAAGAGGGAAGGTGAGGACATGGCGAGGTCGGATGGGGTGTGACTAGAGGAGCAGGAGGTGCAGCGAACTGGAGCGGGCAACGCGCGTGGCGGCGAGTTCGCGGATGAAGGCGAGGGAATCCTCGTAGTCCCGCTGGCGGCGTGGGGTGGTCCGGCGTCCGGGTGGAATCAGGGCGGCGCGGAGGTTCGTGATGAGCAGGGTGGACTCCCGGAAACCGGCGAGGTGGCGCAGGCCCTGAATGATCTCCGCGCGGGTGAACAGTGGGGTCGACGCGGCGACGCCGAGCGAGGCATCCCAGTGGTAGAAGCCGTGCCGCGGGCGGTCGCGGAAGAGCCGCGCGAGAAGATCGGCGGCGGCGGCGTTGAAGGCTTGATCGTAGGCGAGGGCGTCGCGGGCGTCCCCTTTGGCGGCCTCCTCGGCGAGGTCGGCGAGGCGGAAGCGGATCGCCTCCTTGATCTGCTGCGCGAGGTAGAGGTCGTTCCCCGTGAGCGAAGCGAAGAGTGAGTTGACCAGCTGCAGCCGGCGCAATTCGGCGCGCGAAGGACTCGGCATGGCGGCGGCGGGGCGCGATCCGGCGTCCGGCTCAGGACGGCTCGGGAAGATCGGACGCGGGTCGCCGGAGGGAGCTGATCTCGTCGACGAATTCCGTCACGTCGCGGAATTCCTTGTAAACGCTGGCGAAGCGGACGTAGGCGACCTGGTCGATCTTGCGCAGCCGCTGCATCACCCCGTCGCCGATGGCTTGGGACGGGATTTCCGATTCGAAGCGGGCCTCCAGTGCATCGAGCACGTCCTCGATCAACATGGCGATCTGCTCGGCGTCGACGGGGCGCTTGTGACAGGCGGCGCGGACAGCACGGACCAGCTTGTCGCGGTCGAAGTCCTCGCGCCGGCCGTCGCGCTTGAGCACCACGATCCCGTCACGCACGTGCGTCTCGGTGGTGGTGTAGCGGTGGCCGCATTCGAGGCACTCGCGCCGGCGGCGGATGGTGGAACCCTCCCGGCCGATCCGGGAGTCGATCACCTTGTCCTCAATCGAAGTGCATTTCGGGCAGCGCATGGACGGATGGGACCGGCGGAGCTCAGCGAAGTTCGAGGAAATTGCGGAGGATCTGCATTCCCCCGTCGGTGGCGATGCTCTCGGGGTGGAACTGGACGCCCCAGATCGGCAGGGTTCGGTGGCGCAGGCCCATGATCTCGCCCTCGGCCGTCTCGGCGGTGATTTCCAGCTCGGCTGGAAACGAGGCTTGTTCGACCACCAGCGAGTGGTAACGGGTCGCGCGGAAGCCTTGGGGGAGGCCGCGGAAGAGATCGGTGTTGCGGTGCAGGATTGGCGACGTCTTGCCGTGCATCAGGCGGTCCGCCCGGACCACCTTGCCCCCGTAGGCGTGGCCGATCGACTGGTGGCCAAGGCAGACGCCGAAGAGCGGTTTGCGGCCCGCGAAGGCGCGGATCACGTCGAGGGAGACGCCGGCCTCCGTCGGTGAGCACGGTCCGGGGGAGATGAGCACGCGGTCGGGATTCAGCGCGACGGCCTGCTCGGGGGTGATCTCATTGTTCCGGTAGACGCGCTGCGCCACGCCCAGTTGTCCGAAGTACTGGACCAGGTTGTAGGTGAAGGAATCGAAGTTATCGATGACCAGCAGCACGGCGGCAGTAAACCGGTGGATTGACAGGGGGGTCAAGCGTGCGGGTAGGGTGGAGTTCCTCCCGCCCGGGTCTTCCGCATGACTTCGCACTTCGACCTCCTGCTCACCGATCGCACCACGGCGGCCCGCCGCGGACGGCTCCGCACGCGTCATGGCGTGATTGAGACGCCGATCTTCATGCCGGTCGGCACGCAGGGCACGGTGAAGGCGGTGACACCGCGCCAGCTGCGGGAGATCGGCGCCCAGATCATCCTCGGAAACACCTACCACCTCAACCTGCGCCCAGGCAGCGAACTCGTGCGGGAGCTGGGAGGGCTGCATCGCTTCATGGGGTGGGATGGCCCGATCCTGACCGACAGCGGCGGATTTCAGGTCTTCTCCCTCGCGAAGTTGCGCGAGGTGCGTGACGACGGCGTGGCCTTCCAGTCCCATCTGGACGGGGCGCGCCTGTTCCTCGGACCGCGCGAGGTCATGACGATCCAGCGTAATCTCGGGAGCGACATCGCGATGGTGCTGGATGAGTGTCCCCCGTGGCCGTGCGAGCGTGACGCCTGCGCGCGGGCGGTGGCGCGGAGCCGGCGCTGGGCGGAGCAGTGCCTGCGGGAAGCGCAGGACAGCGGGTTTCTCGCGGCGGGGCATCACGTTTTCCCGATCGTGCAGGGCTCGACCTTCGACGACCTGCGGCGCGAGGCGGCGGAGTCGCTCGTGGCGTTGGATTTCCCCGGCTACGCGGTCGGCGGGGTCAGTGTGGGTGAACCGGAGCCAGAGATGCTCAAGCAGGTCGGGGCGACCACGCCCTTCCTTCCGGCGGATCGGCCGCGCTACGCGATGGGGCTCGGGACGCCGCCCCAGCTGCTCAAGATGATCGCGCTGGGGGTCGACATGTTCGACTGCGTGATGCCGACGCGCGTGGCCCGGAACGGGCTGGCCTTCACGCCGGACGGTCCGATCAACGTGCGCAACGAACGCTTTCGGACCGATCCGCGTCCGCTGGTGGAGGGACTCGACAACTACACGGCTGGGTTCTCCCGCGCCTATCTGCGCCACCTCGAGTTGGCGGGCGAGATGCTGGCCGGGACGCTGCTGAGCATCCACAACCTGCATTTCTATCTCGATTTGATGGCGCAGGCGCGGTCCCACCTGGAGGCAGGCGACTTCGCGGCGTGGAGCCGCGGCTGGATCGAACGCTACGAGGCCGGTGAGGCGGCCCGCTAGGCGTCCGGCCAGGGTGCCGCGGCCCGTGCGTTTTGCTGGCCAAGCCCGGCACCTTCCGGCAAGCATCGGGCCAGCATGCGCATCCTGATCACTGGCGGAGCGGGTTTTCTTGGCTCGCACCTCTGCGATCGCCTCCTCGGCGAGGGCCACGAGGTGATCTGCCTCGACAACTTCTTCACGGGCCGGAAGGCGAACATCGCGCATCTGCGGGGGCATCCGTCATTCGAGTGGGTGCGGCATGACGTGATCGATCCGTTCAAGTTCGAGGTCGACCAGATCTACAACCTCGCCTGTCCGGCGTCGCCCCCGCACTACCAGTTCAACCCCATCAAGACCACCAAGACCTCGGTGATGGGCGCAATCAACTGCCTCGGCCTCGCGAAGCGGGTCAAGGCCCGCGTCTTTCAGGCGAGCACGAGCGAGGTCTATGGCGACCCGCACGTGCACCCCCAGCCGGAGACCTACTGGGGCAACGTGAATCCGATCGGGAGGCGGTCGTGTTATGACGAAGGCAAGCGCTGCGCCGAGACCCTGTTCTTCGACTACCACCGGGAGAACCGCGTCGACATCCGGGTCGTGCGGATCTTCAACACCTACGGCCCGCGGATGAACCCTGACGACGGCCGCGTCGTCTCCAGCTTCGTGGTCCAGGCCCTCCGGGGCGAAGACCTGACGGTTTACGGCGACGGCACCCAGACCCGCTCGTTCTGCTACGTGGACGACCTGATCGAAGGCTGCGTGCGGCTGATGAACCAGACTGAGACGGTGGGCCCGGTGAACATCGGCAACCCCGGAGAGTTCACGATGCTCGAACTGGCCGAGCTAACGCTGAAGCTCGTGGGGGGCAAGTCCCGGATCGTGCACCGCCCCCTCCCGGCGGACGACCCGCGCCAGCGGCGGCCGGACATCTCGGTGGCGCGTCGGGTGCTCGGCTGGGAGCCCAAGGTGGCGCTCGAGGAGGGGTTGGAGCGCACGATCGCCTACTTTCGCACGCAGGTCTGAGCGGCGCGCGCCGGTCAGGGCCGGGTGATTTGTCGTTTGCCATAGGCGGTCCTCCGCCTAGGGTTTCAGGCTCCCCATGCTCTCGTTTCTCCTCAAGCGTTTCTCCGGCCGCCATTATCGGAAGTTCCTCGAGTCGGCGCGTCCGCTGGTCGCGAAAATCAACGAGTGGGAGCTGGGCTACCAGAGCCTGACGGAGGATCAACTGCGCGCGAAGACGGACGAGTTCCGCGCCCGGATCAAGGCCGGGGAGACCCTCAACGCCCTCCTGCCCGAGGCGTTCGCGACGGTCAAGAACGCCGCCCGCCGCCTGTGCGGCCGCAAGGTCATGGTGTGTGACCACGAGCTCACGTGGGACATGGTGCACTTCGACGTTCAACTGATTGGCGGCATCGCCCTGCATCAGGGGAAGATTTCCGAGATGGCGACCGGCGAGGGTAAGACCCTCGTCGCGACGCTCCCGCTCTACTTCAACGCCCTCACCGGCCGGAACACGCAACTCGTCACGGTTAACGACTACCTCGCCCGACGCGACTCGGAGTGGATGGGGCACCTGTACTCCTACCTCGGCCTGACGGTGGGCTGCATCCAGCAGCAGATGCCCTCCGACCTGCGCCGGGAGATGTATGGGCGCGACATCACGTACGGCACCGCCTCCGAGTTCGGTTTCGATTACCTGCGCGACAACGGCATGGCCACGCGGCGTGAGGACCAGGTGCAGCGCGACTACTGGTACTGCATCGTGGACGAGATCGACTCCATCCTTGTCGACGAGGCGCGCACGCCGCTGATCATCTCCGGGCCGGCCCCGATCGAGCGCGAGCAGCCCTTCACGCGGGTGAAGCCTCCGATCGAGCGCCTCGTCGCCGAACAACTCCGCCTCTGCAACCGCTTCGTCAGTGAGGCCGAGACCCTCCTCGCCAAGCCCGATGCCGCGGCCGAGGACAAGCAGGCCGCCGCCCGGCGCATGCTGCAGGTCAAGGTGGGGCACCCGAAGAACAAGCGCCTGTTGCGGCTGCAGGAGACGCCCGAGTGGCGCAAGCTGCTCGACAAGGTCGAGACCGAGCTCAACTCCGACATGCAGAAGGAGGAGCTCTACCGCCTCAAGGAGGAGCTCTATTACTCAATCGACGAGCGCCAGCACCAGGCTGACCTCAGCGAATTGGGCCGCCGCCGCCTCCGTCCGGACAATCCGGATGCGTTCGTGCTCCCGGACCTCGCAACGGAGTTCAGTGAGATCGACCGCAGCGCGTCCCTCACCCCCGACCAGCGCGAGGAGCGCAAGCTCGCGGCGCAGCAGCGCTACGGTGACGTGTCGGAGGAGATCCACACCATCTCGCAGCTCCTGCGCGCCTATTCCCTGTACGAACGGGACGTGGAGTACGTCGTGCAGGACGGCAAGGTCCTGATCGTCGATGAGAACACGGGTCGCGTGATGCCGGGCCGCCGTTGGTCCGACGGCCTGCATCAGGCGGTGGAGGCCAAGGAGGGAGTCACGATCGAACGCGAGACCCGGACGTACGCGACGATCACGATCCAGAACTACTTCCGCCTCTACGAAAAACTCGCGGGCATGACTGGCACCGCCGAGACGGAGGCCACGGAGTTCAACGACATTTACCGGCTGGCGGTGCAGGTCATCCCGACGAACAAGCCGTGCATCCGCATCGACCGGAACGACTCCATCTTCAAGACGCGGCGCGACAAGTACGCCGCCGCGGTGCGCGAGATCGAGGGTGCGAACAAGCGGGGTCAGCCCGTGCTCGTCGGCACCGTCTCGGTCGAGTCGTCCGAAGTCCTCTCCCGCATGCTCAAGCGCGCGGGCATCATCCACGCCGTCCTGAACGCCAAGTACCACGAGCAGGAGGCCGAGATCGTCTCCCGCGCCGGCCAGCGCGGAGCGGTCACGATCGCCACCAACATGGCGGGCCGCGGCACGGACATCAAGCTCGGCGAGGGCGTCCGCGAACTCGGTGGCCTCTTCGTCATCGGCACCGAACGCCATGAGTCGCGCCGCATCGACCGGCAGCTGCGCGGCCGCTGCTCCCGTCAGGGCGATCCGGGTCTGACGAAGTTTTTCCTCTCGCTCGAGGACGACCTCATGCGCCTCTTCCTGCAGGGCAACCTTGCCTCGCGCCTGATGGAGGGCTCGATGAAGGAGGGCGAGGAGCTGGAGCACCCGTGGCTGAACCGCTCGATCGAGAATGCGCAGAAGAAGGTCGAGCAGCAGAATTACTCCCAACGGAAGCGGCTGCTGCAGTACGACGACGTGCTCAACCAGCAGCGGGAGGTGGTGTACGGCATCCGCAATGGCGCGATTCACGCCGATCGCCCGAAGGACATCATCTTCGAGCAGCTCGAGGAGGAGATTGTCACCCGTCTCGAGAGCGCGGGCGTCGGCGAGAAGTCCGGGGCCACGCAGACCGCCCTCGAAGGGTTCGTCAGCTGGGCGAACGCCACCTTCCCGATTGGCCTGAAACTGGAGGATCTCGGTTCGACCAGTCTGGATGAACTCGCGGCGCAGATCGTCGGCCGGGTGCGCGAGGCGTACGCGGTGAAGGAATCGGTCGAGATTCCCGAGGCCCTCGGCTCGATCGAGCGGTACGTGGTGATCAACGCCATCGATCATCACTGGCAGGAGCATTTGACCGAGATGGAGGAGCTGCGTCGCTCGATTGGGCTGCGCAGCTACGGTCAGAAGGATCCGCTGGTTGAGTACAAGGGCGAGGCCTTCAAGTATTTCCAGGAGCTGATGCAGAATGTGCGGCTGCAGATCTGCACGGGCCTTTTCCGCAGCGCGTCGAACCTGAATGCGTTTGAGAACATGCTGGCGATTCTGAGCCGCAACGCAAAGGCGGTCGGTCCGGCGTCGCCGGCTCCGGCCGCTGCGGCGCCCGCTTCCCCGGCGCCGGCGGCGGAGCCCGAGGTGCAACTGCCCAAGGTGATTGTCCGCCGGGAGGCGCCGAAGGTCGGCCGGAACGATCCCTGCCCGTGCGGCAGCGGCAAGAAGTACAAGGCCTGCCACGGTCAGTGAGCGGCCGTCGCGGATGAACAACGCGGAGTTGCTCGCGACGCTGCCCTACGACCGCCCGCCTTCGTGGTGGCGTCGGCATGCCGACGCGCTGACGGCGCTCGCCGTGTTCGTGGCGACGGCGGCGCTGACGGTCGTTTCCTTTCCGCCTTACGGCCTCGCGGAGGCGGCGTACGCGTTCGCCGCGCCCGCCGCCTTCTGGGCGTACCGGCGTCCACCCATCCGCCGCTTCGCCGCCGTGGTGCTCGGCGCGCAGGCGGTGGCGTGGACCTTCATCCTCGGCTGGCTCCACCACGTCACTTGGCCCGGCCTGCTGCTCCTGGGACCGTTCATCGGGGCATGGGTGGGGCTCTGGTTCCTCGCTGCGCGTGCGGTGCTCCCGGAACTGCTCGGCCGACCTGTCGTCACCCGCCTCACGCTGATGTTCGGGCTGGCGGCCCTGTGGGTGTTGAACGAGTGGCTGCGCACGTGGGTGTTGTCGGGCTTCCCGTGGCTGCCGCTCAGCGCCAGCCAGTGGCAGCGCCTCAGTGTGCTGCAGATCTCCGCGTACACCGGAGCGTGGGGAGTCTCATTCGTCCTCGTTGCGATGAATCTCGGCTTCGCGGCTTACGCGCACCGACTGCTGCTCGAGGGTCGCCGCGGCCTGCAGCGCCGCAGTCAGGAATTCCTCGCAGCCATGTTCCTGCTCGTGGTCTGCCTGAGCATCCACGTGCAGGAGACCGTCAACCGCGCCCGGTACGCGGTCGGACTCGGAAAGATCGCGTTCGTCCAGCCGTACATCCCGCAGGATGTGAAATGGGATCCGGCACGGGGGCCGGGCATTCTGGAGGTGCTGGAGCGGCAGACCCTGCGGGCGGCGACGCTGAAGCCCGACCTGATCCTCTGGCCCGAGGCATCGACG
Organism: Verrucomicrobiota bacterium; assembly: GCA_016871755.1. Lineage (GTDB taxonomy): Bacteria > Verrucomicrobiota > Verrucomicrobiia > Opitutales > Opitutaceae > UBA6669. The sequence goes on along the minus strand of VHCJ01000019.1, from coordinate 12,159 downwards.
CCGTGGGCGCTGCGGGGCGATGACTCGGTGCGGGGCTGGACGGAGGACTTGGTCGGGCGCGCGAAGGCGCCGCTGCTGCTGGGATCGGTGGGCGTGGAAAATCTCGGCCAGCCCGACGAGCGCTGGATCAACGGGGCCTTCCTCGTCGACCCCCGCTCCGGCCTGCGTCCGGAGACCTACGCGAAGCGCCACCTCGTCCCCTTCGGCGAGTACGTGCCCCTGCGCCCGGTCCTCGGCTGGCTGGAGAAGGTGGTGCCGATCGGGGGGGACTTCGCCCCCGGCACTGACCCGGCGCCGATCGTCTTCCTGCTCAAGGACGTCCCCGTCGCCCTGGGCCCACTGATCTGCTTCGAGGACATTTTCCCGGGCTTGGCGCGCAGCAGCGTGCGGGCCGGCGCGGATGCGTTGGTCGTGCTCACCAACAATGCGTGGTTCGGCGAAGGCGGTGCGGCCTACCAGCACGCGGCGCACAGCGTCCTGCGGGCGGTTGAAACCCGGCGCCCGGTGCTGCGCGCGGGCAACGGGGGCTGGAGCGGGTGGATCGACGAATTTGGCGCCGTCCGGGCGGTCGTGACCGATCCCGAGCGGGGCATCTACTTCCGCGGGGCGCGCGCCGTGGAGGTCACGCGGGACTTCCGCTGGATCGGTCAACAGAGCGTCTATGTCCGCTACGGGGACTGGTTCGTCCTCGCGTGCGCGCTGCTGGCGCTCTTCGCCGGCCTGACGCTGCGCCTCGCGCCGCCGCCCGAGACGGGGCCCCCGGCCGGCGAATCGCTCTAGGGTTGTCCCTTTGCATCCTTTCGTGTCCGTCGGTTTTTCGGCTCCCCAACCGCGACCCATCCGCTAGGGTGCGCGTGAGTCGCCCTGCGACCCCGTTCGCGGCCCTTCCTTGATCACCCTCCGATTCTTCCTCCGATGCCCTCCGCCTCCCTTGCTTCCCGCTTGTTTCCCGTGCTCGACGGTTTCGCCGTCGAGACCCCCTCCTGGGGATTTGCCGACACCGGCACCCGCTTTGGCAAGTTCTTCCAGGATGCGGCCGCGATCGATCTCGGTGACAAGCTGGCTGATGCCGGCCATGTCCATGCGCTGACGGGTTGCTGCCCCACGGTGGCGGTGCACGTGCTCTGGGACTTTGCGCCCGGGCAGGACCCGAAGGAAGTGGCCAAGCTCGCGCGCCGACATGGCGTTCGCATCGGTGCGATCAACCCCAACCTTTTCCAGGATCAGGAGTACAAGTGGGGTTCGTTCGGTCACGCGGATCCGGCAGTGCGTCAGCGCGCGCTGCAGCACTGCTTCGACTCCGTGGCGATCGGGAAGGCGCTTGGCAGCGAGTACGTTTCGCTCTGGTTTGCCGACGGCACGAATTACCCGGGACAGGAGAGCCTGCGCGCCCGCAAGGCGCGGTTCGAGGACGCGCTCACGACGCTGCACGGCCGTCTCGGGCCGCGGCAGACGATGCTCGTGGAGTACAAGCCCTTCGAGCCGGCGTTCTACGCGACGGACATTGCTGATTGGGGCATGGCCTACGTCCTCGCCCGCAAGGCGGGCCCGCGGGCGAAGGTCCTCGTCGACACGGGGCACCACTACGCGGGGCAGAACATCGAGCAGATCGTCGCCTTCCTCCTCGATGAGGACATGCTCGGCGGCTTCCACTTCAATGACCGGCGGTACGCGGACGACGATCTCACGCTGGGCTCGATCGATCCTTATCAGGTGTTCCGGATCTTCCACGAGATCCACACCTTCGCGGCCGAGCGCGGCCGGGCCCCGAAGATCGCGTACATGATCGACCAGTGCCACAATGAGAAGCCGAAGATCGAGGCCACGATCCAGACGGTGATGATGGCGCAGGAATTGTACGCCAAGGCGACGCTCGTCGACCACAAGGCGTTGCGCCGGGCCCAGGATCGGCACGACGTGGTCAGCGCCGAACTGGAACTGCGCAAGGCGTTCTTCACCGACGTCACTCCCGCACTCCAAGCCTGGCGGCGGTCGCACGGCCTCGCCGCCGACCCGCTCGCCGCGCATCGGAAGAGTGGATACAAGAAGGCGGCGGCCCGCGACCGTTCGAGTCGCCGGCGCGAGTCGGGGCTCTCGAAGTCGGGCAGCTTCGCCTGATCGACCCGCCGGTCGCCGGCTCCCCTGGCCCGCGATCGGACTTCAGAGGTCGATGGCGCGGAGCCGGCGCTCCTCGGCCGCGAGTGCGTCGCGGCTCAGTTCCGGGTGGAGATTGGCCAGCAGGAAGTCATGCGTCATGACCTCGGGGGCGGGGCCTTCACTCCACCCTGCGGCGGAGGCGGGTTTGCCGGTTTGCCGCGGGCCCTGCGGTCTCGTCGGCGTGGAGTTCGGCAGGGAGTCGCTCCGCTCCGGGAATTGGCGCTCCAGGGTGAGTCCTGAGTCTGTGATCATGGCTGGGTGGTGTGGTCGGTTGGGTGGGACCACCCCCTGCGCTGCGGACGCCGGACGGGGAAACAAAAAACCCCCTCCGGCGGCACCGGAGGGGGCGAGTCATTGAGAGTGACGTCAGGCCCCCTGCGGTGCGCGCGTAACGACGACGGCGACGGAAATGGAGACAATGACGGAGGCCACCACGGAGAGACCGTGGGCGGAGGCGCCTGCCGAAAGTGTCGTGCCGCGGAGGGACATGAAGGTCGGAAAGAGGGAGAAGACGCCGTGGCTTGTCAATGCTGGAGTGCCATCGCGTCTCGCGGGGGGCGGTCGGCCGGATTGCGGGGGGAACAATCGAGTCGGAAAGGTTGACCAACGAATCGACCCGCCGTGCGCTGGGTCTCGACCATGGTGACACGTGAAGCGGAGCGTTGGATGCGGGTGATTGCGCGAACGAGCGACCGGGTGAGGCTCGTCGGTGCGTTGCTGGTGCCGGGAGCGACGGCGTGGGCGGCCGGGGGTGATTCCCCGAGCGAGGTGCGCCTCGTTTACGACTTCGCGGAGTCGGCGCATGGCTTCGTCTCGGGCTTTGTCGACTTGCCCAAGAACGCGGATCCCGCCCTCTACGATCTGCGCAGCGGGCACGCCCCGCGTCCTGCGAGCCTCGGGGGCGCTCCGGCGCTGATGATCTCGGGGCAAAATCGCAGCGACGATCTCTTCATGTACTGGAGTCGCCGGGTCACCGGGCTTGCCCCCCGGACGGCCTACCGTGCCCGCTTCGTCGTTGAGTTCGCCTCGGATGCGCCCTCCGGGTCGGTCGGCATCGGCGGTTCACCGGCCGACGGCGTCTTTGTGAAAGTGGGGGCCACCGTGGCGGAGCCGCAGAGGGTCGAGGACCGCGACGGCTGGTGGCGGCTCAGTCTGGACAAATCCAACCAGAGCCGCAGCGGTGTTGATCTCGTGGGGCTGGGCACGGTCGCGACGCCCGCCGGAACGAGCGGTTACCAGCGGGTCACGCGCTCCTCGACGGTGGACGGTGAATGGGTGACCACGGACGAGGCGGGCGCGCTGTGGTTGACCTTTGGGACGGACTCCGGGTTCGAGGGTCTCACCACCCTTTACTATACGCGTCTGGAGGTGTTGTTGACGCCGGTGGAGATGGCCTCCGCGAGGCTGAGCAATCTTTCGGTGCGGGCGGGTCTCGCGCCGGGGCAGACGCTCATTGCGGGAACGACGGTGGCGGGCGGTGGCAAGCGGTTTCTCTTCCGTGCTGCGGGGCCGGCGCTGGCGGCGTTCGGCTTGGTGGGGGTGCCGGATCCTTCGATCGCGCTCGTGCCGGCGGGGGAAACGCAACCGTCGGAGCTGAACGACACCTGGGAACCCGCGCTGGCGGCGGAGTTCGCCCGTCTTGGGGCGTTTGGCTGGCCCGCGGGGAGCCGGGATGCGGCGTTGTTGGAGACGGTGCGCGGCGGCATCACCGCCCAGATCGTAGGTGGTACCGCCAAGGGGACCGTGCTTCTGGAGGCGTATGCCTCGGCGGGAGACCCGGCACGCCCGTGGCGCAACCTCTCGGCCCGGCATCGCGTCGGGGTGGGGGATGACATCCTCATCGCCGGGTTCGTGGTCGAAGGATCCGGTTCGCTCCGCTTGCTCATCCGCGGCATCGGGCCGGGTCTTGCGGGCTTTGGCGTGGCGGGCGCTCTGAGCGATCCGCAGATCGCCGTGTTCCGTGGTTCATCCCTCCTTGCCGCGAACGACAACTGGCCCGCTTCGCTGGCGGAGCGCTTCACCCAAGCCGGGGCATTTCCGCTTGCCGCCGGCAGTCGCGACGCCGCGCTGGAGGTTCAGATGGAAGCCGGATCGTCCTACACCGTGCACCTGTCCGGAGTGTCCGGCGCGACGGGTGAGGGCCTCATTGAACTCTACGTGCTGCCCTGACCCTTGCGACGCGGACCTGCGGCAAGGATCGAACCCGCTCGGCACACCCGGCGGAGCGCCGCCGCTTACGGCTTGAGCAGTCCGGGGATCAGACCGCCCATGCCCGGCATCTCCATGCGCGTGTAGCCTGCCGGCGGAGTGAAGAGCGAGTCCGGAAGGCTGGCCTTTTCCACGGCGACGACCTCCATGCGGGTCTCGGTGCGCTTTTCGCGGATGATCGTGCGGAGTGGGAAGAAGCCCTTGTTTCGCAGCAGCGACTCCCAGACGGGCGGCTTGGACTTCCCGCCGAAGGGTCCGCCGAACGAATCCGGATTGAAGAACGCACCAAGATCCTCGGTGGCCCAGACCTCGATCGGCTCCTTGGAGTCCTTGCTGCGCACGAGGTACTTCGTCGCCGTGTAGCCGGCGATCACGGCGGTCTCGGAGGTCTTCTCGATCGTGCCTTCCTCCTTCTCGGCCTTCCCCTGCGGTGCCTCCGGCATCTTCATCACCATGTACATCTTTTCCGAGTCGATGAGCATCAGCATCTGCTTCGTCTGCAGATCAACGATGCTCGCCATCCGCTCGTCGGCAGGGCCCGCGTCGATTCGCATCTTGGCGCCCTTCATCGCATACTGCATCTCGGTCGTGTCGCGTCCCGAGGTCACCTTCATCCGGATGCGGCCTTCAAAGCTCGACCCGGCCCGTTCGACCGGGGCCGGCTTCCCTTTCTGGTTTACGGCACCTTTCTTCGCCGCGCTGTCTTCGGAACTCGGAGCGGCGACGGCGGAGGCGGCCACGCCCAGACCCAGAAACAACACGAAGAGGGGGAGGCGGCGGAGAAACGGGAGTCGGCAGTTCATGAGGAGGACGAGAACAGATCGACCGGGTGCCGGCAATCGGCTTGGTGATCGCGAAGGTTTTGCTGACGCTTCCTTTTCTTATTCAGAAATTTGCGAAGGAAGTTATCCTTCCGAGACGAGGGAGTAGGCCCGGCAGGGAAATCCCGCCTTGACGCCGTGGGGTGGTGGCCTCGTAGTGGGAGGTTTTCCACGCCCCCGTTCCGCCTGCCCATGAGAGACGATTACATCAAGGAAGCGCTCAAGACGATTCCCGACCCGAACATCCTGATCAATGTCGTTTCGCGGCGCGTGAAGCAGTTGAAGCGTGGCAACCGTCCGCTTGTGGAGTCGCTGGAGAAGCTCGCTCCTGAGGATATCGCGTTGCGCGAGGTGATTGAGGGCAAGATCAGCTTCGAGTTGGGCACGGCCAAGTCGGCCTGATGCGGGGAGGTGCTCCGGCCGCGGGTGCGGCCGCGGGTTGCTCCCGGGTCGCGCGGCGGGTCGGGTCCGGTTTTCTCCCTTTCCCCGTTCCGCGATGGCCACTCGCAAGAAAGACCAAGCTCCCCGGATCACCGAAATCCGGAACGCCAAGGCGCTGCGCGACTTCACCGTTGATGAGCGCTTCGAGGCCGGAGTCGAGCTGAAGGGCACCGAGGTGAAATCGGTCCGGGCGGGCCGGGCGCAGATCAATGACGCCTTCGGCCGGTTTGAGCGCGGCGAACTCTGGCTGCACAATGCCTACATCGAGGAGTACGCCTTCGGCAATCGGCTCAATCACGACGCGCGGCGCGTCCGCAAGCTGCTCCTGCACCGGCACCAGATCCGCAAGATCGCGCAGGCGCTGAGCACCGGTGGCCGCGCCTTGGTGCCGCTGCGGATGTACTTCAAGGACGCGCTGGTGAAGGTCGAGGTGGCGCTGTGCACAGGCAAGAAGCTGCACGACAAGCGTGACGACTTGCGTGCGCGGTCCGATGCCCTCGAGATCAAGAAGGCCTTCAAGCTCCGTCGCTGATGACCGTTTCCTTCCCCGCCTCCGTCACCGTCCGAGTTCCCGGCACCACGTCGAACTGCGGTGCCGGCTTCGACACGCTGGGTCTGGCGCTCTCGGTGCACAACCGGGTGACGCTGACCCGGATTCCGGGCTCCGTACCGCAGCCCGAGCGTCCCGCCGACGCGCGGGCGGCGGAGATGGTGGCCGAGACCGCGGCGGCGTTCCTGGCGGCGTCGGGGCTCGCTCCGGAGGGTTTCTCGTTTCGCGTTGAGGGGGACGTACCTCCGGCGCGCGGCCTTGGATCGAGCGTCACCGTGATCGCCGGCGTCCTGGCTGGCCTCAACGTTCTCCGTGGCGCCGGCCTCCCGCGGGAGCGCTTGGTCGCGCTGGCCGCGGCGCTGGAGGGACACCCGGACAATGCGTCGGCGGGCATCCTCGGCGGGTTCTGCGTGTCGCGCTGTGATCCCCGGAGCGGGGCTTACGTCGACACCATCCGCGTGGTGATCCCGCCCGAGCTCGTGTTCGTGGTCGTCTCGCCGGAGTCGGAAATGCTGACCAAGGCGGCGCGGGGAGTGCTTCCGGCGATGCTGCCGTACTTCGACTCGGTCCGCAGCATCAACAGCGCCAGCTATCTCGTGGCGGCGTTCGCGACGGGCGACTTCGACCGCCTGCGTCACGCGGTGGGCGACTTCATGCATGAGCCCTACCGACTGCCCTCGATTCCGGGGGCGCGCGCGGCGATCGATGCCGGATGCGCGGCCGGGGCCCTCACGGGTTGGCTGAGCGGCAGCGGTTCGAGCGTGCTCTGCGTGTGCCGGCGTGCGGAGGTGGAGGCGGTTTCGGCGGCGATGACCGCCGCGTTCCGGCAGGCCGGCCTCGCTTCGGTGGCGCGGGCCTTGACCGCCGACAACGAGGGGTTGCGCGTGGAGTGAAGCGCCCGGGAGGGCGCGATGTCTGGCCCGCCCCGTTTGGTCCTTGCTTCGGGTGGGCGGTGTCGCAGCCGGCGGAGTCGCGCGGCCGCTGGAGCAGCCGTCCGTTCGGGTGCGCCGCAACGGCGCAGTCGGGGTGGTGCGTCGCGGCAACCGCAGCCTCCGGGTCGGCGCGGGTCGTCAATTGGCTCGCCGCTGCCGGGGTGCTGCCTCAATCTCTCCGCGCATGAAACGAATCCCCTTCCTCGTTGGCCTGCTCCTCGCGGCGGGCCTTTTCTCCACGGCCTCGGCGCAAAACCAACTCACCTCGGCGGAAGCCGCGGAGGGCTGGCAACTCCTCTTTGACGGCAAGAGCCTGAACGGCTGGCGCGCGAGCGAGGCAACGGCGACTTTCTCGGTGAAGGACGGCTGTATCGTGGTGCTCGGCCCGCGGGCGCACCTGTTCTACGAAGGACCTGTCGGCGGACACACCTTCCGGAGCTTCGAGCTGAAGCTTGACGTGAAGACCTTCCCCAAAGGCAACTCCGGTGTCTACTTCCACACCGCCTTCCAGCCCACGGGTTGGCCCTCGAAGGGGTATGAGGTGCAGGTCAATAACTCGCACAAGGACCCGAAGCGCACCGCCGGTCTTTACGGTATCAGGGACAACTTCGACGCCGTCGCGAAGGACAACGAGTGGTTCGCGCTGCGCGTGAAGGTCGAGGGCAAGCGCATCCGCACCTGGGTCAACGACCGCCTCATCACCGACTACACCGAAGAGGAGAAGCCGGTCCGGGAAGGGGCTTACGTCGGGCGATTGATCGGCTCCGGGACGATCGCGCTGCAGGGACACGACCCGGAGAGCCAGATCCATTACCGGAACATTCGCATCCGCCTGCTGCCTTGAACCAAGCCGTAGACGTGCCGTCGAGCGGGTCGCATCGAGGCGATCGGGCGGCACCTTGCAGGGGCTCTCTCCCGTCGAAATACCCTCCGTGGAATCCTCGATCGTTCGCCTCTTAAATGCGTTCGCCCTCGTAGCTCGCCACTCCGCCTCCGGCTGCTGGGTTGCGGCTAAGCGGTCGCCGCCACCGCCGTCCGCCGGAGCCAGATCTGCCCCCCGCCGCCCTCGGCGCAGAGGGGCAGGCGCTCCTGCAGGAAGGCGTGGCGACGGTTGAAGAGCCAGCCGGTGAACAACTCGACGGCGAAGTCCCGGTTGTACATCAGGAACGCGCGGAGGAGGTACTGCTCGTTCCACGCGCGGCCCTCCTCGAGCCACTCCCGCGGGTAGTCGAAGTTGCCCGCGACATCGTGCACGTGCACCCGGACGCCGGGGGCGAGCCGGGGCAGGACGCGGAAGAAGAGATGGTTCACGTCGCTCCCGATCTTGCTGACGTGCGACGAGTCGATGAACAGCACGTCGCCGTCGACCAGCGCATCGAAGACCTCGAGCGGCACCTCCTGCACCCGCTGTTCCCGCAGGGTGACTCCACCGAGATCCTCCGGCTTGAGCAGGGGGCGGAGCCGGGCCATGTCGGGGTCGATGAACGTGAGTGCCATGCGGCGGCCGAACACGTGCTCGTTGAGGTCGAGCATGGCGGCGGAACTGAAGCCGGAGCCGACCTCGATGACGCGACGTGAGCCGAGCGTGCGCAGCATCGCCCAGAGCATGATCGCATCGAAGCAGCCGTAGGACGGATTGCGGAGATGGAAGCGCCAGCCGGCGCGCGGGTGCTCGGGGAAGGGCTGTTCGTGGTAGAACTGCGCGAAGCGATCGAGCAGCGCGTCCTGCTCGGCCCCCCGCAGGTCGACGGCGGCGAACGGCGGCTCGCCTGGGGCCTCGGCGAACGCGCGCGCGATCTCGGCCCGGGACGGAAGCGGCGAGTAGAAGTGTCCGGGCGGGAATGCGACCCCGGCCTCGGCGAGGGCGCGCTCCGCCGCCTCCGCGCGGCGCTCCAGGCGGCGCACGAAGCGAAAGCGCCGCAGGACGGCCTCAAGCACGCTCATCCCTCGAGCATGCGGACAGGGCGGTCGTCGGCGCAATCGGTTTCTCCGCGACCAAGCCCGCTGCGGGAACGAGGTTGGCGAGGGCGCCCGGATCGGCGGGAAGAGGCTCGCGCCCGGCGCGCGGGCCCGCCAACGTCGGCCTGCCCATCCGCCCATGAAGCTCAGCATCGTGATCCCCTGCTACAATGAGGTGGCCACCCTGCGCGCGGTGGTGGATCGCGTGCGGGCCGCGCCCGTGGAGCGCAAGGAGATCATCATCGTCGATGATTGCTCGACCGACGGTACCCAGGCGTTGCTGCGCGCGGAGATCGAGCCCCTGGTCGATCGCGTGATTTATCACCCGGTGAACCGCGGGAAAGGGGCGGCGTTGCGGACGGGCTTTGCGGAAGCGACCGGAGACGTGGTGATCGTGCAGGATGCCGACCTTGAGTACGACCCGGCGGAGTATCCGCGGTTGCTCAAGCCCATCGTCGAGGGGCGGGCCGACGTGGTGTTTGGCTCCCGCTTCGCCGGCGGCGAGGCGCACCGCGTCGTCTACTTCTGGCACATGGTGGGAAACAAGTTCCTCACGCTCGTCTCCAACATGGCGACGAACCTGAATCTCACCGACATGGAGACCTGCTACAAGGTCTTCCGTCGGGACATCCTGCAGCGCATTCGGTTGGAGGAGGACCGCTTCGGGTTCGAGCCGGAGATCACGGCGAAGGTGGCGAAGCTGAACTGTGCGATCTACGAAGTGGGCATCAGTTACTACGGGCGCACTTATGCGGAAGGGAAGAAGATCGGCTGGAAGGACGGCGTTCGCGCCCTTTATGCGATCCTCAAGTACAACCTCTTCCGTTGAGCGGGCGGCGTGGACCGGCGCCTGCGGCACCCTCGCCGCCAGATGCCTCCGTCACCTGCCCTGTTTTTCGTTGTGCGGGCGGGGGCGCGGTCGCTGACGTTAGCCAAAACCTCGCATGCGAACGTTCTTAATCATGGCAGCATTGTTCTCCTCGTTCTCTCGGCTCTTTGGTGGCGCGGACGCGACGCCGCGTTACAAGACCGTTCCCATCTACGACGATCTCCGTTCGCAGGCGTTATCCCTCAGCGCAGAACTCGCGGGCGCGCACAAGGAAGATGAAGTATTTGGTGTGCTCATGGAGACTGGATACCCGAAAGCGGTAGCGACGCTGGTTTCAGCCCGCGATGGTGCGGCGAGTCTGTATTTCAGCAGCGGTGGAGGCACTATTGGTGCCGGTGGTCCGGATCCCTTGCCGTGGCGGGCCTCGGCGGGTGGCGTGGAGGTCAAGCGACGGAACGACCGACGCGCATTCGGCTGGGGCTACTCGACGGCGAAGTCGGCGACAAGGAGTCGGCCGAAGGTGGCGACGAAGTTGACGTTCCTCCACGTCTCGAAGTTGCGCCAGTCATGCGTGCCTTCGTAGCGGCGGGGGAAATCCCGGTCGAACCACCAGAGCGCACCGCTGGCGCGTAACTCCGTGCGGAGCGGGAGGAGAGTGTCGCGTCGGATCCAGTACTGCGTCACGAGCAGCGTTCCCCACGAGAGCATTTCGACGCCGCCGTTGCCGAGCCGGGAACTGACCTCGGGCAGCACGAAGTCATCGAGTCTCGCGTCGCGGCCCTCCAGCGACAGGGTCCGGGTGAAGAGGTAGCAGGGCACGCCGTCGCGTTCGACCTCTCCATCGAACCGCAGGGTGCCGCTGGCCGGACGCAGAGTGGGGACCGGGTGCAGTTGGGCGTGAGGCAGTGCGGCGGGGGCGGTCACGGGCCAGACGTCGCCGGGCCGCGCCCACGGGCGCAGTGAACCGAGGAGCAGTTCACCGCTCAGGGCCCACTGCCACGTCGCGAGCGCGCTGGCGCCGGGGGAGAGGTCCACGGTGCGACCGCCCGGCAGAAGGCGGGCCGCCAGCGACGTCTTTCCGTCGTCAGCCTTCCATTCCACGGCGTGGGACTTGCCGTCGCGGGCCCGTTCACCGAGGACGAGCGTGAGGGTGGTCGTGTCGCGGTGCAGGGAGGTCAGGTAGCGCGCCATCGACTTCCGTTCCTCCTTGTCCGCGAACCCAGCGAGATCGACATCGCGCGGCTCGGCGACGATGCGCCCGCTGCCGGCGGCGACGGGCAGGCCGAGAAGGCGATTGCGATGCGGATAGCCGGATACCGTCTGCTCGTGCGACAGGCGCACCTTCAGCCGTTGGCCGGCCTTCCAGCCATAGGCGGGGACCGGACCGTTGGGTAGCAGGGCCTCCATCATCTGCCGCACCGCGCGGGCGTGGGCGAGGTCGGAACGGAACAAATGGGCGTTGCCGAAGGTTCCGCCGTCGCCGAAGGCCAGGACGCGGCCCCGGCCGTGGGACACGATCACGCCGATCGGCGCATGGTCACCTTCGCGCGGATCGCGGATCAGGAGGTGCGGAGTGCCGGCGGCGGCAGAGACGCGGAGGGTGGTACCATTGCCGTAAATGAAGGCATCCACGCCGTCGAAGGCGGGATCGTCCGGCGCAATCGGGACTGAGAGGGTGCCGGTGGCCTCATGGAGAAACTCAACGCCAAAGCGCGCGGCCACGCGGTTGACACCCTCCCAGTCGAGGGGGTTGCGCTGGGGCGAGGAGCTGTTGAGGATGAGGACGAGCATGCCGCCGCGGGCCACGAAGGCCTCGAGCAGGTCGGCGTCGCGAGTGGTCAGCGCGGCGCGTCCGCCGAATTCCGGCTTGATCGGTGACACCAGCATGTACGCGTCGGTGGAGCGCAGGAGTGTCTCGCTGATCGGCTCGCGCGAGGTCTCAAGGCGGAAGCGGTCCGCGATCACGTGGGCGAACGTAAAGGTGCCGTTGGGCAGGGCGTTCACGCCTGGCGAGTAATGATAGGTCAGACCGCGGTTCCTGCCGTCGAGCGCGACGCCTTGGGAGAACGCGGCCGTCCCGGGATCAATCTGGTAATACTCGTCGAACAGCAGGCGCGCACGCCGTTCCTCAGCGCGGGTGATCGGGCCGAGGGCGGCAAGCAGCAGCAGGCAAGCCACGGCGCGGAGTCGGTTCGGATACCGTGCGCCCGACCTAGCGGAACTGGAAGGAATAGAGCTTGGCATTGCGGAAGTGGAGCTTCA